>NZ_JBXARJ010000010.1:190360-264788 GCF_058808115.1 Shinella sp. GW821-FHT11G07
GGAGTCGAACCCCTCTTTTCAGAATGAAAATCTGACGTCCTAACCGATAGACGAAGGGCGCGTGCGGTGGGCGTCTTATAGAAGGAGGTTTTGCCTTCCGCAAGCGGGAAAAAGCCGTTGTGACAAAAAAATGAAAAGCCGCCCGGAGGGCGGCCTTGAATGGGTGTAAACGCAGATATTGCAGGCGCTTAGGCCGCAAAATCTATTTGCGCCGGCGGCAGCGCCAATTCCAGTCGCGTTCCGTGCCGATGTCGATATGCACGGATTCGGTATGGCAATAAGTGCCGACGCCGCCACGTCCGGGCATGGTGCGCAGATATTCCGCGAGCTCCCACTTGCTGACGCCGGCGATCTGGATATCCGCCGCCTCGCACCGGGTGTGCAGCGACTGCTTGGCCCGGTTGCGCTTCAGGTCGCGCAGGCCGGAGGTGACGATGATCGGCTTGTCGTAATGCTTTTCGATCGTCTTCAGCACCTGCAGCAGTTCCGGCTTGAAACAGCCGGTCTGTACCTTTTCGGTCTGCAGCCACAGGCCATTCGGCGCGAGGCGCGCAAGGCCGGCAAGCGAGGCCACTTCCTTGAACTGCGGTGCGTCATCCTCGACCTCTTCGGATTCCGAGTGATCCGTCGAGAATAAGGCATGGGCGGTGGTAACGCCCGGAAGCGTGCCGAGCGAGGCCTTCTGCGTGGCGTTCGCGCTGTCGCGGCTGATCACGCGGCGCGGCTGCACGGCGAAACGTTCGCCGTCGAACTGCTCCTTGGCTTCACGCTTGTTGGCAAACAGGGAGGCGAGCGTCACGGTCTTGCGCGGCTGGTCCTTGGTCTGCGTCTCCGCTTCCGGCAGGGCGGCGACAGCGCCATCGTCCGCCGGGGCTGCAAGCGCGAGGTCTGCCGCATTGCCGCTCGCAGCTTCAGCGACGAGCGCCGTACGCGCCGTCTTCGGGATCGGCACGGTTTCCGGCAGCACGACTTCGGCCTTTTCATCACCGAGGGTGGCGACCGGCTGCTGTGTCGTCGAATCGACCGTCGGCATGTCTTCTACCGGCAATCGCCCGGATTGATCGGTAGTCTGCGCCGCACCCGAATTGGCATAGAGGCTGTTGACGGCGCCACTCGTGCCGGACGTTTGCGTCGCATAGGCGTTGCTTGTAGGCGTCGCCTGGTTGCCATTGGAATAGATGCTGACCTTGCCGGCATTGAGCGACGTCGGCTGCATGACGAGGCCTGCCATGTCGCTGCCGGCTTCGCCCGTTGTCTGCTGCCCTGTCGTTCCGGCATCGGCCGTGACGGATGCATCCTGCGCCGTCCCGCCAGCCGCACCAGCGGTAACGACCGGCGTGGTGGTCTCTTCCGTGCTGCCTTCGGCGACGGAATCTTCGCTTTCCTGCGCGGCCTTGTTATCGGCGCGCATATCCGTGGAAGCCGCGGAAACGCAGCCCGAAAGCGTGGCAACCGAAACGGCCAGCAGCAATCCATACCGCAGCGCCTTCAGGCCTGACCACTTTCCCTGCAAATCGTGCAAAGGCTTTCCCCCGCATTCGACGTTCGTGCCCTCGGTCTTGCCGCCGATCGGGCCATGTCTTCAAACAGTCGCAACCGCAATCGAGAAAAGCCGGGTGGGCCAGGCTGCGGTTGCCGCGATGTTAGCGTTTCGGCCGGGTGTGTAAAGGCCGAACGTGTGAAGCCGTAAAAACGCAGAACAGAAGGTATCCGGCTCGCAATCGGCCAAAGCACCCCTCTCACTGGCGATCGACCGGAACGGCAAGAAAGTCCCGGTCAAATACGGCGAAACAATGGTCTCGTCATACAATAGGACGCAAGCTTTGCCCGGAGCTTGCGTCCCGTTCGGGCTTACCAGGCGCCGGTATTGCCCATCGAGGCCCAGGGCTCGGCGGGGGCCAGATTGTCGCCCTTCTGCAGGATTTCGATGGAAATGCCGTCCGGCGAGCGCACGAAGGCCATGTGGCCGTCGCGGGGCGGGCGGTTGATCGTGATGCCGTTGTCCATCAGCTTCTGGCAGATCGCATAGATATCGTCGACCTCGTAGGCGAGGTGGCCGAAATTGCGTCCGCCTGCATAGTCCTCGGTGTCCCAGTTGTAGGTGAGTTCGAGGCAGGGGGCGGCGTTTGCCCGCGCCGCATCGGCATCCTCGGGCGCGGCCAGGAAGATCAGGGTGAACCGGCCCTTTTCATTCTCATAGCGGCGCACTTCCACGAGGCCGAACAGGGTGCAGTAGAAATGCAGGGACTGATCGACGTCTTTTACGCGGACCATCGTATGGAGATAACGCATTGGAATATCCTTAGAATGTGGAATCGCCCGGAAGATTAGGGTTTTGTCAGCCTGAGGCAAGCCTCGTGGCCTACCAATGCGACCGGCAAAACTTTCAAAGGGGCTTGCGCATTCGCATCGGGACAATGTTATTCTGGTTATCAAGAATCAGTTAACCGTAAACTCATGTGACGCGTAAACGAGAGGCTGGCAGGTCATGGTGGACAGAGTGTCGTCAAAGGAAATCACGGGCCGTGATGACCAGAGCAATGACGCTGTCGATCTGATCGAGATCACCGGCGTCATCAAGTGGTTCGACGTCGCCAAGGGGTTTGGCTTCATCGTGCCGGACAACGGCATGCAGGACGTGCTGGTGCATGTCACTTGCCTGCGGCGCGATGGCTACCAGACGGTTCTGGAAGGCACGCGCGTCGTGGCGCTGATCCAGAAGCGCGACCGCGGCTACCAGGCCTTCCGCATTCTTTCCATGGACCAGTCGACGGCCGTGCATCCCTCGCAGATGCCGCCGGTCAAGACGCATGTGCAGGTCACGCCGTCGAGCGGGCTGGAGCGCGTGCTGGTGAAATGGTTCAACCGCACCAAGGGATTCGGCTTCCTGACCCGGGGCGAGGGCACCGAGGACATCTTCATCCATATGGAGACGCTGCGCCGATTCGGTCTGACCGAGCTGCGGCCGGGGCAGGTGGTTCTGGTGCGCTTCGGTGACGGTGACAAGGGCCTGATGGCTGCCGAAATTCACCCCGACAATCCGGCTCCCGGCAACATGGCACACTGATGGCAGGTTCTGTGCGCGCTTTTGGTTTGGCGCGCCTGACGGGCGCTCTGCTGGCACTGTTTTTGTGCCTGCTCCCCGCGGCGTTCGCGGCCGAGACCTTCGACAAGCAGCCACTGGCGATCATAACCAAGGATGGCAAGAGCCACGCCTTTACGGTGGAACTCGCCGTGACGCCGCGCCAGCGGGAGCAGGGGCTGATGAACCGCCGCGACATGGCCGCGGACCACGGCATGCTCTTCGCCTTCGGCGAGACGCGCCAGGTCTTCATGTGGATGAAGAACACCTATCTGCCGCTCGACATGCTGTTCATCGCCAAGGACGGCAAGGTGCGCGCCATCAAGGAAAATGCCGAGCCGCTCTCCGAATCGATCATAGATTCGCAGGGGCCGATCGATTACGTGCTGGAACTCAACGGCGGCATCGTGAAGCGTCTCGGAATCCGCGCCGGCAACCGCGTGCAGAGCGAACTCATCGAATCCCAGCGCAAGGCGAAGTAGGGCATTCGCGACGCCTTTCCGCTTGGAAGCAGTTTCTCTCTAACAACCGTCAGAAAGCTGCCTTTTGCTGTTGCGGCTCAGGGCAGATGCGTGTATCTCCCCATCGCCGGGACGGACGGAGTGTAGCGCAGTCTGGTAGCGCATCTGGTTTGGGACCAGAGGGTCGGGAGTTCGAATCTCTCCACTCCGACCATCGGCGGGCGTTTCGATGCCAAATGCTCTTCCGGTCATTCCCCCTTTACGGAATCTGGGTTATGCATTCTCGGACGCGCGCCGGCACAACGGTGCGCCTTTATGCGAGAATTCTGGAGCCGCTTCGATGACCGCGAAGATCTATCGTCCCGCCAAGACCGCCATGCAGTCCGGCAAGGCCAAGACCAACCTCTGGGTTCTGGAGTTCGATGCCGAAAAGCCGCGGACGATCGACCCGATCATGGGCTATACCAGCTCCGGCGACATGTACCAGCAGGTCAAGCTGACCTTCGAAACCAGCGAAGAGGCGGTCGCCTACGCCACGCGCAACGGCATCGAATACCGCGTGATCGAGCCCAAGGAAGCGACCCGCAAGCGCGTTGCCTATCCGGACAACTTCCGCTTCAGCCGCACGCAACCCTGGACCCACTGAGGTTTTTCTGGCCTTGCCAGTTCCGGCCCCTTAGCTCAGCTGGATAGAGCATCTGCCTTCTAAGCAGAATGTCGCAGGTTCGAGCCCTGCAGGGGTCGCCAATCTTTTCAAATGCTTAGGGTGTGTTTTCGCCGGGAAGACAGGGTGGGCGGTGTTCAACCTGCAAAATCACCGCATCAGCCGCCCCTTAACGTTGTGCTTGAACCTGCGACATTCTGCTTAGAAGGTAGATATTCTTCGTCGGTGATGAATCTCTCGCGCAGGATCTGGCATCACTGAATGATGCATGTCCCGGGCCAATCGCGGCAGGAGCGGCCGGCGCAGCCCGAGAGAGTCAGTCCCACGATGGCGAGACAGATGACAGCAACAATCGCTTGAATCCTCAACGCGTCGTCTCCCTACGTCCGATCATCCGTTCCTTGATCAACTGATCCTGTGGCGTTCGGTTCATGGGTTCAACGTGTCGCTGGAGCTTGCCCACAGACTTTCGATCTTTGTCGGGGGAATCAACGTCACCAAAGCCCGGGGAGAGTGACATTCCAGCTTTCTTACGGCCGCAACGACGATCACATAAGATAGATTATGGAACTAAATGATCTGCCGGCAACGCTGAAAGTGCTGGAAATCGGGTTTCTTCCTTGACCCTGCACCACTCGCGGCCTTAAGCGAAACGGCAGACGGAACCAACAGCGAAAGCCTGCACCGATGAGCGAGTTGCGCATTCTCTCCGACGCCCATATCCCGGAACTGCCGAACCGCTACAACGGCAAGGTCCGTGAGAATTACGACCTACCGGATGGCAGCCGTATCATCATCGCGACGGATCGGCTGAGTGCTTTCGATGTCATCCTGACCGCGATTCCCTTCAAGGGTCAGGTGCTGACGCAGACGGCGCGCTACTGGTTCGAGGAAACCGCCGATATCTGCCCGAACCATGTTCTGTCCTATCCGGACCCGAACGTCGTCATCGGCACGCGGCTCGATATCCTGCCGGTCGAGATCGTCGTGCGAGGCTATCTTGCCGGCACGACCAGCACGTCGATCCTGACGAAGTACCGCAAGGGTGAGCGCCAGATGTACGGCATCACGCTGCCGGATGGCCTCAAGGACAACGAAAAACTACCCGAGCCGATCATCACGCCCACCAGCAAGGCGTTCGACGGCGGTCATGACGAGCCGCTCTCCGGCGAGGAAATCCTTGCCCAGGGCCTGCTGACGGCCGAGCAATGGGAAACCGTATCGCGTTATGCACTGTCGCTTTTTGCGCGCGGACAGGCCCGGGCGGCCGAACGCGGGCTGATTCTCGTTGACACCAAATACGAATTCGGCACGGACAAGGACGGCCGCATCGTGCTCGCCGACGAGATCCACACGCCGGATTCCAGCCGCTACTGGATCGCCGACAGCTATGAGGACAGCTTTGCCAAGGGCGGCCGCCCGGCGAGCTTTGACAAGGATTTCGTGCGCGCCTGGGTTACCGAGCGCTGCGACCCCTACAAGGACCCGATCCCGGAAATCCCGCGCGATCTCGTCGAGCAGACGTCGAAGGTCTACATCCAGGCCTTTGAACAGATTACCGGAAAGACGTTTGTGCCGGACCTTTCCGGCGATACGGTCCTGGACCGCATCCGCAAGAACCTGGCGCCTTACTTCGCCTGATCGCCTTACAGCGTCATCTCGAAGCTCAGACCATCATACGCCGGCTCCACATGGGCCGGCGTTTCCTTTTGCACGGTGTCGTAGTCGAGCGGTACGTGCATATGCGTCAGGATCGCGCGCGCCGGCTTCAACCGGTCGATCCATTCCAGTGCCTGGCTGAGCGACAGATGGCTCGAATGGTAACGGTATTGCAGCGCGTCGATGATCAGCATGTCGAGGCCGGCAAGACGCGGAACCGTCTCGTCGGGGAAGTCACTGATATCGCTGCAATAGGCCACGTCGCCGATGCGGAAGCCCAGCGAATGGATCGAGCCGTGCACCTGGAGGAGGGGTTGGAAGGTAATGGATCCCCCTGCCCCTTTGATCGTCACCGGCGCGTCCATCGGCTCGATCAGGTTCTCCGTCACGATCGGCGGATACATGCTGCCGGGCGGCGTCTTCAGGCAGTAGCCGAACCCTTCGCGGATACGCTCCATGGTCGCCACATCGGCCCAGATCGGGATCTGCTTGTGATTGTGCAGCACGAAACCGCGGATATCGTCGATACCGTGAATATGGTCGGCGTGAGGATGGGAAAACAGTACCGCGTCGATGTTCTGGACGCCCGCGGCGATCATCTGAACGCGGAAATCCGGGCCGGTATCGATGACGACCGTCGTCGTGCCGTCCGGTCCGAACTGCTCGATGAGAAAGGCGGCGCGGGTGCGGCGGTTCTTCGGATTGGCCGGGTCGCAGGCACCCCAGTCGCCGGTAATGCGCGGCACGCCGGGTGATGAGCCGCAGCCGAGAATGGTGAAGCGCCGGACGGTGGCCACGCCTACACCCGCGGCATCTTCGAGAAGATGCGGAAGGCGTTTTCCGTGGTGATGCGGGCGATCTCCTCGACGCTGACGCCGACCGTCTCGGCAAGCACCGCAGCCGTGTGCGCCACATAGGCCGGCTCGTTGCGCTTGCCGCGGAACGGTTTTGGCGCAAGGTAGGGCGCGTCGGTCTCGACCAGCATGCGCTCCAGCGGCACGGTTTTCGCAATCTCGCGCAGCTCTTCCGACTTCGGGAAGGTCAGGATGCCGGAGAAGGAGACATAGCCGCCGAGTTCGACGCCGATACACGCAAGCTCCGGACCGGAGGAGAAGCAATGCAGCAGGAAGGGGAAGGCTCCCTTCCCCGTTTCCTCGGTCAGGATCGCCGCCATGTCCTCATCCGCCGAGCGGCTGTGAATGACCAGCGGCAGGCCGGTTTCGCGCGCGGCCGCGATGTGGTTGGTGAGGCCGATCCGCTGGGCGTCGCGCGGCGCATTGTCGTAAAAATAGTCGAGGCCCGCCTCGCCGATCGCCACGACGCGCGGATGGTTCGATAGCGCGACCAGTTCCGAGACCGTAACATCCAGCTCCTCATCCGCATTGTGCGGATGCGTGCCGACCGAACAGAAGACCGACGGGTATTTTTCGGCAATCGCCAGGATCGTCGGAAACTTCTTCACCCGCGTCGAAATGGTGATCATCTGCTTCACCCCGGCCGCGTGCGCCCGCGCGACGATATCGTCGCGCTCCGCTTCGAAGTCGGGAAAATCCAGATGGCAGTGGGTGTCGATCAGCATTGCCGCGTCACGCCTCGGGTGCGACGTAGCGCGGGAAGACCGGCGTCGGCGCTTCCAGCGGCGTGCCGCTGACGAGACGACCAGCCTCGCCAAGTGCTGCAAAATCACGCTTGTCGACGGGCGACGCGACGAGGTCGAGCAGCTTGCGGCCGGATTTCGGCATGAAGGGCTGAAGCAGGATCGCGATCTGGCGCACGACTTCCGCCGTCACGTAGAGCACGGTGCCCATGCGGACCGGATCGGTCTTCTTCAGCGCCCAGGGCGCCTCGCCGGCGAAGTAGCGGTCGGCCTCCGACACGACGGCGATGATCGCCGCCAGCGCCTTGTGGATCTGCTGCTTGCCCATCTCCTCGCGCGTCAGCGCATGCAGCGCATCGACGGATTCGAGCATCGCGCTGTCGGCATCGGAAAGCGCGCCGCACTCCGGCACCTTGCCGTCGCAATTCTTGACGATCATCGACAGCGAGCGGCTGGCGAGGTTGCCGATGCCGTTGGCGAGGTCGGAGTTGATGCGGGTCGCGATCCCCTCCTCGCTGTAGCTGCCGTCCTGGCCGAAGGAGACTTCGCGCAGGAAGAAGTAGCGGATCGGGTCGAGGCCGAAATGATTCACCAGGTTGACCGGATCGACGACGTTGCCGAGCGATTTCGACATCTTCTCGCCCTTGTTGAGCAGGAAGCCATGGGCGAAGACGCGCTCCGGCAGCGGCACGCCGGCCGACATCAGGAAGGCCGGCCAGTAGACGGCGTGGAAGCGGATGATGTCCTTGCCGATGATGTGGATGTTTGCTGGCCAGTACTTTGCCCGCGGGCCTTCCGGATCGGTGAGGTAACCGGTCGCGGTGACGTAGTTGGTGAGCGCATCGACCCAGACATACATGACATGTGCAGGATCGTCCGGGACAGGAATGCCCCAGTCGAAGGTGGTGCGCGAGACCGACAGGTCCTTGAGACCGGACTTGACGAAGGAGATCACCTCGTTGCGGCGCTCGGCCGGGCCGATGAAGTCCGGATTGTCCTCGTAGTGCTTCAGCAGCTTGTCCTGATAGTCGGACAGGCGGAAGAAATAGCTCTCCTCTTCCACCCATTCGACGGGCGTGCCCTGCGGTCCGTAGCGCACGCCGTCGTCGCGCTTCTCGGTCTCGTTTTCCTGGTAGTAGGCCTCGTCGCGCACGGAGTACCAGCCGGCATAGCCACCCTTGTAGATGTCGCCATTGGCGACCATGCGGCGCCAGATTTCGGCGCAGGCCTCGTAGTGCCGATCCTCGGTCGTGCGGATGAAATCATCGTTCGACGCATTAAGAAGAACGGCCATATCCTTGAATTCTTTCGAATTTCGATCAGCCAGTTCGCGCGGAGAAATGCCTTCCTTGCGCGCCGTCTGCTGCATCTTCTGGCCGTGTTCGTCCGTGCCCGTCAAGAAGAAGACGTCGCGCCCGTCGAGCCGCTGGTAGCGCGCCATGGCATCCGTCGCGATCAGCTCGTAGGCATGGCCGATATGCGGCTTGCCGTTCGGGTAGGAAATGGCGGTCGTGATGTAGAAGCGGGATGTGTCGGTCATGGGGCGTATCTGTCTTCGGTTGTGCAATGCCGCAAGGTATTAGACCATGCGGGCGTGGAGGGAAACAGCAAGTTTCCGTCTCTTCCTGTTCGCGCCCTATCTCTGCACCCGGAACACGATCGGTCTACCCCTAGATGGCGTTTTTTGACGGCGTGCACGGTGGGTCGAAGTCAGGAATGCTCAGGAGGACACTGCCGATCTTTGATCTTCTTCTGAGGACGAGCTCATAGCCATCGCTACCCTCGTAGACGTCAAACCTTCGCTCGCCACCAAACATCACGCCGGAGCGGCCGTTGCTAAAAGAACACTCTCCCGACGCGCAGCGCAGGGACAACTCGCTCGATAGGCATCGGGAACTACCTACGTGCACCTTAAGCGAGAGGCCAAACGTATGCTGCTCCCGCGTGAAAATCTGGCATTCCTCACCGATGGTGCACATGGCGGCGCCGGCAATCGGCTCACCGTTTTCCAGCACGATGGCGGCCTCGACGGAAAACGAAGCGCCGCTTCTGCTGTCGGCGGCAGCTGCCGTGACAGAAAGCGCCAATGCAAATACGGCGCAGCGGAACCACGTTGCTGGCATCAACATCCCCCGGAATCATCGGAAAGGGTCGCAGCCGACTGAGCCGGAACTGTGGCGTGGGTGGGATTGCTCGCTACTACAGCGAAGCCCGGATATCGTCGAGCACGCTGATGATCGTCTGCTTGCGGTCGAGATTGTAGGCTTGTGCGACGGTGATGCGTTCGCCAAGCTGCGAGGAAAGGTGGGCGAGACGATCGGCGCGGGCGATGTCGCCGGAAAGCGCGGCGGTGCGGGCGCTGTCGGTCACGAAATCCGTGACGTGCTGGCAGAAGAACGAAAAGACCGTGTCGCTGTCCTTGGCCGAAAGCACGTCGGCGAGCTTGTGCACGTCGCGGCGTGGTGGCTCCGCCGTGGCTTCGACGATGGTGCGGAAGGCTTCGACAATATCGAAGCCGCCGTAGTTCACCAGCTTCAGCGCTTCCGAGACGCTGCCATGGGCTGCCGAGAGAACGTCTGCCGCACGCGGGCCGGACGGTGCTGCGCCGAGGCTGTCGAGGGCGGCGGCAAGATCGGCTTCCGACAGCGGCGACAGTGCTAGCGGCAGGCAGCGCGAGCGAATGGTCGGCAGCAGTTTTCCCGGAGCATGGGTCAGGACGAGGAAGAGCGAGCGCTTCGGCGGCTCTTCGAGGATTTTCAGGATGGCGTTGGCGGCATTGCGGTTGAGATCGTCGGCGGGATCGATGATGACGATGCGCCAATTGCCCGTGCCAGAGGTCTGCGCCAGGAATTTTCCGGCTTTGCGCACCTCGTCGACGGTGATCGCCGATTTCACCTTGCCGGTCTTCTCGTCGACCGGCCGGGTGAGGTGCAGCAGATTGTGCGAGGCGCCGGCCACGAGCTGGCGGGTAATCGGTGAACCGGGAGACGGGTCGGCCATCGTTTCCGGCGCGTCGGCTGGTTCCGGATGGTGCAGCACGTGGTTGGCGAAGCGGAAGGCGAGCGTCGCCTTGCCGATGCCTTCCGGCCCTTCGATCAGGATGGCGTGGTGGCCCTTGCCGGACCTGTAGGAGCGCGCCAGGAAATGTTCCGCTGCGGCATGGCCGAAAAGCCTTGTCTGCTCGGCAGGATGCACCGCACCGTCGAGGATGCCGGGACGATCGTCGCTCACGAGATAGGCTCCGGATCGTGCCGGTCATGCGCGTTGATCGGCAGCAGCGGCTCGGCGATGGCGAGCACCTGGATAGCGATCACCTCCTGCGTCTGTGTCGCGTCGACCACGCGGCAGCGCAGCGGTTCGCGTTCGGCAATATCGAGAAAGGCCTCGCGACGCTTCTCGTGCGTTTCCAGCTCTTCTTTCTCGAAGCGGTCCGGTTGTTCGTCCGGCCCGGCGCTGCGCTTGCGGGCGCGCTCCAGGCCGATGGCGGCCGGCAGGTCGAAGATGACGGTACAGTCCGGCACGACGCCGTTGACGGCGACGCGCTCCAGCGCTGCGATGAACGTCTGTTCCAGGTTGCCGGTAATGCCCTGGTAGACGCGCGACGAATCCATGAAGCGATCGCACAGCACGACGGTGCCCGCCGAGAGCGCCGGACGGATGACCTGCTCGACATGATCGTTGCGCGCGGCGGCAAACAGGATGGCTTCCATGCGAATACCGTAGGGCTCGGCGGCGCCGGACAGGAGAACGTGTCGCACGGCTTCCGCGCCCTTCGAGCCGCCGGGCTCGCGCGTCATCAGCACGGTCAGGCCGCGCGCGCGCAATGCCTCTGCCAGAAGCCGGATCTGCGTCGACTTTCCGGCGCCCTCGCCGCCTTCGAACGTGACAAACAAACCGGGTGCGGCCGACAAATCCTGTTTCCGTTACCAATGGCCGCGAGCGCGGCGTTACCCGGCGGGGCCGGGACGAGTCGGACCACTACTAACCGATGTTTCCGGCCGGCGAAACGCTTTTCGCCCTCGCCCGCCCCGTCAAATCCAGAAGAAGAACAACTCGATCAGCGCATCCAGCGCCCGGGAGCGCAGAGCGCCGACGCCGACCGAGCCCGCCGTTTCCACCGGTACTTCGCGCAACAATTGTTTGTCGTTCCAGATCTTCAGGGTGCCGATCGCCTGGCCGGGCTCGACCGGTGCCCGCACCGGCCACGTATAGACCACGCGTGCGACGAGCTTTTGCGAATTGTCCTTCGGCAGAAAGACATCCACCTGCTCGCCGGCCACCAGCGGCACGCTGGATGCATCGCCGCCATAGACGCTGGCATCGGCGATCGCCTCACCCTCCTTGAAGAGCGTGCGGCGCTCGAAGGAGGAGAGCGCCCATTCGATGATGCGGCGGGTTTCCTCGATGCGGACCTTGTCGTTTTCCATGCCGCCCATGGCGAGCACCAGGTGCTTGCCGTCGCGGTTGACCGCCGCGACGATGGAATAGCCGCCCTCCTCCGAAAAGCCGGTCACGAAACCCGTCACGCCGATATTGAGCGTCAGAAGCGGATTGCGGTTGCGCTGCTTGATCTTGTTCCACTCGAATTCCGGCTCGAGATAGTAGCGCATGTAGTCCGGATAGGTCGTCTGCAGGTGCCGGGCGAGCTGCACCATTTCGCGCATCGTCACCTTGTTTGCCGGGTCGGGCAGGCCGGTGGCATTGGCGAAGCCGGATTTCTGCAGCCCCAGCGCCCTCGCCCCCTGCGTCATCCTTTCGGCGAAGGCAGTCTCCGAACCGGCGATGCCCTCGCCGAGAATGATGCAGGCGTCATTGGCAAACTGAATGATGACGCCGCGGACCAGGTCCTCGACGCGCACGTTCGATTTCAGGGCGGCAAACATGGTGGAAGTGCGCGATGGCGCGCCGCCCGTGCGCCAGGCATGTTCGGTGACGGGAAATTGCGTGTCGAGCGTGATTTCGCCGCCGGCCAGCGTCTTGAAGACCGTTGCCATGGTCATCAGCTTGGCAAGCGAGGCGGCGGGAACGGTCTCGTCCTCGGCGCGGGCAAACAGCACCGTGCCGGTCTCCGCCTCGATGAGGTAGACCTGCTTCGCCTTGACGTCGAAGCCCGCCTGCGGCGCGGCAGACTGCGCGTGCGCAATGCTGGAAAAGGACAGAAGGACAATGAGGACGACGAAAAGACGGCGATGCATGGCGACTCCGGATGTCGTCACACTCCCACAGCCGACCGCATTGCGCAAACGGCTTTGGGAACGCGGGCGATCAGCCCGCGTTGTCGGCAAATGCGGAAAGCGGCGTCAACTGGCCGTCCATCGTCAGGATGGCATCGAAGGCGCCGGCAGCGTCGCGCACGCGCTCGTCCGCATAGGCCGCCGCATAGCTTGGCTCAGCGGAAAGCTGGGGCACGAAATTCGGTCGTTCGATCGGCAGCGGGCCGATCTCCGGCAGCATGACGAACTGTTCCATCACCTGGAAGGCCTCGGCTGTCGGGGCCGTCTTGGCGAGCGCCGTCATCGTGCTCTTGTCGGGCACGGTCAGCACGTTTTCTTCCGTGCCGACGCCAGGCAGCGAGCGGTTGTCGGCGGAAGCCACCATGACGCCCGTTGCGATCTGGCCGCCCGGATCGACTGCCGGCACGCGTGATCCCTTCGGAATGTAGGAGGCCATGAGATACGGCATGTCGTGGCCGTCAAGGCGGGCCTTGCCGACATATTGCACGCGCACCTTTGCCGTGCCGGTGCGCTTCATGTCGAGCAGATCCGCTGTCTTCGACGAAACGTCGATCACCCGGCCCTCATGGTAAGGGCCGCGGTCGTTGACACGCACGATGACGGAGGTTCCGTTTTCCATGTTGGTGACGCGCGCATAGCTCGGCAACGGGAACGTCGGGTGCGCGGCGGAGAGATGGTACTTGTCGTAGACTTCGCCATTCGCCGTCTTGCGGCCGTGGAAGGCTGAACCGTACCACGACGCGAGACCTGTCTTGTTGTAACCAGGCTCTTCCTTCGGCTGGTACCACTTGCCGCGAACCTGATAGGCCTTGCCAACCTGGTAGCGGCCGCCACCCTTTGGCACGGCCTGGCCTTCTTCCACGACGCGCGGACTTGCCTTCACGCCATACTCGGATTCAGAAAAGAATTCCTTGCTGCGCACCTTCTTCTTCGGCGCGGGCGTCGTCGTCGTCGCGCAGGCAGCTAGGCTCGCGCAGATCAGAGGAATAGCCAGCAATCTCAAGCTCTTGCCGAACCGGATCGCATTTTTCTCGAAAGTTTTATGTCCCACGCCGCTATTGTCCCCGACGGTGTGCCAGCCAACCTGTCTTGCCCCTGCAAGCCGGCCGTCAATGCCACTCAGTAAATAACAGTACGTTAATCATGCCAATAAGATGGCAAAATTGCGAATGGATGCAAAGCTGGGAAAGAGCTTGTTTGATTTATGGTTTCCATATGGTTAAGCGCCCGCCGTAGCCGGGCGAGCGCTCATTGGAAATTGGGATAGCGATTGCGGCGTCAGGACGACGGCACTTGCAGCACGTCGAAAATCTGCTCGGGGTCACGCACGCCATGCCGATACAGCGTGATGATCGATCGCGCGAGCGAACGGGCCCGGGCCTCGTCGAAGGCAGGGCTCCTGGTTGCCGTCAATCGTGTGAAAACGCCCTGCAGAACATCCAGATCCTGCGGTTCGAACATGCCGATATGCGTGGGGTCTCGAAGCACGTCCATTGCGACCTCCCCTTTTCACATCCAGCCGGCGATATTGCTTTCGGGTGTGCGGGAATTTTAGGCCCGGAATGCGTCAGCAACAAGTCGGGAAAAGTTGTAGCGCCGCTTCCGGTTAACCGGCTGAGTTATGGGTCTTTTCGGGACACTGAAACGGTGATGAGCCCGCGCCGTCAGGGATTGTCGGCGAACCATTTGGTGATCGCCGGCATGTTTTCCTCGAACCCGCCCGGCAGGAAAACGTTGAGCAGGCCGACGCGCTCGTCCGTGCGATTCTCGAAATCATGCATGATGGTGGCCGGAATACGCACGAAACTGCCGGAAGGCGCATCGAACCATTTATCGCCGGCCAGGATGCTGGCGACACCGGCGATCACATAGAACAGTTCGACATTGTCGGCATGGAAGTGGGCGCCAGGACCCGTCGTATTCGGCTCAAGCCACCATTCGGAAACGCTGTAGGCGCTGCCGGTTTCGCCGTGATCCGCCTTGAAAACCGCCGTCATGGCGCCGAGTGGATAGGTTCGCCCCTCGCCCGGCCGCAGGAAAAGCACATCTGCGGCCGTCTTCTCATCGCTCATAACACGCCTCCGCCAGCATGACCCCGCCGGAGGCGCGTCGAACATCAGCCGGCGTGAACGCCGGTCATGTCCGTCGTTCTCAGAACGGGATGTCGTCATCCATATCGCGCGAGAGCGGCGAACCGCCCGAACGGCTGCCGCCACCGGCGCCGCCGCTGCTTCCGCCGCCCGAAGACGGGCGCGAACCGTAGTCGTCGTAGCTCGGTGCGCCGCCGCCGAAATCGCTGCCGCCGCGCCGCTCGCCGCCGCCTTCACCGCGACCGTCGAGCATGGTCAGCGTCGAGTTGAAGCCCTGCAGCACGATTTCCGTCGAATAGCGGTCGTTACCGGTCTGGTCCTGCCACTTGCGGGTCTGCAGCGCGCCTTCGATGTAGAGCTTGGCGCCCTTCTTCACATATTGTTCGACGACCTTGCACAGGCCTTCGTTGAAGACGACGACATTGTGCCATTCCGTCTTTTCTTTGCGTTCGCCGCTGTTGCGGTCGCGCCAGGTCTCAGAGGTCGCGATCCGCAGGTTGGCGATCGGCCGGCCGTCCTGCGTCCGACGGATTTCCGGGTCCGCACCGACATTCCCGACCAAGATCACCTTGTTGACGCTTCCAGCCATACCCATACTTCCCGTTGTCGCGTCGGGCTTTGGCGCCCGACATCATTTCACACCATGAATGCGGCATCTTATCGGCTGCCGTGCGCCAGCGCCGCCCCGCGTGACTATAATCCACAGATCAATTGCAAAAATTCGTTCTTTTTTTGTTCTAATAATTCCCTACACTCTTGTCAACCGAATCGGAAACGGGCACGGATTCCTTCGACCGCGCATGGACACGCCCCAACCGGTTCCTACATAGGGGCAACCCCTAAATCGAATGCGCAAGAACTTCTGACGCTGGATATCATGAGCGAACTCAAGACAATTTCCATTCGCGGCGCCCGCGAACACAATCTCAAGGGCATCGATCTCGACCTGCCCCGCAACAAGCTGATCGTCATGACCGGGCTGTCAGGCTCCGGCAAATCGTCGCTTGCCTTCGACACGATCTATGCCGAGGGCCAGCGCCGCTATGTCGAGAGCCTCTCGGCCTATGCGCGCCAGTTCCTCGAAATGATGCAGAAACCGGATGTCGACCAGATCGACGGGCTGTCGCCGGCCATCTCCATCGAGCAGAAGACGACCTCGAAGAACCCGCGCTCGACCGTCGGCACGGTCACCGAGATCTACGACTATATGCGCCTGCTGTTTGCGCGCGTCGGCGTGCCCTATTCGCCGGCAACGGGCCTGCCGATCGAGAGCCAGACGGTCAGCCAGATGGTCGATCGCGTCATCGATTTCGGCGAAGGTACGCGCCTCTACATCCTCGCGCCCATCGTGCGCGGCCGCAAGGGCGAGTACAAGAAGGAACTCGCCGAGCTGATGAAGAAGGGCTTTCAGCGCGTCAAGGTCGACGGCCAGTTCTACGAGATCGCCGATGTGCCTGCGCTCGACAAGAAGTACAAACACGACATCGACGTGGTGGTCGACCGCGTCGTCGTGCGGTCGGATCTCGCCTCGCGCCTGGCGGACAGCCTTGAAACCTGCCTCAAGCTCGCCGAGGGCCTGGCGATCGCGGAGTTCGCCGACAAGCCGCTGCCGGTCGAGGAAACCTCCGCCGGTGGCTCGGCCAACAAGTCGCTGAACGAGACGCATGAGCGCGTGCTGTTTTCCGAAAAATTCGCCTGCCCGGTCTCCGGCTTCACGATCTCGGAAATCGAGCCGCGGCTCTTTTCGTTCAACAACCCCTTCGGCGCCTGCCCGACCTGTGACGGCCTCGGCAGCCAGCAGAAGATCGACCCGGAACTCATCGTTCCGGAAACCGAACGCACATTGCGCGACGGCGCCATCGCGCCCTGGGCAAAATCGTCCTCACCCTACTATAACCAGACGCTGGAGGCGCTGGGCGCCGCCTATGGGTTTAAACTTTCCAGCCGTTGGTCGGAACTGACGGAAGCGGCGCAGAGCGCCATCCTGAACGGCACCAAGGAAAAGATCGAGTTCAACTACAAGGACGGCGCACGCTCCTACAAGACGGTGAAAACCTTCGAAGGTATCGTGCCGAACCTCGAGCGCCGCTGGAAGGAAACGGACTCCGCCTGGTCGCGTGAAGAGATCGAGCGCTACATGTCTGCCGCGCCCTGCCCGGCCTGCAACGGCTTTCGCCTGAAGCCCGAGGCACTGGCGGTAAAAATCAACAAACTGCATATCGGCGAAGTGACGGCCATGTCGATCCGCGTCGCGCGCGACTGGTTCGATGTGCTGCCGGAGAACCTCAACACCAAGCAGAACGAAATCGCGGTGCGCATCCTCAAGGAGATCCGCGAGCGCCTGCGCTTCCTGAACGATGTCGGCCTCGAATATCTCTCGCTGTCGCGCAATTCCGGCACGCTGTCGGGTGGCGAAAGCCAGCGCATTCGTCTCGCCTCGCAGATCGGCTCGGGCCTCACGGGCGTGCTATACGTGCTCGACGAGCCCTCCATCGGCCTACACCAGCGCGACAATGCCCGCCTGCTCGACACGCTGCGGCATCTGCGCGACATCGGCAACACGGTGATCGTGGTCGAGCATGACGAAGACGCCATCCTGACAGCGGACTATGTCGTCGACATTGGCCCCGCCGCCGGCATTCACGGCGGTGAAGTCATCGCGCAGGGCTCGCCACAGCAGGTGATCGCCAATCCGGCCTCGCTCACTGGCAAGTATCTGTCGGGCGAGCTTGCCGTCGCGGTGCCCGCGGAACGTCGCAAGCCGAAAAAGAAGAAGGAAATCAAGGTCGTCGGCGCGAAAGCCAACAACCTCAAGAATGTCACGGCCGCCATCCCACTCGGCGTCTTCACCGCGGTCACCGGCGTGTCCGGCGGCGGCAAGTCGACCTTCCTGATCGAGACGCTCTACAAGTCGGCGGCGCGGCGCATCATGGGCGCGCGCGAAATTCCGGCCGAGCACGAGCGCATCGACGGCTTCGAATATATCGACAAGGTCATCGACATCGACCAGTCGCCGATCGGCCGCACGCCGCGTTCCAACCCCGCAACCTATACCGGCGCCTTCACGCCGATCCGCGACTGGTTTTCCGGCCTGCCGGAGGCGAAGGCGCGCGGCTACCAGCCGGGCCGCTTCTCGTTCAACGTCAAGGGCGGACGCTGCGAGGCCTGTCAGGGCGACGGCGTCATCAAGATCGAGATGCACTTCCTGCCCGACGTCTACGTCACCTGCGACGTCTGCCACGGCAAGCGCTACAACCGCGAAACGCTCGACGTCACCTTCAAGGGCAAGTCGATCGCCGACGTGCTGGACATGACGGTGGAGGAAGGTGTCGAGTTCTTCGCTGCCGTGCCGGCGGTGCGCGACAAGCTGGTGACGCTCAACCAGGTTGGCCTCGGCTACATCAAGGTCGGCCAGCAGGCAAACACGCTGTCGGGTGGCGAGGCGCAGCGCGTCAAGCTCGCCAAGGAGCTTTCCAAGCGCTCGACCGGCCGCACGCTCTATATCCTCGACGAGCCGACCACCGGCCTGCATTTCCATGACGTGGCAAAGCTGCTCGAAGTGCTGCACGAACTCGTCAACCAGGGCAACTCCGTCGTGGTCATCGAGCACAATCTCGAGGTCATCAAGACGGCCGACTGGGTCATCGACTTCGGCCCCGAAGGCGGTGACGGCGGTGGCGAAGTGATCGCGGAGGGCACGCCGGAGGACATCGTGAAGGTGGAACGCTCCTATACCGGCCATTTCCTGAAGGAACTGCTGGAGCGCCGTCCGATGAAACGGGTGGCGGCGGAGTAGGTTTTGATGATCCTGATCGGCCAGTACGACTCGTCCTATGTACGCCGTGTGGCGATTGCCATGCGGCTCTACGGCCTGCCGTTCGAGCATCGGCCCTGGTCGGTGTTCAGCGAGGGCGAGAAGGTGCAGGCGATCAATCCGCTGATGCGGGTGCCGACGCTGGTGCTGGATGATGGTGACGTCGTGGCCGACAGCAATTCGATCCTCGACTACGTGGACGGCCTTGTTCCGGCAGACACGCGCCTGCTGCCGCAGGCCGAGCCGGAACGGCGGCAGGCGCTGAAGGTCATGACCTTTGCCACCGGCTTCGCCGACAAGGGCGTCAGCCTGTTCTACGAACTGCATCTGCATCAAACGCCCTCGGACTACTTCGCCGAACGCTGCCGTTCGCAGATTGGCACGGTGCTGACCGCGCTCAATGCGGAGCGCGCCGTGCGGCCCGGACAGTTCTGGTTCGGCCGGATCACCCATGCGGACATTGCGGTTGCCTGCGCCTGGCGGCATATCAGCGAGGCCCATCCGGGCCTTATCGACCCAGCGGCCTATCCGGCGCTCGCCGCGCACTGCACCGGCATGGAGGCCCTGCCGGTGTTCCAGGAGATTTCGCAACCTTTCATCGCGCCGGCGTGAACCGCGCCGCCATCCTGTCTGTCGAGGAGAGCAAGACATGAGCACATCCGGCACCATTCGCACCGGCATCGGCGGCTGGACCTTCGATCCGTGGGAAGGCACGTTCTACCCGGAGAAACTGACGAAGAAGCGGCAGCTCGAATTCGCCAGCCGCGAACTGACGGCAATCGAGGTCAACGGCACCTATTACGGCTCACAGAAGCCGGAGACCTTCGCCAAATGGGCCTCCGAAGTGCCGGACGGGTTTATCTTCTCGCTGAAGGCCAGCCGTTTCACGACCAACCGCAAGGTTCTGGCCGATGGCGGCGAGTCGGTCGAAAAATTCCTGACGCAGGGTTTGACCGAACTCGGCGATCACCTCGGGCCGATCCTCTGGCAGTTCCCGCCGACCAAGAAGTTCGAGCCGGAGGATTTCGAGGGCTTTCTGAAACTCCTGCCGGAAAAGCTGGATGGCCTGACGCTGAAACATGCGCTGGAAGTGCGCAACGATACGTTCCTCGTGCCGGAATTCGCGGCCCTTGCCCGCAAGCACAAGGCCGCGATCGTCTACGCGCAGCATGAAGATTATCCCGAGATCGCCGACGTGACGGCGGATTTCGTCTATGCGCGCCTGCAGAAGGGATCCGACGACATCGAGACCTGCTATCCGCCAAAGGCGCTGGACGAATGGGCGGCACGGCTGAAGGACTGGGCGAGCGGCGGCGAACCATCGGACCTGCCGAAGAACGACCCTGACACCAAACCGGCCCAGAAAGCGCGCGACGTTTTTGCGTTCTTCATCACCTCCGGCAAGGTGAATGCGCCGAACGGTGCGCGAGAGTTGCAGAAGCGCACCCAGCCACGGGCCTGACTATCCGGCCTTGTGCGGCGACGGCGACGCGCGCAAGCGATCGAGCAGTCGCGGGCCGAGCACCGTCAGGATGAGGCCGCAGACGACGAGGACCGCGCCGGCGAGACGTTGAGGCCCAAAACTCTCGCCGAGCGCCAGGGCCGAAAAGCTCATGCCGAACACCGGCACGAGCAGCGAGAACGGGGCGACGGTGGCGACGCCGTGTTTTCGGATCATCAGGCCCCAGACGCCGAATCCGAAGATCGTGGCAATGTAGGCGATATAGGCCACCGCGCCGACGCCCTGCCAGGTGAGTGCCTGGAGGGCGGCGATGTCCCTGTCCAGCCCTTCCGTCGCCAGCGAGATGATCGCCAGCGGGATCGGCGGCACGAGGCTCACCCAGACCATCAGCGCCAGCATGTCGACATTGCCGGCCTTGCGCGTCAGCATGTTCGAGAAGGCCCAGGCAAGGCCGGCAGCAATCACCAGGGCGAGGCCGAGATAGGTGAAGCTTCCGTCCACCGTCGTGGCGATCACGGCCATGCCGGCAAAGGCGATGAGGATGCCGGTGATCTGCGCCGGGCGTGGGCGGGTGCCGTAGAACACGGCAGCGAGCGCGACGGTGAAGAAGGCTTGTGATTGCAGGAGCAGCGAGGCAAGGCCGGCAGACACGCCGACATCCATGCCGATGAACAGCAGGCTGAATTTCACCACGCCCAGCACAAGGCCGATGCCGAGGATGATCCGCCAGGACACTGCCGGACGGTGCAGGAAGAACACCAGCGGCACGGCGGCAAAGAGGAAGCGCAGTGCGGAAAACAGGATCGGCGGGAAATTTTCGATGCCGACTTTGATGACAACGAAATTGAAGCCCCAGACAATGGCGACGAGCACGAGCAGCGCGATATCGATCAAAGTCATGGGACAGTCTTCCGCTTCGGGGCTGTGGGGCAAGAGCGTTTCGGATCGCGCTCGCGCCTCTACTGAATTTGCTTAACGGGGAATGCCCGGCGCTCAAAGTCATTAGATTTGATCGAAGCTATTCAGAGCGTTGATACGCGTGCCTGAGGCCTGCAGGCCGCTTCACTTGACGTCAATGCAATGTCTAGATTTGGCTTAGGCCACCCAGAGCGCTGACGAGATCCTCGGCCGTCAGCCCTTCGCCGGCTGTTCGCCCGGCCTCACCATGACACCAGACGGCGCTGGCGGCGGCTTCGAAGGCGGGCATGCCCTGGGTCAGGTGGGCGCCGACGATGCCGGCGAGCACGTCGCCGGAGCCGGCGGTCGCCAACCAGGGCGGCGCATTCTCGTTGACGAGGGCGCGGCCGTCCGGTGCGGCGATCACCGTATCAGCCCCCTTGAGGACGACGGCGGCATTGCTGCGGGCGGCGGCCTTCTGAGCGCGCTCGATCTTCGAAAGGCTTCTGTCGGCGGCAAGATCGGGGAAAAGTCGTGCGAACTCGCCGTCATGCGGTGTCAAGACCAGCCGTGTGCCGGAGGCGGCGAAGAGACGGAAGAGCGAAACAGGATCGTCGCGAAACGCGGTGATGCCATCAGCGTCCAGAACGAGGTGGCGACCGCTTTCGGCGAGACGGCGGACATAGCGCCTTGCCTTTTCCATATCCCCGAAGCCTGGGCCAAGCACGAAGGTTTTCAGCCGCTCGTCCGCCAGCAAGGCCGCAAGGTCATTCTCGCTATCGAGCGGCTTGAGCATGACGCTCGTCACCTGGGCCGCGTTGGTGGCGAGCGCGTCGCTTGGCGACAGCAGCGTAACGAGGCCGGCACCGGCGCGCAGGCCGGCCATGGCGGAGAGCCGTGCAGCCCCCGTGGCTGTCGCCCCGCCGGAGAACACAGCGAGATGGCCGCGCACATATTTGTGGGTTGCGCCCGTCTCGGTGGGAAAGGCTACCCGCCAGAGGGCGGGCGTGTTCACCCGGCTGTGGCCGGCATGCCGGGCGAGGACGCGGCCGGGAATGCCGATATCGAAGACCACCACCTCGCCGGCCAGCGTCCGGCCGGGCAGCAACACATGGCCGGGCTTGCGGCACATGAAGGTGACGGTCGCCACCGCCTCGAAGGCCTGCCCCCGCACCTGGCCGGTGCGGCCGTCGATGCCGGAGGGCAGGTCCACGGCGAGGACGGGCAGGACGTTTTTGCGCACGGCCTCGATGGTGCGGATGACCGCGTCGGGCAGATCGCGCGACAGGCCCGCGCCGAACAGCGCATCGATGACGACATCGCCAGCTAGGGGTGTGTAATCGGCAAGGGGAAGGACCGCAGCGTTGAAACGGACAAAGGCTTCTGCCGCATCGCCATTCAGCGCCGCCGGATCGCCGAAAGCGTAGACGGCGATGGCGGCTCCGGCTTCCTGCAGGGCGCGCGCAGCGACATAGCCATCGCCGCCATTGTTGCCCGGCCCGCACAGCACGGCAAAGCGCAAGACGCCCGGAAAGCGGCGAAGCGCGGCGGCGGCAACCGCCTGCCCTGCCCGCTCCATCAGACCGTAGCTCGAAAGGCCCGACGCGGCGGCGTCGCGGTCGATGCGGCCCATGTCGTCGGGCGTGAGGATCAGCGTATCGATTTCTCTGTGCATGCCCCACCATGCCCGCAAAGCCATGGGACAGACAAGCGCAATGCCGACGGTGAAGGAATTAGCCTTCTTTTTATGCATTTGCATAATCGGCATGCTCGGATTTGCAGCTTTTGGCGCCACCCTTCGGCACGGCAATCCGGTGCGGCGGTCCGCGGGCGCAGAAAGTGACAATTTTTAGGCAGATTCCGCTGGCCCTTTTTTCGGGAAAGCCCCATCATCCCCGGCGTGAGGACGAACGTTATGGTGAAAGAGAGGGGTTTTCCCTGATCTGGAACAGATAACGCCTAGACTTGGCATGTTATGTGCATTTGAAGTGAGCAGCGGGCGAAATCCTGCGCAAACGGGAGAAGCGGAGAGACATTTTCTCATGAAAAAGATCGAAGCGATCATCAAGCCCTTCAAGCTCGATGAGGTGAAGGAGGCTCTTCAGGAAGTTGGCCTGCAGGGTATCACGGTCACCGAGGCGAAGGGATTTGGACGCCAGAAGGGGCACACGGAGCTTTACCGTGGTGCCGAATACGTTGTCGACTTTCTGCCCAAGGTGAAGGTCGAGGTCGTGCTGGCGGACGAGAACGCGGAGGCCGTCATCGAGGCGATCCGCAACGCGGCCCAGACCGGCCGCATCGGCGATGGCAAGATCTTTGTCTCCAACGTCGAAGAAGTCATCCGCATCCGCACCGGTGAAACCGGCGTCGACGCCATCTAATCCGCCCGGCCGTTCGGCCGAGGCTTCCACCTCGTCATCTCACACAGGGACTGCAAAACATGACGACTGCCAATGATATCCTCAAGCAAATCAAGGAAGATGATGTAAAGTTCGTCGATCTGCGCTTCACCGACCCGCGCGGCAAGATGCACCACGTCACGATGGACGTCGGCATCGTCGATGAAGACATGTTCGCGGATGGCGTCATGTTCGACGGTTCCTCGATCGGCGGCTGGAAGGCGATCAACGAGTCCGACATGGTGCTGATGCCCGATCCGGCGACGGTCCACGTCGATCCGTTCTTCGCGCAGTCGACGCTCGTCATCATGTGCGACATTCTCGACCCGGTCTCGGGCGAATCCTACAACCGCGACCCGCGCGGCACCGCCAAGAAGGCCGAAGCCTACCTCAAGGCATCCGGTATCGGCGACACGGTCTATGCCGGCCCAGAGCCGGAATTCTTCGTCTTCGACGACGTCAAGTACAAGGCCGACCCGTACAACACGGGCTTCAAGCTCGACTCGTCCGAACTGCCGTCCAACGACGACACCGACTACGAGACCGGCAACCTCGGCCATCGTCCGCGCGTCAAGGGCGGCTACTTCCCGGTTCCGCCGGTCGACTCGTGCCAGGACATGCGCTCGGAAATGCTGACCGTGCTGACCGAGATGGGCGTCACCGTCGAAAAGCAGCACCACGAAGTGGCGGCCGCCCAGCACGAACTCGGCGTCAAGTTCGACACGCTGGTGCGCAGCGCCGACAAGGTGCAGATCTACAAGTACGTCGTGCACCAGGTCGCCAATGCCTATGGCAAGACGGCAACCTTCATGCCGAAGCCGATTTTCGGCGACAACGGCTCGGGCATGCACGTCCACCTGTCGATCTGGAAGGACTCGAAGCCGACCTTCGCCGGCGACGAATATGCCGGCCTGTCGGAAAGCTGCCTCTACTTCATCGGCGGCATCATCAAGCACGCCAAGTCGATCAACGCCTTCACCAACCCGACGACGAACTCCTACAAGCGTCTCGTCCCGGGTTATGAAGCACCGGTTCTACTGGCCTATTCGGCCCGCAACCGCTCGGCATCGTGCCGCATTCCGTTCGGCACGGGCCCGAAGTCCAAGCGCGTCGAAATCCGCTTCCCTGACCCGCTCGGCAACCCCTATCTCGGCTTTGCATCCATGCTGATGGCTGGCCTCGACGGCATCAAGAACAAGATCCATCCGGGCAAGGCCATGGACAAGGATCTCTACGACCTGCCGCCGAAGGAACTCAAGAAGATCCCGACCGTCTGCGGCTCGTTGCGCGAAGCCCTCGAAAGCCTCGACAAGGATCGCAAGTTCCTGACCGCCGGCGGCGTGTTCGACGACGACCAGATCGATTCCTACATCGAGCTGAAGATGGTGGAAGTCATGCGTTACGAAATGACCCCGCACCCGGTCGAGTTCGACATGTACTACTCCGCCTGATCGGCGCTCCCGTCTTCGGACGGGAGGACCTTCAGACGAAAAACCCGGCCAATGGCCGGGTTTTTTGTTGTCACTTTTCAGGATGTTATTGCTGGAGCCGCTGCTTCAGGAGGTTCAGGTATTCCTCGTTGGAATCATCCGCAGCGCCGTCGGTGGCGTTGCCGGCGGCCGGCTTGCAGGCGGGCTTGTAGTCCATCGCCATGCCGGCCTTCACGCAGACCCCGACCTGCCAGCCTGGCGGCAGCGCCGTCAGGTCCACGGTCTTCCACTTCGGGTGGCCGGTTGTCCTGAGTTTGTCGAGGCCACTGAGGATGAGGCTGGAGAAATCGGAGACGGTCTTGCAGCTGTCGCGGTGATAGGCGTTGCGCTTGACGTCGTAGTCATAGGTCATCATCACGGCCTTGACGGCAATGAGATCAACCGGCTGGTCCTGGAAAGAATAGGTACCGGCCTCGATGCGCGACGGCGTGTAGGTCGCCAGCAGCGGCGCCTCGGTGATCGGCACGAGGTGGAACTTCGTCTTGTCGATCGTGTCGCCGGAAAACAGCGCGGCAGGGGCGCCCGCGACGTAGAAGAAGGCGTCGATCTCGCCGGACAGCAGTTTCGGCAGCGCCTCGTCGGGGTTGATGTCCATGCGCGCGCCGGCCTTCACCTGAAGGATGTCCATGATGAGCGTCGCGGTCAGAAACGTGCCCGAATCCTTCTTGCCGACGGCGATCTTCTTTCCGGCAAGGTCCTTCATGCTGTTGATGTCCTTGCGCGCCAGGACGTGGATTTCCTCGTTGTAGAGCGGGAACATGATGCGCACGCCCTTCACGGCCTTCTGCACCTCCGGGTCGTTGGCCTCGAAGGTCTTCAGGTATTCCAGCACATCGCTCTGCACGATGCCGAACTGCGTGTTGCGCCGGTTGCGCACGCCGACGAAGTTCTCCAGCGAGCCGGCACTTTCGACGACGTTGAGCTTCAGCCCGCACTCGGCGCCCAGCGTGGCAAGGTCGCGGCCGATCTTGATATAGGTGCCCTGCGGACCGCCGGTCATGATGTTGCGGTCGAATTCCTGCGCCAAAACCCCGCTCGCGGACAGCGCAAGGCCAAGTGCGGCCGAAAGAACAGATCGCTTCATCAAAATCTCCTTCCCAGAGGCGGCGGCCGAACCGCCGAGAAACTAGCAGTCGCTGTCGAGGTCGCGCATCAGGTTGCGCAGCGCCAGAACCGGTACGCGCCGCAACGCGCCGCTGAGCGCCTTGGTCACACATTCCCCGGAGACCAGCGTTTGTTCAAGTTGGGCGCGTTGCGCACTGCTCAATCGGTCGAGGCCGGGCGTGTTGTCGATCGCCAGTGCCACCAGCACCGCGCTGCGCGGGTTGCGCGCCTGGCCGGGCTTTTGATTGTCGATCACCACCGGCTTGTTGCCGCCGCCCTCCGGTTCGCCCCGCACGGTGGCGGCGCGCGCAGCACTCTCAAGCGCGCTGATGCGCGCCGTCAGCGATACGTTGCGCGTCTTGAGTTCGGCGATCTCCTTGTCCTTGCGGGCAATCTCGTCGCGGAGCGCCGGCAGATCCGTCGTGCGGATCGTGTCCTGGGCGCGCTGCGCCTCCTCGAGTTCGCGCCGCAAGGCATCCTCTGCCGCCTGGCGGTCCTTCTCGGCGCTTTGCGAGCTGGTCTGCTGATTGCGGGCAGCGGTCAGGGCTTTTTCCAGCCGGGCGATTTCGTCGGCCCGCAGCGAGAGCTGCCGGTCACGATCGCGAACCGCTTCCTCGGCCCGCGTCTTCAGCGCCTCGGCGTCGGCCACGAGCTGCTTTGCCAGTTCCAGTTCGTTCCTGAGTTCCGGTACCACCGTCTCGGTCAGCCGGGCGTTTTCGGCCAGCGCCACGGCGGCATCGCCGGTTCCGGCATTCTTGCGCAGGGCGTCGAGCTGGCGCTGCAGCGCGCCGTTCTCCTCGCTCAGGGCCTGGGCTTTCTGGGTGTTTTCCTCGACCTGAGCCACGCGCGCATCGAGCTCCTTGGCAAGGTCGGCAATGCGCTGGTCGCGCGCTTCGATTTCGTTGGTGGGAACGGCGCCATCCATCATGCGAAACGCGCCATAGCCGCCCGCCGCCCCCAGCGCCAGGCTGACCACGGAGGCAAACAGGATGCCGCCAATACCACCGCCGCTTGCCGGCCGCCCGCTACCGCTCCTGCCCCATTGATCGTTCATGCCATCCAACCCGCCTGAGACGTTGCCCTTCGAGGTACGCCGAAACGCATGGGCGCGCAAGCACCGCAAACCTCTGCATGAAGAACGTATGAAGAGGCGGAACTATTGATGTTTTTGCGCAATTACCCAAATATGCAGGGAAAGGTAGGTACGCCATGAAGATGCGTGACGCAAAATTTGCAATCGGCGACGTGGTCCGCCACAAGGTTTTTCCCTTCCGTGGCGTGATCTTCGATGTCGATCCGGAATTCTCCAACACCGAAGAGTGGTGGAACGCCATTCCGGCCGAAATCCGGCCCTCGAAGGATCAGCCCTTCTACCATCTCTTCGCGGAAAACGACGATTCGGAATATGTCGCCTATGTCTCCGAGCAGAATCTCGTTGCCGACGACAGCGACAAGCCGATCCGTCATCCGCAAGTTCGCGCCTTGATGGATGGCGAAGAAGGGCATTATCGCTGGAAGGAACAGAGCGGCATCTTCCACTAGCCGTCCTCTCGTCCCCGCAGCAGCTTTGACAGGAATTCTCTTGCCACAAACAAAAGGCGCCCCGAACGGGGCGCCTTTCTTATGATCCGTGCGTTGCCGCTTACTTCGGCAGCTGATCGTCCACGCCGGCGATGTAGAAGTTCATGCCGAGCAGCGTGCCGTCGTCGGAGACGGCGCCGGCAGCCAGCCAGTCCGAGCCGTCCTGCTTCTTGATCGGGCCGGTGAAGGGGTGCAGTTCGCCCGAGCGGATCTTGGCTTCCGCCTCTTCCGCCAGCTTCTTCACGTCATCCGGCATGTTGGTGTAGGGCGCCATGGTGAGAATGCCGTCCTTCAGGCCGTCCCAGACCGGTTCCGGCTTCCAGGTGCCGTCGAGAACGGCTTTGGTGCGCTTGATGTAGTAGGCGCCCCAGGTGTCGACGATCGCCGTCAGCTGCGTTTCCGGGCCTGCCTTGATCATGTCCGATGCCTGGCCGAAGGCCTTGATGCCGCGCTCAGCCGCGACCTGCATCGGCGCGGTGGTGTCGGTGTGCTGCGTCAGGATGTCGACGCCCTGGTCGATCAACGCCTTGGCCGCGTCGGCTTCCTTGCCGGGGTCGAACCAGGTGTTGGCCCAGATGACCTTGACCTTGAAGTCCGGGTTGATCGACTGGGCGCCGTGAACGAAGGAGTTGATGCCCATCACGACTTCCGGGATCGGGAACGAGGCGATATAGCCGGCAACACCCTTTTGGGACATCTTCGCGGCAATCACGCCCTGAATGTAGCGGCCTTCATAGAAGCGCGCATTGTAGGTGCCGACATTGGCGGCCGACTTGAAGCCCGTCGCATGCTCGAACTTCACGTCCGGGAATTTTTCCGCGACCTTGATCGTGGCGTCCATGAAGCCGAACGAGGTGGTGAAGACAAGCGCGCAGCCGGAGCGGGCCATGCGCTCGATCGCGCGCTCGGCATCCGGGCCTTCCGGCACGTTTTCGAGGAACGGCGTTTCGATCTTGTCGCCGAACTCCGCCTGGAGCGCCTGGCGGCCGATATCGTGCGCCTGGGTCCAGCCGCCATCGGTCTTGGAGCCGACATAGATAAAGCAGATCTTTGTTGTATCCTGGGCGCTGGCTGCGGCGGCAAAGCCGAGAACGGCGGCCGACGAGGCGAGAGCGAGAATGATTTTCTTCATTTTATCCTCTGTAGGTTAGGAGTGGTTGTTTCTTCTTGTTCTTCTCACCGATCGGGCACAAACGGCTTGCCGAGAGAGGCAGGCGTGTTGATCAGCGTCATGCGCCGATTGTGTGATATCAGGATTAGTACGATAACCGTGGCGAGATAGGGAAGAGCCGACAGGAACTGCGACGGGATGCCGATGCCGAGCGCCTGAGCGTGCAACTGGCTGATCGACACCGCGCCGAAGAGATAACCGCCCGCCAGCAGCCGCCAGGGCCGCCACGAGGCGAAGACGACGAGCGCCAGCGCGATCCAGCCGCGCCCGGCCGACATGTTTTCCACCCACTGCGGCGTGTAGACGAGCGACAGCTGCGCACCGGCAAGGCCGGCACAGGCGCCACCGAACATCACGGCGAGATAGCGCGTGCGGATGACATGGATGCCGAGCGCATGGGCCGAACCATGGCTGTCGCCGATGGCGCGCAGCTTCAGGCCGGCGCGGCTCTTGAACAGGAACCAATTCACGCCGAAGACCAGCGCGATCGACAGGTAGAAGACCAGATCCTGCTTGAACAGCAGCGGTCCCAGGAACGGGATATCGGACAGCAGCGGAATGACGATCGGCTGCAGCTTGATGCCGGACATGCCGACATAGGGCTCGCCGATCTGGCCGGATACGCCCAGACCGAGAATGGTGAGCGCCAGACCCGTCGCCACCTGGTTGGCGACGAGCGTCAGCGTCAGGAAGCCGAACAGCAGCGAGAACAGCGCGCCGCAGGCAATGCCGGCAAGGATGCCGATATAGGGCGAGCCCGTCGCCTGCGTTGCGGCGAAGGCGAGCACCGCCCCCATCACCATCATGCCCTCGACGCCGAGATTGAGCACGCCCGAGCGTTCGGCAACGAGCTCGCCGAGCGAGGCCAGCACCAGCGGCGTCGCCGCGGTGATGACGGTGAGCAGGATCGCTTCGATGATACCCATCAGTGCGCTCCTTCGCTGGATTGGCGGAAGCGGGAGAAGACCAGCCGGATCTTGTACTGGATCAGCGTGTCGCAGGAGAGCACGAAGAACAGCAGCAAGCCCTGGAAGACCCGCGTGACCTTGTCGGAAACGCTCAGCGTCAGCTGCACCGCCTCACCACCCACATAGGTCAGCGCCAGGAACAGGCCGGCGGCGACGATGCCGAGCGGATTGAGGCGGCCAAGAAAGGCAACGATGATCGCGGTGAAGCCATAGCCGGGCGAGATGATCGGTTGCAGCTTGCCGATGGTGCCGCTGACCTCCGAAATGCCGGCAAGGCCAGCGAAAGCGCCGGAGAGCAGCATCGAGAACCAGATCATGCGCTTGGAGGAGAAGCCGGCAAAACGCCCTGCCCGCTCCGATTGGCCGAGCACGGTGATCTCAAAACCCTTCAGTGTGTAGCGCATCATGATCCACAGCCCGATGGCGGCGATGATGGCAAAGGCGAAGCCAAGATTGGCGCGGCCCGACGCGATCATTTCCGGCAGGATCGCTTCCGGCGCGAAATCCCGCGTTACCGGGAAATTATAGGCATCCGGGCTGCGCCAGGGTCCACGCACCAGCCAGTCGAGGAAGAGCTGGGCGATATAGACCAGCATCAGGCTCGTCAGGATCTCGTTGGTGTTCATATGCGCCTTGAGGAAGGCGGGAATGCCGGCATAAAGCGCGCCGCCGATCATGCCGAAGATCAGCATCAGGGGCAGGACGAGCGACGAATGCCATTCATGAAAAACGACGGGCACGATGGCGCCGGCAATGGCGCCGGCGATGAACTGGCCCTCGGCACCGATATTCCAGTTGTTCGAACGGTAGCAGATCGACAGGCCGGCGCCGATCAGGATCAGCGGCGCTGCCTTGATGGCGATCTCGTGCAGCGACCAGACGTCGAGCAGCGGTTCGATGAAGAAGCTGTAGAGCGCGGATGTCGGGCTTTTGCCGAGAAGCGCGAACATGATGCCGCCGGCAATTATGGTCAGCGCCAGCGCGATGAACGGCGACAGGAGGGAGAACAGCGTCGAGGGATTGGCGCGTTTTTCAAGTTCAATGTGCATGGGCCACCTCGCCTTCCGTCTTGCCGTACATGCCGCCCATGAGCAGGCCAATCTTTTCGCGCGTCAGTTCATGAGCCGGGTAAGCATCGGAAAGCCGCCCCTCGTTGACGACGGCGATTTCGGTGGCGACTTCAAAGATTTCGTCGAGGTCCTGGCTGATCACCAGCACCGCCGAGCCGGATTTGGCGAGATCGACCAGCGCCTGACGGATACGGCTTGCAGCACCGGCATCCACGCCCCAGGTCGGCTGGTTGACGATCAGCACCGCCGGTTGACGGTCGAGTTCGCGGCCGACAATGTATTTTTGCAGGTTGCCGCCCGACAGTGAGCCGGCTGCCGGGTTTTCGCCGCTCTTGCGCACGTCCATCGTTTCGGAAATGCGCTTCGAGGCGATGCGCACGACGGCCTGGCGGATGATGCCGAGCAGGCCGCCGGCCAGAAAGGTTTTCCGGTCCGACTGGCTGCGTGCCAGAACGAGGTTGTCGGAGAGTGGCAGCGCCGGAACGGCCGCATGGCCATGGCGCTCCTCCGGCACAAACCCCGCACCCATCAGACGCCGCGCCGTGATGCCGAGATTGCCGGCGGCCTTGCCGCGAATGAAGACGGCCGACGCGTCCGCCGCCGGATACTCGCCGGAAAGCGTATCGAAAAGCTCGCCCTGGCCGTTGCCGGCGACGCCGGCGATGGCCAGAACCTCGCCGCCCCGCACCTTCAGACAGACATTCTTCAGCGTAACGGCGAAGGGCGTGCGCGCCGGCACGCTGAGATGTCGGGCTTCGAGCAGAACCTCGCCCTTGGTGTTGGTACCGGCCGCCGTCACCGAGGCGACGTCGCTGCCGACCATCATGCGGGCCAGCGAGGCCGGAGTTTCCTGGCGCGGATCACAGGCGCCGGTCACCTTGCCGTGGCGCAGCACGGTCGCACGGTCGCAGATGCGCTGCACCTCTTCCAGCCGGTGGCTGATATAAAGCACCGAGCGCCCCTCGGCCTTCAGCTTGGCGAGCGTTTCGAACAGCCGGTCGGCCTCCTGCGGCGTCAGCACGGAGGTCGGCTCGTCGAGGATGATCAGTTCCGGGTTCTGCAACAGCGCCCGCACGATCTCGATGCGCTGGCGCTCGCCGACCGAGAGATCGGCGACATGGGCCTTCGGATCGAGCGGCAGGCCGTAGAGATGCGACAGGCGCGAGGCCTCTTCCGCCACCTTGGACAGCGAAATGCCGGGGCTCAGAGACAGCGCGATATTCTCCGCGACCGTTAGCGCCTCGAACAGCGAAAAATGCTGGAAAACCATGCCGATGCCGAGGCGGCGCGCAGCACCGGGGCTTGGTATGCGGACGGGTTCGCCCTTCCACAGGATATCGCCGCTGGTCGGCGCCAACACGCCAAAAAGCATCTTGACGAGGGTGGATTTGCCCGCACCGTTTTCGCCCAAAAGGGCGTGGATTTCTCCGGGCTGAATCTCTAGGTCGATGCCGTTACACGCGGCAAACGAACCGAATAGCTTTGTCAGGCTGCGGACAGCCAGCAATGCGCTGCCCCTGCCCCCGGATGCTCCAACGGCTGACACTCTGCCCCTCTTTCCTGCCATCTCAGCCCTTGCCGCCCGTTCGGGTCGTGTCAGGGAATGAGCAATGTCGTTCCACTCGTTTTTCTTGCTTCCAGATCCGTGTGCGCTCGGCCGGCCTCGGCCAACGGATAAGTCTGATGAATATTGATACGCACTTTGTTGCTTTGCACAATATCAAAGAGCGAGTTTGCACATGCATCGAGTGCAGCGCGCGTCGCAATGTAAGCGAAGAGTGTCGGCCGCGTCGCGTAGAGCGAGCCCTTCTGCGCAAGCAAGCCCATGTTGAAGGCATCGACCGGCCCGGAGGAATTGCCGAAGCTGACGAACAGGCCGCGCGGCTTCAGGCAGTCCAGCGATTTCGGGAACGTATCCTTGCCGACGGAATCGTAGACGACGTCGACACCCGCGCCGTCCGTCAACTCACGCACCCGCGCGGAAAAATCTTCCGTGCCGTAGTTGATGACATGGTCGTAGCCATGCGCGAGCGCCAGATCGATCTTGGCCTGCGAACCGGCCGTCCCGATCACCGTTGCGCCGAGCGCCTTCGCCCATTGCCCCGCAATGAGGCCGACACCGCCCGCTGCGGCATGAAACAGGATCACGCTGCCGGGCTTCACCTGGTAGGTCTGAAGCAGCAGATATTGCGCCGTCATGCCCTTCAGCATCATCGCCGCCGCCGTTTCGAGCGAAATGCCGTCCGGCACCTTCACCAGATGCTTCGTCGCGACGTTCCGCTCGGCCGCATAGGCGCCGTCCGCCGAGGCATAGGCCACGCGGTCGCCGATGGCAAAATCCGTGACACCCTCGCCGAGTGCAGTGATCGTGCCCGCACCTTCCTTGCCCGGAATGAACGGCGGCTCCGCCTTGTAGAGGCCGGTGCGGAAATAGACGTCGATGAAATTGAGCCCGACCGCGGCCTGCCTGATCTGCACTTCGCCCGGACCTGGAGCATCGAGCGCAACGTCCTCGAGCTTCAGCACGTCGGGGCCGCCGAGACTGCGGATGACGATCGCCTTGGTCATGCTTATCTCCCGATTGTTCTGTTACCGGCCGAGGCTCGGAATCGCCTGCAGCACGGCGCCGATGACATAGAGGTAAAGACCCGTGCCCACGACACCCCAGACGACCCAGGCCGGCGTGTCGAAATGCAGGAGAAGCGCATAGCCGCTGAGCAGCGACCACAGGAAGAAGACGGCGAGATTGATGGGCCGCAGCCGCTGGACCCGCACGGGGTGCAGGAAGTTGATCGGCATGAAGGTGAGGAAGACGGAAACGAAGACGATGATCGATGCCGTCAGTTCGCTCGCCTGGATGACGAAGAGCGTGAACACCACCATGTTCCAGACGACCGGGAAGCCGGAAAAGAAATATTCATCCGTCTTCATGCCCATGTCGGCATAGTAGATCGCGCTCGACACCACGATGGCACCCGCCGCCACGAAGGACCACGGCTCGCCGATCATGCCGCTCTGGTAGAGCGCGAAGGCCGGTAGCAGCACATAGGTCACGTAGTCGATGACATTGTCCAGCGTATCGCCGGACCAGTTCGGCAGCACTTCCTTGACGCGCACCTTGCGAGCGATCGGCCCGTCGATGCCATCGACGAGCAGCGCCAGACCAAGCCACCAGAACATATCGACGAAGCGATGTTCCGCGGCTGCGACGACGCCGAGAAAGGCCAGGAACGAGCCCGACGCCGTCAGGATATGGACGGAAAAGGCGCGAATTTCCGCATAGGGCACGCGCTTGTAGTTGAAAAACTTCATTGCCGTTCGCAGTCCATCCCTTGGGGCTTTTCTTCGGCCGCAACTCGCCGAGCACGCCCTCTTGCGCGGTCACTGCCGGTAATATGCATTGATTGCCCGTCATCGCCAGTGAAAAACCGGCGCTTTCCAGGCGAGTTTCTGCCCTGCGCCGATTCACCCCATGGAAATTGCCTCTTTGCCGGCCTACCTTTCCCGAAGTACAAGCACCGCAAATCTGTGGGTAACACTTTGATATTTCGGAGATCGGTCATGAGACAGTTCGATATCGCGATTGTCGGCGCCGGCCTGGCCGGCAGCCTGGCGGCTTTGGCGCTTTCCGATTCGGGCCGCAGCATCGCGCTGATCGCGCCGCCCACGCGCACCAAAGACGGCCGCACCACAGCCCTCATGGACCAGTCCATCGCCTTCCTGAAGACGCTCGGTCTTTGGGATGACCTCGCGCGCCATGCCGCCGCGCTCGAAACCATGCAGATCCTTGACGGCACGGCGCGCCTCCTGCGTGCCCCGCCGGTCGCTTTCCGCGCCAGCGAGGTCGACCTGCCGGCTTTCGGCTACAACATTCCGAATGCGCCATTCCTCGACATTCTCGATGCGCGCATCGCCGCCGACGGCAATATCGTGCGCCTGGAGGATGGTGTCACCGCCGCCAACAGCTTCGAAACCGGCGTCGAACTGGCTCTCGACAGCGGCGAACGCGTGACCGCCGCCCTCGTCGTTGGTGCGGATGGCAGGAAATCGCGCATCCGCGACGGCGCCGGAATCAGCGTGCGCGCCTGGTCCTATCCGCAATCCGCCCTCGTGCTCAATTTTGCGCATGAGCGCCCGCACGGCAATGTCTCGACGGAATTCCACACGGAAAGCGGCCCCTTCACGCAGGTTCCCCTGCCCGGCCGCCGCTCCAGCCTGGTCTGGGTGCTGCCGCCGAAGGAGGCGAATCGCCTGCGCGAACTCTCCGTCGCCGATCTCAGCCGCGCCGTCGAGGAGCGCATGCAATCCATGCTCGGCAAGGTCACGGTGGAAGGCAGCGCCCAGAGTTTTCCGCTTTCCGGCATGACCGCCAATCACTTCGGCAAGGGCCGTTTCGTGCTGGTCGGCGAGGCTGCGCACGCCTTTCCGCCGATTGGCGCCCAGGGCCTCAATCTCAGCCTGCGCGATATCATGGCGCTGAAAGACCTTATCCGGATTGATGAGCCGGCAAACTATGGTGGCGTGGGTGATCGATTCGACCGCAAACGGCAGGCCGATATCCGCTCCCGCACGGTCAGTGTCGACCTGCTGAACCGTTCGCTGCTTTCCGATTTCCTGCCCGTGCAGTTCCTGCGCTCCGCCGGCCTGCATCTGCTCTCAGCGCTTGGACCGTTGCGCAGCATCGTCATGCGCGAGGGCATCGAACCGCTCGGGTCGCTGAAGACGTTTCGCGAAAACCTAAGGGAACGGGTCGCCCACAAGCAGGCCTGATTTGATGAGATAGAGCAGGATCGTCACCGTGGCGACAGACAGCACGGTGGTGATGAGAATGGTCGCCGACGCCCGTTCCTGCCAAACACCATATTGCTGGCCGATAACAAAGACGTTCGTCGCTGTCGGCAGTGCTGCCAGAAGCACCGCCGTAAACACCCAGACCGGATCGAAATTGCCGGCAAAGCCGAGCACCAGGTACATTGTTACCGGCAGCAGCAGCAATTTCGCCGGCACGATATAGCCGATTTCCACCGGCACGCGCTTCAGCGGCCGCAGCGCCAGCGTGACGCCCATGGCAAAGAGCGCGCAGGGTGCTGCTGCCTGCGCGAGATAGTCAATCAACCGCTGCAGCGGCGCCGGCGCCTCGAGCCCGGCAAAGGCCGCAACGAACCCGGCAGCCGTCGCGATGATGAACGGGTGCGTGACGATCTTGCGCAACACCCCGACGGCAATCTGGAGCGCCGGCTGTTTCTCGCCACCCGCAACGGCCATCAGCGCCGGCGCCACCATGAAATGCAGCATGTTCTCGAAGCAGAAGACCAGCGCCACCGGCACGGCCGCCGGTTCGCCAAAGGCGAGCAGCGCCAGCCCCGGCCCCATATAGCCTATATTGCCATAGGCGGCGGCGAGCCCCTGGATTGTCGCCTCGCCGATCGTCGCGCGGCGCAGCCAGAGGCCAACGGCGAAGATCAGTCCAAAAACCAAATAGGTCGCGCTGATGTTGGCGACGATGAAATCGACGCGCGTCAGCTGCTCGATCGGCGTTTTTGCGACCAGTTTGAAGAACAGCGCCGGCAGCGCGATATAGATGATGAAAGTGTTCAGCCAGCCAAGCGCTTCGACCGGCTGCTTGGTGATCCGGGCGACCACGTAGCCCAGCAGGATCATGCCGAAGAACGGCAGGACGAGTCCGACGATGTCCGCCATGGGCCGAGGCGCGCTCCCGCTTGCCGAGGATGATATCCCTGACTAGAACCCCGGTTCACCGGAAATGCTCTAGATATTTGTTTTAGCCGCATTATCCGAGGCCGAAGCGGTGCCGCTTCGGCTGGAAATGCTCTAGCCGATTTGCGAGAGAATGGGAAACGTTTGCTGGAACCAGATGGCGACCGTGCTGATATAGCCGAAGATGAAGGCAAGGCCCGTCAGGACGAGCAGCACGCCCATGACCTTCTCCACCGCGCCAAGATGCCGGCGAAAGCGCAGGAGGAAGCGCATGAAGGCGCCGGAAAACCCGGCCGCGATCCAGAACGGCACGGCAAGGCCCAGCGAATAGACGGCCAGTAGCATCGCCCCGTCGCTGACCGTTTCCCGCGCGGCCGCAACGCCGAGGATCGTCCCGAGGACGGGGCCGATGCAAGGCGTCCAGCCAAAGGCGAAGGCAAGCCCCATGACATAGGCGCCCGATGCCGTCGCCGGCTTGCCACCGCCCTGAAACCGCGCCTCGCGGGCAAAAAGCCCGATGCGCAGCAATCCGAGAAAATGCAGTCCCATCAGGATGATAATGACGCCGCCGATCTGCGCCAGGATGTCGAGATGCCGGCGCAGCACCATGCCGATCGTCGATGCCCCGGCGCCCAGCGCCACGAAAACCGTGGCAAAGCCCAGGGTAAAGAAGAACGCCGCCAGCAGCACCGCCCCGCGCGTGTCCCGCCGGACCGCGACCGCATCGTTGCCGCGGAACTGATCCACGGAAATGCCTGCCATATAACACAGATAGGGCGGCACGAGCGGCAGCACGCAGGGCGACAGAAACGACAGCGCTCCGGCAAGCAGCGCACTTAGAAGAGAAATATCGGCAATCGACACTGGCTACTCCGCGACGGCGGGAAAGCGGTTCGGGCCCGAAAACGCCCCGTCCGCTCCTTCATTTGCGCTTCCTAGTATCGGCCGAAGCCCTCTCCTGCCAATCACCTTTTGGAGAACGCGGCAAAATGCAGCAAAAGCTGTTTTTCATCGCATTTTCCGGGTTGACCCGGCAAATCCTCCTGCCTATGTTCCGCGCACTTCCGCGGGGCGTCTTCGCACCGCCTGGGAGCGTGTAGCTCAGCCGGTAGAGCAACTGACTTTTAATCAGTAGGTCCAGGGTTCGAATCCCTGCGCGCTCACCATTTGAGTATCTGACCTAAAATATAAAAATGAATGTTAGTTTCTGTGCATGGCATGTGTCGCGTTTCCTCGTCGCCACGGCGTGAATGACGCAGCCTTTCCCGCGATGTGATTTTGCAGTTTCATTCGGCTAGGCGCTACGCCCAACGCTGCTGCCGGCCGGGCGGGTGGTTGGCGAAACCCACAGATGCGCAGCCTGCCCACCGGCAAGAACCCCGCTGGATCGAATACAGGTACATATTGACTGTTCCGCCATATTGGTGACGCGTAGCGCCTCGAAGCCCATGCATACGGATGTGGATGCGGCGGTCTGCGGCGTCAATGATGGCAGTAGTGGAGCTCCACTTCCGCAGCTAGCACTGGTTAGCGTTCGCGCCTCCAGCGCATTAGAACCTTGACTATTCTGGCGGCCGGGAAAGGCAAAATCCACACCAACTCCTGCCCGTGTGAAAAGCTTCTGTAAGCGCAAGCCCTTGCAGAACACATATGGAACAGATAGTGTATGTTCTATATTTGTTTCACGATTCTGGGGTGGACGGCGATGTTGACACGTAAGCAACAGGAACTTCTCTTGTTCATCCATGAACGGATGAAGGAATCCGGCATACCGCCGTCCTTCGACGAAATGAAGGATGCTCTGGATCTCGCCTCGAAATCGGGTATTCACCGGCTCATCACGGCGCTCGAAGAGCGCGGCTTCATTCGGCGACTGCCAAACCGCGCGCGCGCGCTGGAGGTCATCAAACTTCCGGAGGCCTATTCGCCCAGTCTTCAGCCGCGGCGCGGTTTTTCTCCGTCGGTCATCGAGGGAAGCCTTGGCAAGCAGCCGGTGCCGGCCGCTCCGCCCCAGCGAACGTCGAGCCAGGCAGACATGCCCTCCTCCGTTTCCGTGCCGGTCATGGGACGCATCGCGGCGGGTGTGCCCATCTCGGCGATCCAGAACAATACCCATGAAATCACCGTGCCGGCTGAAATGATCGGCGGCGGGGAGCATTATGCGCTGGAGGTCAAGGGCGATTCGATGATCGAGGCCGGCATCCTCGACGGCGACACCGTCATCATTCGCAATGCGAATACTGCCAATCCCGGTGAAATCGTCGTGGCGCTGGTCGATGACGAGGAAGCGACGTTGAAGCGCTTCCGCCGCAAGGGCGCATCCATCGCGCTTGAGGCCGCCAATCCGGCCTATGAAACCCGTATTTTCGGACCGGACCGCGTCAAGATTCAGGGCAAGCTCGTCGGGCTTATTCGTCGCTACCATTAAAGCGTGTCGCGTAAACGCGTGCGGCGGTTTAGCGATAACGTCCTGCAAAACATTGAGAAGCCAAGGCGTGGGGAGTGAACTTTAGAGATCACGACGCACTGTCATCCGCTCCGCTCGCTTCATAGGTACCCGTACGCCAATCATAGGTACGGTGCCGTGACCAGGGGCGATGAAGCGTTTCAACGGCCGAGTTAAAAAGGGCGTCGGAGAGGGCGGAGTTTGCGTGATCGGCTGCCGGCAGGATTTCCAGGGCGCCGGTTTGCCTCAAATGGCGAACCGTGATGAGGCGTGCACCTGAACGGCAAGCTTCCAAACGGATTGCGACGGGCACGATGACGAGGTCTGCCTCGTCGCAGGCCGTACCGAGGAAGGCGAGGTCTTCCAGCGCCACGATGCGCCAGCCGCTAGGGGAAATGGCGGCGCAGAAGGCTTTTGTCTCACAGATGAAGCCGTCGCGGGTGCGGGCTGCATCGAATGCTGCGGCCATGGCGGCCTTGGCCTTCTGCCGGTCGGCTTCGCGGCGGGGTCGCTTCTGCCTGGCCGTAGTGGCGGGGTCCTCCTTCTCGGTGTCGACTGTCAGGCCGCTCGTCTTGCGAATCTCGGGTTTCAGAAGTGTTTCAAGACGAAGGGCGCGCCGCCACTGCGCATAGATGAAATCCGGTGGCCGTGTGCGGTTGGTCGCTGCTTTCTCGCCATGCAGAATGGCGACCAGGCGGCCATCTTCCGACACGAGAATCTCCGGCCTTGTGCCTCCACCGGGCCAGCCGGCGGCAAGGATTCCGACGACGACGAGAAGCGTGCCGGCATGGCGCAGTCGGGTGCGCAGAAGGCAGACGAGGCCGCTGCCGATGCCGATGAGCAAGAAGGCGGTTGCAGGGATGCGGCCGGTGACGATCTCGCCCTTCCAGCCGGCTACCCATGTCGACAGCGTGATCATCCACTCGATGCCTTTGCCCATGATCGCGAAGGGAATGGCATCGAGGCCAAAGGGCATCAAAAGCACGGCGATCAGACCGAAGGGCATGACGATGGTGCTGATCACCGGCATGGCCAACAGGTTGCCGGCAAGCCCATAGGCTGGGATTCGGTGAAAATGGCCAATGGAGTAGACCAGCGTCGCAAAGCCGCCGATCAGCGAGGAGAGGATAAGCCCGCCGAAGAAGCGGCCGGCGGCTCCGCCGAACAGCGCAAACGGCCCTCCCCGGCTTTCGCGCTGGACCGGACGCTCGCGCCACGCGGCGTAGCCGGCCACGAGGCCCAGCGTTGCGGCATAGGACATCTGAAAACCGGGATTCGTCACGGCAGACGGCGTGACCAGCAGGATGAGGATGGCCGAGATCGCCACGTTGCGCAGGCTGATGGCCGCGCGCCCGAACAGCACGGCGACGAGCATCACGCAGATCATGATCCAGGAGCGCATGGCCGAAATCGCGCCACCCGAAACGAGAATATAGAGCGTCACCATCACCAGGGCGCCGACGGCCGCGAATTTCTTCGCCGGGTAGCGCTCGGCAAAACCCGGAATCAGCGCCATCAGCATGCGCGCACCGACGAGGAAGGTTCCGGCGGCGAGCACCATGTTCAGCCCGGAAATGGCAAGGACATGGGCAAGGCCCGCCTGCCGCAGCGCTTCCACCGTGTCGTCGCCAATTGCTCGCTGCTCGGCAGTGACAAGGGCCGCGGCAATGGCCCCCGCATCCCCGCCGATGCGCCCCCGAATATGCTCGGTGAGGTTGTTTCTCCAGGCGGCGATCCGTTGCCGTATTCTGTCGTAGAGGCCGGGCGCGTTTGTCGTCGCGGCGGTCGGCACGCTGTAAAAATAGCCGACGGCGCCCGTGCCCGCGAAGTAGGCATCGAAGGTGAAATCGTTGAGCCCCGCCAATGCGGGACCGGAGGGCGGGCCAAGGCGGGCGCGCCCCGCAATGCCGCCGCCGATGGCGATCGGCTCATGCCGGCTTCGGGCAAGCAGTGTCACCACAGTGGGCATGCGGTTCAGGGTGGGTTTGCGCGTCGTTTCGAGTGCAATGCGATAGCGGATTGCACCGCGATCGTCGCTCTCGCGAGACAGGACGCGTCCCCTCACCTCCGTCGTCACCGGCGCATCCAGGATGACGGTGCCAAGGCGGGCGGTTTCTCCGGCCGCAAGCAGCATACCGAGCGGAACGAGGAATGCGGCCCCCGCGGCGAGCGCCACGAGGCTTTCACGATGCCGCAGCCGCAAGGCGGGCCAGAGCGCGGCACAGGCAAGCAGGATCAATGCGTAGGGCGACGGATCCGACGCTGCGGAAAACCAGAGCGCGGCGCCTATGCCGAGGAAGACGGGAACGAAAAGGAGGAAATGGCCGTGTGCGCGTTCCTCGGCAAAGGCGGCTGCCACCGTTTGCCGTCCGGCAAGGCGTTCGCGCAGGCGGCCGATGGCACGCAGGAGAAGAACAGAAGCCGGCCGGTACGGCTTGTCGAGCGGCGCGAGCTCTCGGGACGCGTCGGCGGGCACGCCGTGCGAGGCATCAGCCTCGGACGCCGTCCGTCGTTCCGCGATGTCGATCCTGCCCATGGCTCGGCCCCACCCGTTCCCACTGGCATAGTGCAATCGAATGGAGAAATCTTCAATCTGCAGTACATGCCGAAAGTGCTAAGTCAGACATAATGGATGCGCCCTCCGCATCGTGGAAAGCACTCTCAAAAGTTGCTTGCAACTTCATGGAAAGGGTAGATATTGCGTTGCCGGAAAACCTGTTTTCGCAATGCACAATTTGCCTTTCGTATTGCTTGGCAGCATCGGACAAATGGGTTAGCAAAACGAGCATGTTCATGGATACGGCACAGCTTCGTGCCACCATTGGAAACAACGGAGGATCGTTATGACAGGAACTAGCGCGGGTGTGTCAGTCGGTGGCAAGACGGTGGACTTGCCGACGCGATCCGGTACGATCGGCCCCGATGTGATCGACATCGGCACGCTGTACAAGAATACCGGCACCTTCACCTACGATCCCGGTTTCACCTCCACTGCCTCGTGCGAATCGAAGATCACCTATATCGATGGCGACGAAGGCGTTCTGCTGCACCGCGGGTATCCGATCGAGCAGCTGGCCGAACACGGCGATTTCCTCGAAGCCTGCTACCTGCTGTTGTACGGCGAATTGCCGACCAAGACGCAGAAGGATGATTTCGACTACCGCGTCACGCACCACACCATGGTGCACGAGCAGATGTCGCGCTTCTTCACCGGCTTCCGCCGCGACGCGCATCCGATGGCCGTCATGTGCGGCTGTGTCGGCGCGCTGTCGGCCTTCTATCACGACTCGACGGACATCACTGATCCGCACCAGCGCATGGTTGCGTCGCTGCGCATGATCGCCAAGATGCCGACGATCGCCGCCATGGCCTACAAATACCATATCGGCCAGCCCTTCGTTTACCCGAAGAACGACCTCGACTATGCGTCGAACTTCCTGCGCATGTGTTTTGCCGTGCCGTGCGAAGACTATGTGGCGAACCCGGTTCTGGCGCGCGCCATGGACCGCATCTTCATCCTGCATGCCGATCACGAGCAGAATGCATCGACCTCCACCGTGCGCCTCGCCGGCTCCTCGGGCGCCAACCCGTTCGCCTGTATCGCGGCCGGCATTGCCTGCCTCTGGGGTCCTGCCCATGGAGGCGCCAACGAAGCGGCCCTCAACATGCTCGCCGAAATCGGTTCGGTCGATCGCATTCCGGAATATGTCGCCCGCGCCAAGGACAAGAACGACCCGTTCCGCCTGATGGGCTTTGGCCACCGCGTCTACAAGAACTACGATCCGCGCGCGCGCATCATGCAGAAGACGACGCACGAGGTTCTCAGCGAGCTCGGCATCAAGGACGACCCGATGCTGGAAGTCGCGATGGAACTCGAGCGCATTGCGCTGACGGACGAGTACTTCATCGAGAAGAAGCTCTATCCGAACATCGACTTCTACTCCGGCATCACGCTGAAGGCGCTTGGCTTCCCCACCACCATGTTCACCGTGCTCTTCGCACTCGCCCGCACGGTCGGCTGGATCGCCCAGTGGAACGAGATGATCGAGGACCCGGAACAGCGCATCGGCCGTCCGCGTCAGCTCTATGTCGGCGAACCGAAGCGCGACTACGTGCCGGTTTCCAAGCGCTGACAGCGCGCCGCCGAAAAGAAAAAGCCCGGTCAGTTTTGACCGGGCTTTTTTGTTGCGAGCAGATCAAGGATGACCGCCGCCCCGGTCTCGCCAGGCGGGCGGATGGTCCGCATGCGTTCATGCACAAGATCATAGCCTTCCAGCATCGCGCGGCGTTCAGCCGTATCGACGGAAAGCCGTTCAAACCAGCGTACGAGGCTGCCCGGGCGCACCTGTTCATTGAGATATTCCGGCACGACGGTGTAATCCGCAATGAGGTTGGGGATCGCTGCGGTCCAGATCTTGATCTTGCGAAGGAAGAGGTTGGCGAGCCAGTCGAAGCGGTAGGTGGAAACGACGGGCACGCGGGCCAGCGCCAGTTCGAGAATGACGGTGCCTGATGCCGCGATCGCCGCATCGGCCTCGGCGAAAGCCTGCCACTTTTCCGAAGTCGAGACGGTGATCTGCGGCTTCACCGGCCAGTCCGTCGTCAACTTGCGCACAAGCGCTTCCTGGCGCGGCACGGTCGGCAGTACAAACCGGGTGGCGGGATTGCGGGCGGTCATCTCGCGCGCTGCCTGGCCGAAGACTGGCAGGAGGCGGGTGATCTCGGTAGCGCGGGAGCCAGGCAGCAGCAGGCAGAGGGGTGCGTCGGAAGCGTCTTGCGTCCGCGCCAGACGTGCTGCGCGGACCCGCTGGACATCGGGATCGCTGATCAGCCGGTGACCGACATAGGTCGTTGCCGGGCCGCCGAGGCGCTCCATGACAGCGGGTTCGAAAGGCAGCAGCGCCAGGACATGGTCGACATAGGCGCGCATGCGTGGCGCGCGCTCTTCCTTCCACGCCCAGACGCTCGGGCAGACGTAATTGACCACCGGCAGGTCCGGCAGCACCTTGCGGACGCGACGCGCGACGCGGTGGGTGAAATCCGGGCTGTCGATGATGATAAGCACGTCCGGGTGCGCCGCAATGATGGCGCCCGCCGTCTGGCGAATGCGGCGCAGCAGCGATGGCAGGCGCTTCAGCACCTGCGATATGCCCATGATGGAGAGTTCGGAAAAGTCGAACAGGGAGGTGAGCCCTTGCCGTTCCAGCGCCTCGCCGCCGACGCCGACAAGCGCGATCGAACCCAAATGGGCTTCGCGCAAGGCGGCGATCAGATCGCCGCCGAGCAGGTCGCCCGATACCTCGCCGGCAATCACGCCAACTTTCAGCGCAGCTTTCGTCATCGCCGGCTCTCCGTTCTTCCCGGTACGATGCCGGTCACGAAAAGACCGTGTGAATCGGCTTCCGCGACAAGCGCCTCACGCTCCAGCACGAGCGACCGCCCCGCCTCGATGGCGATACCGGCCAGGCCTGCCGCGCGGGCACGCCGCAACGTCTCGACACCGATCGACGGCAGGTCGGCCCGGAGATCCTGCTCGGGCTTACAGAGCTTGACCAGCACGCCCTTGCGACGTGCGGAGATGCGGCCCAGGGCGCGCAACTGCGCCACGCGCTCCAGCATCGCATCCGTGCCCTCCGCCCCTTCCAGGGCGACCACGCGGCCGCCAAGTGCCACAGCACCCTGCCCTACATCCAGCCGACCGAGCGCCAGCGCGGCAGCAGCAGCAGCGGCAATATCGGCTTCGGCTGCCGCATCCGGTTTTACGGCGCCAAGAGGGCCTTCGCTCCCCAGGAGGTTCGGCACGATGTCATGGGCACCGACGACATGCACGCCTTCGCTTTCGATCAGGCGGATGACCATCTTAAGCACGGCATCGTCGCCACCCTTTAGCAGCGTGCGAACAACCGATGGCAGCGCGAGCAGTGCCTTGAACGGTGCATGGATATCGCGCCATTCGGGGCGGCGGCGGACGGAGCCGGACAGCACCGCGCGGCCGATGCCCTTGGCGCGGAATGCCGCGCCGATACCGGCATAGTTGCCGATCGAGATCACCTGGTGGTCGAAGTCAGACCAGTCCTCTCCGGACTCATCGGTGAGCGCGAGAATATAGGGATTTTCGCGACGGGCGCGCGCCGCGTCGGCGACATAGCGTGGCAGGAGCCCTCCGCCGGCGATGATCGCCAGCCGGTCGCGTTGCTCGGACCGGCCGTCCGCCATGCCACTCAGCCCTTGTTACCCCGGTTCGGGGAGGACAGCGCACGGTCGCTGTCGGCGGCGATGAAGTCAAGGATGTGCATGACCGGTTCGCTGTCCGCATACTCGTCGCGGATCGCCGCGGCATTGACACGGATGGAGCCTTCGCCCTCAAAAATCTGCTTGAAGGCGCGACGGACCTGATGGATCGTCGCCTTTTCCATGCCGCCACGGCTCATGCCGACGACGTTGAGGCCGCCCAGAATGCCGGGATTGCCGTTCAGCATGCCGTAAGGGATCACATCGTAGGACACCCCCGAAAGACCGCCGATGAACGCCTGGCGACCGATGCGCGTGAACTGGTGGACGGCAGAACCACCGCCGAGAATGACCCGGTCTTCGATCGTGACATGGCCGGCAAGCATGACATTGTTCGACAGAATGATATGATTGCCAAGTTGGCAGTCATGCGCGACATGCGAATTGGCGAGGAACAGGTTGTTGTCACCCACCACCGTCTTGCCGCCGCCTTCGGTCGTGCCGGTGTTCATCGTCACGCCTTCGCGGATAACGCACATGGCGCCGACGGAAAGCGTGGTTTCCGCCCCGTCGTGATGCACGCTCTGCGGATCGCCGCCGATGACGGCATTGGCGAAAATGCGCGTGCCGCGGCCAATGACGGTCCGCCCGGTCACGACTGCATGCGTCAGAAGCTCCACATCTTCGCCGAGAACGACCTTGGGACCGACATGGCAGAAGGGCCCGACGACGACATTCTCACCGATGACAGCGCCGTCCTCTATGACGGAAAGCGGGTGGATCTTCGCGCTGGCAGCAATCATTTTCAGGCGTCTTCCTTTTTCACGATCATCGCGCCGATATCAGCTTCCGCGACGAGTTGCCCATCAACTTTTGCGTCGCAGTGAAACTTCCAGATATTGCCGCGCTGCTTCTGCTTCGTGACGTGGTACTCGACACGATCGCCGGGCACGACAGGCTTGCGGAAGCGGGCATTGTCGATCGTCATGAAGTAGACGAGGTTCGTGCCGACACGCGATTTGCGCGCGCAGATCGCGCCCGCCGTCTGCGCCATGCCTTCGATCAGGAGGACGCCGGGCATGATCGGATGATCCGGGAAATGCCCCATGAAATGCGGCTCGTTGACCGTGACGTTCTTGATGCCGATCGCCGATTCGTCGCCGTCGATCTCGATGATCTTGTCGACGAGGAGGAAGGGATAACGATGGGGAAGCAGCGTCAAGATTTCCCGCAGGTCAGCCACGCCGAGCGTTGCCTTGGTCTCTTCACTCATCATTGCCCCCCTTTTTCTGGACTCGGGTACTGGAACGCATGGCGATTTCCGCCATATCGCGCAGGAAGTCGCGCATGGGCCGCGCCGGAACGCCGCCATATTTCTCGCCGGCCGGGATATCGGCCACGACACCGCTCATGGCGGCAATCTGCACGCCATCGCCAATGGTGATGTGACCATTGATGCCCGACGCACCGCCGATCATGACGCCATCACCGATGCGGGTGCTGCCGGCGATTCCGACCTTGCTGACAATGCCACAATGGCGGCCGATGCGCACATTGTGCCCGACCTGGACCTGGTTATCGATCTTGGTCCCCTCGCCGATCACCGTATCGTCCATCGTGCCGCGGTCGATCGTCGTGTTGGCGCCGATTTCCACATTGTCCTGGATGATGACGCGGCCGATCTGGACGATCTTGATCATGCCTGGCTTGAGACCCGGCGCATAGCCGAACCCGTCCTGGCCGATGCGGGCGCCCGGATGGATGATGACATCATTGCCGATCAGCGCGTATTGTACTGTCGCACCTGCAGCGATGGTGCAGTTACGGCCGATCCTGACGCCAGCGCCGATGATCGCCCCGGGGCCGATGCGCGTGCCCTCACCGATCTCGGCGCCCTTGCCGATGACGGCCATGGGCTCGACGGAAACGTCGGGTTCGAGGCGCGCTTCGGGATCGACATAGGCACAGGCGGCAATACCGGCCGGAGCAGATGTCATCGCCTCCGGTCGCATGGCCGCAGGGTGCAACAGTTCACCGGCACGTGCGAACGCCGTGTGGGGACGCGCGGAAACGAGAATGGCGATGTGCGGCGGGATGAGGGAAACGAACGCGCGGTCACACAGGATCGCGCTTGCCTCGCTCGTCGCGAGCTCATTGCGGAATTTACGGGAGAGAATGTAACAGAGATCGCCGCTTTTCGCCCGGTTTACTGGCGAAACAGTCCGCACGATGCGGTCAGCATGCGCTCCATCCACGAGTTCCGCCCCAAGCACCACCGCCAGGTCGCCCAGACGCATACCGTCATGGGGCGGAAAAAACCAATTGTGTTCCATCACGCGATGACTCCAGAACGTCCGTTTTGCGCAGTTCTGGACTGCCCGTCTTAGAACTGGGTCGCAATGCCGAACTTGAAGCGCTGCGTCTCGTCGAAGTCTTCCTTCTTGACCGGGATCGCATAGTCGAAACGCAACGGACCGAACGGCGACGCCCAGATGATGGAGGCACCGACCGAGGCGCGCAGTGTCATGTCCGTGCCCTTGACCTTGTCGTCAATGCCAAACTGGTTGACCTTGACGTCGTTGCCGTAGACCGTACCGGCATCGGCAAAGAACGCACCACGAAAACCAGCGTCACGCGGCACGAACGGCAGCGGGAAGGATGCTTCGGCAGAGGCTGTGAAGAACGTCGTACCACCGAGTGCATCACCCGTCGACGTTGCCCGCGGGCCGATCCCGCTGGATTCAAAGCCGCGCAAGTCGCTTCCTGACAGGTTAAACTGGTCATAGACCCTGGTGTCGCCAAAGCCCCACATGTGACCGCCGCTGACGGCGATGGAGCCGATGACATCCGCGTCTTCCAGAAGTGTATGATAGTAACGCGCCTTACCCGAAATCTTGTAGAACTCGGAATCACCACCCAGCCCTGCGAACTCTTGCGTGACCTGGGCAAAAATGCCGTCACGTGGGAGCGTGCGATCATCGATCGTATCGAACGTCATGCTATGTGCGATAGCGGAACGAACCCAAGGACCATTATTGACCACATCCCAGTACGGGCTGGACAGTTCTTCCCTGTCATCCGGATCATCGAAGTCTAGCGAAGTCTTGTAGTCGAGCCGCGCGTAGCTGTAGCGCAGCGTTGTCGACAAGTCTTCCGTGATCGGAGCCGTCACGCGGAGATTGAAGCCGCGCGTGTTCAGATCGTAGAAGTCTTCGCTCCGGTCTTCATTGCTGAAAATATCGAAACCAGCTGCGAGACGGTAGCCTAGGAAATAAGGCTCCGTGAACGAAAGGTTGTAGTCGCGAGAATTCGAGCCAGCACCGGCAGAAACGCGAATATATTGGCCGCGACCAAGGAAGTTTCTCTCTTCGATCGAAGCCTCAAGCTTCACGCCGCCCTTGTCGCCGGTTTCATAACCGGCACCGATACCGAAGGAACCGGTCGACTGGTCCTGAACATCGACAACAACAACAACACGGTCAGCTTCACTGCCCGGCGCCGTCGAGATGTTCACGGACGAGAAGTAACCGAGTGCCTCGAGACGACGCTTTGCGCGCGAAATCACATCCTGGTTAAAGGCGTCGCCTTCGCCGATATCGAACTCGCGACGAATGACGTAGTCACGCGTGCGGGTGTTGCCGCGGATCTCGATGCGCTCAACATACGCGCGCTCGCCCTGGTCAACCAGATAGTCCACGGCAATCGTGCTGGAACCCGGATCGCGGTTGCCGCGTGGCGTAACACGGGCGAACGGATACCCCTTCGCAGCGACCCGCTGGGAAATCTCGGACATCGTGCTCTGGACGTCCTTGGCGCGGTACGTCTTGCCCGGGCGGGATTCGACCAAGCCCTGCAGCTCTTGGGAATCAATGCCTTCGACGGTCGATTCGACATTCATCTGGCCGAAGTCGTAACGCTGGCCTTCATCGACCGTGAAGGTGATGACATACTCATTGCTCGTTTCATCCAGGACAGCCTCGGACGAAACGATGCGGAAGTCGGCATAACCGTTGTTGAAATAGAACTGGCGCAGCGTTTCTTCATCCGCGCGTAGCTTGTCTTCGTTATAGACATCCTTGCGGGTCAGGAACGACAGGAAGTTCGACTTCTTGGTGATGATGACGGACTGCAGGCGGCTGTTGCTATAGGCCTGATTGCCAACAAAGTTGATCTGCGAAATCTTCGTGCGATCCCCTTCGTCGACGACGAAGGCAAGGTTCACACGGCCATTGCCGAGCGGATAGGTCTCCGTGGTGACGGTCGCGTCGCTACGGCCGATGGAAGCATAGGCCTCCCGGATCGTCTGAATGTCGGCCTCGATGGCGGATTGACTGAACGGACCCAGCGACTGCGAGCGGAGCTGCGGCAGAAGCTTGTCGTCCTTGATCTTGCGGTTGCCGTTGACGACGACCTGGTTGATCAGCTGGTTCTCGTTGACGGTGACAACGAGCGTGCTGCCGGAAACGGTGATCTTCACGTCGGAGAAGTAGCCGGTCGCAAACAGCCGGCGCACGGAGGCGTCGATGTCCGTATTCGAAAAATTCTTGCCGGGGGTAATCGTGACGTTGGCTTTTACGGTATCAGCGCTGACACGTTCGGCGCCGCGCACCTGAATGCTGCGGATGACAGCCGCTTCAGCGGCAGTCGCGGAGACAAGCGTGGCAAAAGAGCCGCCCGTGACAACCATACTGGCCGACAATGCAACGGCCGACACGGCGTTCAAAAAGTTTGAACCAGCTTTCATCTTCACTACTTACCTTCGTTTCAACGTCCCGGCGGGCATACACCCGACTCCGGTCACGTTTGCCGTTTTAACCGCTTTTGCCATACAAGCAAGGTCACGCGTTAATTTCTGTTTACTTCAATTCAAACAGTGGCCCTAAGGTCACTAAATGCGTTTCATTACGGTAAACAGAGCCTTAGCAAGACTGCCCGTCGGACTGCGGCTCCCCTTTAATCTCCGCCGGACGTGCCGGCAAACTTTCAGCCAAGAAGCATGGATATGTCGTTCCAGGTCGCGAAGACCATCAGCATAAGCACCAGCGCCATGCCGATGCGAAATGCTATCTCCTGCGCCCCGGGCCCGACAGGCCTGCCCCGGATAGCCTCCACCGCATAGAACATCAGATGGCCGCCATCAAGTACCGGAACCGGCATAAGGTTCAAAAGTCCAATGGAAACAGAGAGGACGGCGGCCAGTTGCAGCAATGCGGCAACACCAAGCGTCGCCATCTGGCCGGAAGCCTGCGCAACACGGATGGGACCACCGAGCTGATCGGCCTTCATGCGACCCGTCACGAGATTCGATAGATAGTCGAACGTGCCCGTCACGATATGCCAGCTTTGCAGCACGCCCTGCCCCACGGCCTCGATCGGACCGTATTCGACGACGCGGAAATTGCCGGTCTCCTGGCTGGTCACAATACCGATCTGGCCGAGTTCGATCTTGTTGCCGAACTGATCGGTGATTTCCGCACGCTTCGGCACCACCGGGAGATCAAGGTCTGCGCCATCGCGGCGGACGGTAACCGTGATCTTCAGTTCGGGACGAACACTGACATAGCGGCGTACGTCATCGAACGTTGCCACTGGGTGGCCGTCGAGTGCCACGAGCAGGTCACCCGGGAGCACGCCGGCTTCTTCGGCGGCACTGCCGGGACGGACTTCCGCCACGATCGGATCTGCGATCTGTCGGCCATAGATCGAGAACATCACGGCAAAAATGGCGATGGCGAGCACAAAATTGGCAATCGGGCCGGCGGCCACGGTTATCGCCCTTTTCCACAGGGCGGCTCCGAGGAACGTGCGCTTGCGTACGGATTCAGGCAGCGCCGCAAGGGAATCATAATCCGGAATAGAGGCCGGATCGTCGTCGCCGAGGAACTTCACATAGCCGCCGAGCGGGATGGCGGAAAGCTTCCAGCGCGTACCATGCCGGTCGTTAAAGCCGAAGATCTCCGGACCGAAGCCCACCGAGAAGGCCGTAATGCCGATTCCCGACCAGCGGCCGGCCAGGTAGTGACCCATCTCGTGCACGAAGACGATGAGCGTCAACACGACCAGGAAGGGAATGATATAGCCCGTCACAAAGCCAACGGAGCCAGCCAGCATTTCCATGATCCCAATCCTTAAGTCTTCGTGATTACGGGCCGAAAAGAAACACGCCGGCTGGCGCGTTTGCGGCACCTGACACGAGCGCATCGCCTAGCGCAATGAGGAACGCGGCGAAGCAGGCAAAAACAAGGCCGTCGACCCGGTCCATCACGCCGCCATGTCCCGGAATGAGGCGGCTCGAATCCTTCACACCGAATCGGCGCTTGATGAACGACTCGAAAAGGTCGCCGACCTGGCTGAACACCGAGAGCACGAGCGCGATCATCGGTATCCACAGGCCGTTCAGCGGGAAGAAGATCATATGGACCAACGTGCCGGCGATAACGGCCGAAATGGCCCCGCCGATGGCACCGGACCAGGTCTTGCCCGGCGAAATCGGTGGCGCGAGTTTCGGTCCGCCAATGGCGCGGCCGACGAAATAGGCAAGAATGTCCGTCGCCCAGACGACCGCGAAGATGAAGATCATCGCCGCGAAGCCATTCGCCGTATCGCCACGAATCGCGGCAAGCGAGATGACCGTCAGGCCGGAGTAAACGATGCCGCCGGCAAGCCAGCCGCTGCCCTTGAGGGCCAAGGCATAGACGATGCCGATCAAGGTCGCGCCGATCAGCACGGGCAAGGCAAATTCATCGATGCCGAAGACGACGAGCAGTGCAATGATGCCGACCGAAAACCAGCCGAAGGCATTGGCGCGGAAATCCGTCTCCGGCATGCGGGTGATCGTCGACCACTCATAATAGACGAGAAGCCCGATGGCTGAAGCGAGCAGCCGGAAGGCAAAGCCGCCAAACCAGGTAGCGGCAAGCACGATGATGGCCAGCACGATGCCGGAAAGGATGCGCAGGCGCAGTTCACTCTGCATCAGGAACCCACCGCAAGGGTCTTCGTCGCCTGCAAGCCACCAAATCGGCGCTCACGCGCGGAATAGCGCGACAGGGCATCCAGAAAGGTCTCGCGCGAAAAATCCGGCCAGAAATCGGGAATGAACATCAGTTCGGCATAGGCGCCCTGCCAGAGCAGGAAGTTTGACAGCCGCTCCTCCCCGCTGGTGCGGATGATGAGGTCTGGGTCGGGAATGCCGGCAGTATCGAGCGATGCGCCAATGCGTTCCGGCGTGATCTCATTTGGATCGAGGCGCCCGGCGGCGACGTCTGCCGCGAGTGCCTGCATGGCGCGGGCGATCTCGTCACGCGAACCGTAGTTGAAGGCGATCACCAGCGTCGTGCCGGTATTCGCCCGGGTCGTGTCTTCCGCCTCCAGCAGGAGCGGCAGAATGTCGCTGGCGAGATTCGTCCGGTCGCCGATGATGCGGATGCGCACGTTCTGCCGGTGCAGCACCGCGAGGTCACGCCGGATGAAGGTCTTCAGAAGACCCATCAGGTCGGAGATCTCGCTTTGCGGCCGGCTCCAGTTTTCCGACGAGAAGGCAAAGAGCGTCAGGTAGGAAACACCACACTCAGTGGCCGTCCGCACGGCTTCGCGCACGGCCTCGACGCCCTTGCGATGACCCATAGCGCGCGGCAGGCCCCGCGCATTCGCCCAGCGCCCGTTGCCATCCATGATGATAGCGACGTGGGCAGGTACGGTGCTGGGCGAAAGCTGGTTCATGAGCAATCCGAAAAAGAGAAATGAATGCAGGTGGCGAACGGCCTAAACCTGCATGATTTCCCTTTCCTTCTCGGCAAGCAAGCGATCGACGTCGGAAATCGTCTCGTCCGTCATCTTCTGCACCTTTTCGGATTGGGCGCGGCTCAGGTCCTGGCCGATACTGCCGTCCTTTTCGGCTTTCTTAAGGTCGTCCATGCCGTCGCGACGCACATGGCGGATCGCGACCTTCGCCTTCTCGGCATAATCATGAGCGACCTTGACGAGCGACTTGCGGCGCTCTTCGTTGAGCTCCGGCAGCGGAATGCGCAGGTTCTGGCCATCGATGATCGGGTTGAGACCGAGATTCGATTCGCGAATGCCGCGCTCGACGGCGCCGACCATGCCCTTGTCCCAGACGGAGACCGACAGCATGCGCGGCTCCGGAACGGAGATATTGGCGACCTGGTTCAGCGGCACGCGCGAACCATAGGCTTCGACCTGCACCGGATCGAGCACGTTGGCCGAGGCGCGGCCGGTGCGCAGCGAGGCGATGTCGTTCTTGTAAGCGGAAATCGCGCCGTCCATGCGACGCTTCAGTTCCTTAAGGTCAATACCTTCACTCATCGGAATACTCCCGTTTTCATAAAGCGGCCGCACGCATCCAGCGTGCGCCGACTGAGAATCAGTTGTCGGTTACGATGGTACCGCGTCCGCCACCGGTCAATATTTCGGCAAAGCCGCTCTTTTCATGGATGGAGAAGACGATGATCGGAATGTGGTTTTCGCGCGCCAGCGCAACGGCGGCGACGTCCATCACGGCGAGGCCCTTTTCCAGCACTTCGCTGTGCGTCAGGCGGTCGAAGCGGGTGGCGTGCGGGTCCTTCTTGGGGTCGGCGGAGTAGATGCCATCGACCTGCGTGCCCTTGAAGATCGCCTCGGCGCCCATTTCGGCAGCGCGCAGTGCTGCGGCCGAATCGGTCGTGAAGAACGGGTTGCCGGTCCCGCCGGCAAAAATCACCACGCGGCCGAGCGACAGGTGGTAGAGCGTCGCGCGCTGCGAAAAGCTTTCACAGATTTCCGGCATCGCGATCGCCGAGAGGACAACGGTGTCGATGTCGAGCTTGCGCAGCGAGGTTGCGAGCGCCAGCGCATTGATGACGGTCGCCAGCATGCCCATGTGGTCGCCGGTCACCCGATCGCCACCCTTGGATGCAACCGCGACGCCGCGGAAGATGTTGCCGCCACCGACGACGACACCGACCTCGACGCCGAGCGCGCGGGCTTCCGCGATATCGGAGGCGATGCGATCAGCGACCGCGACATCGATGCCGAAGCCCTGCGATCCCATCAGCGCCTCGCCGGAGGCTTTCAGCAGAACACGTTTGTAGATTGGCTTGGCCGTCATGGTCGCTCCTGAACTCGTGGGCCTGCTCTCCCGATCCGGCAGCCGGGCAGAACCGTGGGCGGTCCTGCAAAGGGCAGCCCTCGCCGCATAGAAATTTCGGGGCAGGCATTTCGGCAAGCCGGATACACGAAGGGCGCCGCGTTGTCACGCGGCGCCCTGTTCTTTTCCCAATCAGGACAGTCTTTTCCCAATCGGGCCATTCTTTTCCCAGGCGGGAAAGTGGAAATCAGCCCTTGGCGACGGCTGCGACTTCGGCGGCGAAGTCCGTTACTTCCTTTTCGACGCCTTCGCCGAGCAGGAGACGGGCCATGCCGACGACTTCGATCGGCGCGCCGACGGTCTTTTCAGCTTCCTTGACAGCAGCGCCGACGGTCACTTCGGGGTTCATGACGAAGGCCTGCGACAGCAGGGCGACTTCTTCGAAGAACTTGCGCATGCGGCCTTCAACCATCTTCTCGATGATGTTGTCCGGCTTGCCGGAAGCGCGCGACTGCTCGATGAAGACGTTGCGTTCGCGCTCGGCGACGGCAGCATCGACTTCTTCGGAACGGATGGCGAGCGGGTTGGTGGCAGCAATGTGCATGGCAACCTGGCGGCCGATGGTGTTGAGCGCTTCCTTGTCGCCGGTCGACTTCAGCGCGACGAGAACGCCGAGCTTGCCGAGGCCGTCAGCAACCGCATTGTGGATGTAGGTCGCGACGACACCGTCTTCGACCGACAGCAGCGTTGCGCGGCGCAGGTTCATGTTCTCGCCGATCGTTGCGATCGCGTCGGTGATGGTCTCATGAACCGACTTGCCGGTTGCCGGGTAGTTGGCAGCCGAGATCGCCTCGACGGAACCGTCGGTGCCAAGTGCCACGCCAGCGACGCCGCGAACGAGGTCCTGGAAGGCATCGTTACGGGCAACGAAGTCGGTTTCGGAGTTGATTTCGATGACGACGGCCTTGGTGCCGGCGCTGGCAATGCCGATGAGGCCTTCAGCCGCTGTGCGGCCGGACTTCTTGTCGGCCTTGGCGATGCCCTTGGCGCGCAGCCAGTCGATCGCTGCTTCGATGTCGCCGTTGTTTTCGGTCAGCGCCCTCTTGCAGTCCATCATGCCTGCGCCGGACTTTTCGCGCAGTTCCTTCACCAGTGCAGCGGTGATTTCAGCCATTGTGAGCCTCTTGTCGGTTGTTGCGTGCCGCCGGAAAACCTCGGCGAACTCAAGGTTTTGGGAACGAATGTACCCGGAAATATGACAGGGTGATGAAGATCACCGCGACCTGTCGCCTCAACTGCGGCCCTTCGGACCGTGGGCAGACAAGGTCTTCAAACAAGCCGAGGCCAGGGATCGTCTCTCTGGCCTCGGTTGAATCTTAAAAGCAGGAGCGAGTGCTTCGCTCCGGCCCTGGCCTTATGCTTCGGCTTCAGCTTCGAGCGCCGGCTCGACCGGAACTTCAGCGGAGGCGCCGAGATCGCGGCCCGATGCGCCCTGCTGGCGTGCGATGCCGTCGATGGCAGCGCGTGCGATCAGGTCGCAGTACAGAGCGATGGCGCGCGAGGCGTCGTCGTTGCCGGGGATCGGGAAATCGATCGGGTCCGGATCGCAGTTGGAGTCGATGATGGCGACGACCGGGATGCCGAGACGCTTGGCTTCCTGGATGGCGATCGATTCCTTGTTGGTGTCGATGATGAACATCAGGTCCGGCGTGCCGCCCATGTCGCGGATACCGCCGAGAGCCTTTTCAAGCTTTTCGCGTTCGCGCTCGAGGGTCAGGCGCTCCTTCTTCGAATAGCCGGAGCCTTCCGAAGCGAGGATCTCGTCGAGCTTGCGCAGACGCTGGATCGAGTTGGAGATGGTCTTCCAGTTCGTCAGCATGCCGCCGAGCCAGCGGGCGTTGACGTAGTACTGGGCGGAACGCTTGGCAGCGTCGGCAATGATGTCGGACGCCTGGCGCTTCGTGCCGACGAACAGAACGCGGCCGCCACCGGCAACCGTGTCGGACACGACCTGAAGGGCGCGCGAGAGCAGCGGAACGGTCTGTGCCAGGTCGATGATGTGAACGTTGTTACGATCGCCGAAGATGTACGGCTTCATCTTCGGGTTCCAGCGGTGGGTCTGGTGGCCGAAGTGAATACCAGCTTCCAGAAGCTGGCGCATAGAGAAATCGGGCAATGCCATGCCTTGTTATCCTTTTCCGGTTGAACCTCCGCAAGGCGAACAGCATCCCATCAAGGGATGCCACCGGGCGGAACGGTCCGGATTTCTCCCGGACGATCCCATGCCTTACGTGTGGAATGGCTGCCCCTTACCCCTAGTTTCCCGGAAGATCAAGGGCAGCGAGCAAAAAAGACGGTCGAGGGGGTGCTTACCTGCACTCCTGCTGCTTGAACATCTCGAGCTTGGCAAGCTTGCCGGTCAGCACGAACTCGCCATAGTCCATGGTCAGGTCACGGGTGATGCCGTTCTCGTAAAGCTTGAAGGACATGCGGTACACCGGCAGCGCATCGCCTTCGCTCGTGTCGTTATAGTAGGCGATCGAGACCGGCCAGAAGGCCTGCTTCGAGAAGGTGCCCGCCTTGTCGGCATCCGGATCGCCGGCCTTGGGTGTGTCCTTCTTGCCGACGACCGTCGTGGTCATCAACGTCTTGTCGCCAGCATCCGAGCCGTCGAAAAGGCGCGATTCGAAGAAGCGTTTGCCCTTCTTGGCGCTATCGATGACATCCAGCATGTGTTCGGTCGGGAAGCGGCTGGCGGCGAGTTCCACCTGCCGTGTGTCCGGCGCGGTCAGGTCGACGCTGACGCCATTCTTGTCCTCGCGGGCGGAGCCGCGCACTTCCTTGTCGAGCTTTTCGTCGGTGAACGACCGGGTGAGGAAGCGGAAGCTGCCGCTCTTCAGGTCCTCGTAGGTCGTCGTCTGCTGGTCGGTGAGCCGCGTTTCCTCGCCCGTATTGACCTGGGTGACGAAGCGGAAGCTCACCGTATAGCCGTCGCAGGGGCTGCCGTTGAATTCATAGACCATGCGGCCATACATGCCGGCGATGCCCGAGCGCTCGGTCGCATCCTTGAGCTGGAGGTCGTAGACGGCACGGTGCGGCGCAAGCCCCGTCGCCGGTGTGGCAAAGGCGCTCGTGATGCCGCTGCCGGCGAAGCATGCCCCGACCATGGCGACCGTGACAAAGGCTGAACGAAACATCCGTTTCCTCCTGTTGAAGTCGGTCGCGATGTTATAAGAACTCTTCCGGCAAAAGCGAGGCAATATGCGCGCAGCGCCCCATTCATTTCGATATCGCGACGGCAGGCCGCAGCGAGATCCCAAACTGGCCAACAACGGAGACCGAAATGTCCGCTGAAATCGAGAAACGCGTCAAGGAACTGGGCTACGATATTCCCGTTGCGGCCGCCCCGGCAGCCAACTATGTGCCCTTCGTCATCAGCGGCAACGTGCTCCACATTTCCGGCCAGTTGCCGATGCTCGACGGCAAGCTCGCCGTGACCGGCCATGTCGGCAAGGATGTCGACGTCACCGGCGCCCAGAAGGCGGCCGAACTCTGCGCGCTGGGTCTCCTTGCCCAGGCCAAGGCCGCGCTCGGCGACCTGTCGCGCATCAAGCGCATCATCAAGATCAACGGTTTCGTCGCCTCGACGCCGGACTTCGTCGAACAGCACCTCGTGCTGAACGGTGCGTCCAACTTCCTCGTCGGCGCGCTGGGCGACGCCGGCAAACACGCCCGCGCTGCCGTCGGCATGGCGGCGCTGCCGCTCAATGCCGCCGTCGAAATCGACGCCATCATGGAAATTGCCTGATGCAAAAATTCAGCTGGCTGACCGAGAGGCCGATTGCCCACCGCGGCTATCACGACCTCAACCGGACCGTCTGGGAAAACACGCTGTCCGCCTTCGCGCGCGCCGCCGACGCCGGCTTCGCCATAGAATGCGACCTGCAATATGCCGCCGATGCCATTCCCGTCGTCTTCCATGACGACGACCTAAAGCGCCTCTGCGGCATCGAGGGTGACGTTCGTGCCCGCACGGCCGGCGAACTCGGCCTGCTGCCGATCGGCGGCACGGCCGACCGCGTGCCGACGCTGAGGCAGCTTCTGCATCTCGTGAAGGGCCGTGTGCCGCTCGTTCTGGAACTGAAGGGTCGCAAGGGCGATGACGAGGGTTTCGCCATGGCGGTGCTCGATGCCATCGAGGACTATGAGGGTCCGGTCGCACTGATGAGCTTCGACCAGTGGCTGCTGAAAGACCTCAAGGAAATCGGCACGACACGCCCCGTCGGACTGACGGCCGAAGGCGCACGACCGGAGAATTTTGCGGTGCACGAAGCGGCCATGCAGCTCGGGCTCGATTTCATCTCTTATTATTACGGCCACCTGCCGAACGATTTCATCAGCCGGCAGCGCGATCTCGGCAAGCAGATCATCACCTGGACGGTGCGCGACGACGAAGCGCGCACGATCACGGCACTCAACGCGGACCAGATGACCTTCGAGGGGTTTGATCCGCGCGAGGCCTTGACGGCTTGAGCATGGCCGGATCGGTGCGCATCCGCGTCGAAACGAGCTTCGCCGACATTCCGGCGAAAGATTGGGGGGGCCTTGCCGGCGCCTCCAGGGACGATGCGACGACGCCCTACAATCCCTTCGTCAGCCACGCTTTCCTGTCCTCGCTCGAAGAATCGGGCTGTGCCATTGCCGAAACCGGCTGGCTCGGCCAGCATCTTGTTCTGGAGGGTGACGACGGCGCTGTTCTTGGCGCCCTGCCCGTCTATCTCAAGAACCACAGCCAGGGCGAATACGTCTTCGACCATGGCTGGGCCGACGCCTTCGAGCGCGCCGGCGGGAGCTATTATCCCAAGCTGCAAGCCGCGATCCCGTTCACGCCGGCGACCGGCCCGCGCCTGCTGCACCGCGTCGATCAACCGGTCGTCGCAACGCAGGCGGCTCTTGCCGAAGGCTTGAAGGAACTGTGCAGGCGCCACGGTGCCTCATCCGCGCATGTGACCTTCGTGCCAGAGGAGGAAATGCCGGTCTTCGAGGCTTCCGGCTACCTGCACCGCACCGACCAGCAGTTCCACTTCATCAATGCCGGCTATGGCTCGCACGACGATTTTCTCGAAACGCTTGCCTCGCGCAAGCGCAAGGCCCTGAAGAAGGAGCGTCGCGCGGCACTGGAGCACGGTATTTCCATCGATTGGCTGACGGGCAAGGATCTGACCGAACAGATCTGGGACCAGTTCTTCACCTTCTATATGGATACCGGCAGCCGCAAATGGGGACGGCCCTATCTCAACCGCCAGTTCTATCGCCTGATCGGCGAGCGCATGGCCGATGACATCCTGCTCATCATGGCCAAGCGCAATGGCCGCTACATTGCCGGTGCGATCAATTTCATCGGCAACGATACGCTCTATGGCCGGCACTGGGGCTGCATCGAGGATCACCCCTTCCTGCATTTCGAGGTCTGCTACCACCAAGCCATCGATTTTGCGATTGCCAAGGGGCTCAAGCGTGTCGAGGCTGGCGCGCAGGGTGAACACAAGCTGGCGCGCGGCTACCTGCCGGCCACCGTCCACTCGGCCCACTACATAACCCATGCGGGCCTCCGGCATGCCGTCGCGGATTATCTTGAGCGCGAACGCCGCGATGTCGAGGCGACGGGCGAATACCTTGCCGAACACGGCCCCTTCCGCCGCGGCGAACCAAACGACACGGACTGAGCATTATCGGGAGACGAGCATGAGCTACGATACGAACAACATCTTCGCAAAGATCCTGCGCGGCGAAATCCCTTCGCACCGCGTCTACGAGGACGATCACGCCATCGCCTTCATGGATGTGATGCCGCAGGCGAACGGCCATACACTCGTCATCCCCAAGGCGCCGTCGCGCAACATCCTGGATGCCGATCCGGAAACGCTGTCGCGCCTGATGCCGGTCGTGCAGAAAGTGGCGGTCGCGGTGAAGGAGGCGTTCGAGGCCGATGGCGTCACGGTCGTCCAGTTCAACGAACCGGCCGCCGGCCAGACCGTCTATCACCTGCACTTCCACGTCATCCCGCGCATCGAGGGCCTTCCTCTGAAGCCGCATTCGGGCACGATGGAAGACCAGGCTGTGCTGGCGGCAAATGCGGAAAAGCTGAGACAGGCGCTGGCGGAATGAGCACGCCTCTCCTCACCCGCCGCATGGTCCTGCTTGGGCTCACAAGTGCGGCTCTTCTTGCAGCACTGCCGGCTTTCCCCGCCTTTGCCGCGGAGCGGCCGGAAGCGATCGTCGAAAAAATCTACGCCGGCTACGACAATGACGGCAACGGCCCGAAGGACGTGCCCTATGTTGCCGACGTTGCCGAGCAACTGTCCGGTGAAAACCATCCGGGCTTCGATTTCTTCATCGACGCACAGGACTTCGACAAGGTTTCCGCCGTCGTCACACTTGTTTCGGAAAACGATACAGGTGCCGTGGTGCGTGCCGAGATGACGAATTTCGGTGCCACGAAAACGGTCGAAATCCACTTCGTGAAAAACGGCGGAAACTGGAAGATCGGCAACATGCGCTATCCCGTCGAAAACGGCTTCGACCTGCGCCAGAGCCTCGGCCTCGCGCCGCTCTGATCAGACGCCGGTGATGGCAAGACCCGCGGCCAGGAAGGCAATGGCCGCGGCAATTCCCAGGATCTGCCGAAAGCGCCCGCCGAAAAAGAAGCAAACGGCGCCGAAAACCACCGCGCCGAGCCGCAACCAGAGCGGCGAGGTTTCGAGCGTTCCCGTCGGGAAGAAGATCAGCTTGGCGATGACGGCGGCTACGAGTGCGGTCGCCACCGCCCTCACCCAGTTCAGCACTTCCGATTTCTCATCGAGGCGGTTGCCGGCAAGAACGCCCGCCCAGCGCCACAGATCCGTCGCAAGCCAGCCGGCGATGGCGATGTAGATATAGGGCCAGAGGCCGTCGAAGCTCATCGGCTGGCCTCCCTCTGGCGCAACAGCCGTTCCCCCCACCAGGCGACCGTTCCGCCGATGACGCCGGCAAGCAGGATGTCGTATTCCGGCGCGATCACCGCAAAGACGTAACCGAGCGCAAGGCCGATGCCGAGCGCCCAGTAGATCACGCGATGGCGGGCGGAAATCCAGATCGAGGTGAGGAAGTAGACCGGCGTCAGGAAGAACAGGCAGCCCGAAACGATCGGCGGAAATTCCGATACCGCGCCGTAGACGAGGCCGACGAGAACGATGTTGGCGAGCGTCAGCGTGATGCCGAAGCCGGCGAAGAAGGCGACGCGGCCTTCCCGTGGTACGGTGCGCACATGCTCCATGGCGAAGACCCAGGCGGTGATCGCCACGAAATGCGAGATGATCAGCAAGAGCCAGGTGGGCGTGCGACGGTCGCGAATCTCCGGGATCAGCGCCGCCACCATCGGCATCATGCGCACGGAGGACAGCGTCACGGCGATGAAGGCGGCCGCAATGTGGGCGCCAGACAGCATGGAGCCGACGAGGATCACCTTTGCCGGCAGCGCCCAGACCATGCCGGTCATGAACATCACCTGCTCGACCGGAATTTTCGCCTCCGCCGTGAAGGCCGCGAAGCCGACGAAGGACAGCATCAGGATGATCGCCGGCAGGCTGAAAATGCCGCGCATGCCGAGGAGGATCCAGTGCATCTGGGATTGAGGTTCTGGCGCGGTCTCGGCAGTCATCCACTCTCTCGGGCGGGTCTCGGGTCTTCAAAAAAAGAAAGCCGGGCAGTTACCTGCCCGGCCGGTATGACTTTGTAAAGCCGTTACTTCTTGCGTGGCACCTTCGGAACGGCGCTGGACTTGCGCGGCGGCTCGTCCTTCGGCTGTTCGGCCTTGGCTTCCGTCACCTTTTTCGATGACTTCGCCTTGGCCGGTGCCGCTTCAGCGGCGACGGTTTCCTTGGCCTTGCGGGGTTTCGCCTTCTTCGCGGCGGTTTCCTCGACTTCGGCCTTCGGCTTGATCGGCGCGGTTTCCGGCACGGCGTCGAGGATCAGGCCGGTCGAGCCATCTTCCTTCGTGCCGACGGAAACGCGGACGACGCCGCCCTTCTTGAGCTTACCGAAGAGGATTTCGTCGGCGAGCTTCTTCTTGATGTTTTCCTGGATGACGCGCGACAGCGGGCGGGCACCCATCTTTTCGTCGTAGCCCTTCTCGGCCAGCCAAGCGATTGCTTCCTGCTGGAGGTCGAAGGTGACGTTGCGCTCGGCAAGCTGGGTTTCCAGCTGCATTACGAACTTCTGCACGACCTGATGGATGACCGGCGTCGGCAGCGAGCCGAACGGGATGATCGCATCGAGACGGTTGCGGAACTCCGGCGTGAACAGGCGGTTGATCGCCTCCAGGTCCTCGCCTTCGCGCTTCGACGAACCGAAGCCGATGGCGGCCTTGGCCATGTCGGATGCGCCCGCATTGGTCGTCATGATCAGGATGACGTTGCGGAAGTCGATCTTCTTGCCGTTATGGTCGGTCAGCGAGCCGTGATCCATGACCTGCAACAGGATGTTGTAGAGGTCCGGATGCGCCTTCTCGATTTCGTCGAGCAGCAGCACGCAATGCGGATGCTGGTCGACGCCGTCCGTCAGGAGACCGCCCTGGTCGAAGCCGACATAGCCGGGAGGTGCACCGAGCAGACGCGAAACTGTGTGCCGCTCCATGTATTCGGACATGTCGAAGCGCAGCAGTTCCACGCCGAGCGAGCTGGCAAGCTGCTTGGCGACTTCCGTCTTGCCGACGCCGGTGGGGCCGGAGAACAGGTAGCAGCCGATCGGCTTGTTCGGTTCGCGCAGGCCCGCACGGGACAGCTTGATGGCCGACGACAATGCCTCGATGGCCAGATCCTGGCCGTAGACGACCGAGCCCAGTTCCTTCTCAAGGTTGGCGAGCACCTGCTCGTCGTCCTTCGAGACGGTCTTTGCCGGAATGCGGGCCATAGTGGCGATCGTCGCTTCGATCTCCTTCTCGGTGATCAGCTTGCGGCGCTTGCCGGCGGGCAGCAGCATCTGGGCCGCACCGGTCTCGTCGATCACGTCGATCGCCTTGTCCGGCAGCTTGCGATCGTTGATGTAGCGCGCCGACAGTTCGACGGCCGACTTGATCGCCTCGTTGGAATACCGAAGCTTGTGGTATTCCTCGAAATAGGGCTTCAGGCCCTTCATGATCTCGATCGTGTCGTCGATGGTCGGCTCGTTGACGTCGATCTTCTGGAAGCGGCGGACGAGTGCCCGGTCCTTCTCGAAGAACTGACGATATTCCTTGTAGGTCGTCGAGCCGATGCAACGGATCGCGCCGGAGGACAGAGCGGGCTTCAGCAGGTTGGACGCATCCATCGCGCCGCCGGAGGTGGCGCCGGCGCCGATGACGGTGTGGATCTCGTCGATGAACAGAACCGCACCCGGATAGTCTTCGAGCTCCTTGACGACCTGCTTCAGCCGTTCCTCGAAGTCACCGCGATAGCGCGTTCCGGCGAGCAACGTGCCCATGTCGAGCGAGAAGATCGTCGCGTCGGCCAGCGCTTCCGGTACCTTGCCTTCGACGATGCGCTTGGCGAGGCCTTCGGCGATGGCGGTCTTGCCCACGCCCGGGTCACCCACGTAGAGCGGGTTGTTCTTCGAGCGGCGGCAGAGGACCTGGATCGTGCGGTTCACCTCGCTGTGGCGGCCGATCAGCGGGTCGATCTTGCCGTTCTTGGCCTTCTCGTTGAGGTTCACGCAATAGGCCGTCAGCGCGTCCTGCTTCTTGGCGGCCTCTTCCGGCTCGCCACCGTTCCGCTGCTGCTTCGTCGGCTCGCTTTCGGACTCGTCGGCGCCGCGCACGGAGCGTTGCTCCGTGGAACCGGGACGCTTGCCGATGCCGTGCGAGATGAAGTTGACGGCGTCGTAGCGCGTCATTTCCTGCTCCTGCAGGAAATAGGCGGCGTGGCTTTCGCGCTCGGCGAAGATCGCGACAAGCACATTGGCCCCGGTCACTTCCTCGCGACCGGACGATTGGACATGGATCACCGCGCGCTGGATGACGCGCTGGAAGCCGGACGTGGGCTTCGAATCCTCTTCGTAGCCCGTCACCAGGTTGGCGAGGTCATGGTCGACATAGTCGGTGACGGTCTTGCGCAGCACGTCGAGATTGACATTGCAGGCGCCCATCACGGCAGCCGCGTCGGCGTCGTCGATGAGGGCGAGCAGGAGGTGCTCGAGCGTCGCATATTCGTGATGACGCTCGTTCGCGTAGGTCAGTGCCTGGTGGAGCGCCTTTTCAAGGCTTGCAGAAAATGTTGGCACGTTCGTTCCTCATTTCTTTTCCATGACACATTGCAGCGGATGCTGGTGCTGGCGGGAGAAATCCATCACCTGTGTCACTTTGGTTTCGGCAACCTCGTAGGTGAACACGCCACATTCGCCTACACCATGATTGTGCACATGGAGCATGACCCGCGTGGCTGCTTCTCGATCCTTCTGGAAGAAACGTTCCAGAATGTGGATTACAAACTCCATCGGAGTATAATCGTCATTGAGAAGCAGGACGCGATACAGGCTCGGCTTCTTGGTCTTCGGCTTCGTGCGGGTAATGACGGAGGTGCTGCGACCGGGAGTGTCGCTGCCGCCTTCCCCATCCTGCATTCGAGCCCGTCTCACATCCATTTGTGTTCATTCCCTTGATTTCGGCCGCTTCCTTGGAGCGCACCGTTCAGCCGTGGCTGCCTTCTGGACCTGTTATCTAATGTCTCGACACACGATTGTAAGACCCCTGCTTCGCACTGCAATCATAATCGCGGGCCGTCCGAAGGAAATAGCGAAATTTGCTCCCGCTCCACCAGCCTCGCGCAATCCCCGCAACACGAAAAGGCCGGCTGCGGTTGCCCGCAGCCGGCCGATAAACGCTATACGCGTACGCAGTACTGAAAAGTCTTAAGCCGCGACCGCAGCCTTGGCAGCAGCAGTCGCCTTGGCAACCGGTGCTTCGTAGGACTTGTACGTGCCCTTGGCGAGGTCGGCGTACATTTCGCTGAGCTTGGTCGCTTCGGCGACGAAGCCTTCATAGGCGGACTTCACGAAAGCCGTCTGCAGTTCGACAGCGGCTTCGACGCTCTTGACGCCAGAGAGCTTCTCGATGTGGGCAATGTTGTTTTCGAAGGACTTCTTCGAATAGTCAGCCGTTTCGGTGGCGATCGCCTGAAAGCCCTGCGCAACGGTGGCGTAGCTCTTGACGAACGTGTCCACGGCTTCCTTGCTCTTCTTGTTGGCGTCATCGAAATTGAACATCGAAGTCTCCTTTGATCCCGGTGATGTGTCCAAAATCTATATGCAATGCACAAAAAAGTCAATGAAGATGCTGCAACGCAATATTCCGCAAGCAAAGCAAGACCTTGCGCAATAGGTATGATTATTGGCGCTGAAAACGGCAGGCTTGTCGCACAAATATAATAAAAGGCCCGGCGCCATGGGCTGCCGGGCCTCTATCTTGGAAAAACCGACAGATCAGAGATCGATGTCGAGGATCGCCATGGAGAAGTTGTAGGACAGTTCGCCATCCTCGTCATCGCGAAAGACGACGCCCAGGAATTCATCAGCGAGATAGACCTCGGCCGATTCATCCTTACGCGGACGGGCCTTGATGACGATCTCCTTGTTGATATTGCGCTTGAAGTAGGCCTCGAGCTTCCTGATTTCTTCCGGCGTCACGACATGTCTCCGTCAACGTTTGATTTGCCGCGCTTCTCGCACCTGCCCCCGGTCGTGTAAACCCTCGATGTCCGGCAGGCTGCGACTTTTCCCGGATTAGAGATCGTAGTCGAAGGCCGCCAGAAGCTGGTCCATGGCACGCGACGGCTCGTTGCAGCCCGCCTCGCCGATGACCCTGGCCGGCACGCCGGCGACCGTCGATTTGGGCGGCACGGGCTTCAATACGACCGAGCCGGCGGCGATGCGCGAGCAATGGCCGATATGGATGTTGCCGAGGATTTTTGCACCCGCGCCGATCATCACGCCGTCGCCGATCTTCGGATGGCGGTCGCCGCCTTCCTTGCCGGTGCCGCCGAGCGTGACGTTATGCAGGATCGAGACGTTGTCGCCGATCACCGCCGTCTCGCCGACGACGAAGCCGGTGGCGTGATCGAGGAAGATGCCCTTGCCGATCCGCGCCGCCGGATTGATGTCGGTCTGGAAGACGCTGGACGAGCGGCTTTGCAGGTAGAGCGCGAGGTCGCGCCGGCCGCTGTTGTACAGCCAGTGCGCGACACGATGGGTCTGGATGGCGTGGAAACCCTTGAAATAGAGCACGGCATCCAGGAACCGCAGGCATGCGGGGTCACGGTCGTAGACGGCCTGGATATCGACGCGCAGGATGCTGCCCCATTCCGGCCAGTCTTCCAGCATCTCGGAAAAGATCTGGTGCAGCAGGTTCGCCTGCAGGTCCGGATGGTCGAGGCGTTCGCAGACGCGGTGGATCACGCTTTCTTCCAGCGAGCGGTGGTTCAGCACCGTCGAATAGAGGAAGGCCGCCAGCAGCGGCTCGGCCTGGGCAGCAACGCGCGCTTCTTCGCGCAGGCTGTCCCAGATCGGATCCATGGCCTTGAGATTCTCACCGGCCCTGAGTTCGTTCGTCGCGACCATCGCCGCACTCCTTATGGTCATTCCCGTCCATATATAATGCAAAGCACGGCCGAGCGAAATGGCCCGGCGGCCGTTGTCGTAAACGGCGCGTCAGCGACCGTCGATTTCCGCATAGAAATCCAGCACGGCACGCTTGAACACCTTGTCGCCGACGGCGAGCATGTGGTCGCGGCCGGGGATGTCGAGGGCACGGGCATTCGGCATGAGATCAGCGAGTGGCTGTGGCGCCCCGGCAATGTCGTCCTTCGTACCAACCCCGATCAGTGCCGGCACAGCGATGCGCCCCATATCCGCTTCCGTCAACAGATCACGCGATGTCATGATACAGGCGGCGAGCGCCTGCCGGTCGGATTTCGTCTGGTCGGCAAAGGCGCGGAACATGCGGCCGCGCTCGTGGCTCACCACGTCGAGCGACGGCGCCAGCAGCGCATCGGCGATCGGGTCCCAGTCGCCGACGCCGGTGACCATGCCGATGCCGAGCCCGCCGAACACGACGGACCGCACGCGGTGCGGATGGGCAAGCGCCAGGAAGGCGGTGATGCGCGCGCCCATCGAATAGCCGAAGACATGCGCCTCGGGGATTGCGAGGTGATCGAGCAGCGCCGCGGCATCGCCGGCCATCAGCGGCGGAGTATAGACCGCCGGGTCATGCGGCTTGGCGCTCTTGCCATGGCCGCGATTGTCGAAGGCGATGACGCGGTAGCCGGCATCGCCCAGCGTCTTCAGCCAGCCGGGAAACACCCAGTTGACGTTGGCGCTGGAGGCAAAGCCGTGGATCAGCAGTACCGGCTCGCCCGAGGGGTCGCCTTCATCGAAGAAGGCGAGTTCGAGACCATCATGGGTGAAGCTGGAAAAGGCTGGAGCATCGAGGTTCATCGCGGACCTACTTTCGTTTTCTTGTCCCTGCTCATAAAGCGGTTTAGCCCTGGAGAAAACGGCAGCCGCGCCGAAATCTCGCCAGGCGCGACGGTTTTGCATCTACACATTTCGCCGGAAGGCGACTATGGTCCGCGCCAGAAAAGACGGTATTTGACGGAGCATGACATGGCTGGCCACAGCATCCCCCATTTCCAGAACGACGGCGGCCATCGCGCAATCGAGATCGGCGTGAAGGAATTCATGTGCGTCGGCGCGTCCGTGCCCTATGACCACCCGCACGTCTTCCTCGACATGGGCGATGACAACGAGAAGGTCTGCCCGTACTGCTCGACGCTCTATCGCTACAACCCGACCTTCAAGGCCAGCCAGACCGATCCGGTCGGCTGCACGTTCACCAACCAGGTCGCGGCGTAACGGCCGAAGGGCCGGTACGACCATGTCTTCCATCACATCGGCAACCATCGTCGGCGCCGGCATTGCCGGGCTGACGACGGCGCTGGCGCTTGCGCAAAAAGGCATCACCGCGCGCATCCTCGAGCAGGCTCCTGCCCTTGAGGAAGTCGGCGCCGGCCTGCAACTCTCGCCAAACGCCTCCCGCATCCTCGACGACCTCGGCCTCATCGACGCGCTCAGCGCCCGCTGGAGCGAGCCCGATCATATCCTGCTGTCCACGGGAAGTTCGCTTGCGCCGCTTGCATCGGTTCCCGCCGGCCAGGCGGCACGCCGGCGCTGGGGCGCCCCCTATGGCGTGCTGCACCGCGCCGCGCTGCAGGCCGTGCTGCTCGATGCCGTTCGCCGGGAGCCACTCTGCACGGTCACGACGGGTCGGCGAATCGAAACCGCTGAGGAGGCGCGCGCCATCGCGCCGGCGGATATCCTCGTCGCCGCCGACGGTGTCTGGTCGCGCCTGCGGCAATCGGTACCCCGCGCCCTGCCCGCCCGCTATTCCGGCACTATCGCCTGGCGCTTTCTCGTGCCCTATGGCGTTGCCCCGCCGTTTCTCAACCCGCGCACCGTGACGGCTTTTCTTGGCCCCCACGCACATCTCGTCGCCTATCCGCTTGTGGAAAGCCAGGCCTTCAACATCGTCGCCATCCACCAACTGGCGGAAGCGCCGCCGGAGGGTTGGTCACGAAAGGGCGACGCTATGGCACGCAAGCGCCTGCTCGACGCCTTTTCCGGCTGGCACGCCGATATCCGTCGCCTGTTGAACGACGCGCAGGATTCGCTGATGTGGCCGCTTTTCGAGTGCCCCGACGGTGTGTGGACGGACGGAAGCAAGGCCGTGCTGATCGGCGACGCCGCGCACGCCATGACGCCATTCGCGGCGCAAGGGGCCGCGATGGCGATCGAGGATGCCGCACTGCTCGCCCATGCGCTGGCAGATGGAACCGATACCACGCAGGCGCTGCGGCGTTTCGAAAGCACCCGTCGCGAGCGCGTCGCCCGCGTACGCAGCCGCGGTGCCTTCAACCGCTTCGCCTACCACGCCCGCGGCCCGATCGCGCTCGGCCGCAATCTCGTGCTAGCGCTGCGCGGATCGGAGAGCCTCGCCGCCGATCTCGACTGGCTCTACGGTTACCGCACACCAGATTGACGGTCAGACAGCCCGCGCGGCCGCAAGCCCGCGTTCGATATCGGCCTTGATATCCTTCACGTCTTCGAGGCCGATCTGGAGGCGGAGAACCGGCCCCTCTTCCGGCCCCTTGGCGATGCGGCGATCGTTGAGGTTCACATGGACCGCAAGGCACTCGAAGCCGCCCCAGGAGTAGCCGAGGCCGAAAATGCCAAGCGCATCGAGGAACGCATGGGCCTTCGCCCTGTAGCGCTCCGGCGAACCGCCATTCAGCACGATCGAGAAGATACCGCTTGAGCCCTTGAAGTCGCGCTTCCAGAGGTCATGGCCCGGGAAGCTCGGCAGTGCCGGGTGCAGCACGCGCGAAACGTCGCCCACGCCTTCCAGCCAGCGGGCGAGCTCAAGGGCACTTTCCTGGTGGCGCTCCAGCCGGACGCCCATGGTGCGCAGGCCGCGCAGAACCTGATAGGCATCGTCCGGCGACGCGCAGGTGCCCAGCGCGATCTGCGTGTCGTGCAACTGTTCCCAATGCGCGGCATTGGCCGAGACGGTGCCGAACAGCACGTCCGAATGGCCGGCCGGGTACTTCGTCGCGGCATGGATGGAAACGTCGACGCCAAAATCCAGCGGGCGGAAATAGAGCGGCGTCGCCCAGGTATTGTCCATGGTGACGATCGCGCCATGCTGGTGGGCAATGGCGGCGATGGCCGGGATATCCTGCATCTCGAAGGTGTTGGAACCAGGGGCCTCGGTGTGGACCAGCCTGGTGTTCGGCTTGATCAGGGCCGCGATACCCGCGCCGATCATCGGATCGTAATATTCCACCGTCACGCCAAGACGTTTCAGCATCGTATCGCAGAAGTGACGGGTCGGGTGGTAGACCGAATCGACGATGAGCGCGTGGTCGCCGGCCGAAAGATAGGCCAGGAACGGCACGGTGACGGCAGCCAGCCCCGAGGGCACGAGAATGGTGCCGGCGGACCCTTCCAGTTCATCGATGGCATCGCACAGCGCATCCGTGGTGGGCGTCCCGCGCGTGCCGTAGGTATATTTCTGCGCCCGGCTTTCCATCGTCGCGGCATTCGGGAAGAGCACGGTCGAGGCGTGTACAACCGGCGGATTGACGAAACCGTGATAGTCCGCCGGGTCGTTTCCGGCATGGGCAAGGCGGGTGTTCACGCCGGCGCCGGCGAGGATTTCGTCTCTGTTTTTCATGGGGCGGTCCGAGGATGCGAGAGGGAATTAAGCCGCCGACTTTTCGCCAGCGAGACCATGAGGTCAACCCCGCATGAATGGGCCATGGAATATCCAAAGCGCTTCAAATACTAAACACGCGGATTTTTTGAGCGATTTACTGCACAAATTCCCGATTTTCTGCCCAAAATCCCGTCAAGCGCCGACAAATTTAGGTTACTGACCGGAAAATGGCCCGGATCACTTGACCCTGCGAAATTTTGAGCATGAGATAAGCAACCTCGCGCCGGGAGGGTGGCGAGTTCCGCAACGTATCCATTAGGATCGCGTGACCTGCGGACAAAACAAAGACAACAGAAAAAGGTTGTAAAAAATGGCAAAAAAAATTGTGGCGGCGCTCGTTGGTGCAGCCGTTCTGGGGCTTGGCGCAACGGCAGCACAGGCCGACACGCTCTCTGACGTGAAGGCAAAGGGCTTCGTGCAGTGCGGCGTAAACGGTTCGAACCTCGCCGGCTTCGGCGCGCAGGATTCGGCCGGCAACTGGGCCGGTCTCGACGTTGACCTCTGCAAGGCCGTGGCCGCTGCCGTGTTCGGCGACGCCACCAAGGTAAAGTACACGCCGCTCTCGGCCAAGGACCGCTTCCCGGCCCTGCAGTCCGGCGAAATCGATATTCTCGCCCGCAACACCACCTGGAGCGTCAGCCGCGATTCGCAGCTCGGCTTCGATTTCCGCGCCGTGAACTATTATGACGGCCAGGGCTTCATGGTGAAGAAGGAACTCGGTGTGAAGTCGGCTCTGGAACTGTCCGGTGCTTCCGTCTGCGTCCAGTCCGGCACCACGACCGAACTGAACCTCGCCGACTACTTCCGCTCGAACAACATGGACTTCAAGCCGGTCGTTTTCGAAGCGCAGGATGAAGCCGACGCGGCCTACAATGCCGGCCGTTGCGACGCCTACACGACGGACGCCTCGGGCCTCTACTCGATCCGCCTGAAGATGGCCAACCCGGACGACCATATGGTTCTGCCGGAAATCATCTCCAAGGAGCCGCTCGGCCCGGCCGTTCGCCAGAACGACTCCAAGTGGTTCGATATCGTGACCTGGTCGCACTATGCGATGGTGGCTGCCGAAGAATTCGGCATCACGACGGCCAATGTCGAAGAGATGAAGAAGTCCGCCAACCCGGACATCAAGCGCTTCCTCGGCGAAGAAGCTGACTCGACCATCGGTGCAGACCTCGGCGTGCCGAAGGACTGGGCCGTGCAGATCATCAAGGCTGTCGGTAACTACGGCGAATCCTTCGAGCGCAATGTCGGCGAAGGCTCGCCGCTCAAGATCGCCCGCGGCCTGAACGGCCTGTGGACCAAGGGCGGCCTGCAGTACGCTCCGCCGGTTCGCTGAGCGACTGATCCGTACCAATCCGGGAGGGCAAATCGTTGCCCTCCCTTTTTAAACAAACGCCCGGAAAACAGGGCGAACGCAAACTCAGGGGAAATGTATGGCTCTTGCGGATGCCCGAACAGGGTCCGGCGAACCGCCGAAGGTATCTCTTCTTTACAATCCGGCGCTGAGAAGTACCGTCTATCAGGTCGTCACACTCGTCGTGATCGTCGCGGCGGTCTGGTATGCCTGGAACAACGTTGTTCAGAACCTTGCCCGCGCCAACATGACGGCGGGTTTCGGCTTCCTGAACAGCCGCGCCGGCTTCGACGTTGCGCAGAGCCTGATCGCCTATTCGAGCGACTCGACCTATTTCCGCGCACTCCAGGTCGGCCTTCTCAACACGCTCGTGGTGGCCGCCGCCGGAATCGTCACGGCGACGATCGTCGGCCTGCTCGTCGGCATCGGGCGCCTGTCGCACAACTGGCTGATCGCCCGGCTCTGCACGGTCTATGTGGAAATCTTCCGCAATATCCCGCCGCTGCTGGTGATTTTCTTCTGGTATCTCGGCGTTCTCGCCCTGCTGCCGTCGATCCGCACCATCTTCCAGCACGTTAAGGATAATCCGGGCGCCATCTTCTTCATCTCGAACCGCGGCATCTACATGCCGGCGCCAGTCTTCGGCGAAGGTTTCGGGGTCGTGCTTGCAGCCTTCGTCATCGGCGTGATCGCGGCGATCGCCTTCACGATCTGGGCGAATGCCCGCCAGCGTGCCACGGGTATTCGCCCGCCGGTCCTGTGGGTCAATCTCGGCCTCATCGTGCTGTTCCCGCTCATCGTCTTCGTGGTGCTGGGAAGCCCGCTCAGCCTCGATTATGCCGTGCCCGGCTCCTTTAATATGAAAGGTGGCATGGTCATCGGGCCGGAATTCCTGGCGCTCTACCTCGCGCTTTCGCTCTACACGGCCTCCTTCATCGCCGAGATCGTGCGCGCCGGTATCCGCGGCGTGTCCAAGGGCCAGTCGGAAGCCTCCTATGCGCTGGGTCTTCGCCCGCGCCAGGCGACCCGTCTCGTCGTGCTGCCGCAGGCGCTGCGGATCATCATTCCGCCGCTCACCTCGCAATATCTCAACCTCATCAAGAACTCTTCGCTCGCGGTGGCCGTCGGTTATGCCGACCTCGTCGCGGTCGGCGGAACCATCCTCAACCAGTCGGGCAAGTCGATCGAGATCATCTCGATCTGGATGCTGATCTATGTCTCGATCAGCCTCATCACCTCGCTGTTCATGAACTGGTTCAACGCCAAGATGGCATTGGTGGAGCGCTGAGATGGCTGAAAGCATTACCTACGTCCGCGAAGACTTCCTCGAGCCGGAGAAGGCACCGCTTTCCGACTCCTCCGTCATCGGCTGGATCCGCACAAACCTGTTCGCTTCGGTCAAGGACAGCATCCTGTCGCTCATCGCGCTGGCTGCACTGGTCTATTTCCTGCCGGGCCTCATCAACTGGCTGTTCGTGTCGGCCGTCTGGACCGGGGCAGACCGCACGGCCTGCCTCACCGTCGATCAGGGCGGTCAGCTTCCGGCGGGCTGGAGCGGCGCCTGCTGGGCCTATGTCGGCGATCGTTTCGTGCAGTTCATGTTCGGCTCCTATCCGCGCGACGAACTGTGGCGGCCATTGCTGGTCGTTGCGATGTTCGTGGGACTGCTCATCCCCTTCCTGATGCCGAAGGTGCAGCGCAAGGGGCTGAACGCCCTGCTGCTCCTGATCGTCCTGCCTGTCGTCGCCTTCTTCCTGCTGCTCGGCGGCGTATTCGGCCTCCGTCACGTCGAGACGTCGCTGTGGGGCGGCCTCATGGTGACGCTCATCATCTCGTTCGTCGGCATCGCCATATCGCTGCCGGCCGGCATTCTGCTGGCGCTTGGTCGCCGGTCGCAGATGCCGGTCCTGAAGACAGCCTGCGTTATCTTCATCGAACTGATCCGCGGCGTGCCGCTGATCACCGTTCTTTTCATGGCGAGCGTGCTGCTGCCGCTGTTCCTCGAACCCGGCAACAATATCGACAAGTTCCTGCGCGCGCTGATCGGCGTGTCGATCTTCGCGTCCGCCTACATGGCGGAGGTTATTCGCGGTGGTCTTCAAGCCATTCCGAAAGGACAATATGAAGCGGCCGACGCTCTTGGTCTAAACTACTTCCACAAAATGACCTTCGTCGTGCTTCCGCAGGCCATCAAACTCGTGATCCCGGGCATCGTGAACACCTTCATCGGCATGTTCAAGGATACCTCCCTCGTCACGATCATTTCGATGTACGACCTGCTCGGCATCGTGAAGGCAAGCTTTGGGGATTCGGCCTGGATCACACCGGTCACGCCGCTGACGGGCCTGATCTTCGCCGGCTTCACGTTCTGGATTTTCTGCTTCGGCATGTCGCGCTACTCGGCCTTCGTGGAACGCCGGCTCGACAAGGGCCATAAAAGATAACTGAGAGGAAACAACAATGGCCAACCAAGCCCAGGCGCAAAAGCTGGCGGTCTCCACGACGGACGTCG
>NZ_JBXARJ010000011.1:0-246532 GCF_058808115.1 Shinella sp. GW821-FHT11G07
CCGCTACCGCCGCAAACACCGAAACCAAAAACCGCTGGAGCGAACTCAAAACTGGATAAAACTTGGGGGCAAGGTCAACGGGTTTCCTACGGTTCCCATCTCGAAGGACGATTAGCGTTTCCTCGAGTGACCCCACACCCCTCCGATCGGAAGCCCGATTACGATTGAGAACCTAGATCATGCCTGGTTGTGCAACCTTTCTCGTATCTTTGCCAGGTCTTCGACACCCTTGAAGCGCCATGGGAAAGCGCTCGAATACTACTACCGTGCTTGGTTCATGGACGAGTCCGACCGTTGTTTCCTCCTATTCATGGCCCTTGACGCGATCTTTGGGCAAGACGGCTTGGGCTTTGCAGCCGGTATGAAGAAGGGAATTGCCGATACGCTCCACGAACCGATCGAGGAGAAGCGACTTGATGGCCTGCTTCGCATCCGGAATACGATGTTGCATGGTGGCGCACCGGATTTGTTCGCGTCGTCCAACTATCTGGAATACGCTCAGAAGTATTCCAGTGATCCATCTACGGACATCCAGCTTCTAGCGGCGAAGTGCCTTCGGACGCAAATCTTCGGCGCAGTGTTTCGTCCGCAGGACAATCCAGATTTCGAAGCCCTCGAGTTCGCGCGACGTCAAGGCCTCATACCCTCAGCACCTCGTACGAACCAAATCATTTCAGAATAGTCACGAAGTTGATGCCCAAGAAAAGAAGGACGCCCGATTCTCCCAGAGAGCGCCCTTCGCAGACCTGGACAGCGCGATGAAGCCACCGCCTCCCCTTGCCATTGCGTTCCAACGGGCTCATCTAGGGCATTGGCTGATTGCGAGGCTCATCATGGATGATCACAAAGTTTCTACCGAGAACGAGCTAGATGCTTCGGCGAAATCCCTCGGCTCCGGCCTAGATGAGGTCGCATTCAAGCCCCTGGGGCATCGTATCAAAATCAGGGTGGGCCACCGCCTCAAGCACGTTCGCCGCTTCGAATACGGCATAGCCCTCGTCCACGAGCGCATCGGTCAGCGCCATGCGGATCAGGGTTTCGTCATCGACGACTAGAACGGATTACAGCCTCGCACAAATAAGTCGTGGAACATGACCTACGACTACCTCCCTTTGATGGCTCCTTTCTCGTTCAACCTGGCCTGATTAAATGCGCGGGAAGGCGATTTGTACAGCTTTCCGGAGGCAGATTCCTTGCCTGCCGCGACCGCCCGAGAGCCGCTCGATGCTCGCCTCCGAAAAAAAGATTGCTGGCCATGCGACGGACAGTCACCTGTGGAGTCTTCCCGCGGAAGTCTTGGTTTAAAACCACTTTTTCTATGCTGGCCTACTTGGCCGCAGTGATGGAGGCGTCATCACTACGAGGTCGACCTCGGACAATCCGGTCGGCCACCCATCACGGCCAGCTACAATTTAAACGAGCACGCTTTGCATTTTAGGGCTAGACGTCCAAATTTTGTTCAATTTATGTTCTCCATGTTCACCGAGCCCCACAAAACGACTTTCCGAATACGCTGATCGTCAGCCGGCCATGACGGCCGTGCGTGTATTCAGTTGTGAGGTTAGTTATGCGTAGCTTGCATAGTTCTGCCGCCAGAGAGATGGCAAAGGTTGTCGGGGTCCGGAAATCTTTCTTTCCCAGAGGCACGGTGAAGAGCGAGGGCGCCGTGTCCTTCCGGTCCCAGACAGCAAGGGATGTCGCATGTCTCCTGGACGTCGACGGATCGGTTCATTCGTGGACCTGCAATCCCCCTGCCCTTCTGGTTTCCGATAAGTCATTCGTCTGTGATTTTTCGGTCGTGGACATCTGGGGTGTTGAAAGCCTCGTCGATGCGCCGGACCACGAGGCAGACATCGCCGACGGGGACTTGAGAGCCGCCGCTAAGAAGACAGGGTTTGAATACGCTCGCCGGACGCGAGGCGAGGTCTACTCTGGGTGCCGTCTCAGGAACGCCAAGGACCTGCTGAGGTATTCCAACTACCAGGTCACCCTTGGCGACAGAGTAAGGCTTCTTGCCGCCCTCGAGGAACACGGCACGCTGACGGTCGTAGAATGCCTGACCGCCTTCTCGGAAACCAAGCCCATCGGAGGCCTGGCCTCCATGATCCTCGCTGGCTTTGTCGAGGTAGACCTCGACGACGCGCTTATCGGTCCAGGAACGCAGGTGAAACGGATAACGGCTTGATGCCGCTGTTCGCCACACCGTGTCACCGAGGACTTCGAAATGAGCAATAAAGCCGCCAGCCACTTTTTCAATGAAATCACGTCCCCTGAGCGGGCGGCCAGAGAGCTTCCGCTTGGAACCCAGTTGGCCGTCGTGGCGCTCGCTCGCGTACTGCGAACCTACCTCCACCGGGCAACGAGGTTCGTCGTCACGGTCGTCATCCCTGAAGGCACGAATGTCCATACCTACGCGGCCGCTGCGCATTGGTTGCTGGACCATCCCCGCGAAGGCGGCATCAGGGGTTCCTCGAACGCCGACGTCATCGTCGTGAAGGAAAAAGACGACATCGGCGATGTCACCAGGCTGGCGAAGCTCAACGAAATCCGACGGGCGATCGTGATGGTCGAGCGGGCGGAATGGGTGACGGACGACGTGCGACTAGCCTCCGATTTCACCGCACAGCTGCCCAGACCGACGGCGCGTGACATCAAGGTCGCCGCAAGGAGAATGGGTTTCGGCAATATCAGAAGCCAGGACGCCGAGTTCCTCGAGACGCAGGACCTCACGCGCCTTTCCCTTGTCATGAGGCACGGCCGCTCGGTAGACGCCATGCTCTCACGCCTGCGCAGGCTGCCGGCCAAGCCGGAGGTCGTCAAAGCAGATGATAAGGCGACGGGGCCGACGTTGCGCGACCTTCATGGTTTCGGGGAAGCAAAGACCTGGGGTATGGAATTGGCGACCGACCTCGCCGACTGGAAGCGTGGCAGGCTTGCTTGGAGCGAAGTGGATCGGGCCTGCTTCTCTCGGGTCCTCCGGGATGCGGCAAGACTTCGTACGCCTCTGCGCTCGCACGTACTTGCAGCGTGAAGCTGGTCCACGCTTCCGCTGCGCGCTGGCAGGCGAAGGGACATCTCGGCGATCTCCTCAAGGCGATGAGGTCTGCATTCGAAGAAGCCATGAACAGCGCGCCCGCGATCATGTTCATCGACGAGTTCGACAGCTTTTCGAACAGGGAAGACATGAGCGGCGAAAATGCCAGCTATTCCCGCCAGGTCGTTAACGGGTTGCTTGAACGCCTGGACGGCGCCCAGGGCCGTGAAGGCGTCGTTGTCATCGGGGCGACGAACTACCCCAACCTCATCGACGACGCCCTGCTCCGTCCGGGCCGTCTTGAACGCCATTGTGCGATCCCGCTTCCGGACAGGAAAGCAAGAGCCGGTATCTTCAGACATTACCTCGGCAAAGACCTGAGATCGCGCTCGCTGTTTCCGGTGGTGCGCCACACCGAAAATTGGTCGGGCGCGGATATCGAGCGCTGCGTGCGCGATGCCAGACGGATCGCTCGTCGCTCAGGCCGCCCGGTGACAGTCGATGACCTTTTCTCGGCGATGCCGCCAAGGACGACGTTGCCAGACGACATCCTCAGATCGGTGGCGATCCACGAGGTCGGCCATGGTATCGTCGGTGTCTTGGTCGAAGCGGACGAACTGGTCCACCTGTCGATCGAGGACACCGTCGATCTGAACGCTTCGACGTCTTCGCTCGGCGGAGCCGCCTTCCGTGAACCTGCGATCTGCCGCAAGACCTCGACTTACTTCCAGAATAAGATCGCGGTGCTTCTCGCGGGCATGGCGGCGGAGCGCGTCGTGCTCGGCGATCACTCGACGGGGGCGGCCGGCCATCGGGAAGCCGACCTCAACATCGCGACCGACCTTGCCACCATGATGGAGATCACGTGGGGCTTCGGAAGCAGGATGTCGTCCGAAGTCTGTAATTCGGCCGACAGGCTGGCGGAAATGAGGACTTCGTAAGCCGGGGTTGTCCGAAGCGGTTGAAGCGACTCTGCGCAAGGAGATGGCCCGCGCGGAAGCGATGCTGGAGAGTCGCAAGGTTGTTCTGCTCTCGCTGGCTGACGCACTCATTACGCGAAAGCGACTGAAGGCCGAGGAAATTGTCGAGGCCGTGAGAGACGCAGATCAACTCACTTTGTCGTCGTTGTCGAGGGTGGGATAGCGAAGGAAATTCGCTTCGAGGTCTACAAGTATCGTCGGAGAATGATGTCTCGATATATTTTTTAAATGCAGACCCGAGATGGCCTAAAAAATTGGAACGCTCCGAAACAGTCGGAGTCTATTTCACCGAGCTGTCAAGTTTTGCGGCCAATTCTGCCCCCCGCTCGCGATAAATTTGCATTTTGGGGATGTAACGCAATGTGAAGGGTCCGAACTCGACGTTCGGACCCTTTTGTCTGTCTCAAGAGCCGAATCGAGAGCGCGCAATTGCAGTTCTTGGGGTCTTCGGATCAGAGGTTGATGGCGGCCGGTTCAGACGTTTGTGGCGGCCGACATGGGGAATGGTGGGCCCGGAGGGACTCGAACCCCCAACCAAGCGGTTATGAGCCGCCGGCTCTAACCATTGAGCTACAGGCCCGGCCCGGCGGGTCTGCCGGGGTCGTCGGTCAATGGCAACCGACGATGTGGATCGTCTAGACGAATTCGTTGCCGCTCACAAGCGCCGCCGTATTCTCTACACAATCCCGGGCGAAGAACGGGGCAAGGGACACAACCATCAGGAGACATTCTTTATGATCCACGGGACCTTGGGCCGCCGGACCGGCGCCAGCCTTTTTGCACTTTCGCTGGCCCTCGCCGCCGCCGTTCCGCTCGCCGCCAAGGCTGAGGAGGCTGCCAAGCCGCGCGAGGCGACCATCATCGTCACCGGTGAAGGCACCGCTGAAGTCGCGCCTGACATGGCGCTGATCGATCTCGGCGTCGTCAAGGATGCTAAGACCGCCCGCGAGGCGCTCGATGCCAACAACAAGGCCATGGCCGAAGTCCTCGCCGCGCTGAAGGAAGCCGGCATCGCGGAGCGCGACCTGCAGACCTCCGGGTTCATGATCAACCCGCAGTACCAGTATCCGCAGAGCTCGACGGGCGAAAACCCGCCGCCGATCTTGACCGGCTTCCAGGTCACCAACACCGTCACGTTGCGCGTGCGCGATCTCGCAAAGCTCGGCGAGATCATGGACAAGGCCGTGACGCTCGGCGCCAACCAGGGCGGCGGCATCCGCTTCACCAATGACAAGCCGGAAACGGCCGTCAGCGCCGCCCGCAAGAAGGCCGTGGAAAACGCCGTCGCCAAGGCGAAGGAACTGACCGAAGCCGCCGGCGTCGATCTCGGCCGCGTGCTGGAAATTTCCGAAACCAGCTATCGCGCCGAACCGATGCCGATGATGCGCGCCATGGCGAAGGACTATGCCGAAGGCGGCGCCGTACCACTCGCCACCGGCGAGAACAGCTATGCGGTCACCGTCAACGTGACGTTCGCGCTTGGCAAGTGAAACCGATTGATCGCTTTCAAACGAGGGGCCGGGAAACCGGCCCCTTTTTTGTTTCTACGGCTATCGTGTCAGCCGGCCGCCGCCGCGGGCACGCAAACGGGATCGACCGCGAAATGACGCAACTACACCAATCCGTCAGCGTGCTGGCGGGACCTCGGCTGCACGAATGTCAGCCGCCACAACCGATACCGTCGCCGGCCGCTTCCGCCGCATAAAATCTACCGGATGTCAAAGCACCGGCTTTGCCCGCGCCATGAGCGGCAACGCGCGTGAATGGCCGATCTTTTCACAGAATTCGGCCATCGACGCGGGGGAAGAGCGGCCCAGCAGTGCCCCATCCGCGGCGTCATCTTCCACGGATGATGTCCTGATGCCTATGCGGCATCATCCCACCAGCCTGGTCAACCAAGCCGCCCGCATAGATACCTACGGAACAACTGCCTACGCGGTGCCGGCAATGGCGCTCTTCAAGACGAGAGCTGCTACCTGCCAAAATGCAAAAACCCTCCCGGTCGAAACCGGGAGGGCGGCCGCTCGCCGGCCGGGGGTGACTTGACGAGCGGTATCCGTCAGGGAGCAGCCAGCGAGAGCCAGCGCCCTCCTCTTAACGCCACATGGTCGGGCAGCCACGGTCGTTGACAAAAACGATACGGCTGAAGCCGCCATGACGGTAGCCTTCGACGACGACCCGGCGCGGCGACATGTCGACAACGCGGGCGCGGCGCACGCCGAAATCGCGTGCCTTGGCCACAGCAAGATCCGGCGAGCAGCGGCCACGACGGCCTGTTTCATGACGGCGCTCGTGACGGCGATCCCAGCGGTCATGGCGGCGATCCCAGCGGTCACGGCGCCAGCCATTGTCGTGCACTTCGAGGAAACCGTTGCGATAGCCGACCGTTTCGATCGTCACGTCGAGGCCTGCAGCAGAGGCGGCCGGCACCGAAGCGGTCAGCGCGCCAAGACCGAGAACCGCGGCAAGAATGGATTTTTTGAGAAAGCTGGCCATCGAAGGATCTCCTGTTTCGGTCCGCCGAACCGTCGTGTTCGGCGATTGAGGAAACCTTAGAAGGGTCAGGCTGAACGCAGGCCGAAGCCGCCGTTCAGCCTGCATTCAACTTCATGAAACGGCGAAGAAGGCAATGCGGGTGATCGATCCTTCGTCGAGCTCGAGCAGCAGGATCTTTTCCGCCGAGTAGCTATCGCCGCCGGCTCTCTTGCCGTGCGCCGTCAGCTTGATCGCGACGTTACTACCGAGGGCATCGCTCATCACAAGGGCGTCGTCGTAGCTTTCGTCAAAGGCCTCGAAATGCCGGGCAAGGCGCGCGCGCAACGCTTCACGGCCATTGTCCATGCCCTCGCCGATGCCGGAAATCGAGACGTCCTCGTGAACCTTGGCCGCAAGGGCGGCAAAGTCGCGGCTGTTCAGCGCCTCGATCACGGCATGATTGATGCTTTCGGTGTTCGCCATGGATCTCTCCTCTCGATGGATCACCGCAGGAACGTTCCACTGTGTGAACGTGTTCCGTCAAGAGCCGAGATGCAGCACGATTTCCCGGCGGTGCGGCCGGTCCCGATGCTCGAAGAGATAGAGGCCCTGCCAGGTGCCGAGCGCGAGGCGACCGTTCATGACGGGTATGCCGATCGAGATCTGCGTCAGGGCCGCCTTGATATGGGCCGGCATGTCGTCCGGCCCTTCCATGGTGTGCACGATCCAGCGCATGGACGGGTCGTCGGAGGGCGGCACGAGGCGGCGGAAGAACTGGTCGAGATCGCGCCGCACATCCGGATCGGCATTTTCCTGGATGAGCAGCGAGCAGGATGTGTGGCGGACGAAGACCGTCAGAAGACCCTCTTCCACCGCCGCACCGCGCACGAAGGCCGCGGCATCGCCGGTGAACTCATAGAGCCCCTGCCCGCGCGTTTGGGCTGTCAGGATTTTCTGCGCCATGGCGCCCGGCGCCTCAGCCGATCGCCCAGAACAGGGTGCCGACCACGAGGATGAAAGCGATGATCACGCCCATGAAGCGTGCGAGGCCGGCATTGGTATCCGTGGTGGTGCCGACGATCGCGTAGTAGAGATCCATCATGGGCGCATCCTTTGCAAAACTGTCCAGCGCAGTGATAGCGCAGCCAGCCCCTACTCACAACTCGAGGAAGGCCTGGAAGCCGCCGAAGATCATGCGCTTGCCGTCGAAGACATCCTTCCAGTCGTCGCCCTTGAGGCGTTCGTCCTCCATGACCTTGGCGACGATTTCATCACGCCGCGCGCGCGATTCATAGGTGATCCAGGCGAAGATCACGATCTCGTCCTCCTTTGCCTGCACGGCGCGCGGAAACGAGGTGAGTTCGCCATAGGGCACGTCGTCGCCGATGCACTCGACATAGTCGATCGCGCCATGCTTCTTCCAGACGGCACCCGCCGTGCGCGCCATCTCCTTGTAGGCTTCGACATTGGCCTTCGGCACGGCGAGCAAAAATCCATCGACATAGGTCATGATCGTCTCCTCCTTGGTTTGGACATGACAAGGACCTGGATCACACCGCCGATCCGACAAGGGGCAGATTTTTTTATCAGCACGGTCCGGCGCTCTGAAGCCGGACTTACCGCCCCGCGCGGAACTTCTCCTTCAGCCGCGCAATGTCCGCGGCACTCCAGTCCATGACCTCGGTCACCGCGATCCACGGGTCGATATAGTGCTCGCCGGCATAGACATGCCCCAATCCCATGGGCGTCGTCGTCGCCATCGCCATATCCAGCGTCAATTGCAGGAAGGTGACCACCGGGTACCATTGGAAGTCGGGCGAGACATCCGGCCCGCGCGGCACGTCCATCCAGGATGGCTGACGGTAGAAGGAATAGGGATCGTAGAAGACGATCGGATCGCTGGCATATTGCAGGTAGACGATGCGCATCGGCCCCCAGTGATCGCCCGCCTCCGGCAGCACATTGCGCTGGCTGGTGAAGCGCACATAGGAGCCGTCGCGGAAGCGCGGCAACCAGGCTGGCGTGCCGGGATTGCGATCCGCCGTCATCTTGCGCCAGATCCGGCTCGGGAATGGCGGACCGGCCCACAGCGCGCCCTGATAGGGGTCGCCGATCACCTCGAAGAGTTCCGCCGATTGCTCCGATGACAGCGCCCCGAGGCTGAGGCCGTAGAGATAGAGCTTAGGACGGCTCTCCTTCGGCAGCGTCGTCCAGTGGCCGTAGATGGCGTGAAAGAGCGCGCGGGCCGCTTCCGCGCCGTAGTCCGGCTCGGCGAGCAGCGAGAGCCAGCTTGCGAGATAGGAGTACTGGATGGCGACGCTGGCGATGTCGCCATGATGCAGGTACTCGACCGTATCGATCCCCTCGGGATCGACCCAGCCGGTGCCGGTCGGCATGACGATCAGCAGCGTCGAGCGCTCGAAGCCGCCGACGCGGATCAGCTCGTCGAGCGCGATCCTGGCGCGAGCCTCAGGCGTATCGGCGGCATTGAGGCCGGCATAGACCCGCAACGGCTCAACGGCCGGCTTGCCGGTGAAGGCGGAAATCTCCGCCGCTGTCGGGCCGCTCGCCACGAAGGAACGGCCCATGCGGCCAAGTTCGTCCCAGCGCACCAGCGAGGCAGCACTTCCAGATTTCAGCGGCTCGGAGGGTTCCGCCGTATCCGGCTCGATCACCTGGTCGAGCCGGCGGAAGGACGAATCGGCCGTGTGCAGCACGAAGCGTACGAGCAGGCCATCGGCCAACGTCCAGAACAACGTGGCGGCCAGTGCGGTGCCGATGACATAGGAGAGCCGACGCGGAGCGGCACGGCGCGACGTGCTGGCAAACAGCCGCACGAACAGCGCAAAAAGACGCCCCAGGGCAAGGAAGACGAGGAAGACCGCAAGCGCGATGAGGCCGACATAGAACGGATGCGCCGTCTCGATCGGCGGCAGGTGCATCAGCGTGCGGATGGAATTCTGCCATTCGGCCGTGCGCCACAGAAAGACCAGCGCGACAAGGCCGCAGGCGCCGCCGACTATCGCCTTCAATCCCAGTCGCACACGATCCTTCGGCTCCGGCAGCTCAAGCCAGAACCACAGCGCGGCAAGCAGCACGCCAAGACCGTAGCCACAGGCCATGGCGACGCCGGAGAGCAGGCCCTGCGTCACATAGGTGCGCGGCAACAGGCTCGGCGTCAGCGAGGCGGCGAAAAGCAATGTACCGACGATCAAGCCCGCAGCGGAAAAACCCGCGAAACCCGCAATCCGCTTCAGCATTCCCTTGAGCGCTCCCGCATTCGACATGTCGCCGTCAGACTTGCATGGGGACGATGCGGGTGCAAGGAAACCACGGCGGAAAGGCTACACCAACCAGTCGTCGAGCGCATAGGCGCGAATGTAGTCGACCTTCAACTCGGCGCCGTCATCCAGCCCGGCATCGGGCGTACCCGCCACTCCGCCGACCGCCAGATTGACGACCATATACATCGGGTCGTGCATATCGTCTGGGGTTTCGGCGCTGGCGACCGCGACGTCATCGAAATACCAGACGATCTTCTCAGGCGTCCAGAGCACACCGTAGTTGTGGAACCCGCCGGTGTCGTCGACCGTGACGGCGCTGGAGATCGAGCTGCGCTTGCCGGTCTCGTTCGAATGAACCGTGACATGCACCGTGTTGGGGTCCTGGCCGCGCATTTCCACCACGTCGAGTTCGGGCGGCCAGGAGCCGTCTGCAGGCAGCAGCCAGAAAGCCGGCCAGGTTCCGCGCTCGTCGGGCATGTCGGCGCGGATCTCGAAGTAGCCATAGGTTTGGGAAAAGGAGGAATGCGTCGTCAGCATGCCGGACGTGTATTCGTAACCGTCGATGATCGGGCGGATATCGTCGGGCGTCTTCTCCGCCGTAATCGTCAGAACGCCGTCATCGACCGAAAACGGATTGACCGTCGAGGTCGGGCCGTAGGACGGGTTCACATACCACTGCTTTTCACCGTTTTCGGTCAGCGTCGCGCCCTTTTCCGGCGCCCACCAGTGCCGGGTGTCCCATGTGCCGCCGTTATCCGAAAGGCTCAGCCCGTTGAAATGATCGACGAAGGTCAGCGCCAGTGCCGACCTGTCGAGCGCGAGGCGGAACTGGTCGGGCCGGAAATCGGCGATCGTCGTACCGGCGAAGACAAAACTCTCCCCGCCACCGAGCGCAAGGCGCACGTCGTCCCCCTCCTGGTCCATGGCGGCAAGCACGCCCGCGAAGGAGGTAAGGCCGTAGCCATCAAGGCGCAGCGTGTCGTCCGCGCCGAAATCCGTGACAAGATCGCTGCCATTGCCCTTTCGGATGACGAAGATGTCGGCGCCTCCGCCCCCGATCAGCACATCGTTGCCCGCGCCGCCGTCTATCGTCTGGCTGCCGGAACCGCCGGTCAGGATGTTGTCGAGACCGTTGCCGAATGCGTAGCGGCCGTGGCCCGTGACGGTGAGGTTCTCGATATGCGCCGGCAGCGTATAGCTCATCCAGGTGGAGATCGTATCGATGCCCTCCCCGCCCGCCTCGAACGCCCGATTGCGGGTCGAATAGAGGTAGTAGATGTCATCACCGGCACCGCCGGCCATCGTGACATCGACCGCGCCGTCACCCCACATCGAATCGTTCCTGGCCGTGCCGTTCAGCCGGGGGCCTGATCCCGTGGCAGAAAACCATGCAGAAGAGCCACCGCTGTAGTGAAGAGAAACGCCAAGAGCGTTCAGAATGCTGCCGGCCATATATCCAATCCTCGTTGCGCGCACGCTCCTCCCAGCGATACGCTCTTCAATCCAATGACGTGCGACAAGGCTAGCAGCGGGGGGCGAACGCGTCGAATCGACCCGCGCCTCGGGCAGGTCTGCGGCGAGAGCGGATGTCCACCGGGCAAGCTCCTAATATGGCCAGTAAAACAGGATGTTGCGGGAAATTACCTTTGGTCGGCAGGTTGGCGCGGATGTCCCAAGGCATGACACAATCCATCCCAGCCTTAACCCTCCGTCACCCGTTCCGGCACATTGCCGGTGGGGAAAAAATCGGCAGGTTTTCCAAGAGAGTTCTTGAGTTTCAGAGGATTAAACCAGGACCTCAATTAGAGGGTCGTGGCAGAGGCTGATTTATCCGGCACCCTGTGCACAAATGCAAAAAGCCGGGCGCAAGGCCCGGCTTTCGTCTTGTTGTGGATCCACAGTCCGGCGGACTTAGCTGTCCAGGAAGCTTCTCAGCTTGCGGGAGCGGCTCGGGTGCTTGAGCTTGCGCAGCGCCTTCGCTTCGATCTGGCGGATACGTTCGCGGGTAACCGAGAACTGCTGGCCGACTTCTTCGAGCGTGTGGTCGGTGTTCATGCCGATGCCGAAGCGCATGCGCAGGACACGCTCTTCGCGCGGCGTGAGCGATGCCAGCACGCGGGTCGTCGTCTCGCGCAGGTTCGCCTGGATGGCGGCGTCGATCGGCAGAAGCGCGTTCTTATCCTCGATGAAATCGCCGAGATGCGAATCCTCTTCGTCACCCACGGGGGTTTCGAGCGAAATCGGCTCCTTGGCGATCTTCAGGACCTTGCGGACCTTTTCGAGCGGCATGGCGAGCTTTTCGGCCAGTTCTTCCGGGGTCGGCTCGCGGCCGATCTCGTGCAGCATCTGGCGCGACGTCCGGACGATCTTGTTGATCGTCTCGATCATGTGCACCGGGATACGGATCGTGCGCGCCTGGTCGGCGATCGAACGGGTGATCGCCTGACGAATCCACCACGTCGCGTAGGTGGAGAACTTGTAGCCGCGGCGGTACTCGAACTTATCGACCGCCTTCATGAGGCCGATATTGCCTTCCTGGATGAGATCCAGGAACTGAAGGCCACGGTTCGTGTACTTCTTGGCAATCGAGATCACGAGACGGAGGTTGGCTTCGACCATCTCCTTCTTGGCGATGCGGGCTTCGCGCTCACCCTTCTGCACCATAGAAACGATGCGGCGGAATTCGGCGATCGAGATGCCGGTTTCCGTAGCGAGATTCTGGATCTCCTGGCGGATATCGCGGATCGTCGTGTTTTCCGAACGCGCGAATTCCTTCCAGCCGCGGGCGGCCAGATTGGCAATCGACTTCATCCAGTTCGGATCGAGTTCCGCGCCGGAATACTGTTCCAGGAACGAATCGCGCTTGACGCCATAGCTTTCGGCAAGGCGCAGCAGGCGGCCTTCGTTCTGCATCAGGCGCTTGGAGATGTCGTAGAGCTGCTCGACGAGGCTGTCGACACGGTTCTGGTTGAGCGACAGCGACTTGACGGCGGTGATCAGCTCGTCCTTGAGCTCCTTGTAGCGGCGCTCCTGGGCGGGAGACAGCGTACCGGTCGCCTGCAGGCGGGCTTCCACCTGCTGGTCCTGCAGCTTGCGCAGCTTCTTGTAGGTCTCGGCGATGGTGTCGAGCGTTTCCATGACCTGCGGACGCAGTTCCGCTTCCATGGCGGCAAGCGAAAGGTTCGACTCGTCGTCGTCCTCTTCCTCTTCCTCTGCCGGCATGCTGTCGCCGCCGACATTGGTGATGTCGTCGTCGTTGGCAGCGCGCGGCTTGCGGGTCCGTTCCTTTTCTTCGGCAGCCTTGCGGTCGGCCTCGATCTTTTCCGGGCTCTGGAACTGCGGGGCAGCCTTCGCCTCGGGACCGGAATAGGTCGTCTCGAGGTCGATGATCTCGCGCAGCAGCGTCTGGCCTTCGTTGAGTTCATCCCGCCAGATGATGATGGCCTGGAACGTCAGCGGGCTCTCACAGAGGCCGGCGATCATCGTCTCGCGGCCGGCTTCGATGCGCTTGGCGATGGCGATTTCGCCCTCGCGCGACAGGAGTTCCACGGAACCCATTTCGCGCAGGTACATGCGAACCGGATCGTCCGTGCGGTCGGTCGGCTCTTTCTTCTTGGCGGTCGCAAGCGCGGTACCGCTGGAAGGCGCGATCTCGCCGCCTTCGCTCTCGTTGTCGTCGTCGCTCGCCTCGTCTTCGCCGCCCGGGGCCGCCTCTTCGGCGTCCTCGTCCTCGATGACGTTGATGCCCATGTCGGAGAGCATGGCCATCGTGTCTTCGATCTGCTCCGAGGTCACTTCCTCGGAAGGCAGGACGGAATTCAGCTCGTCCATCGTGACATAGCCGCGCTTCTTGGCGGCTTTGATCATCTTCTTGACTGCATCATCGGAAAGATCGAGAAGTGGGCCGTCGGATGCGCCTTCGCGTTCGTTTTCGACTTCCTCGTTCTCTTTGACCTTTGTCGCCATTTATTTCGTCGCTTTCCTGAGCATCCAGTTTTCAAGCGGTTAGGGTTTCCGCAGCCGATCGCCCTTCGGCATGCGCAATCGCCTTATCGGCGTCCCTGACCTAACGGATTGACAATTAAATCCTGATTAACCACATCCCGGCCCGCGGGACTATGGATATGTTGCCGAGGCAACACAATTGACATGACTTCCCGATCTGCCGTACCCATTCCTTGCTCGCCAACAATGGTGATTCCCAGAATTTTCGGTTCCGTCAAGCTTTTCCGGCAAAAAAGCCGCAAAAGGTTACGATTCGGGTTCGCAAGCGGACAAGTCGGCGGATCCGGGTGATTGAGCCTTCATGTAGGCGCAAATCCCGGAAAGACAAGAGCCGCCCTCTTTGCCCCACCGATCCTCCATGCACACCGATTCGCACGCCTGAGTTTTAAAACGACCGTCCATCGACCTTGGTGATGGTCAATGTCTCAAGATCGATCGCCGGAATGCAGCGCAGATTGATCGCCGCCATGCTGTTTCCCTTTGGATCCTTGCCCTCGCCATACGGCGCAATGCCGCAATTGGCACAGAAGTGATGCTCGATGACGTGGCGGTTGAACTGGTAGGTGGAAACCTTCTCCGCGGGCGACACCAGCGTGAACTGATCCGCAGGCACGAAGGCAAGGAGCCCGCCGCGCCGGCGGCACAGGGAACAGTTGCAGTCCAGCCCCGTGTCGAACTCCCCTTCCACTTCAAAAGCGATATTGCCGCAGTGGCAGCTTCCTTCGTACTTCATCGCGAAACTCCTCCCGATTCCTTATTTCCGCATGTCGTTGTCGCAAAACCGCTACGCCCTTTTGCGCGACATTCTTAGTGCCAATCCATGACGACCTTGCCGGAATTGCCCGAGCGCATCGCCTCGAAGCCGTCGCGGAACTCGTCGATCTTGATGCGGTGGGTGATGATGGGCGAGAGGTCCAGCCCGCCCTGCACGAAGGCGATCATCTTGTACCAGGTCTCGAACATTTCCCGGCCATAGATGCCCTTCAGCGTCAGCATCTTGAAGATCACCTTGTTCCAGTCGATGCCGAAACCGTCCGGCGCGATGCCGAGAATGGCGATCTTGCCGCCATTGTTCATCGTGTCGATCATCGAGCGGAAGGCCGGTGGGGCGCCGGACATTTCCAGGCCAACGTCGAACCCTTCCGTCATGCCGATCTCCGTCATCACTTCGGCCAGATCCTGCTTCGAGGCATCGACGACATAATCGATGCCGACCTTGCGGGCGAGATCGAGGCGAACGGGATTGATGTCGGTGATGACAACCTTTCGCGCGCCCGAGCGCTTTGCGACCATCGCCCCCATGATGCCGATCGGCCCGGCACCGGTGACGAGCACGTCCTCGCCCACCAGGTCGAAGGAAAGCGCGGTGTGCACGGCATTGCCGAACGGATCGAAGATCGCCGCCACCTCGTCAGGCACCTCGTCGGGGATCGGCACGACATTGTGCTCGGGAATGCAGACGAACTCGCCGAAGGAGCCCGGCCGGTTGACACCGACACCCTTGGTGTAGTGGCACAGATGCCCTCGGCCGGCGCGGCAGTTGCGGCACTTGCCGCAAACGATATGCCCCTCGCCCGAAACGCGCTCGCCGACATGGTACTTGGTGACGGACGAACCGATCTCGGCAATCTCGCCGACGAACTCGTGGCCGACCACCATCGGCACCGGAATGGTCTTCTGGGCCCAATGGTCCCAATTCCAGATATGCACGTCCGTGCCGCAGATCGCCGACTTCTTCACCCGGATGAGCACATCATTCGGCCCGACCTCCGGCACCGGAACGGTCTCCATCCAGAGGCCGACTTCAGGTTTCGCTTTAACCAGCGCACGCATCATGTTCGACATGACGAAATCTCCACAAGGGATTCAGAGGATTCTTTAAATAACGCCCAGCTCGCGTCCGACATCGGCGAAAACTTGAATCGCTTTGCGAACATCCGCCTCGCTGTGCGCCGCCGACATCTGGGTGCGGATGCGTGCCTGGCCGCGCGGCACGACGGGGAAGGAAAAGCCGACGACATAGACGCCCTTGGTCAACATGCGCGAGGCCATTTCCTGCGCAAGCGTGGCACCGCCCAGCATGACCGGAATGATCGCATGCCCCTCACCCGCCAGGGTAAAGCCGAGCTTCGTCATCTCCGTGCGGAACAGATCTGCGTTGGCATAGAGGCGCCGGCGCAGCGCATCGCCGTTGTCGATCAGGTCGAAGACCTTCAGCGAGGCGGCCGCGATGACCGGGGCGAGCGTGTTGGAGAAGAGATAGGGCCGCGAGCGCTGGCGCAGCCATTCCACCACCTCGCGCTTGCCCGACGTATAGCCGCCGGACGCGCCACCGAGCGCCTTGCCTAGCGTGCCGGTGATGATATCGACGCGGCCTTCGACGCCGCAATGTTCCGCAGAGCCCCGGCCATGTTTGCCGACGAAGCCGACCGCGTGGCTGTCGTCGACCATGACCATGGCGCCGTATTTTTCGGCAAGGTCGCAGACACCCTGCAGGTTGGCGATGATGCCATCCATCGAAAAGACGCCGTCCGTGGCGATCATCTTGAAGCGTGAGCCTTCCGCCTTCTTCAGTTCCTCCTCCAGCGCCGCCATGTCGTTGTTGGCATAGCGAAAGCGTTTCGCCTTGGAGAGCCGCACGCCGTCGATGATCGAGGCATGGTTCAGCGCATCCGAGATGATGGCATCCTCTTCAGACAGCAGCGTCTCGAAGAGGCCACCGTTCGCGTCGAAGCACGAGGAATAGAGGATCGTGTCTTCCAGCCCGAGAAAGGCCGAGATACGGGCTTCGAGTTGCTTGTGCTCCTCCTGCGTGCCGCAGATGAAACGCACCGAGGCCATGCCGTAGCCGTAGCGGTCGAGCGCCGCCTTGCCGGCCTCGGCCAATTCTTCGTTGTCGGCAAGGCCAAGATAGTTGTTGGCGCAAAAATTCAACACGCGCTCGCCCGAGGCGACGGCGATCTCACCGGCCTGCTTGGAGGTGATGACGCGCTCGGACTTGTAGAGACCGGCGGACTTGAGGCCGTCGAGTTCGGATTGCAGATGGGCGACGAAGGCGGAGGTCATGGGCGCGCACTCATAGCTTTGAGAAAGGTTCGACGGTTCAGGCGACGCTCGCCGCATAGCCGGCCATCAGCATTTCAAAATCCTCCATCGGCGGGAATTTTTCATAGCTGTGCGCGGCAGGCGTCGTCGCCCATTCGAGTTTTTCGCTCGTATAGGTCTCGACGAAGGGGCTGTACCAGCCGGTATCGTCGAGCATGGTCGGCCGGACATTGACGAAGAAATCGAGCCCGGCCGGCCGGGTGAACATCCAGGTCATGCAATCCGGGCAGAAATGATGGCCCGCTTCCGGGCTGGCGCCAGCCACGACGGGTTCACCCTCGATGACGGCAAACCCCTCCGTCGGGATCGCCGCGCTCAGCGAATAGGCGCTGCCCGACATGCGCTGGCAGCCGGTGCAATGACAGGCCATGGTAATCATCGGCGGCGCGCTGATGCGGATTTTCACCCGCCCGCAGCGGCAAGCGCCATCGAGCGGCAATTTCAGTCGAGTCATAGGTTCGGCTTCCCTTCCGATGCACGCCGGCTTGTTCTTTTGCTCGTGATGCCGGCGATTTGGCTCTACGCGATAGTTCTAGCGCAGCGGCAGGCCGCGTAAAGGGCCGCGGCTGCTCTTTTGGACGTTTCAGGGACGATCGCAGGCGATCAGCAGGAACATCGGCCGGTTCAGTTCCACCTGCCATTCCGGATGCTCCGCAAGCTGCGCCGCGCTCGGCCGCCACTCCTCCACATGGCGAATGACAAAACCCGCGCCAATCAGCGCATTCAACGTCGTGCCAAGTGTGCGATGATATTTGACGACGCCCTTGGCGAGCCAGTCCGTCGTGCGCGGTCCTTCGATGAGGTAGTTATCCACCGGCCAGACCGTCGTGCCGCCGACCTCCACCCATTCGGGCTTCGTGGGCGCCATGTAGATCGGATGCTCGATGGTGAAGACGAAGGATGACCCCGGCACCAGTGCCGCGTGGATGGTGCGCACCAACCGGTCGAAATCCGCGACATAGTGGAAGGCAAGCGACGAATAGGCGAAGTCGAAGCCGCCCGTCGGCAGGTCCAGCCGGTCGAGATCGGCAATCTCGTAGCGCACGGCGGGCGACGCCGTCTCCACCTTGGCCCGGGCGATCATGTTTTCCGACAGGTCGAGGCCCAGCGCGCTTGCCGCCCCTTCCGCCGCCGCATGACGCGAAAACCAGCCGAAACCGCAGCCGAGATCGACGATGCGCTTACCCGCAAGGTCGGGCAGCAGCGCGCGCACCGATTCCCATTCCGCGGCCCCCGCGAGCCCGTGAACCGAGCGGGGAAGGCTGCTATAGCCCTCGAAGAAGGCGGGCTGGTCGTAGATATTCTGAGCCATGGGAAGAGTCCTTTCTAGGCGGACATAGCGCCTTTTCGCCGGAGGGCAAACCCCGCCAGGCGGGGTTGACAGACGCGCTCCGCCGCTATCCGGTGACCTCCCGAAAGGACGCATCATGACGATACTGGACAGGTTTTCTCAAAAAGGCCGCGTGGCGCTCGTCACCGGCGGCGGACGCGGCCTCGGCTTCGAGATCGCCCGGGCGCTGGCGGAAGCCGGCGCGCATGTCGTGGTCACGGGTCGCACGGCCGCGACACTCGACGATGCCGTCGCAAAGATCACTGCCCTTGGGGGGAGCGCGTCGGCAGCCGCCTTCGACATCGCCGATCGCCCGGCCCAGCGCACGGCGCTCGCCGATATTGAGCGCCAACACGGCCGGCTCGACGTGCTGGTCAACAATGTCGGCGCGCGCGACCGTCGCCCGCTAGCCGAGATGGACGACGACGCCATCGACGAGCTCATCCGCACCGACCTTGCCGCCGCCGTCAGCCTGTCGCGCGATGCGGCCGCCCTAATGAAACGCAACGGCCACGGCCGGCTGATCGCCATCACCTCGATCGGCGGGCAGGTCGCTATGCCGAACGACGGCGTCTACCCCGCCGCCAAGCAGGGCCTTACCGGCCTGATGCGCAGCATGGCCGTGGAATACGCCCCCCATGGCATCACCAGCAATGCCATCGCCCCCGGCTGGTTCGCGACGGAAACCAACGCAGCCCTCGCTGCCAACGATGACCTGATGCCCTTCGTTCGCCAGCGCATTCCCGTCCAGCGCTGGGCCCGCCCCGACGAAATCGCCGGCGCCGCCCTGTTCCTGGCAAGCGATGCGGCCTCCTTCGTCAACGGCCATGTGCTGGTGGTCGATGGCGGGATGACGGTCAGGATGTGATGGTCAACGCGCCGCGGCCGCTGCCTCCAGCCCCGCAATATCCAGCTTCACCATCTTCAGCATCGCCTCGGTGACGCGCTTGACCTTCGCCTGGTCCGGATCGCTCATCAACTCGCCAAGCCGTGCCGGCGCGATCTGCCAGGAGAGGCCCCAGCGATCCTTCAGCCAGCCGCACTGCTCCACCGCGCCGCCTTCCTTCAAGGCATCCCACAGCCGGTCGAGATCGCCCTGCGTTTCGCATTCGACCATGATGGAAAAGCTGTGATTGAACGGGTCGAGCGGTCCCGCCTCGATCGCCATGTAGCGCTGGTCGCCGAGCGTGAAGCTTGCGACCTTGACGCTGCCGGGCGGGCCGCTCGGCGTTTCCGCCAGCAGCGGTGAAACCCACTGAACGGATGAGCCCGGAATGAGCGACGTATAGAAGCCGATGGCGGCTTCCATGTCCTTTTCGAACCAGAGATGCTGGGTGACTTTCATCGTGGCGTCCTCCTTGCTGAACAGACACAAGGACGAACGACGGATGAACGTTCCGACAGGACGGATGAAAAAACCTAGCCCGCGAAGTCCTCGATGACGGCGAGGAAGGCATCGCCGAACCGGTCGCGCTTCGAGATGCCGATGCCGGGAATGTCCAGAAGTTCCTCGCGGTCGCGCGGCCGCTCCTTGGCAAGCGCGATCAGGGTCGTATCCGGGAAGACGACATAGGGCGGCACATCGAGGTCCTTGGCGATGGCAAGGCGCTCGGCACGCAACGCCTCGAAGAGCTCGCGATCGGAACCGGTGAGGTTCGAACGCTCGCGGGCGGTGGGCGAATTGCCGGCTTTCGCCTTGCGTCCCGTCTGTGGGCGGTCCTTGCGGAAGAAAATCTCGCGCTCGCGGCGGAACACGGTGCGCGCCTCCGGCTCCAGCTTCAAGGCTCCATAGGCCGCGTGATCGACGCTGATCAACCCCATGGACAGCAATTGCCGGAAGATCGACTGCCAGATGCGCGGTGGTATATCGCTGCCCGCCCCGAAGACCGGCATGCCGGTATGGCCGAAACGCTCGGTCTTCTCGTTCACCGAACCCTGCAGCACGTCGATGACATGGGCGGCACCAAACCGTTCGCCTGTGCGGTAGACGGCGGCGAGCGCCTTGATGGCGGCTTCGGTGCCGTCCCAGGTCTCGACCGGGTTACGGCAGGTATCACAATTACCGCATTGGCCCGCGTGGGATTCGCCGAAATGGGCGAGGATCGCCTTGCGACGGCAGCCCGCCGTCTCGCAGATGGCGAGCAACGACATTAGCTTGGCGCGCTCGATGCGCTTGATCTCGTCGGCCGCATTGCCCTCGTCGATCATCTTGCGGCGCTGAACAACATCCGCCATGCCATAGGCCATCCAGACCTCGGACGGCAGGCCATCACGCCCGGCACGGCCGGTCTCCTGGTAATAGGCCTCCACCGAACCCGGCAGGTCGAGATGGGCGACATAGCGGACATCCGGCTTGTCGATGCCCATCCCGAACGCAACAGTCGCGACGAGGCAGAGGTTTTCCTCCTTCAGGAACGCATCCTGGTTGGCGTCGCGCACCGCGCGGTCGAAGCCGGCATGGTACGGCAGCGCACGAATGCCCTGCGTGTTCAGCCACTCCGCCGTGTCCTCCACCTTGGCGCGCGACAGGCAATAGACGATGCCGCTCGCTCCCTGGTGGCGCGACAGGAAACGCAGCAATTGCTGGCGTGCCTGATCGCGCTCGGCGATCTCGTAGGCAATGTTCGGCCGGTCGAAGCTGGTGGAGAAGACTTCGGCGTCCTGAAGTCCCAGGCGCTCGATGATGTCCTCACGGGTGTGTGGATCCGCCGTCGCCGTCAGTGCTACGCGCGGCACGCCGGGATAGCGCTCGCCCAGCATGCCTAGCGTCCGATATTCCGGCCGGAAATCGTGCCCCCATTGCGACACGCAATGCGCCTCGTCGATGGCGAAGAGCGCGATACGGGCATCCGCGACGAGTTCGGCAAAGCCCTCCGTGACGATGCGCTCCGGCGTCACATAGAGCATGTCGAGATCGCCCGTGCGCATCGCATCGCGCACCACGAAATATTCCTCGCGGGAGAGCGAAGAGTTGAGGGCAGCCGCCTTGACGCCAAGCTGCTTCAAGGCCTCGACCTGGTCACGCATCAAGGCGATGAGCGGCGAGATGACGATGCCCACACCCTCGCGGCAGAGCGCCGGGATCTGGAAGCACAGCGATTTGCCGGCGCCCGTCGGGAAGAGCACGACGGCATCCCCGCCGGCCGTCACACGCTCGATCACCGCCTGCTGCTTGCCACGGAAGACATCATAGCCATAGACGCGTTTCAGCACGTCAAGGGGACGCGCCGACGGCGCATCGAACAGGGCGGCAACAGGGCTGGCTGGTCTGGTCTGGGTCATCATGCGCACGTTCTTACCTCCATTCGGCCAGGCATGGGACCCTCGGCGACCACTCCACAGGCAACTTTCACCCTCCATCCATAATGTTCTTGATTTGTTCCATGTTCAAGATAAAGTTGCATGCCATGAGAGGAAGGAGAATGATGATGGATCTCTATGCGACACTCGGCACATCCGACGCCGCGGCGACGACGGCCTTCTATGATGCTGTGCTCTCGACCATCGGTTGGGCGGTCCAGTCCGATTTCCCGGGATGGCGCGGCTACACCGAGGGCGGCGGCGACAAAGGCTTCACGCTCTGGCTTTGCACGCCCTTCAACGGCGAGCCGGCAAGTGCCGGGAACGGCACGATGATCGGTTTTCCGGCTGCGTCACACGACGAGGTGCACGCCTTCCACGCGGCAGCCCTTGCCCATGGTGGAACGGACGACGGTGCCCCTGGCCCCCGCCCGCAATACGGGCCGGACTGGTACTCCGCTTACGTACGTGATCCTTCGGGCAACAAGCTGGCAATCGTCTTCAACGGCTAACGCACCGGGTGTCGGGATTTTCTGGCGGCGTGCACTGATTCTAACGCGCCGCAGGCCCCTTCACCCGGCCGGACAGCACACCAAACCCTTCGATGATCGCCTCCTGGTTCTCCAGGCGCACGGTCTCCTGCTGCACTTCCTGAAGCGCACGGAGGATCTGTGGCACCCGTTCGCCGTCGCCCTCTTCCGTCGAGACGGCGAGTTCCCGTTCCAGCTCGCGGCGCTGCCAGAGCAGCGCGCGGGTGCGCTTGTGCAGTGCCAATGCCTGCAGGTAGCCTTCGCGGGCATCCTCGGGGGCTGCTTCCACCGTCGCGGTCCACAGGCGTGAATTGCGGACCTGCTGTTCGAGGGTTTTCAGCACCGTGTCGAAACCGGCGGCCTCCAGTTCCTCGATCAACCGGTCACGCTCAAGCCGGGCGCCGATGGCACCGGCAATGCCGATGAGCGCCGACCAGAGCCTTTGCAGATCGCGGTTCTCATATTCGATGATGGCGATCTCGTCATAGTCGCTGAAGAGCAGGCCGGGATGGTTGACGACGGTGAGCGCCAGCACGCTTTCGCGCAGTGCCGGCAGTTCCTGCGCACCGCGCACCAGCGCCGAACGCATCAACCGATCGGAAACGCCGGTGGGCGCGGCATTGCCCTGCGGCGCATTGCGCGCGCCGCCCTTGCCCTGCCGGTTGCCGGAAAAATTGCCGCTGCCCTGCCGCTGGACGGGACGGAAGAAGGTGTTCAACCGGTCGCGCATGTTCTGCTGGTAGTGCCGGCGCACGTCCTCGTCGGCGATCACGGCGGTCACCTGACGCAGGCGCGCTTCCAGCGCCGCGCGGCTTTCCGGCGTGTCGAAATTGACGCCCTGGACCTCGCGTCTCCAGATCATCTCCGCGAGCGGCCGGGCGCTGGCCATCACCTTGTCGAAAGGCGCGCGGCCCTCGTGGCGCACCAGATCGTCCGGGTCCTTGCCGTCCGGCAGCAATGCGAAACGCACCGTGCGCTCCGGCTTGATGAACGGCAGCGCGAGATCGGCGGCACGGTTGGCCGCGCGGATACCCGCGCCATCGCCATCGAAGCAAAGCACCGGCTCCGGCGTCATCTTCCACAGCAGTTCGAGCTGGTTTTCGGTGAGTGCCGTGCCGAGCGGCGCAACGGCGTTCTCGATTCCCGCCTGATGGAGCGCGATCACGTCCATATAGCCTTCGACGGCGATGATCGTGCCGGGACCATCGGCGCCCTGCGCACCCTTGCGGGCGCGGGCATGGTTGTAAAGCACGCCCCCTTTGTGGAAGAGTTCGGTCTCGTTGGAATTAAGGTACTTCGCCGGCGCATCCGGCGACATGGCGCGGCCGCCAAAGGCGATGACCTTTTCCCGGATCGACAGGATAGGGAACATGATGCGGTCGCGAAAGCGGTCATAGGAGACCGGGATCTCCGGTCCGTGCACGACGAGGCCGCACGCCTCGATCGCCTCCTTCGGCACGCCCTTGCCGGCGAGGTGCTCTTTCAACGCATTGCGGCTCTCCGGCGCAAAACCGAGCCGGAACGTCTCGATGGTGCGCCCCGTCAGGCCGCGATCGCGCAGATAGGCGCGCGCCTTGGCGCCGGCCGGCGTCTGGAGCTGATCCTCGAAGAAACGCGTGGCCATATCCATGACCTCGACGAGCCCCATGCGCTCCTTCTCGCGCTGCTCGGCCTGCGGGTCCGGCTGGGGCATGGCGACGCCGGCCATGTCGGCGATCTGCTGCACCGCTTCCGGGAAGGCCAGCCCGTCGAGATCGGTCAGGAAGCGGAAATGATCGCCGGAAACGCCGCAGCCGAAACAATGGTAGCGGCCCTTGCGATCCTCGCAGTGGAAGCTCGGCGACTTTTCGCCATGGAACGGGCAGCACGCCCAATAGTCGCCGCGCGAGACATTGGTCTTGCGGCGGTCCCAGGTCACACGCTTGCCGATCACGTCCGAAATGGAAACGCGGTCACGAATCTCGTCTAGGAAGGCGTTGGAAAAGCGCATGGGTACCTCGGTCAAGGTTCATATAACCATGCCGGTGCCCCGCCGCCAGCAATAGTCGGTCACCCACAGCAATTCACAGGCTGCACGTCAAAATCCCATGTCCGGCACATAGAAGCAGCGCGGCGTATCCTCCGTCGGGTAGAGGCAAAGGTGATACTCGCCATCCTGCGAGCGGCGGGCGGTATTCTGCGGCAGGCGAAAGATATGGCTGCGCGTGGCGAGCCGGTGGTCGCCGGGCGCAAGCGTCACCTGATAGCCGCCCGTGATGATGCGCACGGTCGTCGCGGGAATCATCTGGCAGTCGCCATTGTGGCTGTTGCCGTTGCAGCAGAACTGCGCGTACTGCCAGCCGCTCGCCGCGTCGTGCGCGCGTGCCGGTTCAACGAAGGCTAACATGGCAAGGGGAAGCAGGGACAATACACGCATCGGCTCGGTCTCCGTTTGACGAAAACGGCCACCTGGCGTCAACGCACAAACATAGCCGGCGGCACAGCATGCACTTCGCCGGGGCGGGCCGATGCGCGATCATCGCTGCACCGTCGGGCTCCTATTCTTTCCGCATAACTGCGCTCTTGGCTTTTGGTTCCCGTGGCGGCGCGCGATGCCTGCTCAAACAGAAAGGGCGGCCAAAGCCGCCCTTTCGTTCAAACCTGTCGCCACCGGATTACTTCAGCAGGTCCTTCACCACGCCGGAGGCCTTGGCGAAATCCATCTGACCGGGATAACGCTCCTTGAGCACGGCCATGACCTTGCCCATGTCGCGCAGGCCCTGCGCGCCAATCTCGGCGATGGCGGCAGCAATCAGGTCCTTCATCTTGTCCTCGGAGATCTGCTCAGGCAGGAAATCCTCGATGACCTTGATTTCCGCGCGCTCCTGGGCCGCGAGTTCCGGACGACCGTTGTCGCCGAAGATCTTTGCCGATTCTTCGCGCTGCTTGATCATCTTGGCGAGGATCTGCAACACTTCGTCGTCCTCGACGGGGCCCTTGCCTGCGCCGCGGTTGGCAATGTCGCAGTCCTTCAGCTTGGCCTGGATCAGGCGCAGCGTAGAAACACGGCAGGCGTCCTTGGCCTTGAGTGCATCCTTGAGGGAATTTGCGAAGTTCTCGCGCATCATTTTCTCCATGGGAGGTCGCCGGCGCCGGTGCGCGGCAAGGCCTCGATCATCGTTCGATTGTGCATGCTCATAGACCGGCAAAGGGTCAAACCGCAAACGGATTGCGTAAGCAGTTGAATTTCAACGCTTTATAATTCCACGCAATCCACAGGCGGCGGTTGACCCCGTCATCCGCTTTGTCTATTTTCCGGCACCTGCACGAAATTTGGCAATCAGGGCGAACCAACGCGGGTTTCCGCGCGCCCTTGCCTGCGACCTCAAATGGTGCCTGGCGGCGGCGTTTTCAAGCCTCACCCCTGGTGCCGGAAACGGGATGAATATGACCTCGACCCCCGCATGGACCACCGAAAAGCCGACCGCCCTTCTCGTCCTCGCCGACGGCACGGTGATCGAAGGCAAGGGCATCGGCGCCACCGGCAAGGTGACCGCGGAAGTCTGCTTCAACACGGCGCTGACCGGCTACCAGGAAATCCTGACCGACCCCTCCTATCTCGGCCAGATCGTCACCTTCACCTTCCCGCATATCGGCAATATCGGCGCCAATGACGAGGACATCGAAGACCTGACACCCGCCGCGCGCCACGGCGCCGTCGGCACGATCTTCAAGGCCGACATCACCGAGCCGTCGAACTACCGCGCCACGAAGCACCTCGACGCCTGGCTGAAGGCCCGCGGCATCATCGGCCTTTCCGGCATCGACACGCGCGCGCTGACCGCGTGGATCCGCGAAAACGGCGCGCCGAACGCGGTGATCGCCCACGACCCGAACGGCGTCTTCGACATCGAGACGCTGAAGGCGGAAGCCAAAGCCTGGAGCGGCCTCGTCGGCCTCGACCTCGCCAAGGTCGCCTCCTCCGGCCAGTCCTCGCGCTGGAGCGAAAAGCCGTGGGTATGGAACGAGGGCGCCGAAGACCTCGCCGACGCCGACGTGAAGTATCACATCGTGGCGCTCGACTACGGCGTGAAGCGCAACATCCTGCGCCTCTTCGCCGGCCTCGGCTGCAAGGTCACCGTCATGCCGGCAACGACGAGCGCCGAAGAGGTGCTCGCCCAGAAGCCGGACGGCATCTTCCTCTCCAACGGCCCGGGCGACCCGGCCGCCACCGGCGAATATGCCGTGCCGGTCATCAAGACGTTGATCGAAACGGACATCCCGGTCTTCGGCATCTGCCTCGGCCACCAGATGCTCGGCCTCGCCGTCGGCGCGACCACCGAAAAGATGCACCAGGGCCATCACGGCGCAAACCATCCGGTGAAAGATCACACGACCGGCAAGGTCGAGATCGTTTCGATGAACCACGGCTTCGCCGTCGCCTCGTCCTCGCTGCCCGCTGGCGTGGAAGAAACCCACATCTCGCTGTTCGACGGCTCGAACTGCGGCCTGCGCCTTACCGGCAAGCCGGTCTTCTCCGTCCAGCACCACCCCGAAGCCTCCCCCGGCCCTCAGGACAGCCATTACCTCTTCCGCCGCTTCATCAACCTGGTGCGCGCGAAGAAGGGCGAAGAGGCCATTCCAGAGCGGGCGTAAGCGCGGCTCTATCCCGATGAAACGAAAGGCCCCGGACATCGCGTCCGGGGCCTTTTCAATTGCAAATCCCTGCATTAGCAAGAACATGACCGACAAATGGATCGCGGATGCCTAGATGAAGACCGCTCGTTATGCCTTGCTCGCTTTGATGTGCATGGGAGGCCATGCAAATGCAGAAGCTGAGTTCAGATCCGCAGTACCAGAGGCAGCCTGCTATTACGAAAACGTTTTCTTGACTACTTCGCCTGCCCTGAACGTTATCGATCGTATTGATTATAGGGGTGCCAGCGCAAAGGTTATCGTCGTTCACAAGCAATGGTTCAAAAGCCATCAGAGCGTTCGGGCAAACATCGCACTCGCCATTTATTGCCGCATTCGCGTGGAGCATGGCAGCGGTAGAGTAGATGTTACGAACCAGCAAGGCTCGCCCTACGGGGCCGTTGTCGATGGCTCCTGGCAGGACTTCTTTACTGATTAGGATGCTTGTCGCACCAGCCGGTAGAAGCGCCAATTGAGCAGCACGGAGGCGGCAGCGAGGCCGGCGAGGAAGCCGAACCACACGCCGATACCGCCGAAGCCGGCCGGGAAGGCGAAGAACCAGGCGGCAAGAAAGCCGATCGGCCAGTAGGAGATCAGCGCTAGGATCATCGGGATGCGGGTATCCTTCAGGCCGCGCAGCAGGCCGGCGGCAATCGCCTGCAAGCCATCGACGAGCTGGAAGACGCCGGCGATCACCACGAAGGGGCCGGCGATGGCGAGCACTGCGGCCGAATCCTTACCTGCCTTGTCGAGGAAGATCGAGGCGAGCGTCGTCGGAATGGCAGCGAAGAGAACGCCGCCGCCGACCGCGATGATCGCGGCGACGATGAGCACGGCCCAGGCGGCACGCACGATGCCGAGATGATCACCCCGGCCATGCGCCACGCCGACACGCACGGTGCCGGCCTGCGCCAGTCCGAGCGGGATCATGAAGGCGACGGAGGCGAGCTGCAGCGCGATGCCGTGGGCGGCAAGCTCCAGCGTGCCGATGTTGCCCATCAGCAGCGAGGCCCCGGTGAAGAGGCTGACCTCTGCCAGCATGGTGAGACCGATCGGCAGGCCGAGATGGAGGACCTCGCGAAAGGCCTGCCAGTCCGGCCGCCAGAAGCGCACGAAGAGTTCGTAGCGGCGCATGTCGGCGCGCGACTGGATATAGGCGGTGATGAGCAGGAAGCTCAGCACGTTGACGACGACGGAGGCGATGGCCGCCCCATCCATGCCCAGGGCCGGGAGGCCGAAATGGCCGAGCACCAGGCCATAGGCGAGGACCGCGTTGATCGTCAGGATGGTGATCGTGACATAGAGCACGATGCCGGCCCGGCCATGCGCGCTGACAAGGCCGCGCAGCGTCATGAACAGCAGCGCCGGGCCTATGCCCCATTGCGCGATCTTTAGGTAGCTGCCGGCAAGGGCTGCGACTTCCGGCTTCTGGCCGGCATAGAGCAGGATGTTTTCCGCACTGTAGAACAGCGGGATCATCAGCACCGAATAGATCAGCACCACCCACATGCCCATGCGCACGGAGCGGCGCACGGAAACGGTGTCGCCGCGACCATAGGCCTGCGCCACCATGGGCATGACGGCATTGGCGAAGCCCGAACCGAGGATGAAGATGGTGAAGAAGAACTGGCTCGACAGCACGATCGCCGCCAGATGCGCAGCACCCAGTCGTCCGAGGATGACCACGTCCGTCGTGTGAATGCCGAGCTGGGCGAGCTGTGCGCCGATCAGCGGCACGCCGAGGGTGAAGGTCGCCTTGAAATGGGCGCCCCAGCTATTGTCCTCGCGATGCATTGCGATGTGCATGATAGTTCTCACTTTCGCGTTGCTTCGGATCACATGTTCCGGCCGCGATCAATCGAATAGATTTGATGTTTTCATCAAAACTGCGCGAAACCGGGCATTTACCGCCCGCTTCCGGCAAAAATTTCGTCAAAACGTCACGTTTGAAAGCGCTTCAGGCATTTTCCGGCTCCAAAGTCTCCGTCGGGCCGGCGCCAGCGCCGCGCAGCTTCACCGCGAAGATTGCGAGACCGAGAAGCAGGATCACCGCGGCGAGCGCGTAAGGCGCGCCGGCGAAAACCACCGGCGCCTGCGGCCCGGTGAAGTGGCTGAACACCTGCGTGAAGATCAGCGGCCCGATGATCGTGGTGAAGCTGGAAACGCTGGTAAGCGCGCCTTGCAACTCGCCCTGGGCCGATGGCGGCACGCGGGCCGAGGCGATGGAGCGCAATGGTGGATCGGCCAGGCTTTCAAGCGCCGTGCACGCGATCACGGCATAGACCATCCAGCCCTGCCAGGCCGCTCCGTAGCCGGCAAGCCCCAGAATGGAGAAGGAAAGGCCGAGCACCGCGGTGCGATATTCGCCGAGCCTCGGCACGACGCGCGGCAGCACGAACGCCATGACGATGGCACCACCGATGCCGAAAACGCCAAGCGACAGCCCGATCTGCCCTTCGCTCCAGCCGTAGCGGAACGCCGCGACGAAGGACCAGACCGAGGGGTAGACGGAATGCGCAAGCCAATAACAGAAGAAGACGAGGCCGATCCACAGCACGCCGGGATAGTTGCGCATCTGGAGCAGCGTGCCGAGCGGATTGGCACGCGAGAACTCGAAGCGGCGGCGGTTGGCGGGCTCCAGGCTCTCCGGCAGCAGAAACCAGGCAGCAACGAAATTGAGGAAGGCAAGCGCTGCCGCGCCGTAGAACGGGATGCGCGGCCCGAACTCGCCAAGCAGGCCGCCGATCACCGGCCCGAGCGCGAAGCCCGTGCCGAAGGCGATGCCCATCAGTCCGAAATTTTTCGCGCGGGTTTCATCGGTCGAGACGTCGGCGATGTAGGCAGCCGCCGTGCCGAAGCTCGCGCCGCTGATGCCCGCCAGCACCCGGCCAATGAAGAGCATCCAGTAGCTCGTCGCGAGCGCACAGATGAGGTTGTCGATGGCGAAGGTGAGAATGCAGGCGAGCAGCACCGGCCGCCGGCCGAAACGATCGGACAGGTTGCCGATGAACGGCGCAAACAGGAACTGCATGCCGGCATAGACGAGCAACAGCCATCCACCGTCGATCGCCGCCTCGCTGAGGCTGTCACCCGTCAGTTCGCGCAGATACGTCGGCAGAACCGGCATGATGATGGCGATGCCGATCACATCGAGGAACATGATCATGAAGACGATGAAGAGCCCGCGCCGGGTTGTCCTGGCATCGATCATGGTATGTCCTCTGGAGTGATCGGCGCCCGACCGGACGGGCAAAACGTCAGGCGAAGAGTTCTATTTCACTTTTTTCCGCGAAACAATCCGTGAACATTGCAAATTTTTTGATGAATCCGATGCGCTTTGCTCATCCTCCTGTCATTCGAGCCAGGGATTGGCCTTCACAAAATCCACGAAGGCGCGCAGCGGTGCCGGCATCAGGGTGCGGCTCGGGTAATAGAGGAAGGGACCGGAAAAGGTCTGGATCCAGTCCGGCATCACCACCTGCAGTGCACCGGAGGCGAGCCCCGGCGCCAGAAACTCCTCGAAGGTGCAGACGATGCCAAGGCCGGCGATGGCCGCATGCTGCTCCACCTCGTTCGATTCGGAAACAAGGCAGGCGGGCGGCATGATCGACACCCTCTCCTCCCCCCGCTCGAACGCCCAGGTCAGCACGCGGCCGCTTGCGAAGCGATGCAGGATGCAGCGATGCTGCATCAGGTCGCGCGGATGCTCCGGCACGCCGTGTTCGGCAAGGTAGGACGGGGCGGCGGCCACCACGAAGCGCTGGCGGCGCGGGCCGATCGGCACGGCGATCATGTCCTGGTGCAGCGCCTCCTCATAACGGATACCGGCGTCGAAACCGGCGGCCAGCACATCCACCAGCGCATCGTTGGAGGCGACTTCCAGCGTGATGCCTGGATAGGTCTTGAGGAACGGCGTGACGATCGGCGGCAGCACGAAGCGGGCGACGATACCCGGCACGTTGAGCCGCAACCGGCCGACCGGGCGATCCCGCAGGCTGTTGACGCCATCGATCGCCGCCTCGACCTCTGACAGCGCCGGCACCAGCCGTTCGAGCAGACGCTCGCCGGCATCCGTCAACGTCACGCTGCGCGTCGTGCGGTTAAACAGGCGCAGGTCAAGCCGCGCCTCCAGGCGCCGCATCGCTTCGGAGAGTGCCGAGGCGGAGACGCCGCGCAGTTTCGCCGCCGCGCGAAAACTCTTCACACGGGCGATCGCGACGAAGGTATCGAGGTCTGCAAGGGGAATGGCGTTCATTGTTCGGATATCCGCACAGCTTGTCAAACAGAGACCGGATTATCGCACAAAGCCGGACGCGGTAGAAGAGCGTCGACCAGAAGGCAGATCACAGGAGAGACGCCATGAAAACCGTAACCCTCGGCAAGTCCGGCCCCACAGTGTCCACGATCGGGCTCGGCTGCATGGGCATGTCCGGCATGTATGGCCCGGCCGACCGGGCGGAAAGCATCGCCACCATCCACGCCGCACTCGACGCCGGCATCAACCTGCTCGATACCGGCGACTTCTACGGCATGGGCCACAACGAGATGCTGATCGCCGAGGCGCTGAAGGAGCGCCGCCGCGAGGATGTGGTGCTGAGCGTGAAGTTCGGCGCGCTACGCGGACCGGACGGTGTATGGAGCGGCTATGATTCCCGCCCGGCGGCGATCCGGAACTTCCTCGCCTACTCACTGCAACGGCTCGGCACCGACCATATCGACATCTACCGCCCGTCCCGCCTCGATCCGGCCGTGCCGATCGAGGAGACCATTGGCGCCCTCGCCGACCTCGTGAAGGCCGGCTACATCCGCCATATCGGGCTTTCGGAAGTTGGCTCGGAGACGATCCGCCGCGCTGCCGCCGTGCACCCCATCTCGGATCTGCAGATCGAGTATTCGCTGATCTCGCGCGGCATCGAGGACGATATCCTGCCGACCTGCCGGGCGCTCGGCATCCCCGTCACCGCCTATGGCGTGCTGTCACGCGGCCTGATCAGCGGCCATTGGCAGAAGGGTGCGACGGCCGGCGGCGATTTCCGCACCATGAGCCCGCGCTTCCAAGACGGCAATGTGGATCGCAATCTCGCGCTCGTCGAGGAACTGCGCCGCGTCGCCGACGAAAAAGGCGCCAGCGTCGCTCAGCTCGCCATCGCCTGGGTAGCCGCGCAGGGTGCGGACATCGTGCCCCTCGTCGGTGCCCGCCGCCGCGACCGGTTGACGGAGGCGCTCGGCTCCCAGCAGGTCTCGCTCACCGAAACCGACCTCGCCGCCATCGAGGCCGCCATGCCGAAGGACGCCGCCGCCGGCGAGCGCTACCCGGCAGCTCAGCTCGTCCATATGGACAGCGAAAAGCGGGTTTAGGCGACAGTTCGCTCACGAGCGCCAGGGCTGCTGCCACGCGAAGAAGACAGGCCTAATATGTTGCCGGCCTGTCTGGATCAGCTATCATTCGTTGAACGCTGACGGGGAACGACGCGAATGAAAGCGATGCCGGCAACCGCGGCCGCCGGAAGGGCGGCCGCCCTCCTGTTCCTTTTTATGGCTCTTCTGGCAGGCGCAGGCCCGGCGCAAGCGCGAAAGGTGGCCCTCGTCATCGGCAACGACCGATATCAGCAACTTCCCGTCCTCGAAAGGGCTGTCAGCGACGCGGACGCCATCAGTGCAACATTGCGCGACGATCTGAAATTCGACGTCATCCTGACCGGCTTCAACTTCACCCGCACACAATCGGTGACAAAGTTCGGTGAATTCGAAAGCCAGCTCCGCCCCGGCGACACGGCCTTCTTCTTCTTTTCCGGTCACGGCGTCGCTCCGCGGGACCGTAATCTCCTGCTTCCCGTGGACTTTCCCCGGGAAGCCACTCAGGACACGGCGGAGGATCTCTCGCAGGCCGTGGACAGCCTGCTGGCACGGCTTCGCGACAAGCGGGTGGTCGGCATCTTCGTGCTGGACGCCTGCCGCGACAATCCCCTTCCCAATGTCTTCAAATCAGCCGGCTACGAGCGCGGCCTGGCACCGGTGAACGCCCCTCAGGGCACCTTTGTTCTGCTGTCCGCCGGCGCGGGCCAGCGGGCACTCGACAGGCTGCGCGGAGAGGACAACGACCGCAACTCGGTCTTCACGCGCAAGCTGCTGCCGCTGCTGAGGACGCCAGGCCTGAGCCTCTCCAGCCTGGCAAAACGTGTGCAGATCGATGTCGCCGATCTCGCGCAAACGCAAAATCACGAGCAGTTTCCGGAATATCGCGACAGCATTCGCAGCGATATCTACATGCTGCCGGACAACGGGACAGCCGCCCGTGTCGAGCTACCCGGCGTGACGGCAAAAAGCGCCGATGAGAAGCGCCCCGTGCCGGAAACACTGCCGACAGCCGATGGCTCTGTCACGCTGGGCACTCCGTCGGTCGACAACACCGTCAAGTCGGGCGAAGCGGTTGCGGCGCTGTCCGGCTCCAACGACTCCCTCATAGACGAAGACGTCGAGCGGTTGAGCACGGAGACGGCCAAGAATGCCGCGGCCTGCGATGCCTTCACGATCTCGGCTGAAAAACTGGCCGATATGAAGGATTTTGGGGATTTCGATCCATACAGGCTGAGAAAGGACGTCGCGCTCGACAGCTGCGGAGCCTTGTTGAAGGCAATGCCGGATTCGGCAACAGCACAGGCGCAGATGGCGCTTGCCCTCTATGCAGCCCGACGCAACATCGAGGCCTTGCCGCTCTTCCAAAAATCTGCGGCCCAGGGGATCGTGCTTTCGATGCTTGCAACCGGCAAGATGTACGTCGCGGCTGACGATATCCCGTTCGACACCGGCACGTCATTCAGTTGGCTGTCGAAAGCGGCGGAAGCGGGCAGTTCGGAAGGCGCGCAGCTTGCGCAGGGCGTCGCACTCATGGGCGATTCCGTAGACTTGCTCCAGCGACGCGCCAATGTTGGCGACGGCTACGCCATGTACGTCATGGCCCGGCAATATGCCGAAGGGCGGATCATAGCCCGCGACGAAAAAACAGCGGCCCTATGGCTGGTCTTTGCCGTACGAAAGGGCTCGAAAGCGGCACGCGCCAGCCTTACGGAGGACAGCCCCAGCCCCTGGCCAAAAGCAGTCATCGCCGAAGCGCAAAAGAGGCTGACGTTTACCGGCGACTACAATGGCAATGCCGATGGAACGCTGAATTTTCGTTTCCAGCGGGCGATCGAGGCCATCACGCCAAAGACGTGATGGCATTTTCGGGAGGCACTCCATCTTTGGAGTAGCCCGACGGAAGGGTTACACGTCACCCTTGAACGTGTCGCAGGCATCGACGCGGCCCGTATCGAAGCCACGCTTGAACCAGCGGCGACGCTGATCGGAGGTGCCGTGGTTGAAACTTTCCGGCACGACATAACCCTGCATGCGCTTCTGCAACGTATCGTCGCCGATCTGGGTCGCGGCATTCAGCGCTTCATCCAGGTCGCCGGTCTCGAGCAATCCCTTCTGCTGCGTGTACTTGCCCCAGATGCCGGCGTAGCAATCGGCCTGGAGTTCGACGCGGATCGACATCTGGTTGGCTTCCACCTCGCTCATGCGCTGACGCTGCTGGTTGAAGCGCGGTAGCACGCCGGTGAGGTTCTGCACGTGATGGCCGACCTCGTGGGCAACGACATAGGCCTGGGCGAAATCGCCAGCCGCGTCGAACTTGTTGGCGAGTTCGTCGAAGAAGCTCATGTCGAGATAGACCTTGCGGTCGCCCGGGCAATAGAACGGACCGGAAGCCGCCGAGGCAAAGCCGCAGGCCGACTGCACGGACCCCGAGAAGAGCACCATCTTCGGCTCCTCATACTTTTCGCCGGCCGACTGGAAGATGCCGTTCCAGGTGTCTTCCGTCTCGGCCAGCACCGTCGACATGAAGGCCTTGGTTTCTTCCTCCTGCGGCGACGTCCGCTTGCTGGCAGTTTCGGTCTGCTCGAAGCCCGGCATGCTGACCTGCCCGCCACCGCCCTCGCCCATCACCTGCAACAGGTCGATGCCCATCATCTTCAAGACGAAGTAGACGACGACGAGGAGGACGATCGTGCCGATGCTCATGCCGCCGCCGGCGCGGCGTCCACCGCCCGTCGGAAGGCGAAACCCGCCATTGCCGCGACCGAACGGATTGCTTCCGCCCGCCGAAGGCCCGGCGCCGCGCTGGTCCTCGATGTTGCTCGACTGTCGACGACCTTTCCATTCCATTGCGAGATCTCCCGTTCGCCCTCTGGGCGTTCCTGCGGACAAAAGTGCCCTCAGCTTCCTCAGATAACAGGGACCACTATAAATTCAATGGCGGCAACAGTCTAAGCCGCTGTTGCGGCCGTTGCTTCGCGTTTGCTTCGCACGGGAGAAAGCCTGAACACCGCCGTGACGACGACAATTGCCGCCGCCGCGACGCCAGAACTAGCAATGACGTCAACGAGATAGCGCCGGCCATACGTATTGACAGACAGCCCCATGAGGATGTTTGGCGCCGGAAAAGCAGAGGCAGGGGCGACTAACCCGCCCTATCGCGATTTAACCGCTGCCCCCGCGTTCAGCGCCGCCGGAATGTCTCGAAACGCTCCGACCAGCCGGCTTCGCGGATCGCAAGTGCACCGGCCGCAACCAGCAGGACACAGACGAAGGCCGTGGCCAAGCCGCTTGCGAGGCCCGATATGCCATCGAAGATCATCGCGCCCATCACGCGGTGCGGCACAAGGGTGAACAGCCCCGCGACCACGATGCCGCCGAAATACATGCCGGCGACATGGGCCCGGTGCGTGCGGATATCGCGGCGACGCGCGGCGCGGATCGCGGGGATACTGCCCACGATGACATAGACCGAGAGCAGATGGATCGGGCTGAAGTTTCCGACTGTCTTCAGGTCATGGATGAAGAAGGTCGAAAAACTCGTCACCACCATCAGCAGCAGCCAGATTTTCCCCAGAAGGCGGTGGGCGGGCGTTCCCTTCCGGCGGGCGAGCAGGACGGCGCCCAGCACGGCAGCCGGCAGCACGGTGGCGACATGGAACTGCACGGCAAAGGGGGCGTCGAGAAGAGGTTCGAAGGTCATGGCAGGTTCCGGGCAAGGTTGAAATCGACCCCGTCTTCAGCCATTGATCGGATCGCCTCAAACGCTTTGGCCCGAACGGACGGAAAACTTCGTGGAACGCCCCTTCCTGCAATCCGCGCTTCGTGAACTGCAGGTCTTTCTGCGCTCGCCGCGGTTCTGGGCAACGTTTGGCGCTGTCGTGCTGATCTTCTGGGTGACCGGCCCCTATGGCACCGCCGAGCGGTTGGCGACCGTGCCGCGCCTTGGCTTCTGGCTTGTGCTGCACGCCGTCGCCTGGAGCATTGCGGTCACCGCCCTCGTGCTCGTGAACACGCTTCTGCTGCACCGCGTTCCAAGCCTTGCCGGCCGCATCGCGCTCGGCACGCTCGTTGCAGGGGTGCCGGTGGGATTGGCGACGGAGGCGATCAGCCTTGCGACCTTCGGCGGCGCGGTGACGGTTTCGAGCCTTGCCGAAAGCATAGCCAGCGGCCTCCTCCTCTCTGCCCTCTTCTGCGGCCTGACCTATATGACGATGGGCAGCAAGTCGGTCGAAACGCTTGCCCCGGCCCCTGCGCCGGCGACGGAAGACCGGGCGGAGGTCGCCCTGCTACGCCGCCTGAAACCGGAGAACCGCGGGAAAATCCTGCACATGACCGTCGCCGACCACTACACGGAGGTCACGACGAGCCGCGGGCGTGAGCTGATCCTGCTCCGCTTTTCCGATGCCCTGAAAGAACTTGGCGACACGCCGGGGCTGCAGGTGCACCGCTCGCATTTCGTCGCCGACAGCCATGTGGAAAGATTACTGCGCGCCGAAGGCCGGCTGGCGGTCCTTATGAAGGACGGGCAGGAAATTCCGGTCAGCCGCAGTCGCACCGAGGCGGTGCGCGGCCGCTGGGGTTAGGGGAAAGAATTTTCGAACGGTTGTCGGGTGGCGCATCCGCCGTTCGTCTCTAGAGCAAGTCCAGCAAAAGTGCGCGGCGATTTGCGTGCCGCGAACTGCGTAAAAACAAAGAGATAGAGCTTTTTCGCGATTCGAAGAAAAGCGGCAATGCTCTAGGTATCAGTTCAACATCCTGCCAGGAGAAACCCCATGAGAAAGATCATTGTCGGCGCCTTCATCAGCCTTGACGGCGTCATGCAGGCACCGGGCGGCCCGGAGGAAGACCCGATCGGCGGCTTCGAATTCGGCGGCTGGGTCGCCCCGCTCTTTGACGAAAAGATGGGGGCTTTCATCGGCGAACTCTTTTCGAGGCCGTTCGACTTGCTGCTCGGCCGCAAGACCTACGACATCTTCGCCGCCCACTGGCCCTATGCGGCGAAGGACGACCCGATCGGCCCGCTCTTCGACCGCATCAACAAATATGTCGCGACCCGCAATCCGGCCTTCAAGACCACCTGGCAGAACAGCCATGTCCTCGGCGCCGATGCGATTGCCGCTGTGAAGGCGCTGAAGAGCGAGGACGGACCGGACCTCCTGACGCAGGGCTCCACGGAGTTCCTCAAGGCACTTTTCGAAAACGACCTCGTCGACGAGATCCACGTCTCCGTCTTCCCGGTCATTCTGGGCAAGGGCAAGCGGCTATTCGGTGACGCGTCCTTCCCGCGCGCACTGACGCTGATCGAATCGCGTACCAGCGATTCCGGTGTCGTCATGAACAAATATGCCCGCGCCGGCGACGTCGCCACCGGCTCCTTCGAATTCGAGACGCCAACTGCGGCGGAACTGGAACGCCGCCGCAACCTGACATGATCGGTTAGCCCAGCCCCTCCTCCGCCACCGTCTCCCCAAGCCAGTTGGCGAAGGCGGACATGGCCGGGGTGGCGCTACGCGATTGCAGGCGCGTGAGCCAGTAGCTGCCAAGCACGACGCTCGTCTTGAACGGCTGAACGACGGCGCCGGCGGACAGCAGCCGGGAAAACATCAAAGGCGGCGCGAGCCCCACACCCGCGCCCTGCAACACCGCCTCCATCATCGCAAGCGACGTATCGAAGACGATGGCACTCTGCGGCGGCGGGGTGCGCGGCAGGCCGGCCACTTCGAACCAGCGGGTCCATTCGTCGCGGCGATAGGAACGCAGCAGCGTCAGGCCGAACAGGTCCTCCGGCTCCCTTAAATCCCGCGCGACGGCGGGCGTGGCGAGAACAGAGAGCGGCGCGTCGAAAAGCCTGATGGCATCCGTACCGTGCCAGGCGCCGGCGCCGAAACGGATGGCGAAGTCCAGCCCCTCGGCGGCGAGATCGACGCGGTTGTTGTTGGTGGAAAGCCGCACCTCCACGAAGGGGTGCCGCTCGCGGAAGGTCGCGAGGCGCGGCAGCAGCCAGCCGACGGCGAAGGTGCCGACCGCGCCGACCGTCAGGATTTCCCGCACATGACCGCTGCGAAATCGCTCCACGGCATCCGCCATGCGGTCAAAGCTGTCGCGCAGCACCGGCAGCAGGCTTTCCCCCTCGGCCGTAATCATCAGCCCACGCGGCAGGCGCTTGAATAGAACGACGCCAAGCTGTTCCTCCAGACTCTTCACCTGATGGCTGACGGCCGCCTGCGTGACGTTCAACTCGATCGCCGCGCGCGTAAAACTGAGATGCCGGGCAGACGCCTCGAAGGCGCGAAAGGCGTTCAGCGGCAGGTATGGCCGAACCATGGCAATGCCCCAATTTTCCTAATGGCTAAGACCAGTATTGATCTTTTGTCAGGGCATCAAAGCATTGCTATCCAGAATGCACAAGCCATTCGGAACTCGAGGAAAACGTGATGAATATCCGTCTTTTCGCGGCCAGCGCCCTGCTGGCTGCCAGCATCAGCGCGCCTGCGCAAGCCCGCATTATTTGTACGATCGTTGCCGATGCGGGGAGCAACGAGGTCATTCTGGAAAAGGGCGATTGCGCAAGCCGCGTCACCCCCGCCTCCACCTTCAAGGTGCCGCTTGCCGTGATGGGCTACGATTCCGGCTATCTGGAAGATGCAAATGAGCCGGTCCTGCCGTTCATGAAGGGCTATCCGGACTGGGGCGGCGATGCCTGGCGTCAGCCGACGACGCCGAAACGCTGGATGGAGTTCTCCGTCGTCTGGTTTTCACAGCGCATCACGGAATTTCTCGGCTACGAGCAGCTGCGCGATTACGCCGATGCCTTCGGCTACGGCAATGCCGACATGACGGGCGATCCCGGCAAGAACAATGGGCTGGAGCGCGCCTGGATCGCCTCCTCGCTGAAAATCTCACCGCGCGAGCAGATCGAATTCCTCAAGAAGCTGGTGAACCACGAACTGCCGGTCTCCGTCGAGGCGATGGATGCGGCCATGGAGATTATCGAGCGGCGCGACATTGCCGACGGCTGGGGCGCACAGGGCAAGACCGGCATGGCCTATCCCCGAAAGGCCGACGGCAATTTCGACTATAACCGGCCATGGGGCTGGTATGTCGGATGGGCACGCCGCGACGAACGCACCGTGGTTTTCGCCCGGTTGGTGCAGGACGAGAAGAAGCAGGAGCCGCGCACGAGCCTGCGGGCAAGGGACAGCATCTTGCAGGAACTGCCGGGAATACTGGCGACGGATTGATTAGACGCCCACGCTCGACGCCTGCGGCACCCCCTCATCCGCCTGCCGGCACCTTCTCCCCGCTGGGGAGAAGGGGAAGGTCACCAACGCCTCGTTTCCCTTCTCCCCTCGGGGAGAAGGTGGCCCGAAGGGCCGGATGAGGGGGTAGCCCTCAGCGCGGAGGCACCATGCCCATCCCCTTGCGGGCGAGACCCGACAGGTTAAGCGTGAGCTTGCGACGGAAGACCGGCGAAGAGCCGAGAACGCGCAGGGCGACGTTGCGCATGACGCGGCCGAGTGAACTGCGCACGGTCGCGACCTTCGTCAGGCGGCTTGCCAGCTCCAGCACTTCGGCGGCGGCCGGACGGCGCTTCTCTTCATAGAGGTCCAGCGCTGCCTCGGGTGCCTTGCCGCGCAACACATCGGCAAGCAATTGCCCGAGCACGACGGCATCGACCAGCCCGGTGTTCATGCCCTGCCCACCGGCCGGGCTGTGCACATGGGCCGCATCCCCCATGATGAAGAGCGGACCGGATCGATAGCGCGGCGCGACACGATGGTGCACGCGGAAGCGCGAACTCCAGATGACATCGCGCACCCGACCAGGGTTCTGGCGCGGGCCGCGGGCGTCGAGAAGCGCCTGCACGAAGGCGGCGTCGGGCGCTTCCGGGGCCGCCTCGACCGGTGCGACGATGCGGTAGCGGTTGTCCGGCAGCGGCGCGACAACACCCATGCCCTCAGGCGAGAAGAACAACGTCACCTCGTCGCTCAAGCCCCAGTCCATGTGCACGTCGGCGAGCACGAAAGATTCGCCGTAGGTCTCGCCATCGAAGGTGATGCCGGCCGCACTGCGCACCACGCTGTGCATGCCGTCACCGCCAACGACATAACGCGCTCGGATCGTCCTCGGACCATCCGACGTTTCAAGATGCACCGTCGCCCCACTCGAATCGGGCTCGATCGTCGTTGCGGAAACGCCGCGCTCGACATTGCCACCGAGGCTCGTCAGCCGCTCGGCAAGGATCGCTTCGGTCTCGTCCTGCGGGATCATGAGGATCTGGGCGTAGCGCGAGGGCAGCATGGAGAAGTCGAGTTCCAACAGCGCCTTGTCATGATCACGCAAAGCAAAGCGGGTGAGGACGAGACCCCGCGCCTCGAATTCGTCCGTCACGCCGATGCGTTCCAGCACTTCAAGCGTATGCGCATGGATGACGGCGGCGCGAGAAGTGTTCTCGCCGGCGGCGAGCCGATCGACGATGACAGGACGAATGCCCGCCTGTTGCAGGGTGACGGCGAGCGCGAGACCGCTTGGTCCCGCCCCGACGATCAGCACATCGGTTTCCTGCGGCAGCATCGTTCACACTCCCAAAATCGACCCGCACTGGGATTTTCCCCGCGTGACCGATTCTCCCTCCAAGAAGACGAAATTTGCCGGCATGTACAAGACTATTATGGACGCCGCCTGTTTGCCGACGGCAGGATGGTATGCGTCCCTGACTTTTCCTGTCGATGGCGCCATTTTCGGGGTTCCGCTTGCCCCCGCATTTGCCTATAAGCCGCTTCTAGCCTTGAAAGACCATTTTGCGCGCCCGGCCCGGTGAACCCATCACCATGGCCGGTTTTTCGCGCACGCGGAAGAACGGATAGAGAGATGCCCAAGCGCCAAGATTTGAAATCGATCCTCATCATCGGCGCGGGGCCGATCGTCATCGGTCAGGCCTGCGAATTCGACTATTCCGGCACCCAGGCCTGCAAGGCGCTGAAGGAGGAAGGCTACCGCGTCATCCTCGTCAACTCCAACCCGGCGACGATCATGACCGACCCGGGCCTTGCCGACGCGACCTATGTCGAACCGATCACCCCGGAAGTCGTGGCAAAGATCATCGCCAAGGAACGGCCGGACGCGCTTCTCCCCACCATGGGCGGCCAGACCGCGCTCAACACGGCGCTCTCGCTGAAGCGCATGGGCGTGCTCGACCGCTACAATGTCGAGATGATCGGCGCCAAGCCCGCCGCCATCGACATGGCCGAAGACCGCGCGCTGTTCCGCGAAGCGATGGCCCGCATCGGCCTCGAGACGCCGAAGTCGCTACTCGCCAACGCCACCGAGATCAAGGACGTCGACCGCAAGGCGCATGAGGCCGAGCGCGCCAAGGTGAAGGCGCAGCTGTCCGGCGATGCGCTCGACAAGGCGCTGGACGAGCTGGAAAACCAGTGGAACCTCGGCGAGACCGACCGCAAGCAGCGCTACATGAGCCATGCCATGGCGATCGGCGCGCAGGCGCTCGACACGATCGGCCTTCCCGCCATCATCCGCCCGTCCTTCACGATGGGCGGCACCGGCGGCGGCATCGCCTACAACCGCTCGGAATTCTTCGAGATCGTCAATTCCGGTCTCGACGCCTCGCCGACGACCGAAGTGCTGATCGAAGAATCGGTGCTCGGCTGGAAGGAATACGAGATGGAGGTCGTCCGCGACACGGCGGACAACTGCATCATCATCTGCTCCATCGAAAACATCGATCCGATGGGCGTGCACACGGGTGATTCGATCACGGTCGCCCCTGCCCTCACGCTGACGGACAAAGAATACCAGATCATGCGTAACGCCTCGATTGCGGTGCTGCGCGAGATCGGCGTCGAGACCGGCGGCTCGAACGTGCAGTTCGCCGTCAATCCGGAAAACGGCCGCCTCGTCGTCATCGAAATGAACCCGCGCGTTTCGCGCTCTTCTGCGCTCGCGTCGAAGGCGACCGGCTTCCCGATCGCCAAGATCGCCGCCAAACTCGCCATCGGCTATACGCTCGACGAACTGGAGAACGACATTACCGGTGGTGCGACGCCGGCCTCGTTCGAACCGTCGATCGACTATGTCGTCACGAAGATCCCGCGTTTCGCCTTCGAAAAATTCCCGGGCGCCGAACCGACGCTGACGACGGCCATGAAGTCGGTCGGTGAAGTCATGGCCATCGGCCGCACCTTCGCCGAATCGTTACAGAAGGCCCTGCGCGGCCTCGAAACGGGCCTCACCGGCCTCGACGAGATCGAGATTCCCGGCCTCAGCGACGGCAACGACAAGAACGCCATCCGCGCCGCCATTTCCACGCCGACGCCGGACCGCCTGCGCATGGTCGCCCAGGCGCTGCGCCTCGGCTTCACCCTCGAAGAGGCACATGAAGGCTCGAAGATCGACCCGTGGTTCCTCGAGCAGCTGAAGGCGATCGTCGACATGGAGGCCCGCATCCGCGAGCACGGCCTGCCGGAAGACGCCGAGAACCTGCGCATGCTGAAGGCCATGGGCTTCTCCGACGCCCGCCTCGCCACCCTGTCGGCCAAGCGTCCGAAAGAAGTCGCGGAACTGCGCAACCGCCTCGACGTGCGCCCGGTCTTCAAGCGCATCGACACCTGCGCCGCCGAGTTCGCCTCGCCGACCGCCTACATGTACTCGACCTACGAGACGCCGTTTGCCGGTGCGACGCGCTCGGAAGCCGAAATTTCCAACCGCAAGAAGGTCGTCATCCTCGGCGGTGGCCCGAACCGCATCGGCCAGGGCATCGAGTTCGACTATTGCTGCTGCCATGCCGCCTTCGCGCTGAAGGATGCCGGCTATGAAGCGATCATGATCAACTGCAACCCGGAAACGGTCTCGACCGACTACGACACGTCCGACCGTCTCTATTTCGAGCCGCTGACGGCAGAAGACGTCATCGAGATCCTGAAGGCCGAGCAGACCAACGGCGAACTCGTCGGCGTCATCGTACAGTTCGGCGGCCAGACGCCGCTGAAGCTTGCCGAAGCGCTGGAAAAGAACGGCATCCCGATCCTCGGCACAGCGCCGGACATGATCGATCTTGCCGAAGACCGTGATCGCTTCCAGAAGCTGCTCCAGAAGCTGGACCTCGCCCAGCCGAACAACGGCATCGCCTATTCCGTCGAGCAGGCCCGTCTGGTCGCGGCCGAGATCGGCTTCCCGCTCGTCGTGCGCCCGTCCTACGTGCTCGGCGGCCGCGCCATGCAGATCATCCATTCGGAATCGATGCTGCAGACCTACCTGCTCGACACCGTTCCGGGCCTCGTGCCGGAAGATATCAAGCAGCGCTATCCGAACGACAAGACCGGCCAGATCAACACCCTGCTCGGCAAGAACCCGCTGCTCTTCGACAGCTACCTGTCGAATGCGGTGGAAGTCGATGTCGACGCGCTCTGCGACGGCAAGGACGTCTTCGTCTCGGGCATCATGGAACATATCGAGGAAGCAGGCATCCATTCGGGCGACTCGGCCTGCTCGCTGCCGGTCCACACGTTGTCCAATGAGACCGTCGATGAGCTGGAACGCCAGACAAAAGCTCTGGCAAAAGCGCTGAATGTCGGCGGCCTGATGAACGTGCAGTACGCCATCAAGGACGGCACGATCTACGTGCTCGAAGTCAACCCGCGCGCCTCGCGCACGGTGCCCTTCGTGGCAAAGACCATCGGCGCGCCGATCGCCAAGATCGCCGCCCGCGTCATGGCGGGCGAGAGCCTCGACGCGGCAATCGCCGCCTATGGTGAAAAACCGGACCCGCGCAACCTCAAGCACATCGCCGTCAAGGAAGCCGTTTTCCCCTTCGCCCGCTTCCCGGGTGTCGACACACTGCTCGGCCCGGAAATGCGCTCGACCGGCGAGGTCATCGGCCTCGACACGGACTTCGCGCTCGCCTTTGCCAAATCGCAGCTCGGTGCCGGCGTCGACCTGCCGCGGGAAGGCACGGTCTTCGTGTCGGTGCGCGATGAGGACAAGGAACGCGTGCTGCCCGCCATCAACATCCTGACCGGCATCGGCTTCAAGGTCATGGCGACGTCCGGCACTGCCCGCTTCCTCGCCGAAAAGGGCATCGAGGCGATCAAGATCAACAAGGTGCAGGAAGGCCGCCCCCACATCGAGGACGCCATCCGCAACCGCCAGGTCAGCCTCGTCATCAACACGACGGACGGCAACAAGGCGATCTCGGATTCGAAGTCGCTCCGCCGCGCCGCCCTGATGCAGAAGGTGCCGTACTACACGACCATGGCCGGCGCACTCGCCGCCGCGCAGGCGATTCGGGCGCTGAAGCAGGGCCAGCTCGAAGTGCGGCCGCTGCAGTCGTATTTCTGAGCACCATTTGCCAAGACATGAAAAGCCGGGCGGTCCCACCGCCCGGCTTTTTTGTTCCTAATAGCCGCCGATGATGGGCAACACTTCGCCGGTAATGTAGCTGGAGCACTGCGGCGAGGCGAGGAAGACGTAGGCCGGTGCCAGTTCCTCCGGTTGGGCGGGCCGCTTCATCGGCGTATCGGCGCCGAATTTTGCGACATCCTCAGCTTCCTTGTCGGAAGGGTTGAGCGGCGTCCAGACCGGCCCCGGCGCCACCGCATTGACGCGAATGCCGCGTGGCACGAGCTGGCCCGCCAGCGAACGGGTGAAGGCATGGATGCCGCCCTTGGTCATCGAATAATCGAGCAGCGCCTTCGAGCCCTCCAGGCCGGTGACCGATCCGGTGTTGATGATCGCCGATCCCGGTTTCATGTGCGGCACCGCCGCCTGCGCCATGAAGAAATAGCCATAGAGATTGGTCTTCAGCGTCTCGTCGAAATGCTCTTCCGAAAGATCGAGAATATCCTTGGCATGGACCTGGAAGGCCGCGTTGTTCACGAGGATATCCAGGCCGCCCAGATCCTTCACTGTACATTTGACCATCTGCAGACAAAAAGCCTTGTCCTTGACGTCGCCGGCGAAGGCGATGCAGCGCCGGCCTTCTTTCTCGACCGCAGCAATCGTGTCCTTCGCGTCCTGCCCTTCGGCGAGATGGGCGATCGCCACATCCGCACCCTCCCGGGCAAAAAGCACCGCCACCGCCCGGCCGATGCCGGAATCACCGCCGGTGATGAGCGCCACCTTGCCCTTCAGCTTCTCCGAACCCTTGTAGAACGGAGCGTCGTACATCGGCGGCGGGTCGAGCGTAGCCTCGCTGCCGGGCTTCGGCTGGTGTTGCTTGGGGAACGGTGGCACGGGATAAAGGCGCGCACCGGCCTGCATGGCCTTCGGCTTTTCGCCCTCGTCCTTGCGGTCGGCCTCTGCCACCTCGTCCTGAATGTCGCGCTGTTTCGCCGCCGTGCGGGCAGATTGGCTCCGGGTCATGGCCGCCTCCTTAAAACTCGGTTGGGCGAATGTTGTCGACACGGACCGTGCCGGCGACAACTGCGCGCGGGCCTTCGACCGGAAAAGCCGGGTCGGTTTCATCGATGACGGTGTAAAGTTTTTCGTTGCGGAAGGCGCTTGACGACGTCGTGGAATTGCCGTCGCCGGGAAGAGCATCGATTTCCAAGAAGTCGAGTTCGGCTTCCGCCGCCACGACGCGGGCATCCCCGCTCGACCTCGCGCGCACGATCACCTCCCCCTGGTTCGGCGCAAGATCCCAGTTGGTGTCCGTCGCCGCGGCGATCGGAACAAGACGGTAGAGCTTCAGCTGCTCGACATCGGAATAGTCGGCAACCGACGTCTCCGTATCCTGCCGCGGTGCGGCTTCGTCGAAGCCGGCGGACCAATCGCGGGCGGAGGCCTCCATTTCGGGCGGCGTGCGGTAAGCCGTGGCATCATCGCTGCCGGTGACGGCCCGCGGCTTGTCACTCGAAATGCCGTCATTCGTCCGGCCGGCCTGAGAGACTTCGAACTGCGGAACGGCGTCGGCGTGGATAATCTTTTCGCGGCCGGTTTCTGCCGAAAACACACTCTCGGCACCTGGCACGGAACGCGGCGCGACCGGTACGGCCTGCTCGTCCTTCTCCTGATAGCCGCCATCCGCCGCCTCGCGACGTCCTTGGTCGTGCATCGCCTGATTGCCTGACACTTCGCCGACGAATTGTTTGAAATAACCGGAAATCGTCTGCATCACACCCATGATCTTGTCCTCATAGCTTGTTTTGGAGGCGGGCCATCGCATCCTTCAGGATCGCACGGATTTCATCGTCGACGATCTGCTGAGCGGCGAAGGTGGCATCGGGCTCGATGCCCGGATCTTCCTCGTGGTCGGAAACCGTTTCGCTGTCGCGCGCCATGGCCATCAACGCCTCGCGCGCCTCGGGAATTGCGGCAATCACCGAAAGCAGCTCGACAAGCAGACGCCGATGCGCGTTGATCCGGCCTTCGAGATTCACAGAATTGCCGATCGTCATTACACGCCTCCCGCGATCCCTAGCTAACGATGCCACCAGGTGATTGTTCCCGATCCGCTGTGGGCGGATGCTGCCCTGCGGCGAAAAAACTGGCTTTCGGCCGACGCAATCTGCTATAAGGACCGTTCAAATGCTTTCGACGGTTCCGGGGATTCTTCTCCGGAGACCGTTTTCTTTTGCGTTCGCGCGGGCGGGAGCCTGGGCGGCGTGGGCTGAAGGACGGGATAAAATGGTTGAAAAGGTACCGATGACTCACGGCGGTTTCGTCAAGCTGCAGGAAGAACTGCGCTGGCGTCAGCAGGAAGAGCGTCCGAGAATCATTGAAGCGATTGCCGAAGCGCGCGCCCATGGCGACCTGTCGGAAAACGCCGAGTATCACGCCGCCAAGGAAGCCCAGAGCCATAATGAAGGCCGTATCGGCGAACTTGAAGACTTTGTCGCCCGTGCGGAGGTCATCGACCTCTCCAAGATGTCGGGCTCGACGATCAAGTTCGGCGCCAAGGTCAAACTCATGGATGAGGACACCGAGGAAGAGAAGGTCTACCAGATCGTCGGCGACCAGGAAGCCGATGTGAAGCAGGGCCGCATTTCCATCTCCTCCCCCATCGCCCGCGCGCTGATCGGCAAGGAAGTCGGCGAATCGATCGAAGTGAACGCACCCGGCGGCTCCAAGGCCTACGAAATCCTCGCCATCACCTGGGGTTGATAAGCGCTCGCTGCGCCTGTTTTTTCGAGACTGGCATCGTGTTTCCCCGAAAAAGGGTCTTCTCAAGCCACACGACTCTCTAGGTCGCGTGGCTTGATGTATTTATGGCCGCACGGGAGAGTTCCCTCACCCAGCGCAACACCTTCGATATCTACTTGTCGTTCTGCTGTTCAGCTTTGGCGCGGTCCGCTGCCAGATAGTCTTCATAAGTCTTTGCGTCACTCAGCCAACGTCCAAACGCGGAAATCATCGCGATGGAAAAACCGTAGACGCCAGTCTTATAGTGACCCCGTTGGAAGTAGTATTTCAGGAAGTAGATCGGCAGAGCAAAGACAATTCGTATCTGCGCCGAAAGACGGCTTCGTCGTTTACCCTGCCGCGATCGGACGAGACTATACGAATTGAACTTGTCCATCATCTGCGTCAAATCGCGATAGGAATGATGGTACAAAGGAGCCGCCAGCCTGCGCACCTTGACCGAATCAGGAACGTCGAACTGATCCCAGGCTGCATGGGCGGGCTGCTGAACGACGCGGCGATCATAGAGCTTGTTGCGATAGGCGATGGCGTGATGAAGCCAGGGTTTGCCGACGGGTGGAACCGTGACGAGCTTCAGCGCATTGATCGGCCCAAGTTCTCCCGCCTCGAACTGACGCGTGATTTCAGCGGCAAGTTCGGGGCTGACCACTTCGTCCGCATCGAGATCCAGCACCAGGTCGTAGTGGCACGCTTCTTCCCCGACCCGCTTTTGAAACCCGTTGCCGAGCCAGGCTTGCTGGATCACCCGGGCGCCAAGCCGTTCCGCAATTGCCACGGTCTCGTCGGTGGAGCCGCAATCGACAACCACGACTTCGCGTGCAACCAGGAAAGCGGCTGCGATAACAGAACCGATCAGCCTTTCTTCATTTTTTGTACGGATGTAGCACGAGATCGGAGGGCGGGTTTCATTGTTGATGATTGGATCGGTCATTTTCGCTTCATTTTGCCGTCACGTTGACCCCTGAAAATCAGGGCTGTATATTAAACAAACCAAGGTGACAGCAGTGAATTCTGACACCAAAATTGCAACAAGGCACGCCGGAACCCGTCATGAGTGAATATACGATAGTTTTAACGAGTTGCGGCCGCTTTGATCTACTGAAAGAGACACTAACTTCTTTGTTCAGCTCCTTGGATCAGCCGCCCGCTCGAACCATTGTCATTGAAGATACCGGAAATCCCGAAGTAGAAAATGTCGTTTCCGGCCTTAAATACGCAGTCGAGGTTGTCTTGAACAACCCGCAGCTGGGTCAAATGAAGGCGATCGACAAGGCCTACGCGCTGGTCAATACACCCTATATCTTTCATTGTGAAGATGACTGGGAATTCCTGCGCAGCGGCTTCGTCAAGGAATCGATTACGGTCCTGGAAGCGTGCCCGGACGCCAGCATGGTATGCCTGCGCCCCCGGCACGAACTCAACCCGCTGATCCGTGACATGCCCGAAATAGACGTGCGTGGCATTCGCTGCTTTTCGCAGGACCCAACGCGGCACCCGGAATATTTCAGCCATTCTTTCAATCCGGGAATGCGCCGTCTCAAGGACTATCAGCAACTCGGCCCGTATACGCCAAAGGGCAGAGAAGAAGACATCTCCTATCATTTCAAGAAGGCTGGGTTCAGAATCTACAATCTCGCCATACCGGCTGTTCAACACATTGGCGATGGCCGGCATGTTCACGATCCAACGCAGCCCAAAAGGGCCAGAAGCTTCTGGCCCAAACTTCGGCGTTCGATCAAGAAGCGTATCAAACGCCTGAATCGAAAGATCAGGGGCGAATAGTCAGAAATTGGGCACGCATTGCGGATGAAAGCTCATCCGGGACGCCGGGAAAGATCGCTCTCAAGGGTAGCGATCTGCTCGGGCCAGGTGAAGCGCTTCGCGAAGAGGGAAGCGGCCTCACCCATGGTGCGGCGATCCGTGTCGTTCGCCAGAAGCCTGTCGATGGCTTCTGTGATGGCTGAAGCATCCGCCCCATCGATCAACACCCCTGTCTGACCATCGAGGACCGCCTCTTCGGCACCGCCCGCCCGGCCACCGATGACAGGCAGGCCATGAAGCGCGGCCTCCAGATAAACCATCCCGAATGCTTCCTGCCGCGTGCCGATCCGGCGCGTCGGCATAACAAAAAGATCGGCGCTTTCATAAAGCGCAGATTTTTTTGAACCGCCTACAGGTCCGGCAAAGACGACATGTGCGTCCAGTTTATGCTGGATGACGAGTCCCTTGAGACGATCGAGGTCATCGCCCGCGCCAGCGATCACATATCGGAGCAAAGGATATCGCCCCACCAGTGTTGCCACCGCAGAAATCGTCAGGTCGATGCCTTTAAGCGGCTCCAGACGAGAGAGAGACAGCAGCCGCGGCGTCCCCTTTTCCCACAACCGTTCCGCCCACAACCGATCATCAGACGAACACGCATCGATCTCGCCGATGGGCGGCGCGCGCACGACGACGGTATCGGTTTTGACATATTGCCCAACGCGGTCGGCAGTGAAGCGCGAATTTGCAATCACCTTTGTCACACGGGACATGGCTGACGCGATGCGCCGCACCTTGGGCGCCGAGGGCTGTTCGGGGAACTCATTGCCATGCGCATAACAGACGATGGCCGCGTCGCCGGTCGATGCGCCGCTGCGCACCAGCGTTTCGACACTCTTCCAGCTATCGGCCAGCACCGCTTGGGCGGTTCCCGTTGACAGAAGGTGGCGCAACGCTTTGGCCTTGCGCCACCGGCGCAAGGGCTTCCAGCCGCCGAAATAGCGCACCGACCCAAAACGCCCGCTGTCATCGACGCGTCCCTTGTGCCCATCGGCCAGCACGACGACTTCGTGCCCGCGCGCCTGGAGTGCCGCCGCCGCGCCACCCATCAAATTCTCGATTCCTCCGATCGCCGGGGGAAAGCACTGCGTGACGACCACTATCATTTTCATCATTTCTCGGGCAAAAGTCGCACTTCGGTCCGCAGGCGATACCTGTCTCGCAACCGGGAGAATACATGGCTCCTATGGACCGATATTCAAGCAGTGGCAAGAAACATGCATACATCTCAAAGTCTCCCGAAGCGGCCCGAAACCATGAAGGTCCTGCAACTTCTCCCGGCGCTGGGCGATGGCGGCGTGGAGCGTAGTGCGGTGGAAATGGCGGGCCATCTTGGCGCGCTCGGCCTGCCCAACTGGATTGCCAGTGCGGGTGGTCCCCTGGTGGCCGCGGCGGAAGCGGCCGGGGCGCGGCACGTCACCCTGCCTGTCGGGCGAAAATCGCTGTTCTCCGCCGTTTCGGCGGCGCGCGCCATCGCACGCCTAGTCGATCAGGAAGGCATCGACATCATCCACGCCCGCAGCCGTGTGCCGGCCTGGGTCGGGCTGTTGGCGCGTCGCCTTGCCCGAAAGCCGGTGCGCTTCGTCACGACCTTTCACGGCGTCTACGGCCACGGCAATGCCCTCAAGCGCTTCTACAATGGCGCCATGCTGCGCGCGCCGCTCGTCATCGCCAACTCGCAGTTCATTCGTCGCCATATCGTCGATGTCTACGGCTTCCCGGAGGCGCGCGTGATCGTCGCGCCGCGCGGTGTCGAACCTTCGCTCTTCGAACCTGCGGCCATTTCGGCCGAAACGCGGGCGGCGCTGCGTACAGAACTGGGCGCCGTGGGGAACGGGCCGCTGGTGGTGATGGTCGGCCGTATCACGCGCTGGAAGGGGCACGCTGTCCTTTTGGATGCCGTCTCCCGCCTCGGCAGACCGGACATTCGCCTCGCTTTCGCCGGAAGCGGCTCCGACACGCTGATTGCCGAATTGCAGCGCGAGGTGACGCGCCTCGGCCTCGATGGCCGCGTCGTCTTTGCCGGAAGCCGGCGGGATGTGCCGGCCATTCTCGCCGCTGCCGATCTCGCTATATCAGCCTCGACCGAGCCGGAAGCCTTCGGCCGGGCCGCCATCGAGGCGCAGGCAATGGGCACGCCGGTCATCGCCACCGATCATGGCGGCAGCCGCGAAACCGTCCTGCCGGGCGAAACCGGCTGGCTTGTGCCGCCCAGTGATGTTGCCGCCCTGGCAGCGGCCCTCGACGAGGGTCTCGCCGATCCGGGCCGACTGGCGGCGATGGGGCAGCGTGGCCGCCAGCATGTCTTGGCGAATTTCACGACGGCGCAAATGCTGGAGAAGGAATTCTCCGCCTATCAGAGGCTGATGGCGGAGCCACAGCGCTGAGATGGCGGCGAGCGCCCCTCCCAGCGTGTGGGTCCTGACGGACAGCAAGGCCGGCGACGAGCAGCCGCTGATCGGGCTTGCCGAAGCCATGGGCGCAACGCCCGTTCTGCGCCGCGTCGCACCGCGCCGCCCCTTCGCCTGGCTGATGCCCTGGGGGCCGATCGATCCCAAGGACGCACCGGAAAAGCCCGGTTCGCCGCTTGCACCACCGTTTCCGGATATCTGCCTTGCAACGGGCCGGCGGGCGGTGGCTTATCTCAGGACGCTGAAATCCCTGTCGCCGACCACGTTCTGCGTGCTCTTCAAGGATCCGCGCATGCGGCGGCACAAGGCGGATCTGCTCATCGTGCAGCAGCACGATGCACCCCGCGGCGAGAACGTGCTCGTCGTCACGACAGCCCCGAACCGGATGTCGCCAGACCGTCTGGAAACGGCGCGCCACGCAATGGCCGACAGGCTTGCCTCCCTGCCCCAGCCAAGGGTCGCCGTGCTCATCGGCGGCGACAGCCGGCATCACCAGTTTTCCGAGGACGATGTAAGACGTCTCCTCAACGGCCTCGAGGGGAAGCTGGATGCGGGAAACGCCTTGATGATCACGGCCTCGCGCCGGACGCCAGCACCGCTCACGGTAGCCCTTGCAGACCTCGCCAAGCGGCCGAACGTGCTCTTCTGGGATGGCACGGGCGACAATCCCTTGCTCGCCTATCTCGCATGGGCCGACGAGATCGTCGTCACGGCGGATTCGACCAACATGGTTGGCGAAGCCGCAGCGCTGAGCGTTCCCGTGCAGATTTTCCATCCCTCTGGCGGGCATGCGAAGATCGGCCGGTTCCTTGCGGCACTTTCGCAGGAGGCCGCCATTGGCCGCTTTCCCGAGGCGCCGGCCACCGGCCGGCACGCCCCGGTCAATTCGACACCGGGGCTCGCGCGCGACATCCTCGCGCGCTGGCAGGATGTCAGAGTTCGACCAGCCCGACCTTCTTGACCTGACGGATCGTCAGCATGGTGCGCACGGTATCGACCTGCGCATTGGCGGTCAGTTCTTCGATGACGAAGTCCTGGAAGCGGGTGAGGTTTTCGGCCACGCAATGCAGCAGGAAATCGCTGTCGCCGGAGACCATCCAGGCCTGGCGAACCATCGGCCATTCCGCCGTTGCGGCTGCAAAGGCCTTGAGGTTCGCCTCCGACTGGTGCTTGAGACCAACCATGCAGAAGGCGACGAGATCATAGCCGAGGGCCGGCGCGTTCAGCAGCGCGGTGTAGCCCTCGATAATGCCGGCCTCCTCCAGCTTGCGCACGCGGCGCAGACAGGGTGGTGCGGAAATGCCGGCGCGCGACGCAAGCTCCACATTGGTCATCCGGCCATCGGCCTGAAGCTCTTTCAGGATACGGATGTCGATGGCGTCGAGTTCGGCACGAAACATGGGAATTTACAGACCTTTCGGGAAGGCGACCGGAAGTGACCCGAATCGCCGCATCAGCGCAACATTGTTACTGCAAGAGGCACAAATATGTCACGCGGGATCGCTTGCCTGTTGGCAAAGCGCAGCGCGCACTTGAAACTCGGTGCACTCCCTTCATAAATGGATATTGAACAACGAACATTGGCCGAGCCATGCGCGGGATCGCGCGGTCGGCCCATTGGGGCCTGATGCCCCGGAAGGAACGACCATGTCCGCCCGCCACGTCAAGGTGCTGATCATAGGCTCCGGCCCCGCCGGCTACACCGCCGCCATCTATACCGCCCGCGCCATGCTGGAGCCCGTGCTGATCGCCGGCATGGAACAGGGCGGTCAGTTGATGATCACCACGGATGTGGAAAACTACCCGGGTTACGCCGATCCGGTTCAGGGCCCGTGGATGATGGAGCAGATGCTCAAGCAGGCCGAGCATGTCGGCGCCGAGATCGTCAACGACCTCGTCACCAATGTCGACATGAGCGTGCGCCCCTTCCGCATCTCCACCGACAGCGGCACGGAATGGACGGCCGATGCGCTGATCATCGCCACCGGCGCAAAGGCCAAATGGCTCGGCATCGAGACCGAGCACAAGTTCATGGGTTTTGGCGTGTCTGCCTGCGCCACCTGCGACGGCTTCTTCTACCGCAACAAGGACGTCATCGTCGTCGGCGGCGGCAACTCGGCCGTCGAGGAAGCGCTGTATCTTTCGAACCTCGCCAAGACCGTGACGGTCGTACACCGCCGCGACGGTTTCCGCGCGGAGAAGATTCTTCAGGAGCGCCTGTTCGCCAAGGAGAACGTCAAGATCGTCTGGGATCACGAAGTCGTCGAGTATCTCGGCACGGATCCCAAGCCGCCGATGCCGGCCTCGGTCAACGGCGTGAAGCTGCGCAACGTCAAGACCGGCGAGACGCGCGACGTCGCCATCGACGGCGTGTTCGTGGCGATCGGCCATGCGCCGGCGGTTGAACTGTTCAAGGGCAAGCTGCGCCAGAAGCCGAACGGCTATTTGTGGACGGCGGCCGATTCCACGGCGACGGACGTGCCGGGCGTTTTTGCCGCAGGCGACGTCACCGACGACATCTATCGCCAGGCGGTTACGGCCGCCGGCATGGGCTGCATGGCGGCCTTGGAAACCGAAAAATACCTTGCAGGTCATATGCCTGTCGCAATTGCGGCCGAGTAGAAGCCGCCAACAAAGGGCGGCGGCATCGTCCGACCGCCCACGTGGGAACAGCAAGATCAGCGACCAGGCGGGAAGCGAGCGCTCCCCGCCTCACAGACATATGGGGGATAGAATGGCGCTCGACTGGGACAAGCTGCGGATTTTTCATGCCGCGGCCGAGGCGGGCTCGTTCACGCATGCGGCGGACAAGCTGCATCTTTCGCAATCCGCCATCAGCCGTCAGGTGAGTGCGCTGGAGCAGGATGTCGGCATCAAGCTGTTTCACCGTCATGCCCGCGGCCTGATCCTCACCGAACAGGGCGAAATCCTCTATCGCACCGCGCACGACGTGCTGATGAAGCTGGAAAGCGTGCGTGTCCAGCTCACCGAAAACACCGAAAAGCCAAGCGGCAAGCTGCGCATCACCACCACGGTCGGTCTCGGCCAGGGCTGGCTGACCGACAAGGTACAGGAGTTCCTGGCGCTCTATCCCGACATGCAGGTGCAGCTCATCCTCGACAACGAGGAGCTGGACGTGAACATGCGCCATGCCGACTGCGCGATCCGGCTGCGGGAACCGCAGCAATCGGATCTCATCCAGCGCCGACTATTCACCGTGCACATGCATATCTATGCGGCCCCCTCCTACATCAACCGCTACGGCGAGCCGCAGTCGATCGACGATCTCGACAACCACAAGATCATCACCTTCGGCGAACCGGCCCCCAACTACCTGCTCGACGTCAACTGGCTGGAAATCGCCGGTCGTGATTCGGACAACCCCCGTCCGTCCGTCCTGCAGATCAACAGCCAGACCTCGATCAAGCGCGCCTGCCTGCTCGGCATCGGCGTCGCGATGTTGCCGGACTATATTGTCGGACGCGATCCGGGACTTCTACAGCTGCCCGTCAGTGCGGACATTCCCTCCTTCGACACCTATTTCTGCTATCCGAGCGAGATGAAGAACTCCGCCAAGCTCAAGGTTTTCAGGGATTTCATCGTCGCCAAGGCGCGCAACTGGAACTTCTGAAAAGGCCGTTTTCAAAGACCTGCGCTTCATGCATGGCTGGCATGCACATTGAATCATTGATGTATGCCCAAAAAACCATCATATCGCACGCAGCTGATGCATTTTGGTGGCTTTTTCCTCCCAGTGCCACCGCAGCAGCTGTTCCCCTCTGGAGGTTTTATTACCTTCAAAACTATAAAGGGCCCAAGTTCATCTTGCGGCCCTCTTTTTTTGCCTTTCGTTAACCAAGACAAAATTTTCAACATTTCCGCAAAACTTGGCACGCGCTTCTCTTGAAGAAATGCCGCCCCTCCCCCATATCTATTACAGCCAACGCACCTGCGGTCTTTCTCCTCCCAGTGCCGCGCGTTGGCTGTTCCCCTCTGGAGGTTTTTTGACCTTCAAACTTGCAGGGCCCAAGCTTCGCTTGTGGCCCTCTTTTTTTGCCGGCACCCCTTGTATCGGCTCTTAGCGAACCCAATATCGACGTTAACCGATATATCCATCGCCGGACCCCGATAGACAGATGACGACGCTCGACACCGACGAAATCCTGAAGGCCCTCGCCCATCCCAAGCGGATCGAGATCCTGGCCTGGCTGAAAGACCCGCAGGTCCATTTCGCCGGCCAGGAGCATCCGCTGGAATTCGGCGTCTGCGCCGGCCAGATCGAAAAGCGCTGCGAGCTTTCGCAGTCCACCGTTTCCGCCCACCTTGCCACCCTCCAGCGCGCCGGCCTCGTGACGACGCGCAAGGTCGGCCAGTGGGTGTTCTTCAAACGCGATGAAGACAAGATCGCGGCCTTTCTCCACCACATCAACCGCGCCCTCTAAGCGCACTCCCAGCCAGAAGAAGGACTATCCATGACCTCGCTCTTCGACCCTCTCAAGATCGGCGACATTCAGCTTGCCAACCGCATCGTCATGGCGCCGCTGACGCGCAACCGCTCCCCGGGTGCGGTACCGAACACGCTGAACGCGGCCTATTACGAGCAGCGCGCCTCGGCCGGCCTCCTGATCACTGAAGCAACCGCCATCTCCCACCAGGGCCAGGGCTATGCCGACGTGCCGGGCCTCTACAAGCCGGAAGCGCTTGAAGGCTGGAAGCAGGTCACCGACGCCGTGCACAAGGCCGGCGGCAAGATCGTCGTGCAGATGTGGCATGTCGGCCGGATCTCGCATGACACGCTGCAGCCGAACGGCGGCAAGCCGGTCGCTCCGTCGGCAATCCGCGCCAAGTCGAAGACTTACCTGATCAATGCCGATGGTACAGGCAGCTTCGCCGAGACCTCCGAGCCGCGCGCGCTGGAAAAGGACGAGCTTCCGGGCATCATCGAGGACTATCGCCGCGCCGCCCGCGCCGCCGTGGATGCCGGTTTCGACGGCGTCGAAATCCACGCCGCCAACGGCTACCTGCTCGACCAGTTCCTGCGTTCCGGTAGCAACGAGCGCACCGACGAATATGGCGGCTCGATCGAAAACCGCGCCCGCCTGCTTTTCCAGGTCGTCGATGCCATCACCAACGAGATCGGAGCCGGCCGCACCGCAATCCGCATCTCGCCGGTGACGCCGGCCAATGATTCCTCGGATCCGAGCCCGCAGCCGCTCTTCACCTATGTCGTGGAAGGCCTCGCCAAATACGACCTCGCCTATATCCATATCATCGAAGGCGCGACCGGCGGTCCGCGTGATCACCAGCAGGGCGACGCGCCGTTCGACTATGCGGCACTCCGCGCAGCCTATCAGGCCGCCGGCGGCAAGGCGGCCTGGATGGTCAACAACGGCTACAACCGCGAACTCGCCATCGACGCGGTGGAAGAAGGCAAGGCCGACCTCGTCGCCTTCGGCAAGCTCTTCATATCCAACCCGGACCTCGTGGAGCGCCTGAAGAACGACACCGTGCTGAACCCGCCGGACCAGGCCACCTTCTACGGCGGTGGCGCCAAGGGCTATACGGACTATCCGGCCCTGGAAAACGTCGCCTGATCAACTGCACGTCGGCAGTCGAGGCTTCCTCGACTGCCGACGAAAGCGGGAATGAATCGAGAAAGGGTGGCCGTCGTGAATGAGTACAATGGCGAAGAGGCGCTTTCGCGAATTCAAAGGTTGATTAAGACCGGGACGAACGCCGAGACGTGGGAAACAGAGTTCAGGGACGAAGCAACGGGCGAGACCTGGATTCTCGACTATCCCCACTCCGAACTGCATGGCGGCGGTAGCCCACGGTTGAGAAAGTCCGAGCAGAAATGAAGCCCCGGCTTTGCCTACATTTCCAGCCTCTATAAGGCGACTACGCCCATAGGGCCAAGTTGCCACCAAGCGCCCACGGTTTCCTCCGCCGTGGGCGTTTCCTTTTTGCAGGGCTCGGCTACATCTACCTGTAGACATCTGCCGAGGAGCCCGCCCGCCCATGCTCTCCAGCCTGCTGAAGGAACGTTTGCTGTTCGTCGGCCTTGCGGCGGCGATCGTCGCCTACGCGACGGAACACAGTTTGCTCGAGATGGGCCGCCTGCCGGTGCTGATCGCGGCCTTCGCGCTGGTCGCCGCGATCATCCTCGTCTCCACCCGCATCGCCCATCACGCGGAAATCCTCGCCTCCAAGGTCGGCGACCCCTATGGCACGATGATCCTGACGCTTGCCGCCGTTCTGGTAGAGGTCGTCGTGCTGGCGATCATGATGCAGGGCGAGACCTCGCCGACGCTGGTGCGCGACACGATCTATGCCGCCGTGATGCTGGACATCAACGGCATCCTCGGCCTAGCCGCACTGCTCGGCGGCATCCGCCATGGCGAGCAGCCCTACAACGACGATTCGGCAAGAACCTATGGCGTGATGATCCTCACGGCCATGGGCATTTCCATGGTCGTGCCGGAATTCGTGCCACGCGACAGCTGGCACGCCTATTCCGCCTTCACCATTGGCGCGATGATCGCGCTCTATGCCCTGTTCCTGCGCATGCAGGTGGGCGCGCACAGCTACTTCTTCAGCTACGCCTATCCCCGCGCCGAGCGGAAGGGGAGCCTGCCGAGCGAGGCACCGGACGAAAACGAACCGGCCAGCCTTTCTATCACCGTCATAATCGTTGGGGTGGTGTTGATCGGCGCTTTGGCGGAGGTCATGTCGGTGCTGCTAGGCGCCGGCCTCAAGGGCTCCGGCGCCCCACCGGCGCTGATGGCCGTGGTGGTGGCGGCGATTTCCGCAGCTCCGGAAATCCTGACGGCGATGCGGGCGGCGCTGGCCAACCGCATGCAGTCCGTCGTCAACATCGCCATGGGGGCTTCGCTCTCGACGGTCATCCTGACCGTGCCCGTCATGGAGGCGATCGCGCTCTATACCGGCCAGCCGTTCATCATGGCCATGTCGCCGGCCCAGACGGTCATGGTGGCCATCACGCTGATCGTTGCCGCGATCAACCTCAATGACGGCGAGACGAACGCGATCGAAGGCATGACGCACTTCATCCTCTTCGCCACGTTCATCATGCTGACCCTGATCGGGCTTTGACGTCGCGCAAACAGCAGCAAGCCTTTGCGCGGCCTGCGTCAGGGACGGTCATACACCCGGGTCACGCCCTTGTAATATTCGCCCGGATCGAAGCGTGTCGTGCGGGACTTCACGGGATTGTTGAAGAAGTAGTCGTAGAAGGACATGTAGCGCGGGCTATCGATGACCACGATGCTGCCGCGCGGCGCCTTGTCGCTCCGCTCTGCGTACCCGTCACCATCCGCAGCAAAAGCGGACGTCGCGGTGGCAAGGGCCGCCAGGGCGGAAATGAGGAGTGACTTGGTTTTCATGGTCCTACTCCGGTATTCATTGTCTCATCCACTATATCGGCACCGACAGCGGAAATTTCACGGGGCCGAAACAAAAAACCCGCCGTAACCGGCGGGTTTCGAGATCAGTGGTCGAACAGACGCTTATTTGCAGGCAGCGCAGAAGCGCTGGATGCGCTTGCCGGCTTCTTCCAGCTGGGCTTCCGAAGTGGCGTAGGAGATGCGGAAGTTCGGGCCGAGGCCGAAGGCCGAACCGTGCACGACGGCGACACCTTCCGATTCCAGCAGTTCCGACACGAAGTCCTCGTCCGTCTCGATGACCTTGCCCGACGGTGCGGTCTTGCCGATCAGGCCCTTGCAGGACGGATAGACGTAGAAAGCACCTTCCGGCGACGGGCACTCGATACCCTTGGCCTGGTTCAGCATGGAGACGATGAGGTCGCGGCGGCCTTCGAAGATCTTCTTGTTTTCCGGAATGAAGTCCTGCGTGCCGTTCAGTGCCTCGACGGCCGCCCACTGGGCAATCGAGCAGGCGCCGGAGGTCTGCTGGCCCTGGATCATGTCCATCGCCTTGATGAGGTTGAGCGGGCCGGCCGCATAACCGATACGCCAGCCGGTCATCGCATAGGCCTTCGAGACGCCGTTCATCGTCAGCGTGCGGTCGTAGAGGCCGGGCTCGACTTCGACCGGGGTGGCAAACTTGAAGTCGCCATAGGTCAGGTGCTCATACATGTCGTCCGTCAGCACCCAGACATGCGGATGGCGCATCAGGACGTCGGTCAGCGCCTTCAGCTCGTCATGGCTGTAGGCAGCGCCCGACGGGTTGGACGGCGAGTTGAAGATGAACCACTTGGTCTTCGGCGTGATCGCCTTTTCCAGGTCTTCGGCCTTCAGCTTGAACTTGTTTTCCTGCGTGGTGGCGACAAACACCGGCGTGCCGCCGCACAGCGACACCATTTCCGGGTAGGACACCCAGTAAGGTGTCGGAATAACGACTTCGTCGCCTGCATTCATCGTCGCCATGAACGCATTGAAAAGAATCTGCTTTCCACCGGTGCCGACGATCGTCTGCGCGGCCGTGTAGTCGAGACCGTTCTCGCGCTTGAACTTCTTGGCGATCGCCTCGCGAAGTTCCGGAATGCCGGAGACCGGTGTGTACTTCGTCTCGCCACGGTTGATCGCGTCGATCGCTGCCTGCTTGATATTGTCCGGCGTGTCGAAGTCCGGCTCGCCTGCGCCCAGCCCGATAACATCACGGCCTTTCGCTTTCAGCTCGCGCGCTTTCTGGGAAACGGCGATGGTGGCGGAAGGCTTCACACGGGAAAGAGCGTCGGCAAGAAAGGCCATGATGGAGATGTCCTCATCGGGTTCAAAGACGGCTTGACGCCATGGACCCGGAGCGCCGGGCTCCATAGCGGGTAGGTCTATGTCGAATGTGCGCCGGTCTTGCAAGCGCAAAGGCTGAAAAAAGCGGAAAAGCCGGGCGCGCGCGCTAAATTTCATGAACGACATCAGCGACGCGAATGGATCGCGGCAACGCATCGAACGCGATGCACGACAAAGTTGAGCAAATGCAAAACCGCTGAGATTTTTACGCGAAGGATTAAGCTGGCATTAACAGGTCACGCCTATGTTGCCATCGTCGGTGTCGTTCCAGCGGATGGTGCGCTGCATGAGCGAAAGAAGCATTTTTTCCAATCTCGTCCGCCAGGCGGACGGCGCCTTCAGTGCGGTCTATGGTCCGTACCTGCTGCAATCCGCCCTCCAGCCGATTTTTGCCGAATGGGCAGACGGCCGGTTGCAGATCGCCGTGGTGAAGGGCCTGATCCGCGCGAGCGCCAACGGCGCCCCCTGCTCCCCCACGGATTTTTTCCAGAGCGTACCGGAAGATGAGCGTGTCGCTGTCGATGGCCTCTGCCGCAGCCTGCATATCCTGAATGCCGGCGCCCTAGGCCGCCGCGACGTTTCCCTCATCGTCAATTTCCATCCCGGCCTCTACCTGACGCCGCATGCCGTCCGCCAGGAAGTCGAACGCCTGCGCCTTGCCGCGCACGAGGCCGGCCTGCCGACCGACCGCGTCGCCTGCGAGATCCGCGATCGCCCCTACGATGACCCGGACGTGCTGACGCATTTCGCAACCCGTCTGCATGACGGCGGCTTTTCCATCGCGATCGACGAATATACCGGCGAAGACCGCGACCTCGACCGGCTGGAACGACTGAGCCCGCAGTTCGTGACATTCGATACGGCGTGGCTGCGCGGTTTCGTCGAGAATTCCGCCGGCGTCGCCCTGCTGCGGGTGGTCATCGGCCAGTTTGGCCTCAAGGGAATCCGTACCATCGTCGCCGGCATCGAGGAGCCGGAAATGATCGCAGTGTGCCGCGACATGGGTGGCCCGTTGATGCAGGGCTATCTGCTATCCCGGCCGGAACTCGCACCGACGAGCTTCAATCTTACCTTCCCGGAACTGGAGGAAGAGCTCGTGCAAACGACCACCGAACCCGTCGGCACAGCCGGCTTCCTGCCGGTCGAAACCCGTGCGACGCGCCCCCTCCGCCAGTTCGGCAAGCGCGGCGTCTAAAGACGGCGGAACGAGGCGCTCTATTCGCCGGAACGCATTGAAAATCCGCCTTTTTTGACCTGCCTTCTTTCCGCCACAATAAATGTCGGCCCCTGCCGCAATTCCGTCCTTCTCGCGCCGACTTCGGCGGGCTTTTTCGTCATCACAAACGCAAAAGAGCAAGACAGGGAATGACGATGTTCTGGGATGACGACAAGGTCGGAAGCAAACGGAAAGCACGCGAGTCTCGCGCCATGTTCCTGATCGCCATGACGGCCCTCGCCGGCTGTGTTGCCATGGTCATCAGCCTCATGTCGCCGCCTGCAATCAATATCGACATGATCAAGACGTCCGGCATCGAGAAGACCAGCACTTCGCATGGTTCAACACAAAATTGATCCTGCCCTGCCGGCAACGCTCTTGAAAGCCGTTCGGCTCTGGGCCAGTTAACGGCATTGGACGGGAGACGACGATGCGGCAGGAAAAACAGCGCTTGAAGAACACTCTGATGCGCGCAACGGCGGTCCTCTTTCTCGCCTCGACGCTCGCAACCGCTTCGGCCAACGCCGAAACCCGCGAATTCCCCAGCAAAAAAGCAGCACTCATCGTCGAGACACTGGCGACCGGGCTCAACCAGCCCTGGTCCGTCGAAGCCCTGCCGGACGGCGCCTACCTCGTTTCGGAAAAAGGCGGCACGCTTCGCCTGGTGCGTGGCCACCATATCTCGGCGCCGATCAGCGGCGTGCCGGAGGTCGCAACGACCGGTCAGGGCGGCCTGCTCGATATCGCGCTGGCACCTGATTTTGCCAAAAGCCGAACGCTCTACCTGACCTATAGCGCCCGCGGCGACGGCGGCTCGGGCACGGCGGTCGCCAAGGCAAAACTATCCGTCGACGGCACGAAGCTCGAAGACACGACGCTCATCTTCCTGATGAGCCGCCTCACCCCGCGCGGCCAGCATTTCGGCTCGCGAATCGCAATCAGCAAAGACGGCAGCCTGTTCTTCGGTATCGGCGACCGGGGCGAAAGCGAGCGCGCGCAGGATTCGCGCGATCACGCCGGCGCCATCCTGCATATCAATCCGGACGGCAGCCCGCATGCCGACAATCCCTTCCTCGGTACCACCGATGGGTTGGCGGAAATCTGGTCGAAGGGACACCGCAACCCCCAGGGCCTGACCATCGACCCCAAGGACGACACGCTGCTTTCCGTCGAACACGGCGCACGCGGCGGCGACGAGGTTAACAATCCGCAACCCGGCCATAATTACGGCTGGCCGCTCGTCTCCTACGGCCGGCACTATTCCGGTGCGGAATTCGATCTCGGCTCCGCCGCTGAAGGCTACGAGCCACCCCTGTATTATTGGGACCCATCCATCGCCCCAAGCGCCATCGCCGTCTATCGCGGCGCGATGTTCCCGGAATGGGACGGCAACCTCATCGTCAGCGCCTTGAAATACCAGCTCGTTGCCCGCCTGGAACGCGATGACAGCGGCGCCATCATTTCTGAGGAACGGCTGTTCGACGGCGAACTTGGCCGCATCCGCGATGTGGTCGTGGCTCCTGATGGCGCGCTGCTGCTCTTGACCGACGATCCGAACGGTTCGTTGCTGCGCGTCTCGCGCGCGACAGCGACGGACTGACCCCGCCCGACTTGCTAAAAAAGAAACCGGCTGCTAGCAGGGCGGCAAGGCGCCTCCGCGCCTGATTTCCCCCCATTCGGGTCAAAAGAGACATGACGCGCGTTCAGGCGAACCTTCTCCTATTGCTGGCCGGCGCCATCTGGGGCGCGGGCTTCATCGCCCAGTCGACGGCGATGGAAACGCTCGGGCCGATCTGGTTCATCGGCCTGCGCTTTGCCGTCGCCACGCTTGTCGCCCTGCCGTTCGCGCTCTGGGAAAAATCGCGTGCAGATGGCCCGGTAAGGCCAAACGACATTGGCGGTTTCGTCCTGACCGGCCTCGCACTCTTTGCCGCCGCCGCCTTCCAGCAGGTCGGCCTCCTCACGACGACCGTCACGAATTCCGGCTTCCTCACCGGCCTCTATGTCGTCTTCACGCCCATCCTCACGGTGTTGCTGCTGCGCCGCCAGCCGCATTGGGTCATCTGGCCCGCTGCCTTGCTGGCGTCCTTCGGCATCTTCCTCCTGTCCGGCGGTACCTTCGCCGCGCTGACGCTCGGCGAGATGCTCACCATCGTCTGCGCTGTCCTGTGGTCCGTGCAGATGATCTGCGTCGGCGTCTTTTCCGGCCGGTCCGGCCGACCGGTGGCACTTTCTCTCATACAATTTTCGGTCTGCGCGGTGCTGGGCTGCGCGGCGGGCTTCCTGTTCGAACCCATCAGCCTTGCGGCGATCAAGGGCGCGCTGCCGGAGATCCTCTATGCCGGCTTCTTCTCGAGCGGCATGGCCTTCATTTTCCAGAACGTCGCCCAGCGTTATACGACGGCCCCGCAGGCCGCCATTTTCCTGTCCAGCGAGGCGCTCTTCGCCGCCCTCTTCGGCGTGCTCCTGCTTGGCGAAAAGATCAGCACTGCCGGCTATATCGGCTGCGCCATCATCTTCGTTGCAATGCTTGCCGTAGAACTCCTGCCGGCGTTGCTGCGCGGCCGGCGCGAAGGTACGCTTGCCGAAGTATGATGCCCACCGCGCTCCTGCCATGTCTTCGGCAGCGCAATATAAGTCATACCAGAGCGGTTAAGCCCCAGAGAATCTGCGGCAAATTTTGGCAATCGCCCGGAATTTGACCAAAGTGAGGCACACCCGAGTCGGGCCAAAACTTTTGCTTGCCAATTTAATATAAACGCATCACTCTTGCGCGGTTCGGGCAATTTGCGAACACGGGAAGACCTTAAATAAAAGCGCGCCGGAGACGCGAAATAATTCCGGGCAGCCAATATCCGGATGGCCCTTTGGACCATGCGGTTGGCTGGCTGCGGTGAAAACGGGACCCTTTCCTCAACCTCGAGAACTGCCTGCCTAACGCCCCTCGGGGCAAAACTGATATGCTGCCCGCCGCCAATTTACGGGCAGAGAGAAAAGGACCTGACGCATGGCCGAGACTGGCACTGTTAAATTCTTCAACACCGAGAAGGGCTTTGGCTTCATCAAGCCCGACAACGGTGGTGCGGACATCTTCGTACATATTTCTGCTGTACAGGCTTCCGGCCTGAACGGCCTTTCCGAAAACCAGAAGGTAAGCTTCGACACGGAACCCGATCGCCGCGGCAAAGGCCCGAAGGCGGTTAACCTGCAAATCGACGGTTGATCCGGCGCTTTCAGGATTTTCAAGTTGGAGCCCGGCAGCGATGCCGGGTTTTTTCGTTCAGCCTCCGTTCAGCCTTGTTCTTCTAGTTTGCTCCCGTCATCTACCGGCGTTGGGCCGGATCCAAAGGAACGACGTCATGAACAAAGTCATCAAGACAATCGTGTTGTCCCTTGCCGTCGCCGCCTCGACGCTTACCGCAACTGCGGGCGTCTCCGAAGCGCGCGATCGCAACCGTGACGGCTATTGGCGCGAAGGCGACGACTATCAGTATCGCAAGCCGCGCCGTCACCACCGCGACCGTGACCGTGACTATGGCCGCGATGCCGTTATCGGCGGCGCGCTCGGTCTCGCCACGGGCGTCATCATCGGCGGGGCGCTGGCCTCCCAGCCACGCTATGAAGAACGCCGCTATGTGGATCCGGATTATTATCCCGAGCCCGAGCCGCGCGTGATCTACCGCCGCCAGGTCGTCGCCCCGAGCTACGAGCCGTGGACCCAGTCCTGGTACGATTACTGCTCGCAGCGCTACCGCTCGTTCAACCCGAACACCGGCACCTTCGTCGGTTATGACGGCCGCGAGCACTTCTGCACCGCCGGCTAAGATAGAGCGGATCCAAATGAAAAGGCGGGTGCCTTGCGGCACCCGCCTTTTGTTGTTTAAAGCCCGCGCAGGAACGGATTGGTGCGCCGCTCTTCGCCGATCTTGCCGCCCGGCCCGTGGCCGCAGAGGAAGCCGACCTCGTCGCCAAGCGGAAACACCTTGTCGCGGATCGATTCCAGCAGTTGCTGGTGGTTGCCGCCCGGCAGGTCGGTACGCCCGATCGAGCCCTGGAAGAGCACGTCGCCGAGATGGGCAACGCCCTGCTTGCGGTGGAAGTAGATGACATGGCCGGGTGCGTGGCCGGGCGTGTGATATACTTCGAATTCATGATCGCCGAAGGAGACCTTGTCGCCGTCTTCGAGCCAGCGGTCCGGCACGACATTCATCACCTTCATCGGCACGCCGAACATCGAGGCCTGCGCCTCCAGCCGCTGGAGCAGCGAGAGGTCGTCCTTGTGCGGGCCGACGATCTCAAGCCCGAGCGCATCCTTCAGTTCCTTGGCGCCGCCGGCATGGTCGATATGGCCGTGGGTCAGCCAGATCGCCTTCAACGCAATGCCATTGTCCTTCACCGTCTGCAGGATCACCTCGACATCGCCGCCCGGGTCGACGACGACGCCCTCTTTCGTCTCCGTGTCGAAGAGAATGGTGCAATTCTGCTGGAAGGGGGTGACGGGAATGATGCCCGCCTGAAGCATGCCCATGGGGTCCTCGCTCGGTTGCCGCTTTGCGCCTGATATAGCCGCAAGAGCAAACGAAGACCAAGCGCGAACTAGCGCAGGCTTGCCATCTCCTGCGCCGGGCCGGTCGCAAGCGTTGGCGAAACGGTGGAGAAGAGCAGCGCGACGACGGCGATGTTGATCACGGCATAAAGATAGACCACGGGGCGCAGGCGCGCGGCGACCGGGTTCTGCTGGCTGGTGGCGTTCGGCTGCATCGTCCTGTTCCCTGATGTTTTCGGCCGCGACCCGCGTGGCCTCTTGTGGTGCTTGCTTGGCTCGTTTCTACAACGACACCAGAGTCCGGCATGTTCCGCCGGGAACAGGGCAAGGCGAGCGGGCTGTTGCCGAAACGCCACAGCTCGTCAGAGCGGCAGGGCCATCGTCTCCTTCAGCGTGTCGAGCACGATCGCCGTCTTCACATGCGAGACCGATTCATGCGGCAGCAGCACGTCGTTGACGAAAGCGGAGAGTGCCTTGAGGTTCGGCACCACGACCTTGATGATGTAGTCCATCTCCCCCGTCAGCGAGAACGCCTCCAGCACTTCCGGCAGGCTGGAGATCAGCTTGGCGAAGCGCACCGAATTGTCGCGGTTGTGCGTCGAGAGCGTCACCGTCACGACGATGACGATGCCGAGGTCGAGTTTTTCCCTGTCGAGTTCCGCCCGGTAGGCACGGATGATGCCCTCCTCCTCCAACCTTATGCGTCGGCGCGAACATTGCGAGGGCGAAAGATGGATGCGCTCCGACAGTTCGTTGTTCGTCAGGCGCGCATCCTGCTGCAAATGCACGAGGAGTTTACGGTCGAAATCATCCAACTGCATGAATTGCCCTCCAAAACATCTATCTGCGCACGAACATCGCATGGAATTGCCAAAAGACAACCACTATGCACGCACATTGCATGGCAAACGCGCCATACTTGCCTCAGATACCATTTGAGGAGGACGAACGATGGGCCCTTTCCCACATGATGCCCCGCCGGCAATGATCACCGCCGACAATCCGGCTGGCACCGACGGCTTCGAGTTCGTCGAGTTCGCCCATCCGGAGCCCGAGAAACTGGAAGAGCTGTTTGCCCGCATGGGCTACAGCAAGGTCGCGACGCATCGCACGAAGGCGATTTCGGTCTGGCGCCAGGGGGACATCAACTACGTCATCAATGCCGAGCCCGGCTCGCATGCCATGAAATTCGCCGATGTACACGGCCCATGCGCCGCCTCTATGGCCTGGCGCGTGGTCGATGCAAGGCATGCCTTCGAACATGCCCTCTCCAAGGGTGCCACGCCCTATGAAGGCGACGACAAGGCGCTCGACGTTCCCGCCATCGTCGGCATCGGCGGCTCGCTACTCTACTTCGTCGAAAAGTACGGTGCCAAGGGCTCGGCCTATGACGCCGAGTTCGAATGGACGGGCGCGCGCGATCCGAAGCCGCAGGGCGTCGGCTTCTATTACCTCGACCACCTCACCCACAATGTCTATCGCGGCAATATGGACAAGTGGTGGGATTTCTACCGCGAACTCTTCGCCTTCAAGCAGATCCACTTCTTCGACATTGACGGCCGCATCACCGGCCTCGTCTCGCGCGCAATCACGTCGGCCTGCGGCAAGATCCGCATTCCGCTGAACGAATCGAAGGACGAGACGAGCCAGATCGTCGAATACCTGAAGAAGTACAAGGGCGAAGGCATCCAGCACATCGCCGTCGGCACGGATGGCATCTACGACGCGACTGACAGGCTCGCCGACAACGGCGTGAAGTTCATGCCGGGCCCGCCGGACACCTATTACGACCGTTCCTATGTGCGCGTCGTCGGCCATGAAGAGCCGGTCGAACGCATGAAGAAGCACGGCATCCTGATCGATGGCGAAGGCGTCGTCGATGGCGGCATGACGAAGATCCTGCTTCAGATCTTCTCGAAAACCGTGATCGGGCCGATCTTCTTCGAGTTCATCCAGCGCAAGGGTGACGAAGGTTTTGGCGAGGGCAATTTCCGCGCGCTCTTCGAATCGATCGAGGAAGACCAGATCCGCCGGGGCGTCATCGCAGCAGAATAACAACCGCGGCAACCAAGCCACTGCGGGGAAGGAAGAGGCGGTCGCTCAGCGGCCGCCTCTTTTCGTTCAAAACTCCGGTGTACGGCGCACACGGGCAAATTGACTTATCCCAAATTTATCCGCACCTTGCGGGTGCCGAATTTTTCGGCAACGGGCGCGCGGGCTCCAGGCTGCGCCCCGGTAGTGAGGCAAGTGTCCTGCTCGGACCACTCTCTATTCCGGGCGGACCTTTCGGAGGGGAAGTCATGGAAGCATTGATGCCCATCATCACGCAGCTCATCGCGGGCGCGGTTGGCGGTAACGTCGCCGGAGCGGCCCTGAAACAGGCGGCTGTGAGCGTGATCGTCCGCACCATTGTCGGCGCCATCGGCGGTGTCGGCGGCGGCTTTCTCTTGCAGATGCTGGGCGGTGAAGCCGGCCTCTCAGGCCTCGTTGCCAACGGCATCGGCGGCCTCGTCGGCGGCGGCGTGCTGACGGCAATCGTCGGCGCCGTGCTCGGCAAGAAGCCTGCCTGAACGAAAAAAGGCGGCCCTCACGGGCCGCCCTATTCAACGGATAGCGCTTTCCGGCGGCTTATTCAGCAGCGGCCGCGACCGGATAGACTTCCTTCATGTAGTCATTCATCAGCGTCTCCGAGATGGTGCCCGGCGTGAAGCGGTACGGGCCGATTTCGGAAACCGGCGTCACTTCAGCGGCAGAGCCCGTCAGGAAGCACTCGGAGAAATCCGACAGCTCTTCCGGCATGATCACGCGTTCGACGATCTGATAGCCGCGGCGCTTGGCCAGCTCGATCACCGTGCGGCGGGTGATGCCGTCGAGGAAGCAATCCGGCACCGGCGTGTGGATGACGCCGTCCTTGACGAAGAAAACGTTGGCGCCCGTGGCTTCCGCCACCTGGCCGCGATAGTCGAGCATCAGCGCATCCGCATAGCCCTTGGCTTCGGCGGCATGCTTGGAGATCGTGCAGATCATGTAGAGGCCGGCGGCCTTCGACTTCGACGGTGCGGTCTTCGGGTCGGGGCGGCGGTATTCGGCGATGTCGAGGCGAATGCCCTTCAGCTTCTCGGTCGGATTGAAGTAGCTGCCCCACTGCCAGATGGCGATGGCGACGTTGATGCGGTTGTTCTGCGCCGAAACGCCCATCATTTCCGAGCCGCGCCAGGCGATCGGCCGCGCATAGGCTTCGGAGAAGCCCTGGCGCTTCAGAAGCTCGATGGTTGACGCGTCCAGCTCTTCCACGGAATAGGGAATCTTGAAGCCGAGGATTTCGGCCGAGGCGTGCAGGCGCTGGTTATGTTCGGTGAGCTTGAAGATGCGCCCGCCATAGGCGCGTTCGCCCTCAAACACGGCGCTCGCATAGTGCAGGCCATGCGTCAGCACGTGAATCTTGGCGTCCTTCCAGTCGACGAATTCGCCGTTGAACCAGATCTGTCCGTCCATTTGGTCAAAGGGAACTGCCATCGTATCATCCTCCGGCGCTCGCACGCCATTCTTTCTGTTGATTGTTTCGTCTGTTGCGGTCTAACCAGAAACAGGCGGGGTTACCTGAGCAAAAAGGTAGTCCAGATTGGGAATCGGGAAAATACCGGATATCAGCGCCCGGGACCGCAATTACGGCGGGACCCTAACAAGGGCGGAAAAATATGTCAACAAACCTGACATATCTTGCTATAAATTACGCGGGGACGGCGCAGCATGAAAGGAAATGACAACGTGGCCCGACAGATGCCGGACAAGAACGGCGCAAGCGAGCTGCACGCGGACGCCATGACAGGCGACGGCCGCATCGACTTCGAAATCATCGAGGGCCTGTTCTTCGCCTATCGCGACTTCATTTCCGATCCCGACGCGATCCTTGAAAAGAGCGGCTTCGGCCGCGCCCATCACCGCGTCGTGCACTTCGTCAACCGCGAACCCGGCATGACGGTCGCCGATCTCCTCGACACGCTGAAGATAACCAAGCAGAGCTTGGCGCGTGTCTTGAAGGAACTCATCGATTCCGGCTATATCCAGCAGGTGGCGGGGCCGGAGGATCGCCGTCAGCGCAAGCTCTATCCGACAAAAGCCGGGCGGGAACTTGCACTGGCACTCGCCGAGCCGCAATCCCGCCGCATCGCCCGTGCATTCGAAGAGATGAACGCAAGCGACCGCCGGGCGGTGATCCAGTTCCTCACCGGCATGCAGAACACAAAGATCGAATGACAGACTGACTGGAGGACAAGACGATGACCGCTGCCGGCGCGCCCTCCGACGACGCTTCCCACCTTCTCGTCGTCGATGACGACACCCGTATCCGCGAACTTCTGAACCGCTACCTGATGGAACAGGGTTTTCGCGTCACCGTCGCAGGCGACGCCGACGAGGCGCGGCGCAAGCTGCGCGGCCTCGATTTCGACCTCATCATCATGGACGTGATGATGCCCGGCGAAAGCGGCCTGTCGCTGACGAAGAGCCTGCGCGACATCCGCCCCGTGCCGATCCTGATGCTGACGGCGCTCGCCGAATCGAAAGCCCGCATCGAAGGTCTGGAGGCCGGCGCCGACGACTATCTGTCAAAGCCGTTCGAACCGCGCGAACTGGTGCTGCGCATCAACAACATCCTGAAGCGCAATGCCGCGCCCTCCGCGCCCAAGATCGAGCAGGTCATGTTCGGCCCCTACACGTTCTCCATCGTGCGCAAGGAGCTTAAACGCGGCGGCGACACCATCCGCCTGACGGACCGCGAACAGGAAATCATGCTGCTCTTTTCGTTGCGTGCCGGCGAGACGATTCCACGTCATGAACTGATCGGCGAAGAAACGGACGTCGGTGAACGTACTATCGACGTGCAGATCAACCGTTTGAGGCGTAAGATCGAAGAAGACCCTTCCAACCCGGTGTGGCTGCAGACCGTGCGCGGCATCGGTTATCGATTGAGCGTGGAGCAAGTCTGACCGTGTGCTGCCAACAACCATCCCAGGATAAGCCCATCGCGTCGTTCCACGCGGAAATGCCGGTGCTATGACCACCTTCGAGACATTCAAGCGCGATATCGAGCGCGCGCCAGCCCTTGGCTGGAAGCGTTTCGGCCGCTGGATGCGCCGGCAGCTGCCGACGGGCCTCTATGCCCGCTCGCTGCTCATCATCATCATCCCGATGGTGCTTCTCCAGTCGGTCGTTGCCTTCGTCTTCATGGAACGCCACTGGCAGCTCGTCACGCAGCGTCTTTCCACGGCCGTCACCCGCGACATCGCCGCCATTATCGACCTGATCGAAACCTATCCGCAGGACACCAACTATACCGAGATCGCCCGCATCGCGCGCGAACGGCTGGAGCTCAACGTCGCCATCGAGCCGGGCACAGAACTGCCGCCGCCGCGTTCAAAACCGTTCTTCAACATCCTCGACGAGATTCTCAGCGAAGAAATCGTCCGGCAGATCCGCCGACCCTTCTGGATCGACACGGTCGGCGAAAGCAATCTCGTCGAGATTCGCATCCTGCTCGACAACAAGATTCTCCGCGTCTACGCGCGGCGCAACCAGGCCTACGCCTCCAATACGCATATCTTCCTGCTCTGGATGGTCGGCACCTCGCTCGTGCTGATCGGCATCTCCATCCTGTTCCTGCGCGGCCAAATCCGCCCGATCCTGCATCTGGCGCAAGCGGCGGAAAGTTTTGGCAAGGGACAGAAGATGCGCGAGGATTTCGCGCCGCGGGGCGCCGATGAAGTGCGCCGCGCCGGCCTCGCCTTCATCCTGATGCGCGAGCGCATCGAACGCCAGATGGAGCAGCGTACCGCGATGCTCACCGGCGTCAGCCACGACCTGCGCACCATCCTTACCCGCTTCAAGCTGCAACTGGCGCTGGCCGGCGACAATCCGGACCTGCAAGGCCTCAACAAGGATGTCGAGGACATGCAGACCATGCTCGAAGGGTATCTCTCCTTCGCGCGCGGCGATGCGGAAGAGGATGTCGGCGAGCTGCGGCTTTCGAACCTGTTCGAGAAGTTTTCGCTGGAAGCGGAACTGCACGACCGCGCCTTCTCCAGCGACGTCGACGGCGAAGACCAGGTCATGGTGCGCCCGACCGCCTTCAGCCGCCTCGTCGGCAATCTGGTCTCCAATGCCATGCGCTATGCCAAGACCGTGCATGTCGAGGCGCGCCACCGCGCCAAGTGGCTGACGATCACGGTGGATGACGACGGGCCGGGCATTCCCGAGCGCTCGCGCGACGACGTCTTCAAGCCGTTTTTCCGCCTCGACGAAGCGCGCAATCTCGATGCGTCGGGCACCGGCCTTGGTCTGGCGATTGCCCGCGACATCGCGCGCAGCCACGGCGGCAATGTCACGCTCTCGGACAGCCCGATGGGCGGCCTGCGGGCAACGATCCGTATTCCTGCCTGATAATCGACGGGGTGAGCCGATGAACGACGAGCCCTTCAACGATATGGCCTGGCTCAACCCGCCGACGGCGACCTCGGTTCGCGATGGCCATCTGCATGTCCGCACAGGCCTCAAGACCGACTTCTGGCAGCGCACCTACTACGGCTTTCAGCCGGACAGCGGCCATTTCCTGCACCGGCAATGGACCGGTGACTTCACGCTGGAAACGACGTTTCGCGGCCAATACGAAACGCTCTACGATCAAGCGGGCCTGATGATCCGCCACGACGAAACAAGCTGGGTGAAGTGTGGCATCGAATACACCGATGGCGCGAAGCATTTCAGCGTCGTCGTGACGCGCGGCCATTCGGATTGGTCCGCCTTCCGCATCGATCACGATTTCGACCTGATTTCCGTGCGCGTCACCCGCAATGGCGACTCGCTTTTCATCCAGTATCGGACGGATGCCATGACCGAATGGCGCGTGGCCCGCCTCGCCTATTTCCCACCGGAACTTTTGGAGCTGTCCATCGGGCTGATGGCCTGTTCGCCCCAGCGTGAGGGTTTCGAAGCTGAATTCACCGACTTCCGGCTAGGGCCGCCGGTGTCGCGCGATATTCACTGACCTTTGCAGATCAGCACATCTTCTTGCCGTTCGGCACCGGGTGATCAACACCGGCGAGAACGATCGCACCAGCTTCATCCTCGAAACCAAGCGTCAGCACTTCCGAGCGCACCGGGCCGATCTGGCGGGGCGGAAAATTGACGACAGCGAGCACTTGGCGGCCGACAAGCTCTTCCAGCGTATAGTGCACGGTGATCTGCGCCGACGACTTCTTGGTGCCGATCTCGGGGCCGAAGTCGATCGTCAGCTTGTAGGCCGGCTTGCGCGCTTCCGGGAAGGGCAGCGCTTCGATGATGGTGCCGACGCGAATATCGACGCGTTCGAAATCGGCGTAGGTAATGGTTTCGGTCATGGAATATTCCTTGGAAGGCTATCAGCCCGCCAGTTCCTCGGCGCGCGTGCGGGCGGCGGCGATCGCCTTGTCGAAGAGCGGCTGCATGCCATCCTCCGCCATGAGGACGGCAAGAGCCGCGGCAGTGGTGCCGCCGGGAGAGGTCACGTTCTGGCGCAGACGGCTGGCGTCGTCGGGGGACTGGTGAAGCAATTCACCAGCCCCCGCGACGGTTTCCCGTGCGAGACGCATGGCGAGGTCCGCCGGCAGGCCAGCTTTGCGACCCGCCTCCGCCATGCACTCGACGAGATAAAAGACATAAGCCGGGCCGCTGCCCGAGACCGCCGTGACGGCGTCAATATCGCCCTCGGTCGCGACCCACTCGACGGGACCGCTCACCTTGAGCAAAGAATGCACGAAATCGCGCTGCGTTTCGGAAACACGCGCATTGGCGAAAGCGCCTGTGACACCGCGACCGATCATCGCCGGCGTGTTGGGCATGGCGCGCACGGTGGCGGCCTCGCCGAGATGGCTTTCGAGATTGGCGATCGTCTTGCCGGCCGCGACCGAGACGACGATCGTCTCAGGCCCTACGAGACCCTTCAACGGCGGCAGGACCTGATCGATGACCTGCGGCTTCACGGCAACGAAGATCACGCCGGCCTTCACGCCTTCAGGCGCGGACGTCTCATGACGCGCGCCGTTGTCGGCGATCAGCTTGGCCATGGCAGGCTGCGGGCCGGGATCGATCACGATCACCGAGGAACCGGAAATGCCGCTTTTCAGCCAGCCGGCGAGCATCGCGCCGCCCATGTTTCCGGCGCCGATGAGAACGATGGGACCCGAAGCTGCAACCGCCATCGTCAAGCCTCTCCGACTGTCTCGAAAAGCACCGCATCGACGGCGGACTGGGCGTCCATGCCGGACCAGACGACAAACTGGAACGCCTGGAAATAGGCTTCGCAGGATTCAAGCGCGCTGGAGAGCAGCACCTCGACCTGTCGGTTCGTGGGCTCCGCGCCACCGGCAAGCAGCAGCGACTGGCGGAAGATCACCACGTCCTCGCGGCGCCACAGGTCGAAATGCCCCATGAGCACCTGGCCGTTCACATGCGACAGCAGGCAATGCACTTCGGTGACCCGGCTTTCCGGGACCTTGATGTCGAAGGCGCAGGCAAGGTGCAGCGCCTCGAACTCTTCCATCCAGGAGAAGGAGACGTGGTAGTCCGCCCACTTGCCTTCGACGGTCATCGCGATCTCGTCTTCGCCCGACCGCTCGAATGTCCAGTCATTGTTGGCTGCGACGAATTCGATCATATCGACCGGGTTGGACTGACGTCCGATATCCAATTCCATAAGGCTCATGCATCACCTTCTAGGCCGGAAGGCATGCGCTATCGTGCTTACACACACGACGCGGCAAACCAAACTCCGGAAACAACACTGAATGATTGCTCGGCACTACAAGCACTCTGGACGACTTACCCTGTCCGAAGCTTGCGCTGCCATTCTCGAATCATCATTTAAAATCAGTGTATAACGGCGGAGTCACGGCGCCAGCCCCTAAGCCGCCATTTTCTCCGCCCGGTTGTGGACAGAGGTTGTGAAAAAGATTCAGGTGGGGCGGGTAAGGGACTCTGCGAAAACAGCTTTTCGGAAGTGTCCACAGGGGTAAAAATTTTATTAAAAAAAACGGTTGGCGCGATGTGAATCACGCCAACCGAGTCCTGATGGTCAAAACCTGTGCTGAAACGGCTCAGCCGTTCGCGTTGAGACGGACTTCGAGGGCCTCGATGCGCTGCAAAAGCGCATCGTTTTCGTCCCGCGCCTTGACTGCCATTTCGCGCACCGCTTCGAATTCCTCGCGCTTGACGAGGTCCATGCCGTTGATGAAGCGCTCGGCCTGAGCACGGAACACCGTCTCGGCCTCCTTGCGCACGCCCTGTGCGGCGCCGGCGGCATCGGTCATAAGCTTGGCGAAGTCGTCGAGAATGCGGTTCGCACCGGTGGTCATGGTCTGCCCTCCTCGGGTGTCGATGGTGGTCCTGCGGGCATTCCTATGCCGCGCCTTGGCACTGAGGTAGGGTTTGACGGCGCGGCTTGCAAGCGGATTCCGGTGGATCGGCGCCCGTGGCAGCCGCTGCGGCACCCCCCATCACGATTTATCGCCTTGACCCTGCCACGAGGCGTCGCCATCTTCCGCGCAAAACAGGAAGATCAAAACCTTGACGAACATCGCCCAGCTTTTCGCCATCATGCCCTATCCGGAAATCGACCCGATCGCCTTTTCGATCGGCCCGGTCGCTGTGCACTGGTACGGCATCGCCTATGTCGTGGGCATCATGCTGGGCTGGTTCTATGCGCGCCGGCTGGTCGAGACGCCGCGGCTGTGGGCTGGCGAGGCACCGGCAACGCGCGTGCAGCTTGACGATTTCCTGGTCTGGGCGGCCGTCGGCATTATCCTGGGCGGTCGTATCGGTTACATCCTGTTCTACGATTTTCCGAACGTCGCCGCCGATCCCCTGCGCGCTCTCCAGGTCTGGAACGGCGGCATGTCCTTCCACGGCGGCCTTGCCGGCACGACGCTCGCCATGATCCTGTTTGCCCGGCGCAACGGCATTGCCATCTGGAGCCTGTTCGACATCGTCGCCGCGGTGGTACCGATCGGCCTGTTCTTCGGCCGCATCGCCAACTTCGTCAACGGCGAGCTCTGGGGCCGCCTTTCCGATGCGCCCTGGGCCGTGATCTTCCCGGAAGCCGGTCCCTTCGCCCGCCACCCGAGCCAGCTCTACGAGGCAGGCCTGGAGGGTATCGTGCTGCTTTCCGTCCTGGCGATCGCCATCTACCGTTTCGGCGCGCTGAAGCGCCCCGGCCTCGTCACCGGCATCTTCGTGGCAGGGTATGCCCTCTCGCGCATCACGGTCGAATTCTTCCGCGAGCCGGACCCACAGCTCGGTTATCTCCTCGGCGGCTGGCTGACCATGGGCATGCTGCTGTCACTGCCGATGCTGGCACTTGGCCTCTGGGCGATTGTTCGCGCCCATGCGGCTCGCCCAGTCAGCGCCTGAGCGGACGGTAGCCCATGCCGACACCCCTCGCCCGCAAGATCAAGGCGCTGATCCGCATCAACGGTCCGATCAGCATCACCGACTATTTCGCACTCTGCCTCGCCGATCCCGAACACGGCTACTACCGCACCCGCGATCCCTTCGGCCGCGCCGGTGACTTTGTCACAGCGCCAGAGGTGAGCCAGCTCTTCGGCGAAATGCTCGGCATCTTCCTCGTGCACGCCTGGCAGAAGCATGGCGGGCCGGCAGAGGTGCGGATCGCCGAGATCGGCCCCGGCCGCGGCACGATGATGGCCGACATGCTGCGCGTCATCGTCAAGCTTGCGCCGCAGCTTTACGAGACCGCGACGATCCACCTGATCGAGACGAGCCCGAAGCTGCGCGCCGTCCAGCATGAGACGCTCGGCATGCACGCCGCCCGCGTCACCTGGCACGACAGTTTCGAGGAACTGCCGGACGGCTTCGTGCTGCTTGCCGCCAATGAGCTTTTCGACGCCATTCCGATCCGCCAGTTCATCAAGACCCCGTCCGGCTTCCGCGAGCGCATGGTCGGCCTCGATGCCGAGGACGAACTGACCTTCGCCGCCGGGGTCGCCGGCATCGATCCGGCCCTGCTGCCGGACCATCACAAGAATGTTCCCGACGGCACGATCTTCGAGATCGCCCCGGCCCGCGAAGCGGTCATGGCGACGATCGGCGAGCGCATCGCCTGCTTCGGCGGCACCGCATTGGCGATCGACTACGGTCATTTCGTCACCGGCTTCGGCGATACGCTCCAGGCGGTGCTGAAACACGACTTCGACCCACCGCTCGCCCATCCCGGCGAGGCCGACCTGACAAGCCATGTCGATTTCGAGCGCCTTGCCGGCGCGGCTGCCGCAGCCGGCCTGCATGTGCACGGCATGCTGCACCAGGGCGATTTCCTCGTCGGCCTCGGTATCGGCGAACGCGCCTCCGCGCTCGGCCGTCACCGCGACGAGGCGACGCAGCAGTCGATCCTGAACGACGTCGCCCGGCTTGCCGGCTCCGGCGCGGGTAAAATGGGTGATCTTTTCAAGGTCTTGGCCGTCGGTAGCGCATCGCTTTCACTTTTTCCTTTCCGCCAGCCGGATTGACAGAGGGGGCAAGGCCCGACAACATCCGGCCCGATTTGCAGCCCGCATGCCCCGGCGACATTCTTGCCTGGCGATCCGTCCCCAAGCCCAGCCGAGAGACCATGAAGGACCAAGCATTTCCCGCCCCGATCGAAAGCCCGCTGCTGGCAGAACGTGCCGGCAAAACGGTGCAGCATGGTTTCTTCACCCGCGCCGGCGGCGTCTCGCAGGACATCTATCGCGGCCTCAATGTCGGCCTCGGCTCGAAGGATGAGCGCAAGAACGTCATCGAGAATCGCGCCCGCGTCGCCCGCTGGTTTTCCGCAGCCCCTGAGCGCCTCGCCACGGTGCATCAGGTCCATTCGCCGGATGTCGTGGTTGTCGATGACAGCTATGATGGTGCCCGCCCGGAGGCCGACGCGATGGTCAGCGCCACGCCCGGCATCGTGCTCGGCGTTTTGGCTGCGGACTGCGGCCCGATCCTGTTCTGCGACCCCGACGCCCGCGTCGTCGGTGCCGCTCATGCCGGCTGGAAGGGCGCGCTCTACGGTGTGCTGGAAAGCACCATCGCCGCCATGGAAAAGCTCGGCGCCCGGCGGCAAAACATCCTTGCCAGCCTCGGCCCCTCCATCAGTCGGCGCAACTACGAGGTCGGCCCGGAATTCGTCGAGCGCTTTCTAGGCGTCGACAAGGCCTATGCGCGTTATTTCACGCCGTCGGGAAAGGTCGATCACGCGATGTTCGACCTGCCGGGCCTGACCACGCAACGCTTGAGCGATGCCGGGGTGACCGCGGAAAACCTGGATATCTGCACCTATCCCGACGAAGATCGTTTCTTCTCCTACCGGCGCACGACGCACCGTCAGGAACCCGACTACGGCCGCCAGATCTCGGCGATCATGATACGGGCGTAACGCCCCAAAACAGACGAAGACGACGGAGACACCACAATGGCACTTCACTTCGATACCGAGGAATACGCCAACCGGCTCCAGCGCCTGACCGCCCGCATGCGGGAGGAAAAGATCGACGCCATGCTGCTTTTCGCGCAGGAGAGCATGTACTGGCTGACCGGCTACGACACGTTCGGCTACTGCTTCTTCCAGACGCTGATCGTCAAGGCCGACGGCAGCATGGTGCTTTTGACGCGGTCAGCGGACCTACGCCAGGCGCGCCATACCTCCAACATCGGGAAAATCGAGATCTGGATCGACCGCATGAATGCGGACCCGACGATGGATCTGAAAAACCTGCTGTCCGATATGGATCTGCTCGGCTGCCGCATCGGCATCGAATATGACACGCACGGCCTGACCGGCCGCAATGCCCGCCAGCTCGACAACCAGCTCCAGAGCTTCGGCCAGATCGTCGATGCTTCGAACATCGTCAGCCGGCTCCGCCTCATCAAGAGCCCCGCCGAGATCGCCTATGTCGAGCGCGCGGCCGTCCTCTCGGACGACGCGCTGGCTGCCGCCCTGCCGCTCATCGTGCCGGGCGGTGACGAGGCCGCGATCCTTGCGGCCCTGCAGGGCGCCGTGCTCGCCGGCGGCGGCGATTACCCCGCCAATGAATTCGTCATCGGCTCCGGCGTCGATGCCCTGCTCTGCCGCTCGAAATCCGGCCGGCGCCGGCTCGATGCCCAAGACCAGTTGACGATCGAATGGGCCGGCGTCAGCGCCCGCTATCATGCCCCGATGATGCGCACCGCCCTCATCGGCGAGCCGACCGCCCGCCACCGCGAACTCTACAGCACCTGCCGCGAGGCCATTCAGGCGATGGAAATGGTGCTTCGCCCCGGCAACACCTTCGGCACCGTTTTCGAGACCTTTGCCCGTATCATCGATGAGCGCGGCCTCGCCCGCCATCGGTTGAACACCTGCGGATACTCGGTCGGCGCCCGCTTCGCCCCCTCCTGGATGGACCTGCAGGCCTTCCTCCTCGGCAATCCCCAGGAAATCGAGCCGAACATGTCGCTCTTCGTGCATACGATCATTTTCGATTCCGATAGCGGCACCGCGATGACGCTCGGCCAGACCTATCTGACGACGACCGACACGCCGAAGCCGCTGTCACGCTACGGGCTTGATTTCATCGCGGTGTGATGGATCGATCGCCGGCCTGCCAGATCCCGCAATTGACAGGCCTTCGGCCGATACCCATAAATCGTTGCGGGGCACGGAGGAGGCAAAAGGCCTTCGGAGAAACACGGACGAGAACGATGCAAGAGCTGATGAAGTGGCTGGCAGTGATCGGCCTGATTGCCGCCCTTGCCGGCTGCAACAGCACCGACGCGCTGACACCACAGGTCGATGTCGGTGGCGGCGGGTTCAATTCGCCGCCCGTCACCCAGAACGACCTTGATCAGATGAGCGCCCAGACGACGTCTGTAACCACGACGCCGGCCACCTCGACAACCCAGAGAACGGCCTTCACGCCATCGGCCGAGGCCGGCAGCACGACGGGCGCGGATACCGCCGGCACGCTGGAAGCTCAGGCCGATGCGCTCGCCCGCAACAATACCGGCCGCAACACGACGCAATCCGACACCGCACTCGCCCGCACCACCGCACAACGCTCGCTCGCGGCGGAAACATCGACCGGCGCAGAAGAGGTTGCAGCCGTCTCGGCCGCCGCCGAGACCGGCGAGACGATCCGCTTCCTGCCGATCATCGGTGCGCCGGTCGAGGCCGTGACCCCACTCTCCAAGCGCCTTGGCGCTGAAGCACGCTCGAACGGCCTGAAGATCCGCAGCGCCTCCGACAATTCCAGCAAATACATCCTGAAGGGCTACTTCTCCGCCTTGAACGACGGTGGCAAGACGACCGTCGTCTATGTCTGGGACGTGCTCGATGGCAGTGGCGCGCGGCTGCACCGCATCCAGGGACAGGAAACCGTCTCGGGCACCGCGTCGGATCCGTGGGCTGCCGTGCCGTCCCGCACGATGGAAGGCATCGCCCAGAAGACGATCCGTCAATATCTCGACTGGCGCGGCACTGCGCCGGGTTAAGAGTGCCGGACGAAGGCTTACCGGGGATTTTCATCCGCCTGTCAGGAGCCGACCGAAAGGCAGTGTTATCGGCATCGACAAGGGTCGGCGACGACGCGAAAGGCGAAAAGCACCAGCAGGTCGATCCCGAGAGGTTTTGTTAGGCACTCCGGGACTGCTGAAACGGTAAATCACAGCGAAATGCGAAGATTCGCTTTTCCGATGCGGCAAGGCCCTTGCATTCGCGGTTTGAGCCGCTTAAACGCCCCCCATCAGCTTAATCCACAGGCGGACCATAAATGAAGGTTTTCGCGGGCAATTCGAACCGGCTTCTGGCCGAAGCGATCTGCAATTATCTGAATGTTCCGCTCGGCCGGGCTACGGTCAGACGCTTCGCAGACCAGGAAATCTTCGTAGAAATCCAGGAGAATGTGCGCGGCGAGGACGTTTTCGTCGTGCAGTCGACCTCGTTCCCGACCAATGATCACCTGATGGAAATGCTCATCATGATCGATGCAATGCGCCGCTCCTCGGCGCGCCGCATCACGGCCGTGATCCCGTATTTCGGTTATGCCCGTCAGGACCGCAAGCCCGGTCCGCGCACGCCGATCTCGGCAAAGCTCGTCGCCAACCTGATCACCGAATCCGGCGCCGACCGCGTGATGACGCTCGACCTGCACGCCGGCCAGATCCAGGGCTTCTTCGACATCCCGACCGACAACCTCTACGCGGTGCCGATTCTGGCGCGTGACGTAAAGGAAAACTACAATCTCGAAAACGTCATGGTCGTTTCGCCGGACGTCGGCGGCGTGGTGCGCGCCCGCGCGCTCGCCAAGCGTCTCGATTGCCAGCTGGCGATCGTCGACAAGCGCCGTGAGCGCGCCGGCGAATCCGAAGTCATGAATGTGATCGGTGACGTCACCGGCAAGGACTGTCTGCTGATCGACGACATCGTCGACTCAGGCGGCACGCTCTGCAACGCCGCCGAAGCGCTGCTCAAGAACGGCGCGACCAGCGTCACCGCCTATATCACGCACGGCGTGCTCTCCGGCGGCGCCGTCGCGCGCGTCACCTCTTCCAAGCTCAAGGAACTGGTGATCACCGACTCGATCCAGCCGACCACGGCCGTCCAGTCGGCGCACAATATCCGCGTCATCTCGACTGCCAACCTGCTCGGCGAAGCGATCAACCGCACCAGCGCGGAAGAGTCGGTTTCGAGCCTCTTCGACTGAAGCCAATCCGGCGACCGCAAGACCCGATCTGGCCTATGCGCTGCATAGGTTGCGTGACCTCGCGCGCCTCAATCAGCCCCTGTTTTTTTAAGCCAGCGCCAATACCGGACCTATCGGTTTTGCGATAGGGTCCGCTGAGATTCGCTAGGAGGACCCATGACTTTGATATCGCCTTTCTTATCCCGGCTGGCGGGACGCATAGCCATCCTTCTCGCCGCCGGCACGCTGGCGGCTTGCCAGGTCGATGTCGACCAGGGCGGCGGCTACGACCCGCGCCCGCAGATGTGCACCAGGGAATATGACCCGGTTTGCGGCTCGCGACGCGGTGATATCCAGACGTTCCCCAATGCCTGCGAAGCACGCTCCAGCGGCTTCCAGATCGTCGGTCGCGGTGAGTGCCGTCCCGGCGGTCGACCGGACCCGCGTCCGGATGAAGGCCGTGCCTGCACGCGCGAATATGCACCGGTCTGCGGCTCGCGCGGCCGTGACCGCCAGACGTTTGCCAATGCCTGCGAGGCACGCTCGAGCGGCTTCGACGTCATCGGCCGCGGCGAGTGCCAGATCCGCCGTCCCGACAGTGGCTGGACTGACAACGGCGACGGCCGGGATCGTCCGCGCGATCGGGATCGGGATCGCGAGGACAACCGCAGCGACCGCGAGCGGGAACGGGATCGCAACCGCGATGAAGGGGACCGCGAGCGTCCGCGTGATCAGCGCGCCTGCACGATGGAATACAATCCGGTCTGCGGACAGCGTGGCCGTGACGTCAAGACCTTCGGCAATACCTGCTCTGCGGGCGCTGCAGGCTACCGCGTCATTCGCCCCGGCGAGTGCCCTGCACGTTGAGTATCAGTTCGACCAATGCGCATGACCAGAACCCCGCCGTCCACACGGCGGGGTTTTGCATTTGAGCCAACCGGATAACGTTCAGCGTGCAGGTAGCGGACAGGCCTCGCCACCGCCGAACAGGCGCGAGCGGGTGAGGAAGCGTTTTTCCCGCCCGTTGTCGAGCGAGAACATGCCGCCGCGGCCGGGCACGACGTCGATGATCAGCTGCGTGTGTTGCCACACCCCAAACTGGCTCTCGCTGATATAGACCGGCACGCCGCCGATCTCGCCGAGCTTCACGTCCCGGTCGCCGACGATGTAGTCGTCCGCCGGGTAGCACATCGGCGAGGAACCGTCGCAGCATCCCCCCGACTGGTGGAACAGGATTTCGGGATGATCTGCCTGGATCTCCCGGATGAGCGCAAGGGCGACATCGGTCGCCACCACGCGCGGTTCGGTCGCAATTTCAGACATGGCAAGGCTCCCTTGACGCGTTTTCCCTCCCCCCGGGCAGCGGGGAGAGGGATGGGGCGTGGAGCAACGGCGGACAGGGCTCCACCACCCGTCGATCGCCTTCTCTCGGGGAGGCTGGGAGAAGGACGGGCGGTCGCTCAGAAGAAACCGAGCGCCTTGGGAGAGTAGCTGACCAGCATGTTCTTGGTCTGCTGGTAGTGGTCGAGCATCATCTTGTGCGTCTCGCGGCCGATGCCCGACTGCTTGTAGCCGCCGAAGGCAGCATGGGCCGGATAGGCATGGTAGCAGTTGGTCCACACACGGCCGGCCTGGATATCGCGGCCGAAGTGGTAGCAACGGTTCGCCTCACGGCTCCACACGCCGGCGCCGAGACCGTAGAGCGTGTCGTTGGCGATGGCGAGCGCTTCCGCATCGTCCTTGAAGGTCGTGACCGAAACCACCGGTCCGAAGATTTCCTCCTGGAAGATGCGCATCTTGTTGTGACCGCGGAAGACGGTCGGCTTGACGTAATAGCCGCCGGAAAGGTCGCCGCCGAGATCGTTGCGCCCGCCGCCGGTCAGCACTTCCGCGCCTTCCTGCCGGCCGATGTCGATATAGGACAGGATCTTTTCCAGTTGCTCGGACGACGCCTGCGCCCCGATCATCGTCGCGGTGTCGAGCGGGTTGCCCTGCACGATCTTTTCGACGCGCTTGATCGCCTTTTCCATGAAGCGGTCATAGATCTTCTCATGCACCAGCGCGCGGCTCGGGCACGTGCAGACCTCGCCCTGGTTCAGCGCGAACATCGCAAAACCTTCGAGCGCCTTGTCGAGATAGTCGTCGTCCTCGTTCATCACGTCGGAGAAGAAGATGTTCGGCGACTTGCCACCCAGTTCCAGCGTGACCGGAATGAGGTTCTGGCTGGCATATTGCATGATCAGGCGGCCGGTCGTCGTCTCGCCGGTGAAGGCGATCTTGGCGATGCGCGGGTTGGAGGCAAGCGGCTTGCCGGCTTCCAGACCAAAGCCGTTGACAATGTTGAGCACGCCGGCCGGCAGCAGGTCACCGATGAGTTCGGCCCAGACGAGGATCGACGACGGCGTCTGTTCGGCAGGCTTCAGCACGACGCAGTTGCCTGCGGCAAGGGCGGGCGCCAGCTTCCAGGTGGCCATCAGGATCGGGAAGTTCCACGGAATGATCTGGCCGACGACGCCGAGCGGCTCGTGGAAATGATAGGCGATGGTCTCATGGTCGACCTCGCCGATCGTGCCTTCCTGCGCGCGAACGCATGAAGCGAAGTAGCGGAAATGGTCGATGGCGAGCGGAATGTCGGCGGCGAGCGTTTCGCGCAGCGGCTTGCCGTTGTCCCAGGTTTCGGCACGCGCGAGGAGGTCGAGATTGTCCTCCATGCGCTGGGCGATCTTCATCAGGATGTTGGAGCGCTCGGTTACCGAGGTGCGGCCCCACTTGTCCTTGGCGGCGTGGGCCGCGTCGAGGGCGAGCTCGATATCGGCAGCGTCGGAGCGGGCGACTTCGCAGAGCTTGCCGCCAGTGATCGGCGTGACGTTGTCGAAGTAGCGGCCCGCGACCGGCTCCTTCCATTCACCACCGATGAAGTTGCCGTACTTCGCCTTGTACGGATTTTCGACGATCTTCTGATGCAGCATGTCAATTCCTCCCAAAGAGACCCGGTTGGGCCGTCGAGAGCATGGTGCTGCGCTTCGTGGGGGAGCGGTAGAGGCCAGCCGGCGATGGCGGCGGGGACTGTTTCAGAATTGAGACAGGTCGATGCGACAGGCTGTGCTGCGCCGCAACATTCCGGGCATTCAGTTAATGGAGAGCTTCTTCATCTTCCGATAAAGCGTCGCGCGGCTGATGCCGAGCAGGTCCGCCGCCTGGCTGACATTGCCGCCGGCGCGCGTGAGGACGCGGCGAAGGGCTGCGCGCTCCGCGTCGTCGAGGTCACGCCCCTCCTCCGCCCGGTCCTCGTGCAGTAGATCGGAGGCCGCAATGCCCGTGGCGATCCGCCGGTCGTCCAGACCAAGCATCTGGCGAGCGGCGCGCGTGGCACCCAGCACGAGATCATCGCGGTCGACCGCCAGCAGCGCCGGCGCGGTACGGCTTTCGGCCGGCACGAGAAGGATGCGGGCTGTGGAAAAGGCGCGGCGGAAGAGACCGGCCTCGATGCGGGCAGCCGCATCGCGCACCGCTTGCGAGAGGATCGACATGGTCATGTCGTTGGCATCGTCACGGCAGGTTGAAATGTCGATGGCGGCAGCGATACGACCGGTATGATCGCGGATCGGCGCCGTCGTGCAGGACAGCCCGGTGTTTTGCGAGAGGAAATGCTGGTCGCGCAGAATGAGCACCGGCCGCTCGTCGGCAAGCGCCGTGCCGATGCCGTTGGTGCCGACGCTCGCCTCGCTCCAGACAGTGCCGGACCAGAGCCCGACACCACGGAAATCGCGGTCGTCACCCGCAGCGCCACGCCGTTCGAGCGCTATACCGTTCTCGTCCGTCAGCAGCAGGCAGCATCCGGCCTTGCCGACCGTGGCGAAAAGCCGGTCGATCTCGCCGCGCGCCTCTTCGATCAACACGCTGGAGCGGGCGCGGGCATGGTGAAATTCGGATTCTGTCAGTCGCCACGGCACGCGGGCTTCTTCCGGCGTCAGGCCGTGCAGGGTCAGGCAGCGGCGCCAGGAAGCGGCCACAGGGGAACTCGCCGCCGCCGAGGTATGGGCCGCAACGGTGTTCACATGATCCGCGTGATCGAAACGCGCAGACATCCGCTCTCCTCCCGAGGGCTTCCGACCGATCGTCGCATAAAAATACAACGCACCAGACTATACCCATGTTTCGGACGGCTGGTCCAGCCGGACGAAGGTCCAAGATCGGGTCGACCGTTTTGGGCCACGGCTTTTGACCTGCCGGCAGCGCCACAAGCCTGTTTCCAAGCCTCCCGCCGCCTGTTACCAGTGCAGCACATCCTTTTCAGCATCGATCCTGCCATGTTCCGTGACTTTTCCGCCCAAGCCCTGTTCATGGGCCTGCTCACCGCCTTTGTCGGCTTTGCCAGTTCCTTCGCCGTCGTCCTGCACGGATTGACGGGCGTCGGCGCCACGGAGGCACAGGCCGCGTCCGGCCTGATGGCGCTGTCCGTGTCGATGGGCGTTTGCGCCATCGTGCTCAGCGCCGCGACGCGCCTGCCGATTTCCATCGCCTGGTCGACGCCGGGTGCCGCACTGCTCGCCAGTTCCGGCGCGGTCGAGGGCGGGTTTGCCACGGCGGTCGGCGGCTTTCTCGTGTGCGCCGTGCTGATCATCATTGCCGGCCTGTGGAAGCCGCTCGGCCGCATGGTCGCGGCCATTCCGGCGACGCTCGCCAATGCCATGCTTGCCGGCGTGCTGATCGGGCTGTGTTTTGCGCCGGTGAAAGCCATTGCCTTCGATCCGCTGCTGGGCCTGCCCATCGTCATCGCCTGGGTCGTCGTCGGCAGCATCAACCGGCTCTACGCCGTGCCGGCAGCGCTGGCCGCCTTCGTCGTGGTGCTCGCCTTCGGCATCGACATTCCGGAGGGCGCTTTTGCCGGGCTTGGCGAATCGCTGCTGCCGAAGCCGGAACTCGTGATGCCCGCCTTCACGCTTGCCGGCCTCATCGGCATTGCCCTGCCGCTCTTCATCGTCACCATGGCGTCGCAGAACATTCCGGGCATCGCCGTCCTGAAGGTGAACCATTACGAGCCCAAACCCGGCCCGCTCTTCGCCGTCACCGGCTTCTTTTCCCTGCTTTCCGCCCCCTTTGGCGGCCATGCGGTCAACCTCGCCGCCATCACCGCCGCCATGTGCGCCGGCAGCGACGCACATCCCGACCCGGCCAAACGCTATTGGTCGGCGATCAACGCGGGCATTTTCTATGTGATCTTCGGGCTCGCCGCCGGCGCGGTCACGGCTTTCGTCAGCCTCGCCCCGCCGATCCTCATCCAGGCGGTGGCCGGCCTCGCGCTGATCAGCGCATTCGCCGGCTCGGCACTCAACGCCTTCAAGGAACCGGAAAGCCGCGAGGCGGCGGCGGTGACCTTCCTCGTCACCGCCTCGGGCGTCTCGTTCGCCGGCATTTCCGGCGCGTTCTGGGGATTGATCGGTGGTGGGCTGATGCTGGCGCTTGCGAGGTTCACGGCAAAACGCCGCGGCTGACCCTTACTGCTGGAAGGGCAGCGGCTGGCCGTTGATCAGCACCTTGCCGTCCTCGCCGACCTTCAGATCCCAGGCCTGCGCCCCGCCGCCCGCATCGCGCGCAAGCCCCTTCATCATCAACAGACCGAAAGCCGCCTGGCCGAACTGCGGCACGGCAGCGGCATTCTTCTGGAGATAGGCGACGGTCTTGTCGAACGAACGCATGGTGATGGTCACGTCGGCGCTGTGGCGATCCTGCTGGTCGGGATAGACCAGCATCTTGCCGGAGAGGTGCACGTCGTAGATCGGCGAGACGGCGGAAACATCCTCGAACTCGACCGTCATCGTGCCGTCCGGCAGCACGATCTTGCCGATCTCCTTGTTCTGCTCCTCCGTCAACGGCTCCGGCTTGGTGAAATCCGCGTGGTCGACGAGATAGTTGACGGCGCCGGCAAGATCCAGATTGGTGACGGCCGCCTTGAAGGTCGCCCGCTCGGGCACCGCCTCGGCAAAGACCGCCGGCAGGATCCCGGCCGGCGCGTTCGGTTTCTCCACGCCGAAGCCGAAGCCCACGCGCGTGGAATGGGCGATGCCGTTCATGTCGATATCATAGGTGACGGTGTCAGCCCCGAAGAGGCCCTTGTCCGTATTGACCGTGACGTTCGACGCCTTGATCGTTTCGGTCAGATTGTCGAAGACCGGCAGGGAGGCACGCAGCATCTCCTTCAGCCGCGCGGCATCCGCCGCCTCGAGCTTGTCCTTGTGCATGTTGTCGAGAATGAAGAAGACGAGGTCCTGCATCACCTTGTAGCGGGCGCCATCCATGCTGACATCGATATCGATCGTGTCCGCACCGATATCGACCCGGCCGCTCGGCCCGCCGGTGATCGTTTCGGCAAAGGCCTTCATCACGCCCGTGCTCGTCACGTCGAGCGTACCCTCTCCCCGCTTCTCGGCCGCAACGCGCATCGCGGTTTCGCCGATGCTGGCCGTGACGCTCTCCTGCGGCGAGGTGGTGGAAAAGGCGATCTTCTGCGCCGTCCAGTCTGCGGAGGTAAAATAGAGAATCTCCGGATCATAGATCCCGTCGAGCTTCATCGAATCGATGAGGTAGGTGAAGGAATTCTTGCCCGGTGCTGCATCGACCGTGCCCTTGATGTCGAAACTGTCGTTCGCCTCGACGCGATAGGTGCCCTCCGGCATCGGCCTGAGATAGGCGGTCATCGGCTTCAGGCCTTCGACGGTCACCGTCCCGGTCTTCGCCTTGTCGAGCAGCACCGTCGGGTTGAAGCGCAGCTCGTAGAACGAGGAGGCCGCCTTGACGGTCACGAGGCCGGCGTCGATCATCTCCTGCGGCAGATAGCGGGTGAGCCGCTGCTGAATGCTTTCGGCCTCGGACGGCGAAACCTGCTGGGCCAGGGCGGGGCTCGCGAATACGAGCGCAAATGCGGCCGAGGCCATCAGGGTCTGTCGTCTCATCGGGGTCTCCTTCGCCGAACCGCTTCCTACCGAACATCCAATCACGGCGGCACCGTGTCAATCCGGGGTCAATCCGGGCCGAGGCCTTGCATTTCCGGGCATTCTCGTTTATCGAGCCCCCGTCCGCGTAGACACCCTTGGAGGCAACGCGGATGAGGCTTTCACGAAATCCTCAAGTTTTGCGCTGCTGGCGAATGCGCCAGCCGTGGAAAACTCTCCAGTAACACACGAAAGGTAAAGTCATGAGCCACGAAACTTACGAGCTCAAGGCCGAAACACGCGAACGGGTTGGTAAGGGGTCCTCCCGTGAACTTCGCCGCAACGGTCTTATTCCTGCAGTTATCTACGGCGACAAGCAGGCCCCGCTTTCCATCGCCCTGTCGACCAAGGACGTCACGCAGCGTATCCACGCCGGCGGCTTCAAGACGACAGTTGCCACGATCGACGTCAACGGCGAAAAGATCAAGGTCCTGCCGAAGGACTTCCAGCTTGATCCGGTCCGCGACTTCACGATGCATGTCGACTTCCTCCGCGTTTCGGGCAACACCCACGTCGTGGTCGAAGTTCCGGTTCACTTCATCAATGAAGAGAAGTCCCCGGGCATCAAGGTCGGCGGCGTCCTGAACATCGTTCGTCACGCTGTCGAACTGCATGCTCTGGCCGGCGACATTCCGGAATTCCTGACGGCTGACCTGTCCGGCCTCAAGGTCGGCGACGGCATCCATATCTCGAACATCAAGCTGCCGAAGGGCACGAGCCCGGTCATCACCGACCGCGACTTCACGATCGCCACGATTGCCACCCCGGCAGCCGGCGTGCGGGAAGAAGAAGCCGAAGGCTCCGCAGAATAATCCCTTCCAAAGGGATCGTTCGGAAAACCCCGCATTCTCCCGAATGCGGGGTTTTTCTTTGCCCGCTTGCCGGCACTACCGTGGCGGGAGGTTTGAATTATCAGCACTTTTCCGGATCGGTATTTCAGCAACATTTAAGACTTTGGTGAAAAGCTAAGCCTCTAAAAATGACGAAGACCAAAGAGGGGCACTATGGGCTGGCTTCGCACCATGGCAGGCGGGCAACCGGCATGAAGATGCATTCGGTGGAAAGCCGCTTCATTGCCATCGTCATCGGCGCCCTGCTCGTCTTCGTCGCTCCCCTGTTCGTCCTGTTCCTCATCCTTTCGTCCGATCGTGTCGCGCGCGAGCGCCTGCAGAACACCGAGGTGTTGCTGGAGGCCAATGTCCAGGCGCTCGGAAAACCGCTGTGGGATTTCGACAAGGACAGCATCGACCAGATCGTCACGGCGCTCCAGGCCGAGGCCGATATCAGCTTCGTGCGTGTTCGCGACAGTTCGGACGTGATCGACATCCGCAAGCCGGCGGTAAGCCCCGATCCGGACGACGCCCGTTCCGTCGTCAAGACCGATATCCTTTATCGGGCGAGCGACGGCATCAAGAAGGTCGGCACGGCCGAGATCTGGCTGCGCAAGCAGGGCCTCTTCGCCCGCTTCACGAAGGACGAGATGACGATTTTCGCCATCTTCTTCTTTGCCGTGGCAACGCTGTTCACCGCCGCCATCATCGGCAACCGCATCACCATCATTCGGCCGCTGATGCGGCTGACGGCGGCCATCGAAGCCACCCGCCGGCTCGGCTCGCGCCATCACGTCGACTGGACGTCGAACGACGAGATGGGTGCACTCGCCCATAATTTCAACGAGATGCAGAGCAAGCTGGAGCGCGAGGAGAAGGAACTCAAGCTGGCGCATGCCCGCGCTACCGACATCTACAATCTCACCCCGGCGATGCTCTTCTCCATCGATGGAGACAACCGCATCACCGCCGTCAGCGACTACTGGCTGACCGCTACCGGCTATCGCCGCGAAGCGGTGATCGGCCAGGAATTCACCGATTTCGTCGTCGAGGAATCGCGCGAGGCCTACCGCAAGCGCCATACCACCAGCATGGAAAACGGCGGTATCTGCGAGGTCACCGTGCGCTTCCGCTGCGCCGATGACAGCATCATCGACGTGCTGATCCTGGAGACCGGCGTCGAGGCGAGCAACAGCCGGCAGGCCTTGTCGCTCTCGGTCATGACCGACGTCACCGACCTCAAGGAGGCGGAAACCCGCAACCACCGCCAGGCGATCACCGATCACCTGACGGGCCTGCTCAACCGCCAGGGTTTCGAAGCCGTGCTGGACGACCTGATCGGCGAAGCCGACAAGCTCGGCCAGCAGCTCGCCTGCCTCTTCGTCGACCTCGACCGCTTCAAGTGGATCAACGACAATCTCGGCCATGCCGCCGGCGACGATGTGCTCTGCCAGGTCGCAATGCGCCTGCGCCGCCAGCTGCGCGCCAACGATGTGATTGCGCGCCTCGGCGGCGACGAGTTCGCCATCCTGCTATGCGCGCCCAATGCCCGCCAGCTCGCCATGGATATCAGCGACCGGCTGGTCGCAAGCCTGCGTGCGCCGCTGATCGTCAACGGCGCGGAACTCAACGTCAGCGCCAGCATCGGCGTTGCCGTCTATCCCGACCATGCCGAGACGGCCGCCTGCCTGCTGCAAAAGTCGGACATGGCGATGTATGCGCGCAAGCGCAGCGGCAAGAACGGCGTGCAGCTTTTCGACAACAACATGGTCGACATCGCCCGCAAGCGGCTGGAGACCGAACAGTTCATCGACCAGGGCCTGCGCGACGACTGGTTCACCGCCCATCTCCAGCCGATCGTCAGCCTGTCGGACGGGCGCGTCGCCGGCTTCGAGGCCCTGATGCGCCTCAACCACCCCGAACGCGGCCTTTTGCCGCCGGCCGAGATCATCGGCATTGCCGAGGAGAATGGCTCGATCGGCCAGATCGGCGACGCCATCCTGTCGAAGGCCATTGCGAGCCTCGCAGTCATTTCCAGGCTCGACGGGCTTGCCGACAGCTATCTCGCGGTCAACTTCTCGCCCCTGCAGTTCGAGCCCGCCCTGCCCGCGCGCCTTGCCGCGCTGCTTCTGCAGAACGGCATCACGCCGTCGCGCATCGTCGTCGAGATCACCGAGGCCGTGCTGATGCTCGACAATCCGGTGGTGCGCGACGTACTTGACGCGCTTTCCGACCTCGGCTGCCGTATTGCGCTCGACGATTTCGGCACGGGCTATTCCTCGCTCAGCTACCTCAACCGCTTCCCCGTCGATATCGTCAAGGTCGACCAGTCCTTCACCCGTTCGCTTTCGAGCGACCAGCCGGATGTGCGCCGCAAGAGCCGCATGCTGGTCGAAGGTATCCGCACGATCTCGCACCAGATGGGCTGCGCCGTGGTGGCCGAGGGCATCGAAACCACCGAGCAGTGGGACATCCTCCAGGCGATGAACATCGAATTCGGCCAGGGTTACCTGCTCAGCCGGCCCCTGCCGCTTGACGCGCTCATCGAAAAGCTGGACGAATTCGCGAGGCCCGCCGTGCCCGAGCGCCAGGCGATAGCATCCTGAGAGGACCAGGGGACGAGACGATGAAGACACTGCTTCTCACGCTTTGCCTGTCGCTTGCTCCCCTTTCCGCGCCGCTTGCCGAAACCCTGCATTTCGTCACCGAGGAATACGCGCCCTTCAACTACACGAAGGACGGCAAGGTCACCGGCATCGCAGTCGAGCAGGTCGAGGCGATCGCCAAGGCGGCCGGCATCGATTACAAGCTGGAGATCATGCCATGGGCGCGCGCCTTCGCCATGGCGGAAAGCCAGCCGATGCATTGCGTCTTTACAACGGGCTATAACCGCGAACGAGCCGACCGTTTTCTCTGGGTGAACCCGCTCCTGAAGGATGAGATGGTCCTGCTGAAACGCAAGGATGGCAGCAAGGGGCCGGCGACACTCAGCGCAGCGCTCGGCATGAAGGCCGGCTCGCAACGCGGCGATTTCGCCGTCGAGGCGCTGGAAGACCTCGGCTTCAAGGATATCGATCTCGCTGCCGACATCGACATCAGCGTGCGCAAGCTGCTCTCTGGACGCATCGACCTGATGCCGACCTCCGTCAAGACCTACGAAAACCTGGTGAAGCAGGGGCAGCCGGTCGAAAAGGCCATGCTGATGGCCGGCCAGATCTACGGCCTCGCCTGCCAGAAGAACACGCCACCGGATCTCATCAGGCGCCTTCAGGCAGAACTCGACAAACTGATCATGAGCGGCGAGCAGGACCGCATCTTCACTGCCTACGGCCTTCCGCCAAACACCCACACGGCGCAAAACGGCGCGAAGAAATAACCCCAGGCGGTTGACTTCCGGCCGCTTTCGCGGTGGTGAAGGCAACGACAGATCCTTTTGGCGGACCATTCCATGCTGATCATCGCCGGGCTCGGCAATCCGGGCGCAAAATATGCGGGCAACCGCCACAATATCGGTTTCATGGCGCTGGACGCGATCCATCGCAAGAACCCGTTTTCGCCTTGGTCGAAGAAGTTCAAGGCCGAGATCTCGGATGGCGAACTCGCCGGCGAAAAAGTGCTTCTGATCAAGCCGCAGACCTTCATGAACCTTTCGGGTGAATCCGTCGGCGAGGCCATGCGCTTCTACAAGCTCGCGCCGAAGGATATCGTCGCGATCTACGACGAGCTGGACCTCGCCGCAGGCAAGGCGCGCATCAAGGCCGGTGGCGGCCATGGCGGGCATAACGGCATCAAGTCGATCGACGCCCATTGCGGCCGGGAGTACCGGCGGCTGCGCCTCGGCATCGGCCATCCCGGCGTCAAGGAGCTCGTTACCAACCATGTGCTCGGCGATTTCGCCAAGGCCGACCACAGCTGGCTCGACCCGCTGCTCGACGAACTGGCGATCAATGCCGACATGCTGGTACGGGGCGAGGATTCGCAGCTGATGAACAAGCTGGCGCTCGCCGTCGGCGGCAAATCGGAAGAGAAGGACGCATCGGCGAAAAAACCCGCCGCCCAGTCCCACATCCGCCCGGCGCGCAACCACGCCCAACCGAAGATCCTGCCGATGACCGGGCCGATGGCGGAAATGCTGAAAAAGCTGCTCGGCAACAAGGGCGAGTGATTTTTAGAGTACTTTCGGGAAACGGCGTGGTGGCCACACCACCGAAACCGCTTCACAGCGTGGCATTGCAGCAGGTGCGCGAGATGGAGCCGATGGTGCCGGACACGCAGTCGGCTGCAGTCATGTTGTCTGCATTGCTCCGGGAGCGGTCATTCCTGTTGCGTGCCGTGCTCCTATGCCGTGGGGTGCTTTCCGGCGCGCAAAGTGTAAGCTGACCAGCATTCAAGATCATGGAGGTGGTGCATGCCCCGTTTCCTTGCCGTTTACACCATTAAGCCCGAGGACGTCGCGTCTTTCCGAAGCCTTCCCAAAGCCGAGCAAGACGCTATCGATGCTATCGGCGTCAAACAGTGGGCGGCCTGGGAGGAAAGAAATGCTGCGTCTATCCTCGATCGTGGCGGCATGGTGGGAAAGACGACACGTGTCACCAAGGACGGCGTCGCCAAAGCGGTCAATCCATTCTGCGGCTATATGGTCGTTGAGGCCGAGACCGCCGATGCCGCCGCGCAACTTTTCCACGACCACCCCCACATAACGGTCTTCCCCGGCGACGGCGTGGATATCATGCCCTTTGTAACCTGACCGCCGAGGTGAGCCTTCCGACCACAGCGATGGGGCGGCGGCAGAGGTCTGCTTTGGGCCACCTGCCGTCATGCTGCAGAGGCGCCAGTTGCGGAGAGGTGAGCGGCACTGGTAGAGAAACAGTGGGCTCGGCGTCTGTAGCCTAGCAGGTAATAGATGGTGGGAGATTCAATTTGTTTCGATACGCCAAGCGCCTGAACTCCATTTTCAATTCTAAAGTGCGTTTAGAGCGCGTAGACCGGGCCGTTGTGGGTACTGTTGCCGATGTACTGGGAGCGCAGGAACATGTGGATGAGAAGGTAACGCAGCGAGTAGCTGAATTTGTCGCGCGACCTATCACCGTCCAACGTCTTATAGATGTCATTCCTGAAGCATTTGGATTGGTCTTGATTTCCCGAATGCCAGAAACGCGAAACACGCTGATACCAAATACCTTTCTCGTCTTGGATAATTTTGGCGATTGGAGCGAACTGCCGATGTGGTGTGAACCAATCTTCGATATGGCACTCTCAAAAGCCAGTCATACCTTCGATAACGGGCCTAGAACGACAGTCGAAAACAACTGCAACCGAAGTGTTCTCATCTCGGCTCTATCGGCCGCTCTCAACGCGAACGCATCACTTGATGGGGCAGCATTTGCCCCACCAGCGTTCTTAGACTTGCCCGCTTCTCTCTATAGATGATGCTTGGGGACCGAAAGCTGCCAAGCCACAACCGCAGTGTCGCGTTCGAAGGGCAGAACTTGGTGTCGGGTCTTCATTGAGGGTAATCAGGCCGCTGTCATGCGGCGGCCTGTCTGACGTCAAAGGAAGGCTTCACGAAGCCGAGAATTTCACCGTCACGCCGCGCTGCCGAAAATAGGCCTGCATGAGCTTCCTGCCGGAGCGGTTGTTCTGCACGAGCCTGGACGGGTCGAATACGGCCTCTTTCAAACCCTCGCGCGTCAACGCGGCCTTGAGAGTCGCGATATGCACGTCGATGTCGGCATTGTCCGCTTGAAGTGATTCATAAATGCGGTTTGTTGCATCCGCTACGGTCGGTTCGCTCACCATTACGCTCCTGTTGTTGTTCGGCTGGCGCTTATCACACTTTTCGGCGTGACCCTATTGTGGTGAAAAATGTCCACATCATGGGTGGCAATGGATTGGAACATTACGTCCGCTTTCGAAGATACGAACTAGCTCCGAATGGTTGATGCCGCCAAGCACTACCAACAGGTCGAGCTACTCTTCCGGCTCGGTCTGGAAGAATAGCGGGAAACCGGCTTCCTTGGCGAGGTCCGTTGCCTCCTTCGCCTTGGTCTCCGCAATATCGCGGGCGCAGACCACGACGACGCAGGTGCCCATCTTGTGTGCGGTGATCATCACGCGCTGGCTCGCATCCTCGTTCATGCTGAAGACCGCCTTCAGCACCAGCACAACGAATTCGCGCGGCGTGTAGTCGTCATTGACAAGAATGACCTTGTAGAGCTTCGGCCGTTCCAGCTTTGGCTTGGTTGTCGTCTTCGGGGTCAGGGTGACATCATCGTTGCCCATCGGAAGCCCTCCTCGTGAGTGTGCCTTCGAGCGATGTAGGCATCATTGTGCATCGCGAGAAGGGGGAGTTCAAGAGCTGCGCATGCGGCAAACACTTGACCCTGCCCCGTCCTTCCCCCATAGCGGGGGCAACGATTTTCGAGACGAATGGACCACCTCAATGGGTTTCAAATGCGGTATCGTCGGACTGCCGAATGTCGGCAAGTCGACCCTCTTCAATGCGCTGACCAAGACGGCGGCGGCGCAGGCGGCAAACTATCCCTTCTGCACGATCGAACCGAACACCGGCGAAGTGGCGGTTCCCGATCCACGCATGAAGGCGCTTGCGACCATCGCAGGCTCCAAGGAGATCATCCCGACGCGCATCTCCTTCGTCGACATCGCCGGCCTCGTGCGCGGCGCCTCGAAGGGGGAAGGCCTCGGCAACAAGTTCCTCGCCAACATCCGCGAAGTCGACGCCGTGGTGCATGTGCTGCGCTGCTTCGAAGATGACGACATTACCCATGTCGAGGGGCGCATCAATCCGGTCGGCGACGCCGACACGATCGAGACCGAGCTTATGCTCGCCGACCTGGAAAGCCTTGAGCGCCGCGTCGAGCAGACGCGCAAGCGCGCCGCCAGCAAGGACAAGGAATCGCTCTCGCAGCTGCCGATCATGGAAGCCGTGGTCAAGCTCCTGAACGAGGGCAAGCCGGCCCGCCTTCTCCTGAAGACGCTGGCGCCGGAAGAGATTGAGATCCTGAAGGGCCTCAACCTCCTGACGTCGCATCCGGTTCTCTACGTCTGCAACGTCGCGGAAGGCGATGCATCGACCGGCAACAGCCATACCGAAGCCGTGGCCGCCATGGCCAAGGAACAGGGCGCCGAATGCGTCATCATCTCGGCTGCGATCGAATCCGAGGTCGCCCAGCTTCCGGAAGAGGAAGCTCAGGAATTCCTCTCGGCGCTCGGCCTTGAGGAAGCGGGCCTCGATCGCCTCATCCGCGCCGGCTACCACCTGCTCGACCTGATCACCTATTTCACCGTCGGCCCCAAGGAAACCCGCGCCTGGACCATCGTGCGCGGCACCAAGGCGCCGCAGGCCGCCGGCGTCATCCACACCGATTTCGAACGCGGCTTCATTCGCGCCTTCACGATCGCCTATGACGACTACATCGCCTACAAGGGCGAAGTCGGCGCCAAGGAAGCCGGCAAGGGTCGCGACGAAGGCAAGGAATACGTGGTTCAGGACGGCGACGTCATCCACTTCCGCTTCAACACCTGAAGCAGCCGCTCCACATCGCCGACAGCAGATCCGCTGCCGCCCTTTACCGAAGGGGCGGCAGTTTTTCTTTGAGCGCCATCGGCAGCGGCGTGACCGCCCACCGCCGGAAGTGCGGCCAGCCGATGCCGATGGTCAGCACGACGACGCCGACGATCAGCAGCGTCAGGAAGACGTAGCCCTCCGGCGCCGCCTCGATGCCCTGGAGAAGGCTGGCGATCGCCAGACCGAGCGACACCAGGCCGGACGTGACGAAAGCCCGCCGGTCGATGACCAGTCCGATCACCATGAGCACGACGACGATGCCGACGATGACCAGCGCGTCCGGCAGGCCCTTGTTGCCGCTGAACAGCCGCTCATTGGCGAAGTCGCCCAGAAACACGAAGGCCAGCATCGCATAGAGCAGCGCGGGTGCGGTGATGAGATGCAGCCAGAAAGCGATATCGGACCGGCGTGTGACGCGGAACCGGTCCGACAGGTCATAGACCATCGCCAGCGCAAAAAGACCAAGCGCCGCCACAAGGAAGATGGCCGACGCGATGACCGGATGATCGGCAAGGACATCCACGCTTCCCGTGAAGCGTGAAAGTGCCAGGAAAATCAGGCCGAGAGCAGTTGCAGCCAAGGAAAGGAACCACAGGCTCAGCGACAGCGGGATGCGATAGCGCCAGTAGAACGGCGGCAGGAGGATCGCGAACGGCAGCATGACGAGCAGGAAATGCAGGACCGGTTCCGGCTCCGGCTGGCCGATGAAACTATCGAGGGCGATGACCGTCGTCACGAAGATCCAGTGGACATAGAGAAGCGTCAGCAGCACGGCCGGCAGCGCCAGCCGCTGCCGCTTCACGAGGATTTCCGCCAGCACGATGATAACCGGCAACGCGGCGAGGAAGGCACCGACGCCCCAGACGCCCGCCATGGCAATCGCCACGCCGATGGTGATCAGCACGTCGTGGAAACCGCGGACGAAACGTGGTGCTTCCGTATCCTCGATCGGGGAAATGGCGCGATCCTCAGCGGAGCCGGCAATGTCGAGCGCATCAGCCTTGGACGGCGATTGCAGCGCCACGCCGCGCGCCGCCATATAGGGCAGCAACGTGCCCGCCTGCTCGGCGGAGATGAGGCCCTCGCCAGCCGCTCCGTCAAGCACGGATTTCAAGGTCTGCATGGATAGCCGTCTCCTCATACCGCAGGGAGCGCCACCTTACCCGCGGTCGGCGGGGTGGCAAGCGCATGAGCGGACAAGACCTTGCAAAACCGTGCCGCGCTCGCCATTGTTTTTCGAAACATGACGGATCAGGCAGTGACGACCTACACATTCGAAGACTTTACGCCGGGACGCCGCTTCGACTTTACCGCGCGAACCCTGACAACGGACGAAATCATCGCCTTCGCAAGCGAGTTCGATCCGCAGCCGATGCATCTCAACGAGGAGGCCGGCCGCGCCAGCATTCTGGGCGGGCTTGCCGCCTCCGGCTGGCATACCAGTGCGCTGATGATGCGCATGCTCTACGAGGCCTACATAAACGGCTCCACCTCGGAGGGCTCACCCGGCGTCGACCTGATGGAGTGGAGGCGGCCGGTGCTTGCCGGTGACACGCTCGGCGGTCACTGCGTGGTGCTGGAGGCCCGCGCGTCACGCTCGCGGCCGGAGATCGGCATCGTGCGCATGCGCGCCGAGGTGACCAACCAGCGCGGCGAACTCGTCGCGGTCTCGGAATATATCAACATGATGCGTCTTGCCGAGAAGGGAGCCGACCATGCGCATGGCTGAGCTTTATCCCTTCAACGAAACGGTCGAAATCGGCAGCCTCACCTTTACGGCAGAGGACATCATCCGTTTCGCCAGGAGCTTCGATCCCCAGCCCTTCCATCTCGACGCGGAACTCGCCAAACACGCCCTCTTCGGCGGGCTCTGCGCCTCCGGTTGGCATTCCGCGGCCGGGTGGATGAAATGCTTCGTGCCGTTCTGGGTGCGCGAATGCAAGCGGCTTGCGAAAGAGGGTATCGTGCCGCCGAACCTCGGCCCCTCCCCGGGTTTCACGAAGCTCAGCTGGCTGAAACCGGTCTTCGCCGACGACACGATCACCTACTCCGTGACGCTGATGGCGTCGCGCGAGCTTGCCTCGCGCCCCGGTCGCCTCGTCAACACAATCCTCAACGCTGGCAGAAACCAGCACGACGAGCCGGTCATCCGGTTTGAAAGCACCGTGCTGGAGTTCGTCTGAACGCTATTGAGCGCCGAGCAGCCCCCTCATCCGCCTGCCGGCACCTTCTCCCCAGCGGGGAGAAGGTGGCCCGAAGGGCCGGATGAGGGGGCCGCTCCGCGCCTAAAGGATTTCCAAGAGGCAGAATAGGGCTCAATGCCCGTCGAAGGAAACCAGCGTGCGCACTTCCACATCCAGCGCTTCGAGCTTCTTGCGGCCACCGAGTTCCGGCAGGTCGATGACGAAGCAGGCGGCGACGATATCCGCGCCGATCTGGCGCAGCAGCTTTACCGCCGCTTCCGCCGTGCCGCCGGTGGCGATCAGGTCGTCGATGAGGATCACCTTCTCGCCCGGCTTGATGGCGTCCTTGTGCATCTCCATTTCGTCCACGCCGTATTCCAGGCTGTAGGCAATGCGCACGGTTTCATGCGGCAGCTTGCCCTTCTTGCGGATCGGCACGAAGCCGGTCGACAGCTGGTGCGCCATGGCGCCGCCGAGGATGAAGCCGCGCGCCTCGATGCCAGCGACCTTTGCGATGCCGATGCCCGCGTAAGGATGCACCAGCTCGTCAACGGCGCGGCGGAAGGCGCGTGGGTTTCCAAGCAACGTGGTGATATCGCGGAACATGACGCCCGGCTTCGGATAGTCCGGGATGTTGCGGATCGCGGCAATGAGTTCGTTTTCAAGTGTGGACATGGTTTTCCCGACTGCGGAGGGGTTCGCCCGGTTATTGCAGGTGCGGCGCCCACCCTCAACAAAAAAGGCGGCCCGGAGGCCGCCTTTCAACCGAGCGCCAGAAGGCTGCTCAGTGTTCCTTGTTCGCGTAGACCGACTTCTTCGTCAGGTAGATCAGGCCGGTGAAGATCACCAGGAAGATCATGACCATGAAGCCGGTGCGCTTGCGCTCTTCAAGATGCGGCTCGGCGGCCCACATCAGGAAGGCGGAAACGTCGTGCGCGTACTGGTCGACCGTCTGCGGCGAACCATCGTCATAGGTGACCTGGTCGTCGGAGATCGGCTTGGCCATGGCAAGCGCTGCGGCACCGGCGAAGTACGGGTTGAAGTGCGTGCCTTCAGCGACTTCGACATGCGCCGGCTTCTCTTCATCGTAGCCCGTCAGCAGCGAGTAGATATAGTCCGGCCCGCCTTCCTGGTACTGCGTGAAGATATCGAAGACGAACTGCGGGAAGCCGCGGGTAATGCCGCGCGCCTTGGCGATCAGCGAGAAGTCCGGCGGCGCCGCACCGTTGTTCGAGGCGGCAGCCGCTTCGTGGTTCGCATAGGGCGACGGGAAGTGGTCGGACGGAACGGCCTTGCGGGTGAACATCTCACCGTCGCTGTTCGGGCCGTCCTGCACTTCGTAGTTCGCCGCGAAAGCCTTGACCTGCGCTTCCGAGTAACCGAGGCCTTCCAGCGTGCGGAAGGCTACAAGGTTCATCGAATGACAGGCCGAACAGACTTCCGTGTAGACCTTCAGGCCGCGTTGGAGCTGGCCCTTGTCATACTTGCCGAACGGGCCGGCAAAGGACCAGTCCTGCTCTCTCGGCTTATGCATCGGGTAGTGCGGCGTGGCGTGTTCCGCCTCGGCACCAGCAGCAGGCGCTGCCTCTTCCGCCGTGGCGAAGGAGACGCCGAGGCCGGCGACGAGTGCGAGCGCCAGAATGCCTGAAACAAGCTTTTTCATTGTCATGGTTCCTTTCTCGCTCGCTCTCAGGCTTTGGCCAGCTTGGCGTTTTTCTTTTCCAGAACCGCTTCCGTGATCGAATTCGGAATGCGCTTCGGGGTCTCGATCAGGCCGAGAACCGGCATGATGACGAGGAAGAAGCCAAAGTAGTACAGAGTGCCGAGCTGCGAGAGGATGACGTAGATGCCTTCTGCCGGCATCGCGCCGAGCCAACCGAGCAGGATGGCATTGGCCACGAAGATCCAGAAGAACAGCTTGTACCAGGGGCGATAGACGGCGGAGCGAACCTTCGACGTATCGAGCCAGGGCAGGAAGAACAGCACGATGATCGCACCGAACATCACCAGAACGCCGCCGAGCTTCGAGTCGATCGGGCCGACGTTGAAGGTGATGGCGCGCAGCATCGCGTAGAACGGCAGGTAGTACCATTCCGGAACGATGTGCGCCGGGGTCTTCAGCGGATCAGCCGGGATGTAGTTGTCCGGGTGGCCGAGATAGTTCGGCATGTAGAAGACAAACCAGGCAAACGCGATCAGGAAGACCGAAACGCCGAGTGCGTCCTTGAGCGTCGCATAGGGCGTGAAGGCGACCGTGTCGGTCTTGGACTTCACCTCGACACCGGTCGGGTTGGTCTGGCCGGTGACGTGCAGCGCCCAGACGTGCAGGATGACGACGCCGGCGATCATGAAGGGCAGCAGGTAGTGCAGCGCGAAGAAGCGGTTCAGCGTCGGCTGATCAACGGCAAAGCCGCCGAGCAGGAACTGCTGGATCCACTCGCCGACCCACGGGAAAGCCGAGAAGAAGCCGGTGATAACCGTCGCACCCCAGAAGGACATCTGACCCCAGGGCAGAACGTAGCCCATGAAGCCGGTTGCCATCATCAGAAGGTAGATGACGACGCCGAGGATCCAGAGGATTTCGCGCGGTGCCTTGTAGGAGCCGTAGTAGAGGCCGCGGGCGATATGCAGGTAGACTGCGATGAAGAAGAAGGACGCACCGTTGGCGTGCATGTAGCGCAGCAGCCAGCCGTGGTTCACGTCGCGCATGATCTTCTCGACCGAAACGAAGGCCTCGTTGACGCTGGCGATATAGTGCATGGCCAGAACGATGCCGGTCAGGATCTGCACGATCAGCATCACCGACAGCATGGCGCCGAAGGTGTAGGCATAGTTCAGGTTGCGCGGAACCGGGTAGGAAACGAAGCTGTCATGGATCATGCGCGGCAGAGGCAGGCGCGAGTCGACCCATTTTTCGATGCCAGTCGTCGGCTGGTAGGTTGAATGTTCAGCACTCATTATCAGGTGTCCCCTCAACCGATCTTGATGACTGTATCGGATACGAACGAAAAGGTCGGCACAGCGAGGTTCTCAGGGGCGGGGCCCTTACGAATACGACCAGCGGTATCGTAGTGAGAACCATGACAGGGACAGAACCACCCGCCGAAATCGCCGGCCTGGCCGAGCGGAATACAGCCGAGGTGGGTACAGACGCCGACCATGATGATCCAGTTTTCCTTGCCCTCGCCCGCCGAGCGATCGAGGTCCGTCGCCTGCGCGTCGGCCGCGATGTTGGCGTTACGGGCAACCGAGTCCTTGAGATCACCAAGCTGGACGGCCTTGGCTTCCTCAACTTCCTTGTCGGTACGGTTGCGGATGAACACCGGCTTGCCGCGCCACTTGACGGTCAGGGACATGCCGGGCGTCAGGCTGGAGACGTCGACATCGATGGCGCCGAGCGCCAGCGTCGACGCATCCGGGCGCATCTGGTCGATGAACGGCCAGGCGACAGCCACGCCGCCCACGACGCCCGCCATACCGGTGGTCAGGTAAAGGAAATCGCGGCGAGTGGGCTCGCCCAGGGATTCACTTGATGTCTCGTGTTCGCTCACGGCTAAACCATCCTCTCACGCAATGTCTGCGGAAACCCGCCACGCCCCTTGGAAACCGGTCAAGTCCGGACACAATACGGCCATAGATTCCCCGTCAATCCGGCGCGTTCTATGCTTGATCGCAAATTATGTCTAGCCTTGGCAAGGGGAGGTGGGCACATTGTCGCGGGAAAAACGAGGCATCTTGACAAGGTGCAGGCATCACCTTGAACATCCAGCGCTTCCCGGCTGAAAAGGCAGTCGCGAAACGACGATTTGCGGCTCTATTGCGCCGCTTCCTCATGCCCGAGGAAACCGCCCGACTGGCGCGACCAGAGATCCGCATAGAGCCCGCCCCTGGCGACGAGCTCCGCATGGGTCCCCTCCTCCACGATATCCCCGCGATCCATGACGATCAGGCGATCGAGAGCCGCAATGGTGGAGAGGCGATGGGCTATGGCGAGCACGGTCTTGCCGCGCATCAGGCGCTCGAGGTTTGACTGGATCGCCGCCTCGACTTCGGAATCGAGCGCCGACGTTGCCTCGTCGAGCACCAGGATCGGCGCATCCTTCAGCATGACGCGGGCGATGGCGATGCGCTGGCGCTGGCCGCCGGACAGCTTGACGCCGCGCTCGCCGACATGGGCGTCGTAGCCGCGGCGGCCGCGCAGGTCTTCGAGCGCGAGGATAAAGTCGTGCGCCTCAGCCTTCTTCGCCGCCTCGATCACTTCCGCCTCGCTCGCATCCAGATTGCCGAACAGGATGTTGTCGCGGATCGAGCGATGCAGCAGCGCCGTGTCCTGGCTGACCATGCCGATATTGGCGCGCAGGCTCTCCTGCGTGACGGCGGCAATATCCTCGCCGCCGACGAGGATGCGCCCGCCCTCGAGATCGTAGAAGCGCAGCAGCAGATTGACGAGCGTCGACTTGCCGGCCCCGGACCGCCCGACGATGCCGACCTTTTCGCCCGGCCGGATCGACAGCGACAGGTTGTCGATAACACCAGAGGCACGGCCGTAGTGGAAGCGGACATTCTCGAAGCGGATCTCGGGGCGCACGACCTTCATCTCGGTCGCATCCGGCTTGTCGACGAGGCCGATCGGCTGGGAAATGAGGTCGGCAGAGTTCTGGATCGTGCCGATGTTGCGCATGATGCTGTTCAGCTGCGTCATCAACCGGTTGAGCAGGAAGTTGAGCCGGAGCACCAGCGCCATGGTGAAGGCGACGGCGCCGGAGCTGGCAATACCGCCGAGCCAGAGATGGATGGAGAGCACCGCCATGGCCACGATCATCAGGCCGGAGACGAACGCCATGGAAGCACGCACGCCGGTCAGGAACCGCGTGAAGTTGAGCGTCGTCGCCTGGAAGGTATCAAAGCCATTGCGCATATAGCGGTCGTTCGCATCGTCGCGCCCGAACAGTTTCAGCGTCTGGATGTTGGAATAGGCATCGACCATGCGGCCGCTGAGCATGGATGCGGCCTCGGCCGTCTGGCGTGAATGCTCGCGGATGCGCGGCACGAAGTAGCGCGCCAGCACGGAAAAGACCGCAAGCCAGACGGCAAGCACCGCCGCAAGCCGCCAGTCGAGCTGGCCGAGCAGCACCAGCGTCGAAGCCGTGTAGATCGTCACGAACCACACGCTTTCCATGAAGGAGGTGATGACATCGCCCGTCGCCTGCCCCGCGGACCAGACTTTCGTGACGATGCGGCCGGAAAAATCGTTCTGGAAGAAGGAGAGCGACTGGCGCGCGACATGGACGTAGGATTGCCAGCGTACCAGATTGTAGAAGCCGGGCGTAATGACCTGCTGGTCGACCAACGCCGTCAGAAAAGTGACGACGAACCGCACGAGGCCGATCAGCCCCAGCATCAGCAGGAGTTCCGGCCCATGCGCCGCGATCAGCCCGCTCCACCCGTCGCCAGGCTTGACCGTCGCCAGAATATCGACCAGTCGCCCGACAAACCAGAACGTCGCCGCCTCGATGCCGGCCGTGATACCGCCCAGCACCAGCATCGCCGCAAACGGCGCCTTGGCCTGCCCGACATAGAACCAGATGAAAGCAAACAGCCCCTGCGGCGGCCGCAGATCATCCCGCCGCGCAAAGGGCTGAATCCAGTTCTCAAACCAGGAGAAGAGCGTGCGGAAGGTCATGCCTCCGATATAGGCGGTTTTGGGCGACGGACAACTTAAAGATTGGAAAGGTGAAGGCCGGTCTCCATGTCCTGGAGACCGGCCCTCCTGTTTACTCCGCCGCCACTTCCGCGTTGGCGTCATCCGCGATGAAACCGCCGGACTGGCGGGTCCAGAGGTCGGCGTAGATGCCACCCCTGGCGACGAGCTCGGCATGGGTGCCGGTCTCGTGCAGGTGCCCCTTGTCGAGCACGACGATGCGGTCCATCTCCGTCAGCGTCGAAAGGCGGTGAGCGATCGCGATCACCGTCTTGCCCTCCATCAGGGCGAAGAGGTTTTCCTGGATCGCCGCCTCGACTTCCGAATCGAGCGCCGAGGTTGCCTCGTCCAGCACCAGGATCGGCGCGTCCTTCAGGAAGACGCGGGCGATCGCGATACGCTGGCGCTGGCCGCCGGAGAGTTTGACGCCGCGTTCGCCGACCTGGGCATCGAGACCGGCGCGACCCTGCTGGTCGGTGAGGCCTTCGATGAAGTCCCAGGCATTCGCCCGCTTCGCTGCCTCGATGATCTCGACATCCGTCGCGTCCGGGTTACCGTAGGCGATGTTGTCGCGGATCGAGCGGTGCAACAGCGAGGTATCCTGCGTCACCACGCCGATCTGTGAGCGCAGGCTGTCCTGCGTGACCGACGCGATGTCCTTGCCATCGATCGTGATCTTGCCGGATTCGAGATCGTAGAACCGCAAAAGCACGTTCATCAGCGTCGTCTTGCCGGCACCGGAGCGGCCGACGAGGCCGACCTTTTCGCCAGCACCGATCGACAGCGACAGGTCCTCGATCACGCCCTTGTTCTTGCCGTAGTGGAAGCGGACGTGGTCGAAGTTGATCGCGCCCTTTTCCGCCGCCAGGGCGGGCGCCTGCGGGCCATCCTTGATGTCATGCGGCTTGGTCATCATGCCCATGCCGTCATAGACCGTGCCGATATTTTCAAACAGCGCGGTCACTTCCCACATCACCCATTGCGACATGCCGTTGATGCGCATGGCAAGGCCGACGGCCACCGCCACCGCACCGACCGACACGTCGCCGGTCATCCAGAAATAGATGCCGAGTGCTGCCGTGGCGAACATCGTGATGACGTTGTTGATGTCGATCGCGATGTTGAACAGCGAGATCTTGCGCATCTGGTTGTGCACGGTCTGCAGGAACTGATCCATGCCGTCGCGGGCATAGGTCTCTTCCCGGCCGGCATGCGAGAACAGCTTTACCGTCGCGATGTTGGTGTAGCTGTCGACGATCCGGCCCGTCATCATCGAGCGCGCATCCGCCTGCTCGCGCGAGATCACCATGAGCTTCGGCACGAAGTAGCGCAGGATGCAGACGTAGATGGCGAACCACACGATCAGCGGCACGACGAGACGCAGGTCCGCCGAGGCGATGATCGCGATCATCGAGACGAAGTAGCTCACCACGTAGATGAAGACGTCGATGATCTTCATCACCGTCTCGCGCACGGCAAGCGACGTCTGCATGACCTTCGTCGAGACGCGCCCGGCGAACTCGTTGGAGAAGAAGGTCATGCTCTGGCGGATGAGGTAACGGTGCATCTGCCAGCGGGCGATCATCGGGAAATTACCCGCAAGCGCCTGGTGCATGGTCATCGTGTGCAGCGCGCCGACAACGGGAATGACGATGAGCAGCAGCGCCGCCATCCAGATCAGCGTGCCGCCTTCCTTGGCGAGGAACGTGTTCGGATCGCTGTTGGACAGCCAGTCGATGATGTTGCCGAGGAACTGGAACAGCAGGACTTCCGCGATGCCGAGCACCATGGAGCAGAAGCCGAGCACGGCGAGCCAGGGTGCAGCCGGCTTCGTATAGTGCCATAGAAAGGCAAAAAGACCCTTCGGCGGCAGCGAAGGAGCCTCCGGGGGATAGGGATTCAAACGTCTTTCGAACCAGCCGAGCATGGCTTTCTCCGTAATGAAAAGACGGACCCGGGACGGACGGCGCAAAACGGGCGCTGTCAGGAACGGAATTCCGGTAGGATTGTCGCGCGGCGAGAAAAAACGTCACACGGCGATTTAAAGTCAGGATGCGATGGGATTTTGAGCGGCGAGGTGCCTAAGCGAGACGAGGCTTGATTCCAGCCGGGAGGCGCAGCCGATTCGATAATTGCATCAGGAACCTCCCTTTTCTCGCGTTGTAGATGCGCCTTGGTTAGCTCGAAACGACGCAATTTGCCAGATGCTTTGTCGCAATTTCGCCGTTCGGGGCAAATCTGTTGCCTTAGCGCCACATCCCGGTTAGGCGAAACAACATGTCCGACCTGCACATCGCCCTCTATCAACCCGACATAGCCGGCAATACCGGCACGATCCTGCGTTTCGCCGTCTGCCTCGGCCTTTCGGTCGACATCATCGAGCCAGCGGGCTTCGACATATCCGATCGCAACCTGAAACGCGCCGGCATGGATTACCTCGCCACTGTCGCACTGACGCGACATATCAGCTGGGAGCACTTCGAAAACTGGCGGTCGGCAAGCGGTCGCCGCCTCGTGCTCGCCTCCACCAAGGCCGCGGAGCATTACACCGACTTCGCCTACCGGTCGGACGACATCCTGCTGTTCGGCCGAGAAAGCGCCGGCGTGCCGGACCACGTGCACGACACAGCAGGCGGCCGGGTGCTCATTCCCATGGTCGAAGGCCAACGCTCCATCAACGTTGCGCTCTCCGCCGCGATGATCTGCGGCGAGGCCCTGCGCCAGACGGGTTTTGCCTGACCTAGCCATGGCCCGGCCGGGCGAGGCGAATGGTCGTGGCCGCAATGCCGAGCACCAGCACGACCGCACCGACAATCGCATAGGCACCGCCAAATCCGGACGCCGTGATGAGCGGCTGCGAGACGATCGGCGACAGGAATTGCCCGGTGAAGATGCTCGATACAAGCAGGCCCGAGATACGGCCGCGCAGGTTCGGCGGTGTCAGCAGCATCGCGGCAGCGGTAAAATTCGGCATGATCGTGCCCATGCAGATGCCCGAAACGGCCAGCGCCGCCAGCACGCCGGCATAGCTTGTGGCGCTGGAGAGCAGCAGGAACGACAGCCCTATCGAGACGAAGCCAAGGCCGAAGACACCCATGGTACCGAGCATCCGGCGGACCGGCGCGAAGACGAGCGAACTCAGCACCCCGACGAACTGCCCCACCCCGATCGCCACGCCAGCAAGGCTCGGCGCAGCAAAGCCGAGCGATTCGAGATAGAATGGAAGCTGCGTCGGGATCATGTAAAAGGCGATCATGTTGATCGCGGCGGCGAGGAATAGTGCGGCCAGCAACGCCACCGTGCGGCCACTGAGCCCGCCCTCCCCCCGGACCACCTCGGCCGGGCGAGCACGGCGCGGCTCGGGCAGGAACACAAGCGCTGCCGGCACCAGCAGGATCGCCACGGTGTAGATGAGGAACGGCCCGCGCCAGTGGATTTCCGCAAGGAACCCGCCCCCCGTCAGGAAGGCCGTGCCACCGATCCCCACGAAGGCCTGTTGCAGGCCCATGTAGCGATCCCGCGCCGCCCCCTGGAAGAAGTCTCCGACCAGCGCCGTCGTCGCCGTCATGATGCCGCCGACCGCAAGGCCGAGCACCGCGCGGCCGATCAGCAGGCCCGGCAGCGTATCGAGGAAGAGACCGGAGGCGCCTGCCACGGCAAATAGCGCAAGCGAGGCGACGAGCAAGGGCTTGCGGCCGAAACGATCGACAAGAAAACCGGCGGCCGGCGAAAACAGCGCGATGAACAGTGCAGGCAGCGTCAGCACCAGCCGGCTGAGCAGCGCAACGTTCTCGACATCGGCAAACCGCACGGCAATGCCCGGCAGCGAGGCGGAAATCGTCGCCCCGGACATGATGGTGAGCGTGCTGATGAAGAGCATCGTGGCATTGCGCCGGATCTCGTGCGGAGAGCGGGCGACTTCCGCCCCCGCATAGTGTTCTGGCTTCATGCCGCGACCTCGTCGTAACGTGTTGTGATGCGCGCCGACTTCAGCGCGTTGGCCCACCAGTTGAGGCGGTTCAGGAGAACGGCAAGCTGCCCGTTGAGCTGGCCGGGACGGAAGGGATTGCCGACGGGATCGAACTGGGTCCAGGCGTGGGCAAGGCTCACTGTCTCGCGAATCACCACTGCATGCAACTCGGCAAAGACCAGCCGCAGCTGTTCGACGGCGCGCAGACCACCGGAAACGCCGCCATAGGAGATGAAAGCGATGGGCTTGGCGTGCCATGGCCGGAAGCACGAATCGATGATCGCCTTCAGCGCAGCCGGATAGGCGTGGTTGTATTCCGGCGTCACGATGAGGAAGGCGTCCGCCTGCGAAACCCGGCTTTCGACGAGCTCTGCCGAAGCCTCGTCCAGGCCACCGGGCGTGAAGGTCAGCTCGGCCGGGTCGATGCGGACGATGGTGTACTGGCCAAACCTGGCAAGCTCCGGCTCCAGCCATCCCGCGATCGTATCGGCAAAACGCCCTTCGCGGCCGCTGCCATAGATGAGGGCGATGGTCAGTCTGTCAGTCATGTCGTTGCTCCGTCTTGGAAAAGCAGGGAGCCGCTGGTATAAAACCTCAACCATAGTTGAGGTCAACAGCCATGACGGAAAAATGTCCGAGCAATACGATGCCCAAGGAGCTCACCGTCGGCGAGGTCGCCGAGCGTAGCGGTGTGGCGGTGTCCACCCTGCATTTTTATGAGACGAAGGGGCTGATCCACAGCCAGCGCAACCGCGGAAACCAGCGGCGTTATCCGCGCAGCATCCTGCGGCGTGTGGCAGTGATCAAGGTGGCGCAGCGCACCGGTATCCCGCTGTCGGAAATCGCAGACGCGCTCTCGGTGCTGCCGCACGACCGTCCGCTGACCGTGCGGGACTGGCGCAACCTCTCGGAAACCTGGCGCGGCCAACTCGACGAGCGAATCGCCCGGCTCACCAAGCTGCGCAACCAGCTTGACGGCTGCATCGGTTGCGGCTGCCTGTCGATGCAGGAATGTCCGTTGCGCAATCCCTGGGATACACTTCGCGAACAAGGACCGGGCCCGAGACTGCTCGAGCCCTAATTCCGTGTTGTTAATCCAGACGCGTGGCGAGCAGCTTGTCGACGCGGCGGCCGTCCATGTCGACGACCTCGAAGCGCCAGCCCTGGGTTTCCGTGACTTCGCCGGTCTTCGGCAGCTTCTGCAGCGATTCGATGACCAGGCCCGCAGCCGTCTGGTAGTTGCGGCGCGCAGGAAGGGAAAGTCCAAGGCGATCGGCCATTTCGTCGATCGGCATCGCGCCGGCGATCAGCCAGGACCCGTCCTCGCGCTGAACGGCATGGTCGTCGTCGCCTTCATCGATATCCGCACGGAAGACGCCGGCAATCGCTTCCAGCACGTCTGCCGGCGTGATGACGCCTTCGAAGTGGCCATATTCGTCATGGACCAGCATCATCGGCACTTCGGAATTACGCAGCTTGTCGAGCACGCGCATCGCGTCCATCGAATCCGGCACGATCGGCGCGGCGCGAACAAAGGAGCGGATGTCGAGCGGCTGGCCTGATAGCAGGGCCGACAGCAGTTCGCGCTTCTGGACGATGCCGACGATGGTTTCCGGGCCGCCATCGGCGACCGGCAGACGGGAATGCTGGCTCTCGACGAGATATTGGTGGATTTCCTCGACCGTATCGCCAAGGTCGATCCAGTCGACGTCGTTGCGCGGTGTCATGAGGCCGCGTGCCGCACGGTCGCTGAAGCGCATGACGCCCGCGATCATCAGCTTTTCGCCACCCTCGATCACGCCGGCGGCTTCCGCTTCGGCGACGATCGTCTTGATCTCTTCGTCGGTGACGACGCTTTCGGCAATCTGGTGCTGGCCGAGCAGGCGGAAGATCAGCCGCGTCGAGGCATCGAGGATCCAGACGGCCGGCGCGCCGATTTTCGACAACAGCGACATGGCGGGCGCCACGAGCGCTGCAAAACGCTCGGGGTTGCGCAGCGCGATCTGCTTCGGCACCAGCTCGCCGACGACGACCGACAGATAGGTGATAAGGAAGATGACGATACCGTAGCCGAGCGGATCGGCCAGCCAGTCCGGCACACCCTCGGCAAAAAGGATATCGCGCAGGCGGCTACCAAGCGCCGCGCCGGAAAACGCACCGGCGAGAACGCCGATGAGCGTGATGCCGATCTGGACGGTAGAGAGGAACTTTCCAGGATGCTCGGCGAGTTTCAGCGCCGACGCAGCACCACGCGAGCCCTGGGCCGCCATGGTCTTGAGCCGGGCTTTACGCGCTGAAACGATGGAAAGTTCGGAAAGGGCAAACACCCCGTTGAGGAGGATAAGGAAGACGGCAATCGCGAGTTCGAACAAGGACTCTGAGCCGTGCTTTAGAACCGCAACGGCGCCTTTCTGTTGATGACAATGGCCGCAAGATAGGGGTGCGACGGGCCGGCGTCAATCGAACTTGCCAATCACAGTCGTATCAGGACGACGTCACAAGCATTTCGAGCAGAATATCGCGCAGCCGCGAGACCGGAGCGGCAGGCATCGCGTCTGCCGTGTGCAGCGTCAGGTCGACGCTGCCGAGCGCCGGCAATCCGGCCCGTTCAGGGTCGAGGGACCGCAGATGCGGCGGCATGCCGGTGGTGGTGCGGATCGTCACGCCAAGCCCCGCCGTGACCGCCGCCCACAGCCCGGCAAGGCCGGGACTGGCAAAGACCTGCCGCCACTCGCGCCCTGTGGACGACAGTGCCTCGACCGCCGCAGCGCGGAACGAACAAGGCGGATCGAAAGCAATGAGCTGCACCGGTTCCTCGGGCGATACCTCGTAGTCGGCAGCAGCGATCCAGACTATCGGGTGCGTGGCGATATGCTGGCAATGCGCGCTACGCTGGCCACCCCAGGTGACGGCCATGTCGAGATCGCCGCGTTCCACCGCCGCCACCAGCTTGGCGCCGCGATCCACCCGCACCTCCACCCTGAGCTTCGGATGCGCACGCGAAAACCGGCCGAGCACCGGCGGCAGCGAGGTCTCGGCAAAGTCCTGCGGGATACCGATCCGGAGCCAGCCGTCGAGCGCCCGGCTGGAGCCGAGCATCATCATTGCCTCGTCATTGAGCTCCAGGATGCGCACCGCATAATCATAAAGCGCCTCGCCGGCATCGGTGAGCGCCAGCCCCCTGCCCTGCTTGGTGAACAGCGTCTGGCCGCTAACATCCGCGAGCTTTTTCAGTTGCAGGCTGACGGCCGGCGGCGTGCGCCCCAGCGCCTCCGCCGCCTTGGCGAAGCTGCCGAGCCGCACCCCGGTGACGAAGGTGCGCAGCACGTCCATGTCGAAGTTGCGCGGTAAAACCATTCAGCTTTCCAAAACCATTACAGCAACACTTCTCAATTTTAAAAATGATAGTCGCGCAATAGGCTCATCCCGTCAACAGAGACAGGAGACGACCATGCCCTTCCTTCACATCCGCATTGCCGGGAGAAACCTCACCGACAGCGAACGCCTGCACATCCAGGACGAGGCGACGCGCCTTGCCGTCACGCTGCTCGGCAAACGCGCCGAAGCGACCGCCGTCTTCGTCGAGGAAACGCCGGTTCCGAACTGGACGGTCGGTGCACGCCGGCTGCCGGTGGCCGCCTATTTCGAAATCCTCATCAGCGAGGGCACCAATACGCCGGAGGAAAAGGAACGCTTCATCCGGGCCGGCTACGCCCTTTTGGAGGAAGCTCTCGGGTCGCAACTCAATCCGGTGACCTATGTCGTCATCCGGGACATCGCGATGGAAAACTGGGGTTACGGCGGCCGCACACAGGAGAGCCGCCGGATCGCCATGGCGGCATGAGCTGTCAGTCGGCGCTCGGCAGCCGGCGCATGGTGAACTCGATGCGATCGCCCTCCATCGTGCGCCAGCTCTCCACCTCGGTCCAGTAGGCGGCCTTCGGCCAGAGGTCGAACCATTCGCGCGCCTTGTCCCGCGCCGCCTGCCGCTCGAGGCAGAAGGTTTCACGAACGAAATGACCTTCGCGCGCGGGGTTTTCGCGGCGGTGGCGTTCGATCTGGCGCCGGAGCCCTTCGAGAGGGGGCGGTCCGGGAACACGCGCCATGCAGATTTCCTCCTGGCAGCACATTCTATGGGGTAAAGATAAGCTGGCGCCGCCCGTTTTGCGAGTCCCGCCTTCCCCAGCCGATCCTTCCCTCGCGGTTGCCAAAAGGCGCAAAGTTAAGGAATGTGACGAAAATGCGATTCGGCGCTGCAGCGCCGCGTGTCATTCATGACGCGCAAAGGTCGCGGTAGCATTTGAATCTGCTGCATAACTTTGCCATTAAACCGATTCAGATTGAACGACGAAGTCATGCGGTAAGCGCCAGCGGGAAGCACCATGGAACGACCAGACCTGCCGAAAGGCCTGCCCGAAGACATTGAAGACAAGAAGAACGCCGCCCGCGCCTGGTTCGAGCAACTTCGCGGCGCGATCTGCGCGAGCTTCGAGGCACTTGAGGACGAGCTGGAAGGCCCGCTTTCCGACCAGCAGCCCGGCCGTTTTGTCGCCAAGGACTGGCAGCGCGACAATGGCGAAGGCGGCGGTGGCCGCATGTCGATGATGGACGGCCGCGTCTTCGAAAAGGTCGGCGTGCACACCTCCACCGTCCATGGCGAGTTTTCTCCGGAATTCCGCAGTCAGATCCCCGGCGCGGAAGAAGATCCGCGCTTCTGGGCCTCCGGCATCTCGCTGATCGCCCATCCGGTGAACCCCAACGTGCCGGCCGTGCACATGAATACGCGCATGGTCGTGACCACCAGCCACTGGTTCGGCGGCGGTGCGGACCTGACGCCGGTGCTCGACCGCCGGCGCATGATAGACGACCCGGACACCGCGCTCTTCCACAAGGCGATGGAAATCACCTGCAACCGCCATCCGGTTGCCGACCACGCCAGGTACAAGGACTGGTGCGACGAATATTTCTTCCTGAAGCACCGCAACGAACCGCGCGGCACCGGCGGGATCTTTTTTGACTGGCTGCATTCGCCGGACGAGCTTGGCGGCTGGGACGCCGACTTTGCCTTCACGCAGGACGTCGGCCGCGCCTTCGCCATGGTCTATCCGCGGATCGTGCGCTCGAACTTCAACAAGGGCTGGACGGAAGAGGACCGCGACGAACAGCTCGTGCGCCGTGGCCGCTATGTCGAGTTCAACCTGCTCTACGACCGCGGCACGATCTTCGGCCTGAGGACAGGTGGCAACGTCGATTCCATCCTCTCCTCGCTGCCCCCCGTGGTGCGCTGGCCCTGAGACCGGGCTAGCTCTCTCACTCTCCGCCTTGTGATTATCGGCCCTACCGCTTTCGTGGTAGAGTGCCCCTGCATGATTCCACGGAGGAGGCAGTCATGAATTTCGCAGCACAGGATGCGGCGACCGCGGGTCTCGACCCGCAATCCGCCGATTTTCTCGATCGTTTTGCAGAAACCATGCGTGCCGAAAGCGGCATGGACCTACCGCATGCCTATTTCGTCGAGGAAGCCCGGCGACGGCTTGCCGGCGGCACCATCTATCACCTCGCCGATCATCACACGAAACCGGAACAGTTCCAGTCATCCGCCTGCTTCGACGCCTGGGCAAAAGGCGAAGACGCGGCCTGACGGCACATCCGGTCGGCTCGAATACTCCACCCCCTGGTGGAACCACGGGTCACTTCACCCGTTTTCGAGGACGGCTTTTTCAGCCGCAGACCCGGTCGCGGTTTGGCCGATCAGGCCCCATCTGCTACACTGGTCCCATTGAAACGACAGGAGATAGGTCATGAGACTTTTTGAATGCGGTTCACTCGTCCCCGGATGCGACTGGCATACGCGGGCCAATGACGACGCCGAAGTCGTTCGCCGCGCCGTCGAGCACATGCGCACCGCCCACGGCGAAACGATGATCCGGGATAGCACCGTCGATCACATCAAGGAACGCATCGTCGACGAAAAAGCCGCCGACGCCGCCTGACGGGTTGCCAATCAGCCCTCCTTGGCGAGGACCTCCAGCCGGGCAAGCAGTTTTGCCCGGCCCTCATTGAAATTGCCACCCACCCACTCGTCTTCGATCGCCCCCAACACGGCACCGACCTTCGGCCCGGCAGCGACACCGGCAGCGAGCACGTCCGCGCCAGTAAGCGGGAAAGATGGTTTCTGCCATTTCTCCGCCTTGGCAAGCAAGCGCTGGCACAGGCCCGCGAAGGACAGCGCGTCGGCATCGCCAAGGCCTTTGGCTCTCGCCGAGGAAAGTGCGAGTTTCAGCCGCATCGTCAGGCCGACCGGACCGTTGCGGTAGAGCAGCCGCTCGAACGCCGTCTCAGCCAGTTTCGGCGCAATCTCCGGCGCCGATGCCCAGTAATCGAGGTTTGCCGCCTCCGCCTTCGATAGCCGCAGCCGCTCGGCAAGCGTTTTCAGCCGCTCGCGATCGGGCGGCACGATGGCGGCGAGCCGCAGCAGCGCATCCGGCTTCCAGCCGAACGCCTTTTCCGCGTCGACCAAAGCCGGGATCGCATCGATGCCCCACTTTTCGGTTTCCGGCAGGATTTCGGTCAGCACGCCCGCCTGCCGCATCCAGAGCAACGCCCGGCCCGGATCCGGGGCTGCGAGCAGCTTCTTCGTCTCGGACCAGACCCGTTCTGCCGAAAGTTTTCCGAGACTGCCCTTCGCCCGCGCGCAGGCCTTCAAACCGTCCGCATCCGGACGGCCGCTGCCATAGAGCGCGAAGAAACGGAAGAAGCGCAGGATGCGCAGATGGTCTTCCGCGATCCTGGTCCCGGCATCGCCAATGAAACGCACCGTGCGGCTTTCGATATCCGGCAGGCCGTTGACGAGATCGATGACGGTGCCATCCGCCGTGGCATAGAGCGCATTGATCGTCAGATCGCGCCGCTCGGCGTCCATCTGCCAGTCGGTGCCGAAGGCAACCTCCGCCCGACGGCCGTCCGTCGCGACGTCGCGGCGCAGCGTCGTCACCTCGAAGGGATTTCCATCGATGACGAGCGTCACCGTGCCGTGCTCGATGCCCGTCGGCACCGCCTTGATGCCGGCGGCCTTCGCCCGCTCGACGACCGTTTCGGGCCTGAGCGTCGTCGCGATATCCACATCGGCGACCGGCAGGCCCATCAGGCTGTTGCGCACGGCACCGCCCGCCACACGCCCCTCGCCGCCGTCGCTGTTCAACAGCGCCAGCACGCGCACGAGCGCCGGATCGGAAAACCACGCCTCGCCCGAAACAGACGTCATGCATAAAGCCTTTCATAGATCACCCGCACGATGCCGGCGGTGATGCCCCAGATGTTATGCCCGTCATAGGGCATGCGATAATAATGCCGCTCGCTGCCGAGCCAGACGCCGCTGCCCCGCTCGTGGTTGCGCGGATCCATGAGAAAGGACAGCGGCACGTCGAAAACCGTCTCCACCTCCGCCGGGTTCGGGATCAGTTCAAAACCGGGCTGCACCACCGCGAGCACCGGCGTGATGGAAAAGCCGGACAGCGCCTTGTACTGCGGCAGGCGGCCGACCGGCTCGACGAAGCGGCGGTCGAGGCTGATCTCCTCCTCCGCCTCGCGCATGGCCGCGGCCTCCACATCTTCGTCCTCGTCATCCACCGCCCCGCCCGGAAAGGCGATCTGGCCGGAATGCTTGCGCATGGTCGCGGTGCGCTGCGTGAAGATCACGCGCGCCTCCTCCCCATCGTCGATGACCGGGATGAGCACCGCCGCATCGCGAAGCGTCATGCCTTCGATATGGGGAATGACCGAGGGGTTGAGCAGGCTGTCGCCATGCTCGCGCCAGCTCTCGTCGCCGAGCGTCAGCGCCTGTGCCATAGCCCGGCGACGGAATTCTGCAGCACTATAGGGTGGAAAACTCATCGGGACAGCGCATCCAGCTCGGCAGCCGGCATGACCGGAAAGACCACGCCGCCGGAGCGAACCGCAAACATCTCGACGCCGTCGATCTCGATGGTTTCGCCAAGATCGACCAGTTCATACATCATCGCCCGCGAAACCAGCGCCTCCAGGCGGCCGCGTACCAGCAGATAGGGCTTCAGCTCGTTGTTTTCGCCCGCAATGACGAAGCGCAGCGGATGTTCTGGCCCTGCCTCCACCACATCGCCGACATTGGTGCGGAAGGTCAGCGTCTGCGCACTGCCTTCCCCGCTCGCATTCATCTCGACCGCCAGGAACGGCGCATCGACGATGCGGATGCCGACACGCTCGACCGGCGTCACCAGATAGGTCTTGCCGTCCTCGTCCTTGCGCAGCACCGTCGAAAACAGCCGCACCAGCGGTGCGCGGCCGATCGGCGTGCCCATATAGAACCAGGTGCCGTCGGCGCGGATTTCCATGTCGATATCGCCGCAGAACGGCGGGTTCCAGCGCTCGACCGGCGGCAGGCCGCGCCCACCGGTTTCAGCGGCTGCCCGCGAGATCAAGGCGGCCAGTCCCGCCGCATCGGTGCTTTCGCGAATTTCGCCCGTTGCCATTGTTCCGTCCCGGTTGAACCCTATCTCCGCGAGAGGCCCTTGTTTTTTCAAGAGGCCCTGCTTTTCAAGAAGAAAGGGTGGATACAGCCTTTTCTCACGAGATAGTCATTTCGTGGCCGCTTGTCAGCCACGGGTGAGCTAATAAGCTTTCTATGTAGAGCGCGGATGCGGCAAGGCCACGATTCGCCAAGAGTTAAACCGGTACTGGAGATGACCATGGGCGTTCAGAATTCCCCCGAGGCAGGCCTGGACGAAAAAGCGGTGATCGCGGCTGCCGAACGCGCGCTCTCCGATATCGCCATCATCCGCAACGAAGTCGCCAAGGTCATCTTCGGTCAGGAAAGCGTGGTCGAGCAGACCATGCTCGCCGTGCTCTCGGGCGGCCATGCCCTGCTCGTCGGCGTGCCGGGCCTTGCCAAGACCAAGCTGGTCGCCACCCTCGGCACGGTGCTCGGCCTCGCCTCGAGCCGCATCCAATTCACGCCCGACCTCATGCCCTCCGATATCCTCGGCTCGGAAGTGATGGACCAGGATGACAACGGCAAGCGCTCCTTCCGCTTCGTACCCGGCCCGATCTTCACACAGCTCCTGATGGCCGACGAGATCAACCGCGCCTCGCCGCGCACCCAGTCCGCCCTTCTCCAGGCCATGCAGGAATATCACGTCACCGTCGCCGGCCGGCCGAACGACCTGCCGAAGCCGTTCCACGTGCTCGCCACCCAGAACCCGCTGGAGCAGGAAGGCACCTATCCGCTGCCGGAAGCCCAGCTCGACCGCTTCCTGCTGCAGGTCGATGTCGATTATCCGGAGCTCGCCGCCGAGCGGCAAATCCTGCTGGAAACCACCGGCGTCCACGAGGCACATGCAAGTGCTGCCATTTCCGCCGAACGCCTCATCGAAATCCAGACCCTCATCCGCCAGATGCCGGTGAGCGAGAAGGTGCTCGACGCGATCCTGTCGCTCGTGCGCTCCGCTCGCCCCGGCAACGGCGTTTCCGACACCGATAAGCACGTCGCCTGGGGTCCCGGTCCGCGCGCCGGCCAGGCGCTTATGCTCTGCAGCCGCGCCCGTGCGCTCTATGAAGGCCGTCTCGCGCCCTCCGTCGACGACGTGCTGGCGCTCGCCGAACCCGTTCTGCAGCACCGCATGGCGCTGACCTTCGGCGCCCGCGCAGAAGGCATGTCGGTGCGTGACGTCATCGCAAGCCTCGTCCGACAGGCGGGCGGCTGAGCGGAGAAAAGCGCATGGCGTCCGTCGGCCAGATCGTCCAACCGACCCCGACCCGCGAGGTGCTCTCGCGGGCGCAGGCGCGTGCCGCCCTCATTCCCGATTGCATGGTGGAGGCGCAGCGCCTCGCCAACACCGTGATTGCCGGCTGGCACGGCCGCCGCAAGCGCGGCATCGGCGAAAATTTCTGGCAGTTCCGCCCCTATGTCGACGGCGAAAGCCTGTCGCGCATCGACTGGCGCCGCTCGGCCCGCGACGACCACACCTATGTGCGCGACCGCGAATGGGAAGCCGCCCACACCGTCTGGATCTGGGCCGATCTTTCGTCGTCCATGATGTACAAATCCACCTTCGGCGCCGTCTCGAAGGAAAGCCGCGCATTGGTCCTCATGCTGGCATTGGCCGAAATCCTCGCCCGCTCCGGCGAGCGCATCGGCTGCCCCGGCATCATGGAGCCGATCGCCGCGCGCAACGCCGCCGAACGCCTCGCAACCGCGCTCATGCACAATGGCACCACCGGCGGCCTGCCGGATACCAGCATGATCCGTGGCAACAGCGACATCGTGCTGATCGGTGATTTTCTCGATCCGGTCGAAGACGTGATGGACCGGATCGGGCCGCTGGCCCGACGCGGCCTGCGCGGCCATGTCGTCGAGGTTGCCGACCCGGCGGAGGAAACCTTCCCCTATAGCGGCCGCACCGAATTCACCGACCCGGAAACCGGCCTGAAGCTCACCGCCGGCCGTGCGGAAACGCTCAAGGACGACTACGCCCGCGCCTATATCGCGCGCCGCGAAAACCTCGCCGACAGCCTGCGCCATCTCGGCTGGAGTTTCGTGACGCACCGCACCGACAGGCTCGCCTCCGAAGCCCTCGTTTCGGTCCATATGTACCTTTCCGGCATGCCGGCGATGAAGACGGAAGGCCGTGGCCGATGAGCGCGTTTGCCTTTGCCTTTCCCGCCGTGCTGGCCACACTCGTGCTGCTGCCGGTCATCTGGTGGCTGCTGCGCCTCACCCCGCCGAAGCCGCTCACCGAGGTCTTCCCGCCCTTCGCCATCCTCGCCTCGATCATGAAGCGCGAGGAAACGCCGGCGCAAAGCCCGTGGTGGCTGACCCTGCTGCGCATGCTGATGGCCGCCGCCGTCATCTTCGCCATCGCCGATCCCGTCTTCAACCCACGCACCAACACGCTGGCGTCGAGCGGCCCGCTGGCAATCGTCGTCGACAACAGCTGGGCATCCGCCACCGACTGGCAGCGCCGTATCGATACGGCCTCCACGTTGATCGACGATGCCGAAAGCCGCGACGTGCCGATTGCGCTCGTGCTGACCGCCGACCGGCAGCACGATGCCGTGCCGGTCGATGCCGCAACCGCCCGCACGCGTCTTGCTGCCGCCGAGGCTCGGCCCTTGCCGGCAGACCGCGCGGCCGCCGTCGCGTCGCTGCGCACCGCGCTGGACGGCACGGCACCCGGCACAATCGCCTTCATCAGCGATGGCATCGCGGGCGGCGAGACCGACGATACGGTCACCGCCCTCCAGGCACTCTCGCCCGCCGAGTTCCGCATGATCCAGAATGACGGCGCCTCCGCCGTCGCCATCACCAATGCGACGAACGGCGCCGACGCCCTCTCCGTCACGCTGACCCGCCTCGATGGCGGCCCGGCACGCAGCCTGCCGCTGACCGCCCACGATTCCCGCGGCCGACCGATCGCATCAGGCACGGCGGATTTTGCGGCCGGCAGCACGAGCACGACGGGCACGATCACCGCCCCGTTCGAACTGCGCAACGATTTCGCCCGCATCACCATCGATGGTCTCGCCAATGCCGGCGGCACCTATCTGCTCGATGATGGCTTCCGCCGCCGCCGCGTTGCCTTCCTCTCCGGCGAGGTGGTGGATGCCAGCCAGCCGCTGCTCTCGCCGCTGCACTATATCAACCGGGCGCTGGCGCCCTATGCCGACCTGATCGAGCCGAGCGTCGCCGACCTTTCCGTCGCAGTGCCCGAACTTCTCGAACAGAACCCGTCCGTGCTGATCATGGCCGACATCGGCCGCCTGCCGGAAGACGTGCAGAGTGCGGTTCAGCGTTGGGTCGACGCCGGCGGCATGCTGATCCGCTTTGCCGGCCCGCGCCTTGCCGCGGCACCCGCCGATGACCCACTGGTGCCGGTGCTCCTGCGCAAGGGCGAACGCGCGCTTGGCGGCGCGCTTTCCTGGTCCGAGCCGCAGCCGCTCGCCGCCTATCCGCAAAACAGCCCATTCTTCGGCATGCGCGCGCCGGAAAACATCCTCATCAAGCGCCAGGTCCTTGCCGAGCCGACGCCGGATCTCGCCGAGCGCACCTGGGCCGGCCTTGCCGACGGCACGCCGCTGGTGACGACCGGCCCGCTCGGCTCCGGCCGCATCGTGCTCTTCCACATCAGCGCGGAAACCGGCTGGTCCAATCTGCCACTCTCAGGCGATTTCGTGGAAATGCTTCGCCGCACCGTGCAACTGTCGCGCGGCGGCGGGGTCTCCACCAGCGATGGCGAACAGAGCCAGGGCCTGCCGCCCTATCGCCTGATGACGGCGAACGGCACGCTCGCCGCCGCGACCGGCGAGGCAAAACCGCTCGCCAGCGGCGATGGCACGCGCAGGATCGCCAGCTTCGACAACCCGCCCGGCCTCTACGGCACGGAAGACGGCTATGTCGCGCACAACCTTTTCCCGCCGGGCCATGAAATCCGCCCGCTCGCGGTGGCCGACGGTGCCGCGATCTCGCGCGAACCGCTCACCGGCAGGGAGACCTGGTCGCTGAAACCACATCTCTTCACACTGGCAGCCCTGCTGCTCATCGCAGACTGCGCCATCGTGTTGTTCATCGGCGGTGCCTTCGCCGCCGCCGCCCGCGGCATGCCGAAGCGTGGCGCAGCTGCCGCCGTGCTGCTGCTGCTCTTCGCCGGCGCGCTTGTGGCACTGCCATCGGAAAGCCGCGCGGCCGACGCAAAACCTGGCGACGAGACTATCCTGTCCCGGCTCGACACGACGCATATCGCCTATGTCGTCACCGGCGAGAGCGAGGTCGATACTATCTCCGAACGCGGCCTTGCCGGCCTGACGGAGTTCCTCACCTACCGCACCACGCTGGAGCCCGGCCAGCCGGTCGGCGTCGACATCTCCAAGGACGAACTCGCGCTCTACCCGATCATCTACTGGCCGGTGAGCGCGACCGCCGCCATGCCGTCCAGCGCCGCGATCAGCCGCATCGACGCCTATATGCGCAACGGCGGCACCGTGCTCTTCGATACGCGCGACCAGTTCGTCTCGCTCAACGACACCGCCACCAGCCCGAACACCGAGCGGCTTCAGGCGATCCTCGCCAGTCTCGACATTCCGCCGCTGGAACCCGTGCCGGCCGATCATGTGCTGACCAAGGCTTTCTATCTGCTGGCGAATTTCCCCGGTCGCTATGCCGGAAGCCCGCTGTGGATCGAGGCAGAACTTGATCGCGCGGAAGATCCGTCGCGTCCCGCACGCGCCGGCGACGGCGTCTCGCCGATCATGATCACCGGCAACGACTTTGCCGGCGCCTGGGCGGTCGATGCCAATGGCATGGCGCTGCTCCCGACCGTGCCGCCGGACGAGGTGCAGCGCGACCACGCCTTCCGCGCCGGCGTCAACATCATGATGTACATGCTCACCGGCAACTACAAGGCGGACCAGGTGCACGTGCCCGCCCTCCTCGAACGGCTGGGGCAATGACATGACCATCCAGTTCTCCCCCTTCCTGCCCTGGATCGCCATCGGCGCGATCGGTCTCGTCGGCCTGCTACTCGCAGCCCTCGGCTTCTGGCGGGGCCTGCGCGGGTCGTTCGTCCGCGCGCTCGCCTTGGCCCTGCTGGTGCTGGCGCTCGCCAATCCGGTCTTCCTGCAGGAGGATCGCGAGGCGCTGTCGACCATCGTGCCGGTCATTGTCGACCGCAGCCAGAGCCAGGACAACGAGGAACGCACCGCCCAGACCAATGCCGCGTTGGAAGGCATCAAGGAGCGCCTGGCGCGCTACCCGCGCATCGAGCCGCGCATCGTGGAAGCCGGCGACGACGGCACGTCCGACACGCCGTCCACCCGCCTCTTCGATGCCCTGAATTCCGCCATAGCCGATGTGCCGCGCTCGCGCGTCGGCGGCGCGATCCTTATCACCGATGGCCAGGTGCACGACATCCCGGACGCCGCCGCGTTCTCCGGCTTTGAGGCGCCGATCCATGGATTGATCACCGGCCGGCCGGACGAATTCGACCGCCGCATCGAGGTCGTCAGCGCACCCCGCTTCGGCATTGTCGGCGAGCCGCAGGAGCTGAAATTCCGCGTGGTGGACGACGGCACCGGCCCCGAGACGGCGGCGCGCGTCACCGTCCGCCTCAACGGCAACGAGATCGCCTCGGAGATCGCCCAGCCGGGCACCGAGCAGCCGCTGGGCTTCACCGTGCCGCGCGGCGGCAACAACATCCTCGAATTCGAGGTGGACCCGGTCGAAGGCGAGATCACCACCGCCAACAACCGCGCCGTCCATGTCATCGAAGGCATCCGCGAGAACCTGCGCGTGCTGCTCGTCTCCGGTGAACCGCATGCCGGCGAACGCGCCTGGCGCAACCTGTTAAAGTCCGATACCGCGATCGACCTCGTGCATTTCACCATTCTGCGCCCGCCGGAAAAGCAGGATGGCACACCGATCAACGAGCTGTCGCTGATCGCCTTTCCGACCCGCGAACTCTTCGTCGACAAGATCAATGAGTTCGACCTGATCATCTTCGACCGCTACCAGCACCGCGGCGTGCTGCCGATCCTCTACTACGACAACATCGCGCAATACGTCGAAAACGGCGGCGCGCTGCTGATTGCGGCCGGTCCCGAGCATGCAGGCAATGATTCCATCGCCAGCACGCCGCTCTCCGTCGTGCTGCCGGCGAACCCGACCGGGGCGATGAACGAGGCTGCCTTTTACCCTCGCCTCTCGGACCAGGGCAAAAAGCACCCCGTCACGCGCGGCCTGGAAGGCGCCGGTGAAGAACCGCCGCGCTGGGGCCGCTGGTTCCGCACGGTCGACGTGCAGCGCCCGCAGGGCAATGTCGTGATGGAAGCCAACGACGGCAAGCCGCTGCTCGTGCTCAACCGCGCCGGCAAGGGCCGCGTCGCCATGCTGCTCTCCGACCAGGGCTGGCTGTGGGCACGCGGCTTCGAGGGCGGCGGGCCACATGTCTCGCTTTATCGTCGCACCGCGCATTGGCTGATGCAGGAGCCGGCGCTGGAGGAAGAGGCGCTGACCGCGCGCACCTTCGGCCGCACCCTGCAGATCAACCGCCAGACGATCGGCGATGCACCCGGCGAAGCAACGATCAAGCTGCCCTCCGGCGCAACGCAGCAGGTGGCACTCACGGAAGCCGAACCCGGCCTCTACCGCGCCGAAATCCCGACGACGGAAACCGGCCTCTACGAAATCACCAACGACGACCTGAGCGCGCTCGTCCATGTCGGCGCGGTCGATGCGCCCGAGTTCAAGGCGACGATCTCGACGACGGAAACGCTGAAACCGCTTGCCGACGCCACGAAGGGCACCGTGCGCCGCCTCGTCGACGCGGAAGGCCAGACGGTCTCTCTGCCGCAGGTGCTGCCGGTCTCCGGCCAGGTCCGCACCGTCGACGAGAACCGCCTGTCGCTGCGCATGACGGACGAGACGGTGCTGAAGGGCATCAACTCGCTGCCGCTGTTTGCCGGCTTTGCCGGGGTCGGCCTGTTGCTGCTCGCCTTCTCCGCAACGTGGTACCGCGAAGGCCGCTGACCACAGTTTTCGATCTGGCGCCGCCTCCGCCGTTCGGCTAGTCTAGCCCTACGGCCGGAGGCGGCCGGCAGACCCGCGCCTTTCCGAAGGCATGGCGAACACCTCCCAAAAACCTTTCTCCACCGTTCATCGTTGGGCGAAGGCGTCGGCAATGCGGGCACTGACGAAGACTTCGCCGGGAGATGAGGAACGGATATGCGCGACTATCGCGATGCAAAGATCATGGCGAAAGCCATGCGGGAAACGCTTGCCACCCGCAATATCGAGATCACCCACAGCGAAGCCCTGGAAATCGTCGCCCGCCAGTTCGGCGTCGAGACCTGGAACATCCTGTCCGCCAAGATAGAGGCAAAGCCACCGTCGGCCGGCATCGAATTCGAGCAGGCGGTGCCGATCGTGCGCATCTTCGACGTGGCGAAGGCGCACGAATTCTACCTCGGCTTCCTGGGCTTTGCGGTCGATTGGGAACATCGCTACGGCGACAATTTCCCGCTCTATACGCAAGTCTCCCGCGCCGGGCTGCGCCTGCACCTGTCAGAACATGCCGGCGATGCCACGCCGGGCGGCAACATGGTGGTCTACATGACGAGCATCCGCGCCTTCCAGAAGGAGCTGATCGGCAAGGACTACCGCTACATGAAACCGGGCCTGGAGGACGAAGGCTCGCGGCTGGAGGTGACGGTCATCGACCCCTTCCAGAACCGCATCCGCTTCATGGAACTGAAGGACTAGCCGGCGCCGTTTGTGAGGGGTCCCACCCCTCTTCCTTCCGTCACGCAGCGGCCTGCACCATCGCCCGCCAGTCATCCGGTGCAGTGGCAAAGATGTCCCTGATCTGGTCGCGCAACCACAGGCCAGCCGAATCGTTTTCGGCATGGCGCGGCCAGACCATCGCAACCGGCGGAAATTTCAGGTCGACCGGAACCGGGCTCAAGGCAAGCCCCAGCATGGATGCATAGCGGCGCGCGATGCGGGCGGGAACCGTGGCGATGACCGGGCTTGCCCGTGCTGTCAGCAGCACGGACATGAAATCCGGCGCGGCGGCCACCACATTGAGGTCCGCTCCGGCAAATTCCAGCGCTCCCTCCAGGCACCCCTTGAGGCTATCCGAGTGGGAAATGACGGCATGATCGGCTTGCTCGTAGGCCTCGAGTGGCACGGGATTGGCAAGCCGCAGCAGAGCGGGATTGTAGCAGCACATCACCTCAGCGTCGTAGAGCACCTCGATCGAGTGGCGCGAGGCAGGTGAATACTTGCAGCCGACAGCCATATCGAGCACGCCGGCATCCAGCAGGGCGTCAAGCCGATCCTCATGATAGCTGGGAGAAAGCAGCCTGATCCCGGGCGCAACCTGCCGCAGGCGGGCAGTCAGGTCCGGCAGTAGCAGCAAGTCCACCGCTGACGACATGCCGATGCGGAAAACGCGGTTTTCCGTCGCCGGGTCGAAGACATCTGCAGACACAAGGGCAGCCTGCGCCTGGTTCAAGGCATTGCGGATCGGCCCGGCCAGCTTGCTTGCCCGCACGGTCGGTCGCATCGTCTGCCCGACGCGGACGAACAGTTCATCCTGAAAGAGCACCCGCAGCGTCGAAAGATTGTGGCTCATCGCTGGTTGCTGGATTTTCAGCCGCCTGGCGGCGCGCGTGACGTTGCCCTCCTCCATCAGCGCATCGAAGGCGACGAGCAGGTTGAGGTCGAAGGAGCGAAGATTGAAATGATCGATAGTATCCATGAGCCACATCGATTTGATTGCTGACCACTCCGAACATAAGTCTCCCTCAGGTGCTTGCAAGGCCACGCCACGACAATCCTTCAAGGAGACTTCCATGTTCAGCCGCAGATCGGTTCTCAAGGGAACCGCAACCGCCGCGCTCGCCGCCGGCACCGTCACATTGTTCTCCGAGCTTTCCTTCGCAAAGGCACCGCTCCAGTCCTTTCAGGCACCGGGATTTTATCGCCTGAAGCTCGGCGAGCTTGAAATCACCGCGCTGTCAGACGGCACCATTCCGCTTCCGCTGGAGACACTCTACACGCACACGACGGAGGAAAAAGCGCGCGCTGCACTCGCCGCCGCCTTCAAGCCGTCGCCCACCCAGACCTCGATCAACGCCTACCTCGTCAATACGGGCGAACGCCTCGTGCTGATCGATGCCGGCACCGGCGCCTATCTCGGTCCTTCGCTCGGCAAACTCGCCGCCAATCTGGAAGCATCGGGATATCGCGTCGAAGACATCGACGACATCCTGCTCACCCACATCCATACCGACCACTCCGGCGGTCTCGCCCTGGACGGCACGCGCGTCTTCCCCAATGCGACAGTGCGGGTGAACAAGCGGGACCTCGATTTCTGGATGGATGCTGCCGCAGCTGAAAAGGCGGCCGGCGCGCTGAAGACCCAGTTCAAGGAAGCCCAGGAATCGCTGAAACCCTATCTCGATGCCGGCAAGTTGGAAGCCTTCGGTGACAATGCCGAGGCCGTTCCGGACATCGGTACGATCCTGAGAGCGGGGCATACTCCCGGGCATAGTTCATTCGTCGTGGAAAGCGGCGGCCAAAAACTGGTCTTCTGGGGCGATATCACCCACGGTGACGTCTTGCAGTTCGACGAACCGGGCGTCGCAATCGAGTTCGATATCGATCAGGACAAGGCGATCGAGACGCGGGCCGTTGCCTTCACGGAAGCCGCCGACCAGGCCTATCTCGTGGCCGGTGCCCATATTGCGTTTCCCGGCATCGGCCATGTCCGCCGCGACGAGACCAATTATGACTGGGTACCGCTCAACTACAGCGGCGCGCTCTGAGACAAAAAGGGGCCGGTGGCCCCTTTTTCATGGCCGCCAGGCAATAACGCCCTTCAGCCGCTCGTGCGTATCCTCGGCAAAGGGCATCACTAGCACGCGCGCGGGATCGACCGGACCGGGGAAGGCCAGCGCATTCCACGCGACCTTTTCGAAGCCGAGCGGGCCGTAATAAGGCGGGTCGCCGACGAGGATGACGGCTTCGGAGCCCTTGCGCTTGGCGGCGGCGCAGGCGATGCGCAGCAGCCCGCGGCCGATGCCCTTGTTCTTGTGCGAGGGGCGCACGGCGAGCGGGCCGAGCAGATGCCCCTTCACGCCGCCGGCCATCACCGGCGTCATGCGCACGGAGGCAACCGTCTCGCCGTCATCCGTGCAGACGAAGGACAGCGACAGGTCGTACGGCCCCTGCTCGCGGATGCGCGCAGCCGCGCGGACATGCCGGCCGGGGCCGAATGCTTCTTCGTTGATATGTTCGATGGCGGCGTCGTGGGAGGTGTCTTCCGTCAGGTAGACGATATCGTGCTTGAGCATGTTCATGGATCTGGGAACCGGATACGAAGCTGGGGATGCGGGTTATCGCGCCACCGCGAGGGGCGCAGCAGGGGCATCAGCGTCGTCGTGGGCTTCCCGGGTAGAACATGCCTATCGTCTTCCTCGCCGGCTTGAGCGCCGGTCCTGATCTGCGCGGATAGCAGAAATTTTGCCTCTGTCAAAGAGCAAAACGCACTGTTCATCAAAATGCGCCTATCCACATCCCGCCCATGGGCTATCTATGACCTCACGTTTGAGCCGCGCCGCGCGGCAGAAGGAGACCATCATGGGCATGCTTGTTGACGGCGTCTGGCACGACGTCTGGTACGATACGAGCGCGACGAAGGGCCATTTCAAGCGCGCCGCCTCGCAGTTCCGCAACTGGATCACGCCGGATGGCGCGCCGGGTCCTTCGGGCGAAGGCGGCTTTGCCGCGGAAGCCGGGCGCTACCATCTCTATGTCTCCTACGCCTGCCCCTGGGCGCACCGCACGCTGATCTTCCGCAAGCTGAAGAAGCTGGAGGACCTGATCACCGTTTCCGTCGTGGATCCGCTGATGCTGGCGAAGGGCTGGGAATTCAAGGGCGAGAACGGCGGCACGCTCGATCCGCTGTTCGGCGCCTCCGCCCTCTACGAGGTCTACCAGAAGGCGGACCCCGGCTATTCCGGCCGCGTCACCGTGCCGGTGCTCTGGGACAAGAAACAGAACCGCATGGTCTCCAACGAATCGGCCGAGATCATCCGCATGTTCAACTCCGCCTTCGACGGCATTACCGGTTCGCGGGACGATTTTTATCTGGACATCCTGCGCACCGAGATCGATGCGCTGAACGATGCGATCTATGACACCGTCAACAACGGCGTCTACAAGGCCGGCTTCGCGACGACGCAGGAGGCCTACCAAGAGAGCGTCACGAAACTCTTCGAGATGCTCGACAGCCTGGAAGAGCGCCTGTCGACGAAGCGCTACCTCACGGGCGAGCGCGTCACCGAGGCCGACTGGCGGCTTTTCACGACGCTGGTGCGCTTCGACCCGGTCTATGTCGGCCACTTCAAGTGCAACATCCGCCGCATCGCCGACTATCCCAACCTGTCGGGCTACCTGCGCGAACTCTATCAGGTGCCGGGCATCGCCGAGACGGTGAACATGCGCCACATCAAGGAACACTATTACCGCAGCCACACGACGATCAACCCGACGGGCATCGTGCCGGTCGGCCCGGCGCTCGATCTCACCGCCGCGCATGGCCGGGATCGGTTGAAAGCGGCCTGAGCTACCAAAAGTCGGCAAAAGGCGCCCGGCCGGCGAGTTCCTCCAGCCGGCGCCGGGTTGCCGCAGTCGTCTCGACCGGCAGGGCGTCGAGCGCGAAGAAGGCGGCCTCGACGATCTCGCGATCCTTCAGGCGCGGCGCCGTTTGCACGACGCCGTCACACCGGTAGAGCAGCACGTGGTCGCGCTTGCTGGTCTGGCGGTTGAAGTAGACATGGACGAGCGTCGGCGGCGTGCCGACGACGAGGTTGCCCTCTTCCCGGATTTCCTTGGCGAGCGCCTCCAGCGCCGTTTCCCCACGCTCGATGCCGCCACCCGGCATATGCCAGCCCGGCACATAGCTGTGGCGCACGAGGAAGATGCGGCCGGCTTCATCGAAACAGGCGGCGCGCACGCCCATCGTCATGCCGCGGGCGAGCGCGAAATAGCTGTGCACCACGCGCGTAGCGAGCTTTGCCAGCAGGCTGCGGGTCGGCGGCAGGGTGGTCGGCGTGTCCTGTTCCATTGCGGTACTTCGCCGGAACCTTTCCCGCAAATCAAGCCTTCGGGGTCAAAGGTCCGGGAATATACACGCCTTGCGTTTCCCTTGACCGGCATATGCTCTATGGAAGGCTATGTTCAGACTTGCCCATATATCGGACGTCCATCTCGGCCCCTTGCCTGCCCTCACCTTCCTGGAACTGTTTTCGAAGCGCATCACCGGTTTCGTCAACTGGCATCGCAACCGCCGCCGGCACCTGTTCACCAACACGCTCGACATCGTGCTCGAGGATATCGAGCGGCGCGACCCGGACCATCTGGCGATCACCGGCGACCTCGTGAACCTCGCTTCTTCGCTGGAAATCGCGGCCGTCAAGAAATGGCTGCCGGAAGCCGGCACGCCGGAGCATGTTTCGGTCGTGCCGGGCAATCATGACGCCTATGTGCGCGGCGCCTACGAAAAATCCACGCGCGCCTGGTATCCCTACATGCGCGGCGATGCGGCCCCGGCGGAATGGGAAGAGGACATGCACGTCTTCCCCTATCTGCGGGTACGCGGTCAGGTGGCGATCATCGGCTGCTCGACGGCCGTCGCCACGCCACCCTTCTCGGCTTCCGGTTATTTCGGCTCCCGGCAGGCTCGCGAGACGGTCAACATGTTGCGCGCTGCCGGCGAGGCCGGCCTTTTCCGTGTGGTGCTGATCCATCATCCGCCGATCCGCGGGGCGACGTCGTTCCACAAGCGCATGATCGGCATCCGCCGCTTCGCAGCCACCGTCTCGACCGGCGGGGCGGACCTCGTGCTGCACGGCCACACCCATCTCAACACCGTGCACTGGCTGCCTGGCCAGATAAAGCAGATCCCGGTCGTCGGCATCGCGTCCGCCTCACAGGGGCCTGGCGGCCACAAGCCACCGGCCGGCTACAACCTCTTTTCGATTTCCGGTGCACCGGGCAGCTGGAACGTCATGCGCGAGCGTTTCGCCTTGGCGCCGGACGGCCTTGCGCTGACGCTCGCGGAAACGACGCGTTTCTAAAGCGGCCGAATAAATCCCTCTCGCCATCCGTAACAAGTCCTCAGAGCATCCTGCCACACGAAGCCCGCAAAAGGCAGGCATGCTCCCAGACGGCCAGCGCCCCCGCAGACGACCCGACGAGAGGGAACCCCATGACCATGCTCCGCCACACCATGCTGCTTTCATTCTGCGCTGCCGTCTCGCTGACGGCGCTCTCCACCGCCCGCGCCGCGGATTCCGATACCACGACGCCGCCGGTCGCGACCGAAACGACGACGACCTGCACCGACGGCAAGATCTGGAACGAGGAAAAGAAGGAATGCGTCGCGCCTGAGGATCTGAAGCCGGCCGAAGTGACGCCGACCGAGAGCAAGCCGGTCGAAGGCACACCCGCCGACGACAAGGCCAAGACGGAAGAGCAGAAGAAGACCGAGCGCGAAATCGACGACAAGCTCTATGAGGCTGCCCGCGAATTCGCCTATGCCGGTCAGTATGAGAACGCGCTGCGGGCACTGCGCGCCGCTTCCGACCAGGAAGACCCGCGCATCCTCAACTATCTCGGCTACAACACGCGCAAGCTCGGCAACATTGAACTCGGCATGAGCTTCTACAAGCGGGCGCTGCAGAAGGATGAGAACTACATCCTCGCCCGCTCCTATATGGGCCAGGCCCTGATCGAACAGGGCGACATCGAGGGTGCCCGCGTCCAGCTCGTCGAAATCCGCGATCGCGGCGGCGAGAACACCTGGGCCTACCGCGCCCTGCTCCAGTCGCTTGGCGGTGAGCGCACAACCTACTGACATCGCTGCCGGCATCGTCCAAAAACGGGACGATGCCGGCCAACACAGGAACAATCGTTGAGGGAACGCGGGAAACTGCGCTCCGGGTTGCCGTTCATGCTTGCAGGCATTAGGAAGAATGTTTCATATCAGACGGTCGCTACCCGCCCGGGAGCGAATAGAGTTTTGATCCCGAACGTTTCCTTGGAAAAGCAATGCGTCCGACGGCAGAATCGAATGAGTTCCGGCGAGATTTGGTCAATTTGCTGCCGAAGTTGCGCCGTTTTGCGATGACGCTGACGCGAAATGGCAGCGATGCGGACGACCTCGTTCAGGAAGCATGCGAGAGGGCTATCACGCGAAGCCATCTCTGGAACGGGGAAGGCCGGCTGGAAAGCTGGGTTTATGCCATGACACGCAATCTCTGGGTGGACGAAATCCGCAAGCGAAAGGTCCGCACAGGGTCCGGCACTGTAGATGTTGCCGAGCAGGACAGCCTGCACATCGAGGCATCGGCCGACAAGGCGGTCTATGCCAAGCAGTTGCACAAGTTGATCATGACCATGCCGGAGGGGCTTTCGAGCGTCTTCCTGCTGGTGAACGTTGAAGGCCACAGCTACCGGGAGGCGGCGGATATCCTCGGGATACCGATCGGCACCGTGATGAGCCGGCTTTCGGCGGCCCGCATCAGGCTCGCGGCCATGATCGCTGAACAGACCGAAAGGAGGGCCTGATGGTGGAGAGTACACAGGGTCTTCCGCTCGAAATTCGATTGTCCGCCTATCTGGATGGCCAACTGCCACAGACGGAAGTAGACGAAATCGATGCCATCCTCGCCGAAGATGACGACGCGCGCGTCGTCTTCGAAAAGCTGAAGCTCGGCAGCGAATTCGGCGCGCGCGCCTTCGACAGGATGCTGCAGGACCCGATTCCGCTCGATCTCGTTCGCACCATCAAGGACGTCGGCAAGAGCGAGGACGAACAGCCCAAATCGGGTTTCGCCGCCATTCCGGTCGCCGCCGCAACCCCGCGCCGTCCGTCGGCGTTCTGGCCAAAGGCACTGGCCGCATCGATCGCGATCTTCATCGCCGGCGGCGCCGCCGGGTATCTCGTCTCCGAGCAACAAGGTGCCGCGGAAGCACCGCTCCAGATCGCCGCCGCCCGCACCTGGCTCGACGACATCGCCGACTATCACCGTATCTATTCGCGCCAGACGCGCCATCTCGTCGAAGTGCCGGCAAGCGAACAGGACCATATCGTCGAATGGCTCTCCGCCAGCACCGGCGTGACCTTCGCCCTGCCCGACCTTTCGGCCCAGAACCTCACCTTCGAAGGCGCACGCCTGCTCGTTGCCGGCGGCAAGCCGACCGCGCAACTGCTCTACCGCGATGCCGAAAACGAGATTTTCGCGATCTGTTTCCTCCAGAATAGTACCCCGGTCGAGGGCAGGACGGATCTGACAGAGAGCATGCGCAACGATATCGGCCTCGTCTCCTGGCAGAGGGGCAACGCCTCCTTCGTCGTGGTCGGGCCTTCGGCAGATCCGAACCTGGAGCGCATTGCGGAAACGGTTTCCGCAAGCATCTAGCCCGCAGGGTGGCGACGAACGGACGCATGCGCCCGTTCGCGCCGGAAAGATTTCAGCCGCGCCGTGCCGCCTCGATCGCGGCGACGTCGATCTTCTGCATCGTCATCAGAGCGTCGAAGGCACGCTTCGCCTCGCTGCCGCCTGCCCTGAGTGCTTCCATCGCGACGCGTGGCGTGATCTGCCAGGATACGCCCCACTTGTCCTTGCACCAGCCGCACTCACTTTCCTGCCCGCCGTTTCCAACGATCGCGTTCCAGTAACGGTCGGTTTCCTCCTGATCTTTCGTCGAGATCTGGAAGGAAAATGCCTCCGACTGCTTGAATGTAGGGCCGCCATTCAGGCCGATGCATGGAATGCCTGCAACGGTGAATTCAACGACCAGGACATCTCCCTGCTCGCCATCCGGATAGTCGCCGGGGGTACGGATGACGGCACCGACGGAACTGTCGGGAAAGGTTTCCGCGTAAAAGCGGGCAGCGGCCTCGGCGTCCTTGTCGTACCAAACGCAGATGGTGTTCTTTTCCATGACGTGATCCTTTCGACTGTGGTTTCGCTTCAATGTGTAGAAGACGAACCAACCTTCGCCAGTCCGACACGCCCTAAAACAAAAAAGCCCGGCAATATTATTGCCGGGCTTTTTCATTCAGTCGGTGCTCGATCAGCCGCGAGCGGCCAGCACCCGATTGGCGGCAGAAACGATCGCTTCGAGCGAGGCCGTCACGATGTTCGTGTTGATGCCGACGCCGAAGATCTTTCCGCCCGGATGCTCGACCTCGACATAGGCAATGGCGGCCGCGTTGGAACCGTGCTGGAGCGAATGCTCGGAATAATCCGCAACAGACATCGGAATGCCGAGATAGATCGACAGCGCGTTGATGAAGCCGTCGATCGGGCCGGTACCCTTGCCCTCGATACGCTTGGTCTCGCCGCCGTCGGTGACTTCCGCGGCAACGATGCGCGTGCCCTTCTGACCGGCATCGTCGGGATAGGTGTGGTGATCGACGAAGCGCAGCCGCGTGCCCGGCTGCGTCACGTAGCGCTCCATGAAGCTCTCATGGATGCGCTTCGAGGGCAGCTCCACGCCCTCCTCGTCGGTGATGCGCTGGATTTCTTCGCGGAACTCGACCTGCAGGTTGCGCGGCAGGTTGATGCCGTAGTCTTCCTGCAGGATGTAGGCGATGCCGCCCTTGCCGGACTGCGAGTTGATGCGGATGATCGCCTCGTAGGAGCGGCCGACATCCTGCGGGTCGATCGGCAGGTATGGCACCTCCCACAACGGCTTGTTGGCCTTCTTGATGGCCTTCATGCCCTTGTTGATCGCATCCTGGTGCGAGCCGGAGAAGGCCGTATAGACCAGTTCGCCGACATAGGGATGGCGCTCCGGAATGGCCATCTCGTTGGAGTACTCGTAGACCGCCTTGACGCGCTCGATATCCGAGCAGTCCAGCTTGGGATCGATGCCCTGCGTATACATGTTGAGCGCCAACGTCACGACGTCGACATTGCCGGTGCGCTCGCCATTGCCGAACAGCGTACCTTCGACACGGTCGGCGCCGGCCATCAGGGCCAGTTCCGTCGCGGCGATGCCGGTGCCGCGGTCGTTGTGGGGATGCAGCGAGATGATGACATTCTCGCGGTTGTCGATGTTGCGGCACATCCACTCGATCTGGTCGGCATAGATGTTCGGCGTCGCCATCTCGACCGTCGAGGGCAGGTTGAGGATCAGCTTGTTGTCCGCGGTCGGCTTCACGATCTCGACGACCGCGTTGCAGATTTCCAGCGCCACTTCCAGTTCGGTGCCCGTAAAGCTCTCCGGCGAATATTCGAAGCGATAGCCACCGCCGGCCTTGGCGGCCATGTCGGTGATCATCTTGGCCGCATCGGTGGCGATCTGCTTGATACCGTGAACGTCCTTGGCAAACACCACGCGACGCTGCAATTCGCTGGTCGAATTGTAGAAGTGGATGATCGGGTTATGCGCGCCTTCCAGCGCCTCGAAGGTACGGGTGATCAGCTCCGGGCGGCACTGCACCAGAACCTGCAAGGAGACGTCCCGCGGCACGTTGCCCTCTTCCACGCACCAGCGCGCGAAGTCGAAGTCGGTCTGCGATGCGGAGGGGAAACCGATCTCGATTTCCTTGAAACCCATGTCGAGCAACAGCTGGAACATGCGGGCCTTGCGGTCGTGGCCCATCGGGTTGATCAGCGACTGGTTGCCGTCGCGCAGGTCCACCGAACACCAGATCGGTGCTTCGGTGATCGTCTTGCCCGGCCAGGTGCGGTCGGGAATGTTGATCGTCGGGTAGGCCTGATACTTGACGGCCGCGTCGGGCATGCCCTGCTTGGGAGTGTGGGTCTTCAAAATCATCGTTTTCGTCTCTTCGTCGTCCCGGCATTCGCGAAAGCGTCTTAGCGCAAGCAGGCGCATTTTGCGACGGCGAATGCTGGCCGTGGGCGGCCAAACCGGAATTAATGCGTAGGGTGAAACGAGGAGCTATTGCCGGGCGGGCTTTGTCGGCCGCCGGGCGCTCCTCAACGAACCCGGCAACCGCGCGTAAGGCCGAGAAGAAGAAGCGAGGAGAAGCCGCGCGAACGCTCGCGAACAGCTTCGCTGCCGCGGGAAACTCGTTCAATGATCTGTGCGCTGGTCTTCAACATAGGGCCGTCTATACCGGCGGGATGGCGAAAGCGCAAGCACCAAAGAAAAAGCCCTCCGCAATGGGAGGGCTTCATCCTGTTCAAAAAGACTAAAAGCCTCAGATATCGCTCTGCGAGCTAACGATGCGAGAGACGAGGCCGTAGCCCTTGGCCTCTTCGGCGGAAAGCCAATAGTCGCGGTCGGTGTCCTTGGCGATCTTTTCGATCGGCTGGCCGGTCGCTTCGGAGAAGATCCGGTTCAGGCGCTCGTTCATCTTGATGATTTCACGCGCCTGGATCTCGATGTCCGATGCCATGCCGCGGGTGCCGCCCGACGGTTGATGCAGCAGGAAGCGGGTGTTCGGCAGGCAAATGCGGCGCTCCTTGGGAGCGGCGACATAGATCAGCGCACCGGCGGAGGCGACCCAGCCCGTGCCGATCATCCAGACCTTCGGCTTGATGAACTTGATCATGTCATGGATCGAATCGCCCGATTCGACATGGCCGCCCGGCGAATTGACGTAGATGCGAATATCTTCGTCGCCGGCGGCGGCAAGCGCCACGAGCTGCGAGCAGACCTTCTGCGCCAGTTCCTGATTGATCGGCCCGTAGATGAAGATCGAACGCGACTTGAATAGATTCGCCTCCGTTTCCTTGCCCAGGGGCAGTTCCGTCTTCTTGTCGTCCTCGTCGCTCATCCAAAGTCTCCGATTGCTCGTCAGAATAGTCCTGTCGCTGTCAGATAATGCGACTCACTGGCCAAGACAATGCAACAAAACCGATAAGGGGCGATAGAGCCTGTCGGCGACACTGGAAAACAGGGTAAATGCGCTCACTGCCGCACGGAACCGGAGCCTGTCCATACGCAATTTGCGTATGGACTTGGCCGCAGTCCCATTCGTAGGATGCGGTTCTCATTGACGAAATACGCTGGTTCGCTCCCGGAGCCAGCGGAACAGGGGACCCCATGATCAGACGCATGACGCTGGCACTCGCTGCACTTGCCGCCACGACGGCGCCGGCCTTCGCCCATCTCAATCCGGAAGAGCACGGCTCCTTCATGGCCGGCTTCTCGCATCCGCTGTTCGGCCTCGATCATATTCTGGTGATGATCGCCGTCGGCCTGTGGGCGGCGCAGATCGGTGGCAGGGCGCTGTGGGCCGTGCCGGCTGCCTTCGTCACCACCATGGCCGTCGGTTTCGGCCTGGCGCTTGCGGGCATAGCCCTGCCCTTCGTCGAACCGGCGATCCTCGCCTCGGTCGTGGCGCTCGGCCTGCTCGTCGCCATGGCGGTGAAGCTGGACACCGTCATGTCGGCCGCAATCGTCGCCGTCTTCGCCCTCTTCCACGGCCATGCGCATGGCGGCGAACTCGGCGCGGCCGGCGCCTGGCAGTTCGGCATCGGCTTCGTCGTTGCGACGGCGCTGCTGCATGGTGCCGGCATCGGCCTTGGGCTTGGCATTGCCCGGCTTTCCGGTGGCGCGCTCGCGGCGCGCATCATCGGCGGTCTGACCGCGCTTACCGGCCTGGTCCTCGCTTTCGGCTGAGACCACCAAGGCGGCGGTCAAACCCGCCGCCTTTTATCCGCGACCGCGATAGGGCTGCACGCCCTGGTCCGGAATCCACACGCCTTGTGGCGCTTCGCCCGTTTGCCAGAACACGTCGATCGGAATGCCGCCGCGCGGATACCAGTAAGCGCCGATCCGCAGCCATTTCGGCTGCAACAGATCGACCAGCCGCTTGGCAATGTCGATGGTGCAATCCTCGTGGAAGGCGCCGTGGTTGCGGAAGGAATGCAGGTAAAGCTTCAGCGACTTCGATTCGACCAGCCATCCATCCGGAATGTAGTCGATGACGATATGCGCGAAATCCGGTTGGCCGGTCATCGGGCACAGCGAGGTGAATTCCGGCGCCGTGAAGCGCACGACGAAATCCGTGCCCGCATGATTGCTCGGCACCTTTTCCAGCACGGCGGTTTCCGGGTTGACGGGCAGATCGACCGCCTGCCCCAGTTGCGACAGTCCCGATACGTCAGTCTTGCTCATCGTCACGCCTCCTCGATCTTGACCCGGATGCCATGCGCCTTTTCCGTCTCGGGCTCAACATGGATGGCGATCTGCGCGCCGGGCTGCACGGTGCGGATCGCATCCTCAAGCCGGTCGCAGATGTCATGCGCCTGCCCGACCGGCATGGATGCCGGCACGACCAGGTGGAAGTCGACGAAAGTCGCCGACCCGGCCCTTCGCGTCTTGAGGTCATGAACCCCAAGCGAGCCTGTGCCATGGGCGGCGATCGCAGCCTGAATGGCATCCGCCTCCCCCGGCTCCACCGCGTGGTCCATCAGCCCATCGACAGAATGCGCAATGACCTTCCAGCCCTGATAGAGAATGTTGAGTGCAACGAGCACGGCGAGTAGCGGATCGAGCACCGCATAACCGGTCACAATCGCCAGCACGAGGCCGACAAGCACGCCGATGGAGGTGACAACGTCGGAAAGAATATGCTGGCCGTCGGCCGAAAGCGCGGGCGAGCGGTAACGCCGTCCGGCGCGGATGAGCACGAAGGCCCAGATCGCATTGATCACACCCGCGAGGAAGTTGATCGCCAAACCGAGCACCGGCGCTTCGATTGGCGTCGGCGCCAGCACCGCCGGTACCGCCTCCTTGACGATCAGCAGCGCCGCGACGACGATCAGCACGCCCTCGATAACCGCCGACAGATACTCCGCCTTGTGGTGGCCGAAGGGATGCGTCTTGTCGGCGGGTTTTGCCGCATAGCTGATCGCCGCAAAGGCGACGATGGCGGCAACCACGTTGACGCTCGATTCCATGCCGTCCGATAGCAGCGCCACCGATCCCGTCACCCACCAGGCGACGAGCTTGAGGCCCATCACGCCCAGCGACAGCGGGATGCCCCACAAGGCGAGGCGCTTGACCGTCTTGCTGTCCGAATTTTCCATACCGCTCTCCATGCGCATGCAACCGAGTTGCAAAAACCTGGCCCATCAACGCAAAACCGCGCGCACGGGGGACGTGCACGCGGTTTTTCTCTGCGGTTCCTATCGGCCAGTTCGGCCGCTTTGTCAAAGCCTCAGGCGGCTTTTACCTTGGCTTTCTTGGCAAGGTGCGCCACCACGTTCTCGATCATGCGCATGCCGGCATCCTGGCCGAGGGTCATGATCGATTCCGGATGGAACTGCACCGCAGCCACCGGCTCGCTGGCATGCTCGATGCCCATGATCGTGCCATCCTCGCTTTCCGCCGTAATGATGAAATCACGCGGCAGGGTCGAGGGATCGGCAAAGATCGAATGATAGCGACCGACCGTCACCTCGCGGCCAAGACCGGAGAAAACGATGCCGGGTTCCAGCACGCGAATGCGCGAGGGCTTGCCGTGCATGGGGACGGCGAGCTGGCGCAGGTCGCCACCATAGGCCTCGGCCAGCGCCTGGAGCCCCAGGCAGACGCCGAAGATCGGCAGGTTGCGGGCCCGCGCCTTCTTGATCGTCGCCTTGCAGTCGAAATCCTTCGGTGTGCCCGGACCGGGCGACAGCACGACGAGATCCGGCTTGATGCGGTCGAACACCTCTTCCGGCACTGGCGTGCGCACGGTCGTGACGTTCGCGCCCGTCTGGCGGAAGTAGTTGGCGAGCGTGTGGACGAAACTGTCCTCGTGGTCGACGAGCAGGATGTTCACCCCTGCCCCCACCGCCGCGACATCGCGCTGCACCTTGGCGGCGTTGCCGGACTTCGCGTCACGAATGGCTGCAATCATGGCGGATGCCTTCAGTTCGGTTTCGGCTTCTTCTTCTTCGGGGTTCGAATCGTAGAGCAGTGTCGCGCCGGCACGGACTTCTGCGATACCGTCCTTGATGCGGATGGTGCGCAGCGTAAGCCCCGTGTTCATGTCGCCGTTGAAGCCGACCATGCCGATCGCCCCACCATACCATGCGCGCGGGCTCTTCTCATGCGCCTCGATGAAGCGCATCGCCCAAAGCTTCGGAGCGCCGGTGACGGTGACGGCCCAGGCATGCGACAGGAAGCCGTCAAAGGCGTCCATGTCGTCACGCAGGCGTCCTTCGATGTGGTCGACCGTGTGGATGAGGCGCGAATACATCTCGATCTGCCGGCGGCCGATGACCTTGACCGAACCCGGTTCGCAGACGCGGCTCTTGTCGTTGCGGTCGACGTCCGAGCACATGGTGAGTTCGGATTCGTCCTTTTTCGAATTGAGCAGCTTCAGGATCTGTTCCGAGTCGGCAATCGGATCCTCGCCGCGCTTGATCGTGCCCGAGATCGGGCACGTCTCGATACGGCGGCCCGACACGCGCACGAACATTTCCGGCGAGGCGCCGACGAGATATTCCTGGTTGCCGAGATTGATGAAGAACGAATAGGGCGACGGGTTGATCGCTTTCAGGCGGCGCGAGATTTCCGAAGGCTTGCTTTCGCAGCGCTCGAAGAATTTCTGACCGGGCACCACCTCGAAGAGGTCGCCACGACGAAAGCTTTCCTTCGCCTTGACGACGAGTTCGGCATATTCGCCCGGACGGTGATCGCCATGCGGCGGGATGACATCGACGGTCTCGAAGGGTTCGGGAGCAATCGCCTCGCCCTTGCCTTCGGTCGAAAGCCTGTCCTTGGCGAAATCGTAGCGGTCGATCCAGGCCTTGGCGGCATAGTGGTCGACGACGAGGATTTCATCCGGCAGGAACAGCACCATGTCGCGCTGGTCGTCCGGCCGCGTGAGCTTCAGGTCGATCGCGTCGAACTGGAAGGCAAGGTCGTAGCCGAAGGCGCCATAGAGGCCGAGGCTGGCGTCCTGATCCGAATGGAAGAGATCGGTAATCGCGCGCAATACCGTAAAGACCGTCGGCATCTTCGAGCGCTCTTCCTCGGTGAACACCCGGTCCGGCAGCTTCACGTCGAGATCGAGGCGATGGGCGGTGCGGGCGCCCAGCGCCAGTTCCGGCACGGCGGCCAGACGGTCGGCGATGAGGGACAGCAGTATCTCGCCGCGCGCGTTGTAGGCCTCGATCCAGACAGAGCGGCCGAAGGAGGAGATGCCGAGCGGCGGATCGACGACCGCGGTATCCCAGCGGGTATAGCGGCCCGGATACTCATAGTTCGACGAGAAGACCGCGCCGCGGCGTTCATCGAGCTTGTCGACATAGGCGGAAATCGCGTTTGCATAGTCAGCTGCGCGGCGGCGGCGCGTGACGGTTACCCCGCCCCTCGTCTCATAGGCTTCGCCGCCGTCTTCCAGAATTCTCGTGGCCATTCCCCAACTCCGTTTCAGGCCCGGTCTCCACAAGGCGGCCAAACACAAAAAAGCCGCCTCGAAGGTTCCGGGCGGCTTGTCGTCTCAATCACGCATGACTGGTCAAGGCCGCCTCAGCGAACCCACCACCAGCCGGCAATGTTGATCATCTTTTTCATGGAACGGAGTGTTAGCGTGAAGTGCGCGCCTACGCAAGACCGACGGCACGGCTTTCCGAATGTTGCGCAATTGTACCGGCCTTCAGCTTTCTTGCCCCGTCAAGCGGTAGGGCGGCGAAACATTCTGTCAAGATCGCGAATTTTCGCCATGCCTGGACATTTGCCCCATTATTGAGCATGTGCTAATGGCACGCCTTGGAAACCAGTGATATCAAGGCAAAAATACCCATGGTCGACGTCATGGTGGAAGAGTTCCGCGAAATACAACTTCGGATCGCGGAGAAGCTCGAACAGCACGAAACCCCGGAATTCAAAGCACTGGACGGCCGGATCGCGAGTGTTTTCAACGCCATATACCGGCACGTGCCAAGAAATGCCGAAGAGACACGCACGATGGTCGGCTTCTTTCTCGACATCATTGAAAACAATGATGCCGGTGACAACGTCCATCTCATCGCGCGCGTGCGCACGCTCACCGTGCCCCCGACCGCCCCACGCCCGCCGGACATGGAAATCACCGGCGGTGCCGGCATCTAAGACCGCGTCGGCAACCAAATTCGTTCCCCCGCGTTTCCTCTATGATTTTGTCAGTCGGGAGACGAACCCATCCCCACGATCCGCCGCATAGCCCCCTTTGCCGCCATGCTCGTTCTGGCGGGTGCCGCCGACCTTCCGAAAGAAGGCCCTTTTCCCGGCGCCCGGCCGGAACAGCAGGTCAGGGAGGACGCCGGCAAATCGCCCGAGGAGACCACGAAATCCGCTGCTGAACGTGCGAAAGCCGAGGCCGAGCGCAAGGCAAAGGAAGAGGAAGCCAAGGCCAAGGAACGCCCCCACGAGGATGGCAAGGAGCAAGCTGCCTGCCGCACGGAACTGAAAGCCATCGGCGCAACCTTCGAGGAAGCCGCCGCCGTCAATGACGGCAAGGCCTGCGGCATCGACAGGCCGGTCCTGCTCAAGGGGCTGGCAGGCGATATTAAGCTCGAGCCGCAAGCGACCATCCGCTGCGATACAGCGCTGCAGCTTGCGCGCTGGATGGAAGGCGCGGTGAAACCCTCGCTTGAGGCCGCCATGCCGGGCGAGGCGATCACCGGTGTCGCGCAGGCCTCTGCCTATGTCTGCAAGAACCGCAACGGCGCCGAGGAAGGCAGGATTTCCGAGCACGCCTTTGGGAATGCCATCGACATTGCCGGCTTCTCGCTGAAGAGCGGCAAGACGATCACCGTCCGCCCGGCGGACAAGGATTCAAGCCTCGAAGGCGCCTTCCAGCGCGCCATCACTGAAAGCGCCTGCCTCTATTTCACCACCGTGCTCGATCCCGGCAGCGACGCGGCGCATCAGAACCATCTGCATCTCGACGTCAAGGAACGACGTGGCGGCTACCGCTATTGCTGGTAGACCCCGTTTATTTCAAACCACGCCTCAAAAGGTGGTCCGGCGGCACCTATCTGTAGGGCGGCCCGTTGCGGCCCAATCATTCAGTCCAAAGGTCCCCCACCATGTCGATCTCCCCCTACGAACTCTCGATTCCCACCTTCCAGCGTGGCTTCGCCGTTTTGTCAAAACTGCTCGACAAAGCCGAGGCCTTTGCAGAGGAAAAGAAGATCAAGCCGGAAATTCTGGTGAACGCACGCCTGTCGCCCGACATGCTCTCGCTCGCCGGCCAGATCCAGCGTCTGAGCGACACCGCCAAGGGCGCCGCCTCCCGCCTCACCGGCACGGAGGCCCCGAGCTTCCCGGATGACGAAACGACGCTTGCCGACTTGCGCGCCCGCATCGACAAGACGACCACCTACCTCGCCTCCGTACCGGAGACCGCCTATGAGGGCGCTGCGGAGCGCGCCGTCGTGCTGAAGACGCGCGGGCAGGAAGTCCACTTCACGGGCAAGGACTATCTCCTGACCTTCGCACTGCCCAACTTCTACTTCCACCTGACGACCGCCTACGCGATCCTGCGCCACAACGGCGTTCCCGTCGGCAAGCTGGATTTCCTCGGCCGTACGTAAGCCAAACGATAAGGGGCGCCGAAGCGCCCCTTTTTACGTTCTCAGAACAGTCCCTCGATATAGCCCTGCTCGTTCAGGAAAATCTTCTCCGACGACGGCACCTTCGGCAAGCCCGGCATGGTCATGATCTCGCCGGTGATGACAACGACGAAGCCGGCACCCGCCGAAAGCCTGACCTCGCGCACGGGCACGGTATGGCCGGACGGCGCGCCGCGCAGGTTCGGGTCGGTCGAGAAGGAATATTGCGTCTTGGCCATGCAGACCGGCAGGTTGCCGTAGCCCTGCTCTTCCCAGACGCGCAATTGGTCGCGCACCGACTTGTCGGCGATGACCTCGCCGGCATGGTAGATGTCCTTGGCGATCGTCTCGATCTTCTGGAACAGCGGCATTTCGTCCGGATAGAGCGGCGAAAACTGCGACAGGCCGGATTCGGCGAGTTCGACGATCTTGTGCGCCAGTTCCTCGATGCCGGCCGAACCCTGAGCCCAATGCCTGCAAAGAATGGCCTCGGCGCCAAGCGTCGCGACATAGTCCTTCACCGCCTGGATTTCCGCGTCGGTATCCGAGATGAAATGGTTGATGGCGACAACGACGGGCACGCCGAATTTCTTGACGTTCTGCACATGCCGGCCGAGATTCGCGCAACCCTTCCTCACGGCGTCGATGTTCTCCTTGCCGAGCTCGTCCTTCTTGATGCCGCCATTCATCTTCATGGCGCGCACCGTGGCGACGATGACCGCCGCATCCGGCTTCAGCCCGGCCTTGCGGCATTTGATGTCGAAGAACTTCTCCGCCCCGAGATCGGCCCCGAAACCGGCTTCCGTCACCACGTAATCGGCGAGTTTCAGCGCCGTGGTGGTGGCGACCACCGAGTTGCAGCCATGCGCAATGTTGGCAAACGGCCCGCCATGCACGAAGGCCGGGTTGTTCTCCAGCGTCTGCACGAGGTTCGGCTGCATGGCGTCCTTCAACAGAACCGTCATCGCGCCGTCCGCCTTGATGTCGCGGGCAAAGACCGGCGACTTGTCGCGGCGATAGCCGATGATGATGTTGCCCAGGCGCTTTTCGAGGTCCTTGAGGTCCATCGAAAGACAGAGGATCGCCATGACCTCGGAGGCCACGGTAATGTCGAAGCCCGTCTCGCGCGGATAACCGTTGGCGACACCGCCGAGCGAACCGACGATATGGCGCAGCGCCCGGTCGTTCATGTCCATCACGCGCCGCCAGGCGATGCGCCGGATGTCGATATTCTGCTCGTTGCCCCAGTAGATGTGGTTGTCGATCAGCGCCGACAGCAGGTTGTGTGCCGAGGTGATGGCGTGGAAATCGCCGGTGAAGTGGAGGTTCATGTCCTCCATCGGCACGACCTGCGCATAACCGCCGCCGGCCGCCCCGCCCTTCACGCCGAAGCACGGCCCAAGCGAGGCTTCTCGGATGCACGTCACCGCCTTCTTGCCAATCCGGTTCAGGCCATCGCCGAGCCCGACGGTCGTCGTCGTCTTGCCCTCGCCGGCCGGCGTCGGATTGATCGCCGTGACGAGGATCAGCTTGCCGTTCTTCTTGCCCTTCTGCTCGGCAATGAACTCGGCGCTGATCTTCGCCTTGTCATGGCCGTAGGGCAGCAGATGTTCGGCGGGAATGCCGAGCTTTGCGCCGATCTCCAGGATCGGTTTCTTCTTTGCTGCGCGGGCAATTTCGATATCGGATTTCACGTCGGCCATACAGTGTCGCTCCCTTTTGGCATCGCTACCGTGCCGGGTCTCCTCTCCCGGATACGGTGCTTTGCCTTATGTGTTGGCACGCCATTTCAGCGTGAAGCCGGACGCCGCGCCACGCTGGAATTTGCCGCCTGCTAGATCAAAAACGACATGCGGATACAAATTTGCGTCCAAAACGAAGCCGGCGCGCGTTTTGTATACGCGCGCCGGTTTAAAAGCCTTTCCTGAATTACCGCGCCAGCACGTCGCGCATCTCCACGAGGTTCGAGCGCACGCGCAGGATATAGAAGCCCATCGTGGCCAGATGTGTCGGCATGATCCAGCCGTCCTCACGACCGTTCGAGATGATGGCCGGCTGGATGTTCAACGCAGACCGGAGCTGCTTGATGGTCTCAACCCAGAGCGGCTCGATGCCGCGCGCCTTGATCACCGCATCGAAATCCACGCCAGCCGCCGACAGAATGCCATAGTAGCCGTAGAGCTGGCCGTAGGCGAACCAGAAGCGATCGTCTGCCCGCGTGTCGAACCAGCCGCCATTGTGGAACTCCGAGCGCTCGCGGATGATCGCCGAGGTGGAGCCGATATCGTTGGCGATACGGTCGAGGAACTCGATCAGGTTGTCCGAGCGGCTATCGAAGATCGCGTCGCAGGACTCGAGCGAGGTGTTGAACTTGCGCAGGTCCACCATCGCCGTGCGATAATAGTTCGGCGTCGGCGTCTTCGGCAGCAGCGAATCCGAGCCGAAATACCAGGTTTCCTCATCGAACTGGATATTGCCGCGGGCACGCTGGAGATCCGCATTGATACCGGACGTGCCGCGCACGCGGCCGAGCGAATCGACGAGCTCCACGGAGGTGCGCCGGATCGCCTGGTTGACGCCGCGCTGGAATGAGGCCTTGTTGTCGAACCACGGCGTGCTGTCCCAATCCAGCCCGAACAGCCCGAGCTTGTAGAGCAGCATCGACGAAATCCAGGCATTCTGGTTGACGTTGAAGTTGATCAGATCCGCCGTGACATCGACGATCGCCGAGCGAACGCAGGTTTTCGGCTCCGGCTCCACGACTTCGCCCGTCGCGGGCGTTGTCGTGGTCGTCGCAGTTTCGGTAGAGGCTGTTTCCTGCTTGCGCTGGGCGAGATTGTAGCGGTTCGCATAATCCGGGTCGAAACCGGTCCACATCTGGGTCTGCCAGATGAAATAGGCGTAAAGCCCGAAGAGGACGAGAAGCCCGATACCGATCGGCCCCTTGATGATCCAGCTGCGCGCGCGATACCAGTTCGCCACCGTGATGAACGGCCACAGAATCCAGGCGATCACCAGACCGATGCCTCGGCCAATGGCCGCGAAGATGCGTTGGAAAAACGCGACGATCGGGTCAAGCATTGGTGTCGTCCTCTCTGATGCCGTAAAGTTTGCGGCGGAAGCCAGCCTTGTCTTGCAGATAGGTCCGCGTCAACGTCGCAACAACATAGGCGCGGAACTTTTCGCTGTATTGCTCGTACGCCGCGTAGAAACCTTGCTTGTCGAAGACGAAGCGGGAAACGAAGTCATAGGGAACCACCTGCGAAATCAGCCGGTTGACCAGCCACTGGTCCGGGTGGTCAGGGGCGGCGCGCACGAGCTGGAAGCGCCGCTCCGGCGCTGCCTCGTTGATCTTGATCTCGCCCGTGGCGGCGACCGTGCGGATCGCCTCCTGCAGGAAAGGATAGGTACCGTCGCGCGCTACAAGCGCGGCGTTGCGATGCATCCATGTCTGCAGCCAGATGCGGTCCGCCTTCTCGAGGTCCGTTGTCGGGTCGCCCTGGTTGACGAGGTTGAGGATGGTCATCTCCGCACGGTGCTGGAACAGGCCGGACTGCTCCACCCAGGAGGCGCGCGGCAGCTCGAGCCGCTTGGTCGAGGCGAGGAATTCGAAGATGCGCTTGTGATCGTCGAGCGCGATATAGCTCACCTGCCACGGCCGCGAGCGCCGGAAACCGGGCACGGTCGGATCGCAGATCACCGTCGTCGTCTTGTCGTCGAGGAAGACATAGACGCCGCCGAAATGGTTTGCCCAGTAGGCCTCGTGCCGGAAAACCAGTTGGTCCGGCACCAATGCATTCTGGCGGATGTCGCCGGTCTGCTTGGCAAGCTCTACCATGCGGTTGAGCATCACATCGTCCGACCAGGCATTCGGCACCGTCTTCAGCCGGTCGACCAGGCTGCGCAGTTCCCCCGCCTTGCCAAGCATGTCCTCGGCCGACAGCACCTTGAAGCGCACCTCGTTGATCGAAAGCAAGTCGTCGATGTCGTTGACGACCGACACCGAGTCCTCGATCTCGCCATAGAGCGCATCACGGATGGTGATCGCATTGATCGCCCGCGCATTGGCCGAGAAAAACTCGTGCATCAGCGCGGCGGTGTTGGAAAAGCTGGTATGCACTACCGGCAGATTGACCTGCTCCGGCGTCATGATGACGAACCGCCGGTTGACCCGGTTCGGATCGAGATAATCCCGATCGCCCAGCTCATCCGCGATTTCCGGCGAAAAGCCGGTCATATCGATGCGAAAGCTGGTGAGCGCCGTGCGCCGCATACCAAACCCGTCCAGCGCCTTGTTATAGCGCTCGACCAGATGCGGCTCATCGACCGGCAACAACCGGCCATAAATCAATTCGGCTTCGAGGAGGCGTTTCATGCGTCGTAGATCATTCGTTTACCGGCCGTTTGCTGTCTTCGCCCCAGAAGAGGTCGTCGAGATCGACGCGAAGCGTCTTGGCAATGCTCCTGAAAACCGAAATGCTGCCTTCCTTCTTCCCGGTCTCGATCTCGGAAAGATAGGCCGTGCTGATGCCCGCAGCTTTGGCCAGTTCCTTGCTGCTCAATCCGCGAAAGTCGCGCCAAACACGAATGGGGCTTTCGCCATCGATCAGTCGATCCACAAATTCCGATGGGATGCCTTCTTCCTCCCCTGCCGCAACTCGCTGCTTGTAGGCTTCGACCGCTGCCAAATCCTCCAAATCCTCGGCCAGTTCAGCCAGCCGGAGCAGCGCGTCATAGTCGCCGCGACTCAGGATCACCATTTCCTCACCATTCGGGGTTTTGAAGGAAACGACGGAATTCATTCGGGTATCCCCTTATAGACGGTGTCGCGCCGCGCCACCTTGATAACATCGACGACCAGGCCGTCCTCTCGAAAGATTGCGCGCCAATCTCCAACCCTGAGACGGTAGTACTCCAACCCCTGCAAGCGTTTGACGTTATTGGCCATGGAGGCAGGGTCTGAAACGTATTGCAGGAACTTGGATCGGATACGTCGAACGTCATCCGCGGGCATTTGGTTGAAGGCCTTGAGCACATGCTTGCTGTAGATGACCTTTTTCACCGCCAGAGTAACCCCTTTCCCCTTTTTTGATCAACCGAATTCGCTGACAGCTAACTCCCCTCTTACCACCGCCCCTCCGCCTTCATCGTCTCCATCTCGCGGATCGCCTTTTCGCGCTGGCGCTCGCGGCGGATGATGTCGGTGACGGCGGCGTCATCGGATTTGTCGGTGTAGCGGAATTCCGAGTCGGCGTAGCGGTTGATCTCCTGGAGAACCATCTCCATCGAGATCGGCCCGCGCAGTTCCTCGATCATCGCCTTCTTCTCGTCGTAGCCCTTGTGCATGAAGGCTTGCGGCGTGGCGAACCAGTCGTCCGGCAGTTCCACGTCCATAGCGCGCATCTTGATCGCGTCGGTGATGTTCTTGATGGCGCGGCCGGTGAAACGCGGCTCGGCGATCTTGATGCGGTGGAGGTATGCGCCGACATCGGCGAGCGACTTGACCGCGCCGTGCTCCTTCTCATGCGCTTCCCAGACGGCGAGAAGGCCGTCTTCCTGCGGCTTGGCATGCTGCTCGTAGGAGGTGGAAACGGCGCGCTTGATTTCCTGCCCCTCGAACAGCTTGTGCTCGCCGAGCGGGATCGAATGGTTCTTGCCGACCAGCATGGCAAAAATGTCGATGTAATCGTCCTCGGTCTGCGGCCCGTCGACCAGCCAGCGGGCGCCGGCGCGCTGGCGCAGTGCATCGTCGACATTTTCCGGATAGTTGGAGAACATGCCGAATGTGCAGTTGCCGCGGATGACCGTGGATGCGCCGGCAAAACTCTCCATCAGCACCGCCGTCACCTCGTGCTGGCCGGCAGAAGCCCGGTCGTCTGAGCGCTTGGCGACCACCTGGTCCACGTCGTCGATCGTGCCGAAACCGATCGCCTTCGGGTTGATGACGTTGTTGACGAATTCCTTGCAGTTCTGGCCGGATTTGCCCTGGTAGGAGGAAATCTGGTCGACACCGAAATTCTCGTAGTGGAAGGCGTAGCCGGCGATCTCGCAGTAATCGTTGACGAGACCGGCAAGCATCTGGATGAGGATCGTCTTGCCGGTGCCCGGCATGCCGTCGCCGATGAAGGTGAAGAGGAAGCCGCCGAGCTCGACGAAGGGGTTGAGCTGCCGCTCGAAATCATAGGCGACGAGCATCTTGGCAAGCTTCATCGCCTGATATTTGGCGATGTGGTTGCCGATGATCTCTTCCGGCTTCTTGAAAGTCATGATCAGCGGCTTGCGCTTCTGGCCGGGCGCGACATCGAAGCCGGACAGCGTAAAATCATCCTGCTCGATGCGGATATGCGCGTTCTCGAAACCGGCAAGCCCGGTGAAGCGCGCCCGGCGCCCGATCAGCCCTTCGATCGCGACCCGAGAAAAAGCGCGTGCTCGACTGACGAGCGCCGCATCGTCCGGCGCGCCGGCAATCGTGCGGTCGAGACCAGCGACCATGCTCTTCAGCGCATCCTGCGGCGTATCGAACAGGTAGTCCGGCTCGCCACCGTCCTCCACCGGTTCCCCCTCGCCCGGCAGCGTCGCGCCAAGATAAGCAGCGAAGGTGAAGGCGGCGATGTAGGCGGAAGCCGCAAGAAGCGCCTTGAACTGGTTGGCCTCGTCGCCAGCCAGCGGTGACGCGAGGTTGCGCGATTGCAGGCCTTCGAGATTGGTTTGGCGGGAAAACGCGTCCGTCACCGCCAGCGCCACCTGCACGCCACGCCGCGCGCGGAAAAGCACGGCATGCTGCTGCGGTGAAAGCAGCGGATCGGCCACGCGCACGGATTGGATTGTCTTCGCCAGCTCCACCTCGCGCGTGCGCCGGGTGCCGGCGGTGGAAACAGTCGAGACGAAGCGTCGCCCGGTGCCGGCGAGCGCCGTACCGCTCTTGCCGTCCTCGCTTTCGAGGATGACGAGCTTGGTGACGAGGCTCTGCGCCATGGCCTGATGCTTGGCGATATCGTCTTCGTGGATCGTCGTCAGTCCGGCATTGAGGCTCATGAATTAGCCCTCGCTGATCACCTGGTTTCCGGAAATCACATGCACCTTGTAGGCGCCGAAGATGCCGGCGGTCTCGCCGGCCGCGTACAGCGCCTGATAGGCATCATGCGGCACAAGCGCATGTTTTTCATACGCGCTGACGCCCATGCGGGCGGCTTCGAGATCGTCGGTCTCGATGTGGAATTCTTCCTGCGCCGGGGTGGAACTCCAGAAACCCTTCTGCGCCGGACGCTCGGCCTTGGAGAACACCTCCTGCACCGTCCAGGTCAGCAGCCAGGCATTCTCCGGCTTGCGCACCTTGGAGAGGATCTCGTTGACCCGCTCGTTGTTCTCGGTGATGCCCGCCGAATAGAACGGCCCGAGTACGATGCGACGCAACTGCTTGGGATGCAACGTCGGGAAATCCTTGTCGAGATTGGTGGCGATCGTGACCGGCGTCAGCGAATAGGCGCTGTTCTTCAGCGTGAAATCGTCGAAGCGGCTGGCGAGCTCCGGGTTGAGCAGGCCGCCGACCGGAAGTGGAATATCCACCTCCGGGTTTAGCTTGCCGTCCTGGCCGACCAGCATCTTCATGACGTTCTCGCTCGAATCCTCGATCGTCGCCATATAGACCATCGGCAGCGTCGCCGTGCCATCAAAGGCACCCCAGCACACGACGTAGTAGGGCCGCATGGTCTTCGGGTTGACCGCCACCCGGATCGTCTCCGGCAGCACGAAGGGTGAAAAAATGTCGCCCTTGCCGATCTGCTCGAGATAGAGCCGCTCGGCCATGCGTGACTGGAGATCGGTCGGGAAGGCCTTCTGGCGCAGGATGAAATCCGCCATTTCGCCGCGAAGCTGATCGGCATTCGGAATGGCCGCGAGGCGTTTTTCCGCGCTCTGCCGGTCGTTTTCCAGCTCCAGCACGTTCTGATAGACCGGAAATCCGCTTTCCGCCCGCGAGACGCGGAACTGCTGGACGAAGCCGATACGGTTTTCCCAGCAGGCAAACGAGGCCTTCAGCCGCGCCAGATAGGGCACGACAACCTCACCCACCACGCTGTTGCGATAGAGCGGCGAATTGCGGTCGGCAAGGAAGATCTCAAGGCCACCCAGGGCCGACCGGATGGTCGAGAAATACTGCGCGATGGCGCTGTCGGCGGGGACGTTCATTGGGTAGATACCCCGTTACCCGTGTATGCGGGCAATACCCCCCTCTGCCCTGCCGGGCATCTCCCCCACACGGGGCGAGATTGGATGGGGCGAACACCTCGCCGATGATTGACGTCGCGCTGAATGCAGTGCCTGCGCCACTTGCCGATCTCTCCCCGTGTGGGGGAGATGCCCGGCAGGGCAGAGGGGGGTGACACGATACGCGACCTCGGCATGCAGACTATCACTGCTTCACATAGTTCGCAGTGTTGTGCTTATCCATGACCGCCTGGAAGCGGCGGGCGAAGGCGTCATCGGCGAGCTTCTTGCGGCGCTGGATGTCCTGGGTCGACAGCATGTTCTTCTCGTGCATTTCGAGAAGGTCGCCGATATGACGCTGCGCCGCCGAGCCGATGCCGGCCATGGTCTCTTCCGCGGCGGTATCGACCTGAGAGCCGAGCGTGTTGATCTTGTGCGCGACGTCCTGCTGGGCGGCCGTCTTCAACGAATCCTCCAGCGCCTTGTAGAGCACGATACGCTGCTCGGTATCGATCGTCAGCTTGTTGATCAGCGTGTTCTGCGCGGCGATCTGGTTGTTGAGCGAATCGACGAAGGTCTGGAACATCGAGGTGTAGCGCTCCAGCGTCTGGCTTTCGGCCAGAAGCTCCTGCTCTTTTGCCTGCATCTGGTTGTATTCGGTCGCCAGCGCCGAACGCTCGCCTTCGAGGTCGGTGCGCGCCTTCTGGTCCGTCGAGGCGGCGATGCGGTTTTCGAGGTCCATGAGAAGCGGATTCAGTTCCTCGATGCGCTTCTGCGTCGCCTCAAGGTTCACCATCGTGCCCTTGCGGCGTTCGATAACCTGAACGAGGCTCGCTTCCGAGGTCTTGTAGCGCTGGTCGAGGATCGACTTCTGCTCTTTCAGGATGCCGACGATCGTGTCGGACTTGGACAGCAGCTCCTGGAGATTGCCGGCAAGCGACATGTTGCGCACGCGGTCGGTGCGCATGCGCTGCATCTTCTGCTTGGAGAAGATGCCGATGAATTTTTCGTAGCCCGTATAGCTCTTCATGCTCTCGAATTCGGTACCGAAAATGTTGGTCGCGTCTTCGAGGCCGATGATGAGGTCGGCGATGTTGCCTTCCATCACCTTCTGCTGATTGATGACATCCGAGATACGGGCGTTCTCGATGTCGAAATTGACGTCGCCGAGCTTGGTGTCCGCCTTGGCGAACTGGTCGAGTACGGTGCTCGACTGATCCATCTTGCTGCGCATCTGGTTCACGACGCTGCGCGTCTTCTCGATTTCCGCATCGAAGTTCTGAAGTGTGGCCATGCCTTGTCCCCTTAAAACTCTCCACGGCAGACGTCTGCGCCGTCCGATTTATTCCATCGCAGCAACACTATACGATTTCAGACAGATAGGAACCTGCCCGCCAGCATTACGAGACAAGATGTGGGACGCAGGAGAATACCCGCAAGGCCCGCGTGAAAATTTTCGGTGTGCGCCTAGTAGCCAGCCGGCGCCTTGAGATAGGCGATGAGATTGGCGATATCCTCGATCTTCCTGAGACCGGCGAAGGTCATGCGCGTGCCCGGCACCATCGCCTTGGGCGACAGGAGATATTCGGCGATCTGCGCCTCGTTCCAGACACGACCGCCATCGGCAAAGGCGCGCATCGCCGGGGAGTAATTGTAGTCCGCGATGGTCGCGACCGGGCGGCCGACAATGCCGGCGAGCGTCGGCCCGACGCGGTTGACCTGTTCCGTCGAGTGACAGGGCGCGCATTTCTTGAAGACTGTTTTTCCCGCAACTGCATCGCCCTCCGCCAGCGCGGGGGCGGCAAGACAGAGGGAGGCGGCGACCAATGCGAGAAGATGTTTCATCATTGTCCTTGTCCCCGCCCTTCGCCGTCAATCGGCGTTCATGATGTCGTCCCAGTGGCGGCGGCAATAGGAAACGTACTTGTCATTGCCGCCGATTTCCACCTGTGCGCCATCCTTTGCCGCCTTGCCGTCCGCGCCGAGCCTCACGACCATCGTCGCCTTGCGGCCGCAATGGCAGATGGTGCGCACCTCGCGCATTTCGTCGGCGATGGCGAGCAGTGCCTTCGAACCGGGGAAGAGCTTGCCCTGAAAATCCGTGCGCAGGCCATAGGCCATGACCGGAATGGAGAGCCGGTCGGCGACGCGGGCAAGCTGCCAGACCTGCTCTTCGGAGAGGAACTGCGCCTCGTCGACGAAGACGCAGGCGATGTCGCCCTCGCCGTCGCCCTTCAGTTCTTCGATGTGGCGGTAGAGATCGTCGGTGTGGTCGAAAGCGATGGCATCCGAGGTCAGCCCGATGCGCGAGGAGATGCGGCCCTGGCCGGCGCGGTCATCGAAGGAGGCGATGAAGATCGCCGTCCGCATGCCGCGTTCGCGGTAATTGTAGGACGCCTGCAAGAGCAATGTCGACTTGCCCGCGTTCATCGTCGCGTAACTGAAATAGAGCTTGGCCATGATTTTCTCCGTCCCTGCCTCATGACGCGGGAAGGCGCAATTTTCCAGCCGGAAAGGGCGGAAAACCACAGAAAACAGCGCGGCCCATCCGTTGCGACATCCATGTGCACAATTGCGAACCGGCCCGAAATTTATTGGACGATTCAGCAGCTTCCGGTTACGCCAAGGCGCTTGAAAGCATATCGTTTTGATGATTGGCTAAACAACCAGTTATAAGGGGAGCTATAAAATGAAGACTGTATCACCATTGAAGACCTTTCTTGCCGCCGCCGTATCCGTCCTCGCACTTGGCGTCGCCCATGTTTCGGCCGCCGAAGCGGAAAGCTGTGGCAAGGTCCGTTTCTCGGATGTCGGCTGGACGGACATTACCGCCACGACCGCGACCGCGACCGTCGTCCTGAAGAGCCTCGGCTACGAAACGGAAACCACCGTACTCTCCGTTCCGGTCACCTACACCTCGCTCAGCAACAAGGACATCGACGTTTTCCTCGGCAACTGGATGCCGACCATGGAAGCCGATATCAAGCCATTCCGCGAGGACGGCTCGGTCGAGACCGTTCGCGAAAACCTTGAGGGCGCGAAATACACGCTCGCGACCAATGCCAAGGGCGCCGAACTCGGCATCAAGGACTTCGCCGACATCGCCAAGCAGAAGGAAGCGCTCGGCAACAAGATCTACGGCATCGAGCCGGGCAATGACGGCAACCGCCTGATCATCGACATGGTTTCCGGCGACAAGTTCGGCCTCACGGGCTTCGAGGTCGTTGAATCGTCCGAACAGGGCATGCTGGCGGAAGTGGCCCGCGCCGAGCAGGAAGGCACCCCGGTCGTCTTCCTCGGCTGGGAGCCGCACCCGATGAACGCCAACTTCAAGCTCACCTACCTGACGGGCGGCGACGACGTCTTCGGCCCGAACTTCGGCGGCGCGACGATCTACACCAACGTACGCAAGGGCTACACCACCGAATGCCCGAATGTCGGCAAGTTCCTGCAGAACCTCAAGTTCTCGCTGGAGATGGAAAACCAGGTCATGGGCAAGATCCTGAACGACGGCAAGGATCCGGAAACGGCGGCGACCGAATGGATCAAGGCAAATCCTGCGGCCATCGAGCCGTGGCTTGCAGGCGTGACCACCAAGGACGGCAGCGGCGAGGCCCTGCCGGCTGTGAAAACGGCACTCGGTCTCTAATAGGCCGAAAAAGGGCGGGGAGGAAACTTTCCCGCCCTTCTTGCCTCCGGATACTGCATTCCAGCAAGCAGGCCCGAGCGGCCTTGCTTGCCGCGTTTTGCGAATCTAGCGTGCATCGTCGAACTCCAGCCAGGGACATACTCTCGTGGATTGGCTTACCGTCTCAAAAATTCCGATCGGTCCGATCGCCAAGGAAGCCGTCAGCTGGCTGACGACGAATGGCAAGGGACTGTTCGATTTCCTCAAGGTCTTCCTGCAGGCCGGCATCGATGCCGTGCTCTTCGTGCTGCAAGGCCCCTTCTCCAGTGCCGGCGGCAAGTTCGGTTATGCGATAGCGCTCATCCTGCTCGTCACGGGCGCGAGCTGGTATTTCCGCCGCTCGATCGGCGTCGCGGTCTTCACCTTCCTCGGCCTGCTGCTCATCGTGAACCAGGGCTACTGGAAGGAAACGACGGAGACGCTGGCGCTCGTGCTGGCCGCGACCGGCGTCAGCATGGTCGTTGGCGTGCCGCTCGGCATCGCCGCCGCACGCCGGCCGTGGTTCTACTCGATCCTCAGGCCGATCCTCGATCTCATGCAGACGATCCCGACCTTCGTCTATCTGATCCCGGCGCTCATTCTCTTCGGCCTGGGCATGGTGCCCGGCCTGATCGCAACGGTGATCTTCGCTATCCCCGCGCCGATCCGCCTCACCCGCCTCGGCATCATTTCGACGCCGCCTTCGCTGGTCGAAGCGGCCCAGGCCTTCGGCGCGACGCCAAGCCAGGTGCTGCGCAAGGTGGAACTGCCCTTCGCGACGCCGCAGATCATGGCCGGTCTCACCCAGACCATCATGCTTTCGCTCTCGATGGTGGTCATCGCCGCCCTCGTCGGCGCCAAGGGTCTTGGCGTTCCGGTGGTCCGCGCGCTCAACACCGTGAACATCTCCATGGGCTTCGAGGCCGGTCTCTGTATCGTGATCCTGGCGATCATCCTCGACCGCCTCTTCCGCTCTTCCGACGATGGAGACGCATGATGACTGAATCCGTCGTCTTCAAGAACGTCTCCATCATCTTCGGCGACAGCCCGCAGAAGGCGCTGGCGATGGCCGATGCAGGCAAGTCCCGCGACGAGATCGGCGCGGAAACCGGCCTCGTGCTCGGCGTCGCCGATGCCACGCTGTCGATCACCGAGGGCGAAATCCTCGTGCTGATGGGCCTGTCCGGCTCCGGCAAGTCGACGCTTCTTCGCGCCGTCAACGGGCTTGCGCCCGTGGTGCGCGGTGATGTCCAGGTGAAGGCCGGCAGCGGCAGCGTGAACCCCTATGCATCGACGCCCAAGGCGCTGCGCGACTTCCGCATGCACACCGTCTCCATGGTGTTCCAGCAGTTCGCGCTGCTGCCCTGGCGCACCGTCGCCGACAATGTCGGCTTCGGCCTCGAGCTTGCCGGCGTGCCGGATGCCGAGCGCAAGGCCCGCGTTGCCGAACAGCTCGAGCTCGTCAACCTCGCCAAGTGGGCGGACCGCAAGGTGAACGAGCTGTCGGGCGGCATGCAGCAGCGCGTGGGCCTCGCCCGCGCCTTTGCAACGGGCGCGCCGATCCTGCTCATGGACGAGCCGTTCTCGGCCCTCGACCCGTTGATCCGCACGCGCCTGCAGGACGAGTTGCTGGAGTTCCAGCGCCGGCTGAAGAAGACCATTCTCTTCGTCAGCCACGATCTCGACGAGGCCTTCCGCATCGGCAACCGCATCGCCATCATGGAGGGCGGACGCATCATCCAGTGCGGCACGCCGCAGGATATCGTGAAGAACCCGGCCAACCAGTATGTCGCGGATTTCGTGCAGAACATGAACCCGATCACCATGCTGACGGCGCAGGACGTCATGCAGCAGGGCGCCTCCGCCAATGGCGGCGTAACGGCAACCGCGACACGGGAGACCCCGCTCGTCGACATCCTCGACGCCATGTCGCGCACGCCCGGCAATGTCGGTGTCGTCGAAAACGGCACGGTGATCGGCACGATCAGCGCACAGGATGTCGTGACCGGATTGACGCGGCACCGTCGTCGCGGCTGACAGACCGCTCCGATCGGACTAGATAAGGCAGCGCCTAAAACGGGCGCTGCCTTTTTCATTTGGAAAGACGACCGGAGCAAGCATGATGGCCGAGAAGGATAAACCAAGCGTTCTGCGCGAAACCGACGACGACGCGCGTCGCCTCGCCCGCACCCTGCTGCGCTCGGCCCGGAGCTGCGCACTCGCGGTCATCGAGCCGGAAAGCGGCGCACCCTTCGCCAGCCGCACGCTGACCGGCACCGATACGGACGGCACGCCAGTCATCCTCGTCTCGGCGCTTTCCGTCCACACCCAGGCGTTGCGCCGCGATCCCCGCGCCTCGCTGCTCGCCGGCGAGCCCGGCAAGGGCGATCCGCTCGCCCATCCGCGCCTGACGGTCATCTGCGAGGCCGAGGAGGTGGCGCGCGACAGCGACGCTCATGCGGCATTGCGTGCGCGATTCGTCCGCCGCCACCCCAAGGCAAAGCTCTACGTCGATTTCCCGGATTTCGCCTTCTTTCGGCTCGTGCCGCTGCGCGCCCATCTCAACGGCGGCTTCGGCAAAGCTTTCGTGCTCACCGCCGACGACCTGCTGATTCACTCGGCCGCCCGCAGCGCGCTCGCTGACATGGAAGCCGGCGCCATCGAACACATGAACAGCGATCATGCGGAAGCAGCCGGCATCTATGCGCGCCACTATTGCGGTGCGAAAGACGGCGAGTGGACCATTGTCGGCCTCGATGCCGGCGGTATAGACCTTGCGAGCGGTGACAAATTGAAGCGACTGGAGTTTTCACGCGAACTTGATCAGGCCGTGGAACTCCGCAGCGAACTTGCGCGTTTACTGAAAGAAACCAGAGCGACCGGCTGAAGAACCGGCATTTCCGCAACCGTCCGCTTGGACGCTTTCTGCGATTGCGGTATGCGTTTATCGCTATGCGTGCAGCATACCCCCATTTCTGGCTCTTGATGAAGGGGGTTTTGTTTATATGCTAACAAGCGGATTAACATAAAATCATATGATTTGAAGCGGAAGCGCCCGAAGGAGTTTCAGATGGACAAGATTTCAGACGCAGAACATGCGCAGGCCGAAGTTGCATCCGACTTTCTTTCCGCCATGGCGAACCCGAAGCGCCTGCTCATTCTGAAGGTTCTTGTCGAGGGTGAGATCGCCGTCGGAGCCCTGGCAAACCAGGTCGGCCTCAGCCAATCGGCCCTGTCGCAGCACCTGTCGAAGCTGCGTGCGCAGAATCTCGTGACCACCCGTCGCGATGCCCAGACGATCTACTATTCGAGCAAGTCGGACGCCGTTCTGACAATCCTCGATTCGCTTGATCGCATCTACAAGGCTGCCGCCAGCCATGGAAACGCGGAAAAGAAGCTCCGTATCGCCTGAATGGCGCTGAAAAGCCTTGATTCGTAACGCCTCGGATGACGATCCGAGGCGTTTTGCGTGGAATCATCGTCTTGACGACATGAATCGCCTTGATACTTTGACCACCGGGTAAAAATCCAACCATCCGCATTGCCAGCCGGGACGGCCCCCGCATTCCAAAGGCCATGGAGAGACCGCATGTCCAACCGCCTCAACACCCCCAACGATCTGCGTGCCTTCTGGATGCCGTTCACGGCAAACCGGCAGTTCAAGAAGGAGCCGCGCCTCTTCGTCGGCGCCAAGGACATGTATTACACCACCCATGACGGTCGCCAGGTGCTCGATGGCACCGCTGGCCTCTGGTGCGTCAATGCCGGCCACTGCCGCCCGAAGATCACCGAGGCGATCCGCGAACAGGCCGGCGAACTCGACTATGCACCCGCCTTCCAGCTCGGCCACCCCAAGGCGTTCGAGCTTGCCAATCGTCTCGTCGACATCGCCCCCGAGGGCATGAACCATGTCCTCTATACCAATTCCGGCTCGGAATCGGTCGAGACCGCGCTCAAGGTCGCGCTCGCATACCACCGCGCCAAGGGTGACGGTTCGCGCTTCCGCCTGATCGGCCGCGAGCGCGGCTATCACGGCGTCAATTTCGGCGGCATTTCCGTTGGCGGCATCGTGTCCAACCGCAAGATGTTCGGCACGCTGCTCACCGGCGTCGACCACATGCCGCACACCCATTTCCCGGACAAGAACGCCTTCACCCGCGGCGAGCCGGAGCATGGCGGCGACGTTGCCAGCGAACTCCAGCGCATCATCACCCTGCATGACGCCTCGACCATCGCCGCTGTCATCGTTGAACCGGTCGCCGGCTCCACCGGCGTGCTCATTCCCCCGAAGGGTTATCTTCAGAAGCTGCGTGAGATCTGCACGCAACACGGCATTCTGCTGATCTTCGACGAAGTCATCACCGGTTTCGGCCGCCTCGGCGCACCGTTCGCCGCGCAGTATTTCGACGTGAAGCCGGATATCATCACCACCGCCAAGGGCCTCACCAACGGCGTGATCCCGATGGGCGCCGTCTTCGTGACCTCCGAGATCCATGATGCCTTCATGAACGGCCCGGAGCACATGATCGAGTTCATGCATGGCTACACCTATTCCGGCAACCCGATCGCCTGCGCCGCAGCCCTTGGCACGCTCGACACCTACAAGGAAGAAGGCCTGCTGACCCGCGCGAGCGAACTCGCCTCCTACTGGGAAGACGGCCTGCATTCGCTGAAGGATTGCCCGAATGTCATCGATGTCAGAAATGTCGGCCTGATCGGCGCCATCGAACTCGCCCCCATTGCCGGCGAGCCGACCAAGCGCGCCTTCAACGCCTTCCTCAAGGCCTACGAAAAGGGCCTGCTCATCCGCACGACCGGCGATATCATCGCGCTCTCCCCGCCGCTCATCATCGAGAAGCACCATATCGACGAACTGTTCGGCAAGCTGCGCGAGGTGCTGCAGAACAACATCTGATCCGGTCCATCCGACAGATTGCGAATGGCGGCTCCGGCCGCCATTTTTGTTGGCTCGGTCAAACTCGCCGCAGGCGGCCGGAATAGTGCACGACCGTGCCGATACCCGGCAATGCGATCGGCACGTCGAAGCAGAAATCCTCGCCCTCCGCCCATTCCCGCGCCTCACTGCGTGGCGCAAGCCACAGCGGCATGGGAATGCCGAGGATGGACCAGCCCCGCATCACCATCGTCAGGCCGGACGCATCGGAAGGCAGGTCGAAGGAAAACCGCATCGGGCCGAACCGCTCGACGAGACGGTCGCCGCGCTGCCCGAGCTTGCTCGTAAAGGCATGGCCGGCAAAATCCCGCGTCCAGCGTTCGACGCCGTTGCGTTCGACGAAGGAGACGTGCAGGTCGTGCTCACCCTCCGGCGGGAAACGCATGACGGCGCAGACAAGACGAGCAAGAGGCGAGCCGCCCCGTTGCACCTCCCCGCGCCCGCAAGCGCCCGCATCACCGACGATATCGTGCATGTCGCGGACGGGTTTCGGCATGACCGTATAGGCCGGCCCGATGACACGGCGGTAAAGCGGCACGTAGGGCCGACTTTCGACCGTCCGGAAAATGGCAAGCCTGTCGAGATGCGGATTGAAGTCATCGAGCGTCACTTGGCCCGCCGCGTGGCGCGCACCGGGCGCAAGTTGCCCGGCAGGAAGGGCCTGTGCGAGCACATGGGCGGCAATGGTCGGGATTTCCGGCCCATCACCGTTTTCCGCAATCAGCGTCCAGCGGCGCACCACCGGTTCGCCCTCCGATATGCCCTTGACCTCGATCGCCATGGCCGACCGATCGGTGCCGAGGCGCGCGCTCAGTTTCTGAAGCGGCAACAGCCAACGCGCAAAGGGTGACAGCGAGCGAACCCAGCCCCATTTCACCGGCCAGCTCAGGAGCCAGAGCGTCAGAAGCTGAAAGGAGAATTCCGGTCCGGCGCGAAACGTGGTCGCCGGCTTTCCGGGAACGGCACTCGGAACGATATCGTGATCCGGCACATCCACCAGCGCCACCAGCCGCCGGATCGGCACGCGGCCGGGGACGCGGTAGTCCTGAACATGAAGCCGATGCCAGCCCGTTTCCTGCCGCCAGCGCCGGCCATGCCAGAGGCGCACAGGCTTGCCGACATAACTCAGGATCGCCGCCGCAACCGAGGCGCCCGCCGTTGCGCGGTTGGAGGCGCTGATCGAGGTTTCGACCGAGCAGGCCTCCTCCATGCCGCGGGACAGTTCCGCAATCACGGCACCGGACAGCGCCGGCACGCTGGAGCCGCCGGACACCACCGCAACGCCTGCCGCCTTTGCCGCTTCGTCCAGTCGTCCAATGCCGCAGACGAAATCGCGAGCGTCCGCCAAGTCTATATAGTGCACGCCGCAAGCGATGCAGGCTTCCACGACCTGGTAGCCGCTCCCCTGAAAGGGGCCGGCCGCATCGATCAGCAGGAAGGGACGAGCCGCTTGAAGGACAGGACGGAGATCACCATTCCGATCCACGACCAGCGGCCGGGCATTGGGCAATTCGGCCGCAAGACGTTCCGCCGCTACGGCATTCCGGCCGGCGACCAGCACCGCCCAGCCATCCGCTGCCAGCCGTTTCGAAAGCCGCGCGCCAAAACCGCCGTAACCGCCCAGCACGATAACGCTTTTCACAGCACCCGATCCGCATCGCCCGGTGATGGCACCCAACAGGCGTCGCGCCGCCCGAAGATGCGGTAGCGGTTGCGCGCGAGCCAGCGATAGACGGGGTCGCGCAGGAAACGCGGGATGGCGCGTAGCAGGGAAACCGCCTTCCAGGGCCAGCCGAGGCCGGCATAGATCGCCAGTACCGCATCGCTGTCCCTGAACAGCCGATCACCCGCAACAACGATCATCGATTCCGGATTGGCCGGATCGATGCCGAAGCGACGATAGAGCGCTGCCCCCACCTCCTTCTGCGTGGAGGCAAGGCGAAAATGCCTGTTGTTGTCGTGCTTGAGCACGAATTGCGCATTGGCCGTGCAGAGAATGCACTCCGCATCGAAGACGATGATCGGGCCTGCCGCGTCGTTCCGGTTCATACGCCCAGCATAGGCCCGGCCCCTCTCGCCAGCAACCGTTAAGCCGCGGGTGGAAGTGTCTTTTCGTAGCGCCAGATCTCCAGATCAAACGGCCCCTGGACCGTGTCCAGCCGGTTGACGACGGTGCCGGCGAGCGTCCATCCGCATTTCTCGTAGAAGCGCGCTGCCCGATGATTGCCGATCGCGCAGGCAAGCCAGGCCGTCGTCACGCCATGCGCGGCAAGACGCTGCTCGGCATCCGCCACGAGCGCCGCCGCCATGCCCGTACCCCGCCCCTCCGGCGCGACGAACAGCTGATCCAGCTCATCGTGTTTGATGGCACAGAAGCCGAGCGGTGCGCCGAAATCACCGATAACCCGCACATCGGCGAGCATGCCCTGCAGGCGCTCTGCAAAACTCTGGAGCGTGCGCAGGCGGGCAAGTGCGGCCGGAAGCAATGCCGCATGCGCATCCTGCCAGCCGGCATGCCATAGCTGCGCAAGCGCATCGATCTCGGAAGTCTCGGCCTGTCGTATGATAGGGGATACCTGCATTCATTCCTCTGTCTGCCACGCGATTGCCGATACCTAGCCGCGTCGGGATAGCGCTTGCAAGCCCACCCGGTTTCGGCGCTATTGTGCCGCACAGAAACCATGGGGCCACGATCATGCCGACCATCACCCGCATCGCAAACGACGTCCTCTCGATCGAGGTTTCCTCGCTCGGCGCCGAAATGCAGGCTGTTATGACACGCGACGGCGCCAACTGGCTGTGGAACGGTGACGCCGCCTTCTGGACCGGGCGCTCGCCGGTGCTCTTCCCGATCGTCGGCAAGGCGCCGGACGATACGCTCCTGATCGACGGCAAACCTTACACGATGGCGCAGCACGGCTTTGCCCGGCGGCGGGAGTTTTCACTGGCCAGCGCGACGGCAACCCTCTGCCGCTATACGCTGGACGCCACCGAAGACACCCGTGCTACCTATCCGTTCGACTTCCGGCTATCCGTCAAGCACAGCCTCGATGGCCCGACCCTCACCGTCGCCGCCGAAGTCGAAAATCGCGGCGATGTCCCCATGCCCTTCGGTTGCGGCTTCCACCCCGCCTTCCTCTGGCCATTGCCCGGCGGCGACGGCAAGCCGCATGTGGTGATGCTCGACAATGGCGCCGAACCAAAGCGCCAGCCGCTGGAAAACGGCCTGCTGTCCCAGGCTCGGGAAACCTCGCCCTTCTGCAAAGGCCGGCTCGTTCTTGCGCAAGGCCAGTTCGAAAACGATGCTCTGGTTTTCCCCGAAGGCGCGGGCGATGGTCTGACCTACGAAGCCGAGGGCGGCCGGGTGCTGAAATTCCATTTCGAAAACCTGCCGAACCTCGCGCTCTGGACCAAGCCCGGCGCACCCTTCCTCTGCATCGAGCCCTGGCATGGCACGGCGGCGGAATTCGGCGGCTCACGCGAATTGAAGGACCGGCCCTCCACGACCGCGCTTTCCGCCGGCGAAAGCAGGCGTTTCGCCTTTTCCGTGACATTTCCGGTCTGAAGTTTCACCGCATCGGCCCTTCCCTCTTCCCGCGGTACCGCTAGAGTCTTCCAAAAGGATTCGGAGACTTCGCCATGACCGACTTGGAACGCTTCATCGATCAGGGAACCGGCCGCGAGCCCGCCGATATCGTGTTGAAGGGCGGGCAGTTTTTCGATCTCGTGACGGGTGAACTCGTCGCTTCGGATATCGCGATTTCGGGCGACCGCATCGTCGGCACCTGTGGCAACTACCGGGGCCGCACCGAAATCGACATTTCCGGCCGCATCGTCGTTCCCGGCTTCATCGATACCCATCTGCACATCGAATCGTCGCTGGTCACGCCGCACGAATTCGATCGCTGCGTGCTGCCATATGGCGTGACGACCGTCATCTGCGATCCGCACGAGATCGCCAATGTGCTCGGCAGCGAGGGCATCGAGTTTTTCCTCGACAGCGCGCTCGAAACCATCATGGATATCCGCGTTCAGCTGTCGAGCTGCGTGCCGGCGACACATCTGGAGACCTCGGGCGCCGACCTGCCAATCGAGCGCCTGCTGCCCTTCCGCCATCATCCGAAGGTCATCGGCCTGGCGGAATTCATGAATTTCCCGGGCGTCATTCACAAGGATCCGATCTGTCTCGCCAAGCTGGAAGCCTTCCAGGGCGGCCATATCGATGGCCATGCGCCGCTGCTCTCCGGCAACGATCTCAACGGCTATCTCTCCGCCGGCATCCGCACGGAACATGAATGCACGACCGCCGAGGAGGCGCTGGAGAAGATCCGCAAGGGCATGCACATCCTCGTGCGCGAGGGCTCGGTATCGAAAGACCTGCTGGCGCTGCTGCCGATCATGACCGAGCGGCTTTCGCCGTTCATCGCACTGTGCACGGATGACCGAAACCCGCTCGACATCGCCGAACAGGGCCATCTCGACTATATGATCCGCACCGCGATCGGCCACGGTCGCGCGCCGCTCGCCGTCTATCGTGCCGCCTCGATTTCCGCCGCCAAGGCCTTCGGGCTGCGCGATCGCGGCCTCGTCGCGCCCGGCTGGCGGGCCGATCTCGTCATCATCGACACGCTGGAAAATTGCAAGGCGGAGATCGTGTTCTCGGGCGGGCGGAAGGTCGATGACGCGCTTTTCGCGACCCGCAAGCCCGTGGCACCCGTCGGTCTCGACAGCGTCAAGGCACGGCCCGTCGCCGCCGCCCATTTCGCAGTTCCCGTCACGGATGGCGAAACGCCGGTCATGGGCGTCCTGCCGGGCAAGATCATCACCGAGCACCGCCGCTACCGCCTGCCTTCCAAGGGCAACCAGACGACCATCGACCTCGCGCAGGACATCATCAAGGTCGCCGTCATCGAGCGTCACGGCAAGAACGGCAATCATGCCAACGGCTTCGTGCAGGGTTTCGGGCTGACGAAAGGTGCCATCGCCTCGACCGTCGGCCATGACAGCCACAATATCTGCGTCGTCGGCGTCGACGAGGATGACATGGCGCGCGCAGCCAATCGCCTGGGCGAAATCAAGGGCGGCTTCGTCGTGGTGGAGGACGGCAAGGTGACCGGCGAGATCGCGTTGCCCGTCGCCGGCCTGATGAGCCTCGAACCCTACGAGACGGTCCGCGACACGCTGCACCACCTGCGCCAGGCCGCCTTCGCGCTGGGCGCGACGCTCGAAGAACCCTTCCTGCAACTTGCCTTCCTGCCACTCCCCGTCATCCCGCATCTGAAGATTTCGGATAAGGGCATGGTGGATGTGGACCGGTTTGCGCTGATCGGGTGAGAGAACCGTTTCTCCCGGTGCGCAATCCAAGCGCCCAGGCCCAAACCTTCAAAGCCGCACGCACGCCATATCCAGCCCGTCCAGCTCGATCGTCCCGTCCTTCAGCTTCGCGCCGAAGCCGGGCACCGGCAGCGGTTCGCCGAGCTTCAGCGATTTCGCCGGCACGAACTCGGCCTTTTCCCGCGTCAGATTGAAGACGAAGAGCAGCTTTTCGCCGCCCTTCTCACGGGTGAAGGCCAGGATGTCCTGGTTTGAGTGCAGGAAGGCCATGTCGCCGTCGTGAAGCACGTCGTGCGCCTTCCGGAAGGCAAGCGTCGCACGGTAGTGGTTGAGCACGGAGCCGGAGACCTTTTCCTGCGTGTCCACGGCGTGGCGGGCGTGATCCTCCGGCACCGGCAGCCAGGGTTTTCCCGTGCTGAAGCCGGCATGGGCCTCGTTGTGCTGCCAGGGCATCGGCGTGCGGCATCCGTCGCGGCCCTTGAAGGCCGGCCAGAAGCGGATGCCGTAGGGGTCGCGCAGGTCCTCGAAGGCGAGATCGGCTTCAGTCAGGCCGAGCTCTTCGCCCTGGTAGAGGCAGATCGAGCCACGCAGGGTCGAAAGCAGGGTGATCGCCAGCTTGGCAACGCGCTCGCGTTCCTCCGGTGTCTTGATGAAGCGGCTGACATGGCGGTTGACGTCGTGGTTGGAGAAAGCCCAGCAAACCCAGCCGTCCGTCACCGCTTTCTGAAAACTCTGCACGCATTTGCGCACATGATCGGCGGTAAAATCCGGCCCGAGCAGGTCGAATGTGTAACACATGTTCAGCTTGTCGCCGCCGCTGGTATACTCGGCGACCGTCTTCAGCGAGCGCGCGCCGTCGCCCACCTCGCCGACCGTCATGCGCCCCTCATACTCGTCGAGCAGCGCCCGGAAGCGTTTCAGGAAACCGACATTCTCCGGCTGCGTCTTGTCGTAGCGGTGCGTCTGCATGCCGTAGGGGTTGACGTCTGGCGCATCGAGGCCGATCCCGTCGGGGTCCGGCTCATGGGGGGGGTTGTCGCGCAGCTTCTTGTCGTGGAAATAGAAGTTCACCGTATCGAGACGGAAGCCATCCACCCCGCGGTCGAGCCAGAAGCGCACGGTCTTCAAAAGCGCGTCCTGCACATCCGGATTGTGGAAATTGAGATCCGGCTGCGAGGTCAGGAAGTTGTGCATGTAGTATTGCTTGCGCACGCCGTCCCATTCCCAGCCTGGGCCGCCGAAGATCGACAGCCAGTTGTTGGGCGCCGTGCCGTCCGGCTTCGGTTCGGCCCAGACATACCAGTCCGCCTTGGGGTTCGAACGGCTGGACCGGCTTTCCACGAACCATTGATGCTGGTCGGATGTGTGCGAGATCACCTGGTCGATGATGATCTTCAGGCCGAGGCGGTGGGCCTCCGCCAGCATGGCGTCAAAATCGGCGAGCGTTCCGAACATCGGGTCGACATCGCAGTAGTCCGAAACGTCATAGCCCATATCCCCCATCGGCGACTTGAAGAAGGGCGAGAGCCAGATCGCATCGACGCCGAGCGAGGCAATGTGCCCGAGCCGCTTCGTGATGCCGCGAAGATCCCCCATGCCGTCGCCGGTCGTATCCTGGAACGAGCGGGGATAGACCTGATAGATCACCGCGCCGCGCCACCAATCCTCGGCCTTCTTGTGGGACTTCGCCATGCGTTCGCGCTCCGGCTTCTGTTTCGATAGGCCAGATGTAACGCGCACCCCGGGGAGCGTAAACGGGCGAACGGAGATTTTCCGGGTGATAGGCGCACCGGTCAAACGAGAGCCGGGTCAAAACCCAAACGGACCCATCATGACGAAACGGACTAAGATCAAAACTGTTTGCCATGAAGGAATTATACAAACGTATAGCAATTCTCTTGCCTGCTTGTGCGTTCCCGATATCCTGTCGATCATCCGACCGCCGCCCCCTCAAGCGGCGGACCTCAGCTTCTTTCAGGATGACAGGCCATGACCCGAGATCCCCGCTTCGATATTCTCTTCGAACCCGTCAAGATCGGCCCGGTCACGGCGCGCAACCGTTTCTACCAGGTGCCGCACTGTTCCGGCATGGGTTACCGCTATCCGAATGCGGAAGCCCAGCTGCGCGGCATGAAGGCGGAGGGTGGCTGGGCTGTCGTCTCCACCCAGGAAGCCGAAATCCACCCGACCTCCGACCTGACGCCGGCCAACGAAGCCCGGCTTTGGGATGATGGCGACCTGCCGGCGCTGTCGGCCGTGACCGAACGCATCCACGCCCATGACAGCCTCGCCGCCATCCAGCTCGTGCACAACGGCCTGCATGTCGCCAACCGTTTCAGCCGGATGATCCCGCTCGCCCCGTCCCACACCATCACCGACAGCCTCGATCCCGTCCAGGCGCGCGCCATGGACAAGGCCGACATCGCCGACATGCGGCGCTGGTATCGCAACGCTGCACTCCGCGCCAAACGGGCCGGCTTCGACATCGTCTATCTCTATGCCGGCCATGACATGAGCGTGCTGCAGCACTTCCTGTCCCGCCGCCACAACGACCGCAGCGACGAATATGGCGGCTCGTTCGAAAACCGGCTCCGGCTGTTTCGCGAAATCATCGACGATACGCGCGAGGCGATCGGCGATACCTGCGCGCTCGCCATACGCCTGGCCGTCGACGAACTGATGGGACCGTCTGGCATCACCAGCGAGGGGGAAGGCAAGGACATCATCACAGCCCTTGCCGAGCTTCCCGATCTCTGGGACGTCAACCTGTCCGACTGGTCGAACGACAGCCAGACGGCCCGCTTCTCCGAGGAGGGCTACCAGGAGCCCTATACCCGCTTCGTCAAATCCGTCACCACCAAGCCGGTGGTCGGTGTCGGCCGCTATACGTCACCGGACAGCATGGTGCGGGTGGTCAGGCAGGGCATTCTCGATTTCATCGGCGCGGCACGCCCTTCGATTGCCGATCCCTACCTGCCGAAAAAGATCGAGGACGGCCGCATCGACGACATTCGCGAATGCATCGGCTGCAACATCTGTACCTCTGGCGACAACACCAACGTACCGATGCGCTGCACGCAGAATCCGACGATCGGCGAGGAGTGGCGCAAGGGCTGGCACCCGGAGATCATCACAAGGGCCGAAACACCCGAGCCCGCCCTTGTCATCGGCGGCGGCCCGGCCGGCCTGGAGGCCGCACGGGCGCTCGCCGAACGGGGCGTCGATGTGGTTCTGGCGGAAGGCGGTGGCGAATGGGGCGGCCGCGTTGCGCGCGAATGTCGCCTGCCGGGGCTCGCCACCTGGGGCCGTGTGCGCGACTGGCGCGTCGGCCAGCTAAGCACTCGCGTCAACGCCGAACTCTATCTGCACAGCCCGCTTTCCGCCGACGACGTGCTGCAATACGCCATCCCCCATGTGGCGATCGCCACCGGCGCACGCTGGCGCACCGACGGCGTCGGCCGCACCCACCGCACGCCGCTCGATTTCCTGGCGGAAGGCACCGTCGTCTCGCCCGATGCCATCCTCTCCGACGGCGCCCAGGCAGTGCCCGCCGATGGCCCGGTCGTCGTGTTCGACGACGACTGTTTCTACATAGGCAGCGTGCTTGCCGAACTGCTCGCGAAGGCCGGCCGCACCGTGATCTTCGTGACGCCCGAAGCCCAGGTATCCCCGTGGAGCAAGAACACGCTGGAACAGGGCCGCGTTCAGCGCCGCCTCATTGATCTCGGCGTCGAGATCATCACGGCACAAGCACTGGGCGGCCGCACGAAGGATCAGCTGAAGCTGTCCTGCATCTACAGCGGAAAGATCCGGCCGGTCGATTGCGCCACGCTCGTGCCCGTCACCGCCCGCCTGCCGGACGAAACGCTTTGGCTGGCGCTCAAGGCGCGGGAAGACGAGTGGGCCGATGCCGGCATCAGGACCGTGACCCGGCTCGGCGATTGCCTCGCGCCGGGCCTGATCGCGGCAGCCGTCTATTCCGGCCACCAATATGCCCGCACCTATCAGGAGCCCGTCGACGTCAATCAGGTTCCGTTCCGGCGCGAGGACATCGCGAGACTGATTGGACAGTGTCCGGCGTGAAATACCGCCGGACGAACCCGCCCTGTCTCGTCCGGCTTTACGGTCGTTCCGTTAGCCCCACACCCGGCATTACATCGGCCGGGATCGGGCAGACATAGGGTTTTCCGTCTGTTTTCTCCCGCCATTCGGCCTTCGCTGCGGCAAGCAGGTCCGGCGTGGTCAGCAGCGAAAGCCCGGTGGCGGCGAGCGCCTTGGCGGCGTGCGCCATCGCCTTGTGCGCGGCGGGGCTTCTGCCCTGCGCCACCACCTGCCAGGTGTGCGGATTGGTGCCGATGGCCCAGGCGGGCGTCCAGCATTGCGCCGTCGGCGTCACCCAACTGACGTCACCCACATCGGTGGAGCCGGCGCGGAAATGGGATTCGCCTTCGAAGGCGCGCAGGCCGAGATGCAGCGGTGTCGAGCCGTCGATCCGGGCGTTGGAGAAGACGTCGTCCTTGATCCGGTAGAGCCGGATGCTGCTGCTGATCGCCTCCTCCGTAAAGGTCTCCTGGATCGACCGGGCAAAGGCGATGTCCCGCTCGTCGAAAGCGACGGGGCCGAGCGCCACCAGATTTTCGTGCAGCGCCGTCTCCAGCGCGAGATTGGGCAGGAGGTTGGTCGAGGCGGTGTCGAAGACGATCTCCACCTCCGTCTCCGTCATCATCGCCGCGCCGCGCGCAACCTTGTCCACCCGTGCCGCGAGAGCCAGCGCCTGCGCCATTTCCGGCGCGCGGATCAGGTACATCACCTCGGCCTTCGCTTGGACGACGTTCGCCGCCTTGCCGCCCGCATCGGTGATGGCGTAGTGCACGCGGCAATCCTGCGGCATGTGCTCGCGCAGGAAGTTGACGCCGACATTCATCAGTTCTACCGCGTCGAGCGCCGAGCGACCGAGATGGGCGGCGTTGGCCGCATGGGCGGCAATGCCCTTGAAGCGGTAGAAATATTCGAGCACGGCGAGATTGTTGGTCGAGCGCACGCCGTTGAAGGGGGCCGGATGCCAGGTCAGGGCGGTGTCGACATCGTCGAACAGGCCGGCCCGCACCATGAAGGTCTTGCCGGAGCCGCCCTCCTCACCCGGGCAACCGTAGTAGCGCACCGTACCGGGCAGGTTATGCGTCTTCAAATGACGGGAGAGCGCAATGGCCGCCATCAGCGAACCGACGCCGAGCAGGTTGTGACCGCAGCCATGACCGGTGGCGCCATCGACAGCCGGCTTCGCCTCGGCAATGCCGGCGAGCTGGCTCATGCCGGCCAGCGCATCGAATTCGCCCAGGAAGGCGATGACCGGGGCGCCGCTGCCGGCCTCGCCGATGAACGCCGTCTCCATGCCGGCGACGCCACGGCGCACGGCAAAGCCGTTGTCCTCAAGCGCCTTCGCCAGAAGTGTCGAGGATTGCTGCTCCTCGAATTTCAGCTCGGCGAAATCCCAGATGCTGTCGCTGATCGTCGTAAAATCGGGCGCCATCGCCTCGATTGCTGCGGAAAGTGCCGCCACGGCATCCCGATCCATAATCCGTCCTCGCTTCTATCCACCCGCAGACAACAGCGGGCCAGGCGCCCGGCGGATAGGCCGCCGGGCCGCAATGATGATGATCAAACTGGCCCGCGCCGGGGCCGCCTGCGGCGCGGAAACCGGGCCTATTCCTCGACCGACACTTCCCAGAGACGGGCATTCGACTGCCAGACCGGCTGGCCCTTAAGCGCCTTCGTCGCGCCCCACACATCGACCATGTCGTAGAGGAAGATGCCGGGCATTTCCTTCAGCATCAGCTCGTGGAATTCGTCGAAGATTTTCTGGCGCTTGGCCTGGTCGGCCTCGACATAGGCCGCCTTCATCAGTTCGATCGCCTTCGGATCGTCCCACATCAGCGAGGCGTTCTCGTCCTTGTTGCCGACATAGAAGGCATACATCAGCGCCGGGTCGAGGCGCGGTGATACCGACTGGGAGATGACCTGGTAGTTGCCGGAACGGCGGCGGTCGACCTGGGTCGCGTAGTCCAGTACTTCGATCTGAACGTTGAGGCCCACCTGCTGCATCATGGCCTGCGCCATGACGGCAGCCGGGAAGCTCGGCACGTTGCCGCGCTTGTTGGCGATGATCGAGATCGGCTCGCCATTGTAGCCGGCATCCGCCAGTTCCTTCTTGGCGGCCTCGATGTCATAGGGCAGCCGCTTCTTCTGGGTTTCGCTGAAGTAGACGGAGTCCTGCGAGACCATCGAGCCGTTCGCCTCGCCGGTGCCATTGGAGGCGGCAGCGACGAGTTGGTCGAGGTCGAGCGCCATCGCCATGGCGCGGCGCACGCCGGGCTTGCTCAACACCTTGTCGCGGGTCTGGATGTAGAGGAGGTTCTTGCCGTTGTTGCGCGCGACGATGAGCTGGGTCTTCTCGCTATCCTTGAATTCCGGGATGAGGTCCGGCGAGATTTCCGCCGTGTCGAGCACGCCGGATTGCAGACCTGCCTTGATGGTCGAGGCGTCCGGAATGATCATGAACTTGACGCCATCCATCAGCGGCCGCTTGGAGCCGACCATGCCGTCCGGCTGGCCATTGTTTTCCGGCGAGACGTAGTCGGCGAACTTGGTGAGGTGGATGTATTCACCCTTCTTCCACTCGTCCCACTGGAAGGGGCCGGTGCCGATCGGCTTGGCGAAGCTGCCGTCCGCAGCGACGGAGTCCGGTGAAATGATCCCCGTAAAACCGCATTCCGGCCGCGACATCAGGCCGAGGAAGACGGCGGACGGCTTTGCAAGCTTGATCTCGACCGTTCCGGCATCGACCGCGGTCACGCCGGTCACTGCCGCAGCACCGCCCTCGGCAAAGTCCTTGATGCAGGTCCATTTCGTGTCGGGCTTCAGGTAGCGCGTCCAGTTCCACACCACGTCGTCGGCCGTCAGCGGCTTGCCGTTGTGGAATTTCACGTCGGTGCGCAGCTTGAACGTATAGGTGAGGCCGTCGGCCGAGGTCTCGAAGCTCTTGGCAAGCAGCGGCTTCACTTCGCCGCCATTGTTGTAGCCGACGAGGCCCTCAACGATGTGCAGGATCACGCTGTCGGTGTTGCCGTCGCGGTTGACGCCGGGATTGCTGCTGCGCAGGTCCGAACTCAGCGCCACGGTGACGTCGCGCGCGGTGGCGATCTGGGTTGCGGCGATGAGGGCCACACCCGAAAGAAGAAGCTTTTTCATTGTTCTACCCTCTGTTCTGTCGTTGATTGTCATGTGTTGAATCCGTCCCAGCAGGTGCGTGAAAGCCTGCCGATGGTCTCGAGCGCCATCGTGTAGCCCGGCGTGCCGTCGGGCATGACCAGCGGCACCGCGTCCGTAAAGGCGGCGATGATGTAGAAGGGTGCGCCGTCGCGGTAGACGATGCCGGCATTCATGCGGCCGCGCTTGCCAGTACCGCCCTTGTGCGCCACCACCGTGCCGAACGGCAGGCGCGAGGGGATGGCGTAGCGCAGGATCTGGTTCTTCAGCGTCTGCAGGGCATAGGCGCAGAGTTCCGGCGAGGTGCCGAGCCGCGCCACCGCCTCGGCAGCCGACTGCGCGTCGAGGATCGTCTGGAGGAGGAACATCTGGTCGTGCGCCGTCGTCGTAGTGACGGAGGTCAGCGCATGGTCCGGCGAAAGCGCCAGCGGCGGGATGAGGAAGCGGTGGTGCGTTCCCTCCATGCCTATCGCCTTGCAATAGGCACCGACCTCTTCCAGCGTCAGGCGCTCGAACACCATCTTGGTGCAGACATTGTCGCTCAGCACCATCATGCCGGTAATGGCATCGCGTAGCGAAATGACGATGCCGGGCGTCAGGTAGCGGAACATGCCGCTCGCCACTTCCTCGGCAAAACGCGCCTCGTAGGTGATCTGCTCGTCAAGATCGAGCCGGCCCTCATGCACCGCCTTCAGCGCGGCCATCATGATAGAGGTCTTGCGCGTGCTGGCCGACGGCGTTTCCTCGCCGGCACCGCGTTCGATCGTCTCGCCGGTCCGGAGATTGCGGATCGCAAAGCGCGTCACGAAGGGCTGTGCGTCGCAGATCCCGGCAAGCTGCTCGGCGACGGAAGGGGCGTTCGAAGACGTGTTCACATCAATTCTCCAGGCGCCATTTCAGGGTCACGCCGCCCCGTTCGTTCTGGTCGAGCGCGGGAATGGCCGAGAGAAGCCGGCGCGTATAGGCCTCCTTCGGGCTGTCGAAAATCGTGTCGCGGTCGCCCTGTTCGATGATCCGGCCGTCCTGCATGACGACGACGCGGTCGGCGACCTGCTCGACCACGCCGAGGTCGTGGCTGATGAACAGGCAGGAGAAGCCGTAGCGGCGTTGCAGATCGGAGAAGAGGTCGAGCACCTGCGCCCGGACCGTCACGTCGAGCGCGGAGACCGGCTCGTCGGCAATCAGGAAGCGCGGGCGGCGGGCAATCGCACGGGCGATCGCCACGCGTTGACGCTGGCCGCCGGAAAGCTCGTGCGGATACCGCTCAGCGTAGTCGGTGCCAAGGCCGACCTCCTCCAGTGTTTCCAGCGCGCGTTTGCGCTTGGCCGCGGCATCCAAGCCCGGCACCAACCGCAAAGCCTCCTCGACCAGCGCCTGGATGGTCATGCGCGGATCGAGTGAGGAATAGGGGTCCTGGAACACCATCTGGCAGTTCAGGCGGTAGTCGGTCCAGTCGGCATCACGCGACCGGCCCTGGAAGCGGATTTCGCCGCCGCTTTCCTTGACGAGGCCGGCAATGGTGCGGCCGAGCGTCGTCTTGCCCGAGCCGGAACCGCCGACGAGTGCCACCACCTCGCCCTCGTGTATATCGATGCTGACACCATGCAGCGCCCGCTTCGCCTTGCCTCTGCGGAGCAGCGACTTGCGACCCGCATAGTCGACGACGATATCGCGGGCCGACACCATCGGCGCCTTCGCCGTATCGATCGCCCGCACCTCGCCGCGGAAGGGCAGCGAGGAGAGCAGCTTCTTCGTGTAGGGATGCTGCGGTGCTTCCAGCAGGTCCTCGGTGCGGCCGTGCTCGACGATCGCGCCCTGCTCCATCACCACGATGCGGCTGGTATAGCGTGCCACCATGGGAAGGTCGTGGCTGATCAACAGCACGGCGGTGCCCTCGGCCCGCGTCAGCTCCACCATCAGTTCCATCACGTCGCGCTGGATGACGGCGTCGAGTGCTGTCGTCGGCTCGTCGGCAATCAGCAGCGCCGGCTTCAGCAGCATGACCGAGGCCAGCATAATACGCTGACGCATGCCGCCGGAAAACTCGTGCGGATAAGCCGTCAGCGCACCCTCGGGATCGCGGATGCCGACGCGCTTCAGCATCTCGAGGATGCGCGCACGACGCTCTTCGGGAGACGCCTTGCTGTGCAGGATGAGCCCCTCTTCCAGCTGCCGCCCGATGGTCATCGACGGGTTGAGCGAGGTCATCGGCTCCTGGAAGACGACGCCGATCTCGGCACCGCGCAGGCTGCGCAACTCTCGGTTCTTCATCTTCAGAACGTCCCGGCCCTTGTAGAGGACCGAGCCGCCCGTCACCTTGATGGCCGGCGGCAACAGCGAGATCAGGGCGCGCGTCGCCAGCGTCTTGCCCGAGCCGCTTTCGCCGACAATGCCAAAGATCTCGCCGGGCGCGATGTCGAAGGAGACGGACTTGACGACCGCCCGGTGGTTCAGCGCAACCGCCAGAGAGAGGTCGCGAACGGTCAGAAGCGTATCCGTCATTTCAGACCTCTCATGCGCGGGTCGAGCCTGTCGCGAAGGGCATCGCCCAGGAGATTGATGCCGAGCAGCGTCAGCGCGATGCAGAGGCCGGGAAACAGGCCGAGCCAGACAGCTTGCTCGATGAAGGGCCGGCCGGCGGCCAGCATGTTGCCCCAGGTCGGCGCCGGCGGCGGTACGCCAAGGCCGAGGAAGGACAGCGCGCTTTCCGACAGGATCGCCCAGCCGAACATCGACGTGGCGAGCACGGTGATCGGCGCCAGGCAGTTCGGCAGGATATGGCGGGCCATGGTGTAGAGCTCGCCATTGCCCATCACCCGCGAGGCCTCGATGAACTCCCGCTCACGCAGCGACAGCACCGCCCCGCGCACCACGCGCGCCATCGACGGCGTATAGGCGATGCCGAGCGCAAAAATGATGCCGTACTGGTTGGCGCCGAACACCGCGAGCAGGCCGAGCGCCAGCAGGATGCCCGGAAAGGCGAGCAAGGCATTGTTGACGGCCATGATGACGCCATCCACCCAACCGCGCGCATAGCCACTGACAAGGCCGATCAGCGTGCCGCAGATGGTGGCGAAGCCGACGGTCAGCAGGCCGATCCACACACTGGCGCGAGCGCCGACCATCAGGCGGCTCAGCACGTCGCGGCCGAATTCGTCGGTGCCGAGGAGGTGGCTCGCATCGGGCGCGGCAAGGCGCGCAGTGAAGGAGAGCTGCATCGCATCGAAGGGCGTCCAGACGAGGCCAAGGGCAGCGGTGGCAAGCAGCAGGGCGATGAGGATGCCGCCGATAAGTGCGTTGAGAGAGACCTTTTTCATTCGGCAACAACCCGCGGATCGAAGAGGGGATACAGAAGGTCGATCACGAGGTTGACCAGCACGTAGGAGAGCGAAACGAACAGCAGGCAGCCCTGGATGACCGGGTAGTCACGGGCAAAGATGCTGTCGACCATCAGCCGGCCGAGGCCCGGAATGGTGAACACCGTCTCGATGACGGCGATGCCGCCAAGCAGGTTGCCGAGGATGAGGCCGATCATCGTCCAAGTCGGGCCGAAGGCGTTCTTGAAGGCGTGGCGCCAGAGCACCGCACTTTCGGAAAGCCCCTTGGCCCGGGCATGAGTGATATAATCGAGGCGCAGCACTTCCAGCGTCGAGGCGCGTGCCATGCGGATCAGCACGCCCGCCTCATGGATAACCAGCGTCATGATCGGCAGCACCAGATAGAGCAGGCCGCCGGCAAAATTCTCGCGGATCGACACGTAACCCAGCACCGGTAGCCAGCCGAGTTCCAGCCCGAAGAACAGCAGCAGCAACAGGCCGAGCCAGAAGGTGGGGATGGAGAGGAGAACGGTCGCCGTTCCGACAAGAGCCAGATCCGTCAGGCTGTTCTGGCGCCAGGCGGCGATCACGCCGGCCGGCACGGCGATCAGGCTGGCCAGAAGCACGGCGACGAGCACGATCTCGGCACTGACCATGAAGCGCGACACGACCAGCGGCAGCACCGCCTCGTCGTTGACGATCGACTGGCCGAAATCGCCCTGCAGCACATTGCCGGCCCAGATCAGGAATTGCTGCGGCATCGGCTTGTCGAGACCAAGCTCGGTGCGCATGGCAGCAATCTGGTCCGGCTCGGCCATGTCGCCGAGCATCAGCGCGGCGGGGTCGCCCGGAATGAAGCGGATCAGCGCGAAAACCGTGATCGACACGAGCGCGATCGTCGGAAGCGCCATCACCAGGCGGTTCAGGATGAATCTCAGCATTGTTTCCCCACGATTGATGGCCATCATTCCCGGCGGCCGTCATCGGTTTCGTTGGGAACGACTATGAGTGATTGAACAAAAACGCGCAATATTATGCGTTTTTGTCATATACCTATGCAGACTCGGCCCATCCTCGCCCGCATCAGCCAAGGCACAGGAACCGCCTCACTTAGCTGATTTCATTTGCTATTCTGCGAAAATTGAATCTGCCTCTTCAGAGCGTCGCTCAGCGCCTGTGCGGCGATGGACAACGGAACGCCATCGGCGCGTGCGAGGCCGAATTCCTGCGTACTGCGCGGCACGAACGGGCGGTGCACCACCGGAAGGTGACGATAGAGATTCGCATAGAAGCTGCTGATGATCGTGATGCCCAGTCCGTGCGCCACATAGGAACAGGCAGAACTGTTGGTGTGGGTCTCGATCTTGACCAGTTGCTTCACCCCTGCCCGCTTGAACGCCTGGTCGAGCGCCATGCGGTTCGGCCTTTGCCGGCCGATGAGGATGAGCGGCACGTTGCGCAGGTGCTTTGCGGTGACTTCCTCCAGTTCGGCGAGTGGGTGTCCCTCCGGAATGACGCAAACGCTTTGGCCGCTGGCAACCCTGTCGACCACGATGCCCGGCCCGACCTCCCCTTCCATGCGCAGGAAACCGAGATCGATGGTTCGCTCCTCGACGAGCTTGTTGATGGCCGTCGTCGATTCGAAGAAGGTCTCGATGCGCACGCCGGGAAAGGCGCGCACATAATCGATCAGCATGGCGGGCGCGAAATTCTCCCACATGCTGCTCGGCAGGCCGATCCGCACGGTTTCCGGCCCCGAGGCGCCGTTGCGCAGATCCTCCGCATGCCCGGACATGCGATCGACGGCGAGCAAAACATTCTCTGCGTCCCGCGCCAAAATCGTCGCCTCCGGCGTCGGGATCAGCCGTCCCTTGTCGCGGGCAAACAGCGTCAGCGCCAGATCGGATTCGAGCTGTGCCAACAGCCGGCTCACACCCGACTGGCTGAGCCCCATGGCCTTGGCCGTCGCAATGGTCGAACCCGTGGCGAGAAGCGTGCGCAACACTTCGAGCTGCTTGATGTTCATGAGGCCGGCACCTTTGACGGGTGAGAGTTGATCACGATCCATGGACGCGGCTCGACCGGAGGGGTCGGTTGTCCTTCGGAGCGCGGACTTGCTGGTTACGGATGGAGCAATGATCCGCCGCGCGTCAAGATTCGTCTTGCATCAGCGCGATCAAACAGGTCGAGGCCGGTCTTCACGGCGGCCCATTCCATCCGCTGCGCAGAAAGCGCCGGCATAGCCTTGCCCCGCCAACTCTTTGATCGTATTTCCTCTTTCCGGCGGAGTGAACCGGAGGATTTCAGGACATGGCAGGACGGCTGCTTTCGATCGGCGAGTGCATGGTGGAACTGATGCAGGCCGAAGGCGGCCTGTTGCGCAAGGGTTTTGCCGGTGACACCTTCAACACCGCCTACTATGCCCGCCAATACCTGCCGGCGGACTGGAGCGTCGACTACGTCTCCGCCGTCGGAACGGACATGATTTCCGACGAAATGCTCGCCTTCATGGAAGCGCACGGCATCGGCACCACCCATGTCGCCCGCATCGAGGGCCGTTCGCCCGGCCTCTACATGATCCACCTGAAGGATGGTGAGCGCAGTTTCTCCTACTGGCGCTCCGTCTCCGCGGCAAAGCTGCTGGCCCACAACGGCGACCGGCTGCGCACGGCCATCGAAGCCTCCGACATCGTCGTCTTCTCCGGCATCACGCTAGCGATCGTGCAGCCGGAGAATCTCGACACCCTGCTCGCAGAGCTTCGCCGCGCCAAGGCCGCGGGCAAGCGCGTCGTCTTCGATCCGAACATCCGCCCACGCCTCTGGGACGATACCGAACGCATGCGCGCCACCATCACCGAAGGCGCGCGCGCCGCAACGCTGGTCATGCCCAGCCTCGACGACGAGACGACCCATTTCGGCGATGCCTCGCTGGAGGAAACGCTTGCCCGCTACCGGGCGCTCGGCGTTGAAAACCTGGTGGTGAAGGATGGTGAGAAGGGCGCAACGCTCGTCTTCGGCGGTGAGCGCAGCCATGTGCCGTCTGCCGAGGTCAGGACCATTGTCGACACCACGAGCGCCGGCGACAGTTTCAACGGTGCCTTCCTGGCCCGCCTTGCAACAGGTGCAAGCCCGCAGGAGGCAGCACGCTTCGCTGCCGAAACCGCCGCCGCCGTCATCCAGCATCACGGCGCGCTGGTCCCCAAGGACAAGCTGCCGAAAGACTGATCGAAAGGGCTGCGCTCAGCGCCGCTTCTTCGCCTTCGAGGCGAACGGGTTATCCGCCGCCTTGAAGTGGATGCGGATCGGCACGCCCGGCAGGTTGAAGTCGGCGCGCAGGCCATTCGTCAGGTAGCGGATATAGGATTCCGGCAGCGCATCGGGGCGCGTGCACGAAATCATGAAGCCCGGCGGGCGGGCCTTCACCTGCGTCATGTATTTCAGCTTCAGGCGGCGGCCCGAAACGGCCGGTGGTGGATGCTGCGTCTGCTGTGCATCGAGCCAACGGTTGAGCTTGGCTGTCGAGATGCGGCGGTTCCAGGTGCGGTCCGTCTCGATGACGGCCTGCATCAGCTTGTCGAGGCCGCGGCCCGTCTGGCCGGACACCGGCACGGCGCGAATGCCGCGCGCCTGCGGCAGCAGCCGCTCGGTCTTTTCACGCAGCTCCGCAAGCACGGCCTGCGGATCGTCGATCAGATCCCACTTGTTGAAGGCGAGCACCGCCGCGCGGCCTTCGCGCAGCACGAGATCGACGATCTGAAGGTCCTGTTTCTCGAACGGAATGGTCGCGTCGAAGATGATGACCACCGTCTCGGCAAAGCGGATGGCGCGCAGGCCGTCGGCGACGGAGAGCTTTTCCAGCTTCTCCTGCACCCTGGCCTTGCGCCGCATGCCGGCCGTGTCGAACATCTTGATCGTGCGGCCCTTCCAGTCCCATTCGACGGAAATCGAGTCGCGCGTGATGCCGGCTTCCGGGCCGGTCAGCAGCCGGTCTTCGCCGAGAAAGCGGTTGATCAGCGTGGACTTGCCGGCATTCGGGCGGCCGACGATGGCGACGCGCAGCGGCTTCGTCTCGTCATATTCCGGCTCGTAGTCGTCGTCCTTTTCCACGCCTTCGGCAGCCGCCTCGGCGCGCAGGTCGACATCGGTGACGGCTTCGTTTTCTTCGGGATAGGCGCGTTCCTCGCCGATTGCGGCAACGATCGCGTCACGCAGATCCAGCATGCCTTGGCCATGTTCGGCCGAAATCCCCGTCGGCTCGCCAAGACCGAGCGTGAAGGCATCGTAAAAGCCGCCATCGGAGCCACGGGCTTCCGACTTGTTGGCGACGAGCACGACGGGCTTGCCCTTGCGGCGCAGCATGTCGGCCAGCGCCTGGTCGACGGGCGTCAGGCCCATCTTGGCATCGACGACGAAGAGCGACAGGTCCGCCTCGTCGATCGCGGCTTCCGTCTGGGCGCGCATGCGGCCCTGCAGCGTCTCGGGTGCTGCCTCTTCGAGACCGGCGGTGTCGATGATGCGGAATTTCAGGTCGATCAGGCGGGCATCGCCCGGCCGACGGTCGCGGGTGACGCCGGGCGTGTCATCGACAAGCGCGAGCTTCTTGCCCACGAGCCTGTTGAACAGGGTGGACTTGCCGACATTGGGTCGTCCGACAATGGCGACGGTGAAGCTCATGAACGTGTTCCGTTTCGGTGGTCCGGTGGATACCGGATCAGGAGGACAGCTTGCCGCTTGCGGCAATCAGGTCAAGCAGCATCTGCGCGCGGTTGGCAACGTTGCGCGGGCTTTCGCTGTCATTGATGATGGCATCGAACCATTCCTTGGCACGGGCGTAGTCCTCGTGCTTGAAGGCGGAGAGGCCGAGAACTTCGCGCGCGGAATGGCGCTGCGCGCTTTGCGGGGTCGCAAGCTGCTCGGCTTCGGCCGAGACCTGCTCATACGTCCCGGTATCGACGAGGAGGTACGCGGCGCGCAGGCGGGCTGCATCGCGCAGCGCTGCCGGCACCGACGTATCCTTGGCGATCGCGGTAAACGCGTTGACGGCACCCTGTGCATCCGTCTCGGCAAGAAGCGACGCAGAGCGCATGCGGGCGAGCACCGGGTAGGAGCCGAAGCCATCCTTTTCCAGCGCGGTCAGTGCGGCAAGCGCCTCTTCGTTCTTGCCTTCACGAGCAAGCGTGAGTGCCGCGAGGAAGCTGTCGCCGGCGGCGGACGCTTCGCTGTCGCGCCAGTATTCGTAGCTCACCTTGCCGATCGTGCCGAGAACGACCAGCACGGCGATGCCGATGAAGATCCGGCCGAAACGCAGCCAGACCAGACGCATCCGGTCGGACCGGAGTTCGTCGTTGACCTCGCGGATAAAGCTGTCGTCCTGATTTACCATTCCCTGCCCGGCTCTTGCTGACGATTGGAGTTTGCGCCTTCTACTCCATTTTGGCCGCGTTGTAAGGGGGCAGGCGCGAAAAGCCCGGGATCAGGCGAGGATCAGGCCCGGGATCAGGGCAGCGGCGCCACGCCGATCAACCACTCGTGAAGCCAGAAGACGATGGCCAGATAGAGCGCGAGGCCGACGACGACCGAAATCAGGTCGTATTTCGCCGAGACGAAAACCGGCAGTTTTGTCTCGCCGGCGGCGATGCGCTTCTTCAGCGTGATGCGCAGGATGACCGCCCAGGCAAGGATCGTCACGAACAGCAGCACCGAATAGCTCTCGCCATTCGCCAGAAGATGCGCCAGCGCCCAGATCTTGATCGCGACAAGGATGGGGAACTTCATCTTCGTGCGGATATGGCCGGCCGGCAGGAAGCCGGCGACGAGACAGATCGAGGCAATCAACATCAGCGTCAGCGCGATATGCGCCATGAAGGTCGGCGGGAAATAAAGCATAGTGCCGCCGTTTTCGCGCGCATCGACAAAGCCGTAGGCGATGAGCGCGAGGCTTACCAGCGACAGCACGCCGTGCAGCGCCATCCAGCCCGGCTTGCCGAGTGCTGCGATGCCTGCATTGCGGAGGCCGGGCGCGAAGGGCCGCAGCAGATGGGTGACGATGAAGAGAACGAGACCGGCGATGAGCAACGTCATGAAAAAGCCCCTTGAAGAAAAGTCGGCCCCTGGCCGTTCTCTTTGGAATAGCCTTCACCGGGCGACAATTCCAGTCCGATCAAAGGATTGCCGCATTCGGAACCGATGACAGACCCTTTGCAAATTGTCGCGGGTGCCCATCTTGTCTCAACTATCGTCTCGAATCGTCCTCCCCCTCCTCGTCGCCGGGCTCGTCTCGGGCACGGCGCTTGCCAAGGACGACGCGATCGAAACGCCGAAGCGCAAGCAGCTCGTCATAGTTTCCTTCGACGGTGCGCACGACAACCTGCTCTGGGAGAAGAGCCGCGCCATGGCCAAGCGCACCGGCGCGCACTTCACCTATTTCCTCTCCTGCACCTTCCTCTTCCCCAAGGACGAACGCGCCAACTACCAGGCGCCACACGAAAAACGCGGCCGTTCCAATGTCGGCTTTTCGCCGGACAAGGAGGACACGATCCTGCGGCTCGGCGAAATCTGGCTGGCGAAGCTGGAAGGCCACGATATCGGTAGCCACGCCTGCGGCCATTTCGATGGCGGCAAGTGGAGTGCTGCGGACTGGAAGGCCGAATTCACCTTCTTCCACGAGGCGCTGAAGAACGGCTGGCAGAATGCCGGTGTGGGCGAGCGCGAGCCCGCCGACTGGCAACGCTTCGTCGCGGAAGACATCAAGGGCTTTCGTGCACCCTATCTTTCCGCCGGCAGCGGACTGGTGAAGGCGCTGGAGGACAACGGCTTCACCTACGACGCCAGCCTCGTCTCGAAGGGACCGGCAATGCCGGTCGCCAGCGGCAAGCTCGCCCGCTTCGCGCTACCCCTCGTCCCGGAAGGCGCATCACAACGCCCCGTCATCGCGATGGATTACAATCTCTATGTCCGCCATTCCAAGGCGAAGGAGGCCCCGGAGAAAAGCACCGCCTTCGAGGAAAGCACGCTGAAAGCCTATCGCGACGCCTTCGCCAGACAATATGACGGCGAACGCATCCCCCTCCAGCTCGGCTTCCACTTCGTCGAGATGAACGCCGGCGCCTACTGGCGCGCCCTTGACCGGTTCCTGACGGAGACCTGCGGACAAAAGGACGTCGCTTGCGTCAGCTATGCCGAGGCGATGGACATTCTCGCAAAAGAAAAGAGGGCGACTGGCGCCGCCCTCTGATGTCTCGTTTGGCAGTCGCTTGATCAGGCCGGCCGGCCCTCTTCTTCCATCTGAGTTTCAAGATAGCGCTGGTCGATCTCCGGCAAGGGCTCGCCCTCGATCGCCGCTTCGAAGGCCTTCAGACGTTTGTGGATCGACAGAAGTTCGACAATCGTCGACCAGTAGCTGACGAGATACTGGAAGGAATTGCTGACCTCGCCGAAGGCGGTGGCAATCTGCTGCCAGACACCCATCGTGATACGACCTGCCGCAACGGTGGGAATAAGAATGAAGGTCAGCAACATCGCGTCCAGCTGGTTGTAGGTGAAGCGAGCGGCGTTGAAATAGCAGTAGTGCCAGTACATCCTGAAGTAGTTGCGCCGCACATTCACAAAGAGTTCGCGCACGGTCACGGGATCCGCGCGCTCCGCGTGGTCCTCACCATAGACGAGCTCTTTTCGATAAGCCGCTTCCACCCGCTGGTTGCGGAACTGGAGCCCGGGAAGCTTGATGCCCGCGAATGCCAGCAACGCGGTGCCAAACAGCGACCAGCCGATGGCCAACCAGAACAAAGAATGCGGAATCGCGCCGAGGATCGGCACGTCGCCGACATATTCCGACATTTGGAAAAGCAACGGCAGAAAGACGACGAGCGTCATGATCGAATTGATGAAGACGACGCCCAGTCCTTCAAGGATGTTGGCAAAGCGCATCGTATCTTCCTGCACACGCTGCGAGGCACCCTCGATGTGACGCAGTTTCGGCCAGAGCGACATATAGTAGTCGTTCATGGCCGTTCGCCAACGGAAGACATAGTGGTTGGTAAAGAATGCGGTGACAACGTTGACCACAACAAAAACGATACCAATTTCAAGGAAGTACCATTGCAGGCCCCAAAGCTGCCCCGCAGTGACGCTCTTGTCGCCTGAAAGACCTTTTTGGAACATGTCGAAGAATGGACCACGCCAGTTGTTGAGCGCCACCTGCAACTGCACGGCAAAATAGGCAATGAAAACGATGAACGCGCTGCCCCAGATAGACCAGTTGGTCCAGGGATGGTCACGCGCGATGATTTTCCAGGCGAAGCCGAAAACCAGCACGAAAATGAAGAAGTAGAGATAGAACCAGAGATTGTCCGGAGAGAGGAAGAAGGCAAGCCCGAGCGGGGCTTTCTCCCCCGGGGCAAGCGGCGGCAATCCGATCGCGGCGCCAATTTGCGGTCCGACCGTATACCAGACGGCGATACAGATCGCTGTCCAGATAGCGGCGGAGGTGAAAAACAGCTTTGGCTGCGGGAAGAAGGAGTGGAACAAGGTGCGAAACTCTCGTTTGCATGGGGCAGCCGTGCTGCCGGTTCGCGCTGAAACTAAAGGAGTTTGCGCAGCGCAACAATCGCCGCAACCTTGTATTACCGAGATTTAATGGAAAGCGCGCCGCCCGCGACGGTGATGGCTGCGGCAAGCAGAAGGATGCCTGCGGCCGCGAGGCTCGGCAGCACATAACTTCCCGTGCGTGCTGCCAGGAAGCCTGCGCCGAGTGGTCCCAGGATCTGCCCCACACCGAACGCCGCCGTCATCAGCGCCAGCACCTGCCGCGGGCTCTCGCTCGCCAGAACCCGCCCGAGCTGGAGGCCATAGGCGGTGATGACGATGAAGGTGAGGCCCAGCAGCGCGCCGCCGATCAGTGCCGAGGCCGGGAAGGGTAGCGTGACGGTGACGGCGACGCCCACCATCTCGACGAGGATCGCCGCGAGATAGGCCATCGCCACGCCGTAACGCCGCACGACCGGCTTCCACGCGACGAGGGAAATCGCCGCCGAGGCACCGGTGACGAGCCAGGTTAAACATTCGAGCAACGGGCTCTCCGCCCCCTCCCGCGCAATGGCGACGATGAAGGTGGCGGTCACGACATAGCCGATGCCGAAGAGACCGTAACTCAGTGTCAGCGCGACGAGCGGCCGGGTCCAGACGATCGGCGGCTCGCGCAAGCCCGAGGCGCCACCTTTCGGTCGCGGCAGCAGAACCAGGACGGCGGCAAGACCGATGGCGCCGAGCACGGCCCCGGCAAGCCAGTCCGCGCGCCAGGCGGCGATGGCCGGGAACTGGACGAGCGACAGCAGGTAGACGAGAACGGCCGACACTGCGATGCCCAGGCCGACGCCGGAAAAATGCGCCATCTGCACGCGCGCATCCTGATGCCGGAGCCCGATCGAAAGCACGATGCCGGAGGTGAAAATCATGGCAAAGGCACTGGCAAGCCCCGCCAGGAACCGCACGACGGAGAGTGCCGCAATGTCGGAAATCAGAGCCATCACGAGAAGCAGCAGCACCGTCGAAACCAGCGCGCCGATCGCCAGTCGCCGCTCCAGACCCGCCGCCCAGCCATAGGCGGCCAGCACCGCGCCAAGCAGGTAACCCGCAAAATTCGCCGCCGCGATGATGCCGGCGTCCGCAGCGTTGAGCCCGAGGCCGGCCATCATGCCGGGCAGCACCGGCGTATAGAAGAAGCGGCCGAGCCCCATAGCCACAGCCATGGCGATAGCACCGGCGATGGCCGCCCGGACGGGCTCGCGCGACAGGGCGGGCGTTTGTTGCATCATGCTGCGACCATCGCACTGCAACATAACGCCGACAAACAAGATTAATTGATCGTCGGATCAGCGCCGGTGAAGGTTCAACCGGGCAGCGTCACCACGAGCGGTCCGTTCCGTGTCGCCACTACCGTGTGCTCGAACTGCACCGTCGGTGCGCGCGGATCGCTGTAGAGCGTCCACTCGTCGTTCTTGCCGCTTTCAGCCCAGTTGGCGCCGAGCGACAAGAACGGCTCGACGGTGAAGACGAGGCCGTCCGTCATGCGGCGCTTTTCCTGCGGGTCCGGCCAGGTGGCGATTTCCGTCGGCTCCTCGTGCAGCGAGCGGCCGACGCCATGGCTCGCGAGGTTGGCGATCAGCGTGTAACGGTTCTTGCGCGCGAATTCGCCGATGGCATTGCCGACCTGCGCCAGAGGCTTGCCGGCCTTGACTTCCTTCAGGCCGACCCAGAGCGCCCGCTTGCCATCCCGGCAAAGACGCTCCACAGCCGGCGTCGAGCGCCCGACGGTGAAGGACGCCCCGGTATCGGCAAAGTAGCCGTCGAGCTCGGCGGAAACGTCGATATTGACGAGATCGCCGTCCTTGATCACCCGGTCACCCGGAATGCCGTGCGCCACCTCCTCGTTGACGCTGATGCATGTCGCACCCGGAAAGGCGTAGCAACTTTCCGGCGCCGAACGTGCACCCGCCTCCTCCAGCATTCTCCGGCCGATCAGGTCCAGTTCGGCCGTGGTCATGCCCGGCCGGATGGAGGTCGACATGTGCTGGAGCACATTGGCGCAGATCCGGCCGATCGCCTTCAGGCCGTTGAGGTCATCGTCATTCTCGAGGGTCATCGCATCTCTCTTTCGCGGGCGTGTCTATCACGCCCGCGCGCTGCTGTCAGGCGGAAGCGGCCACTGCGTCCTTCTGCTCCGCCGCCAGCATGTCGCGCACCAGGGGCGCAACCCTGGTGCCGTAAAGCTCGATGCCGCGCAGAATCTGGTCATGCGGCATCAACCCGATCGCCATCTGCAGCAGGAAGCGATCGTTGCGGAAAATCCGCTGATGGTCGACGATCTTTTTCGCCACCGTTTCCGGATCGCCGAGGAAGAGATGGCCGGTCGGACCGATCGACTGGTCGAACTGCGCCCGGCTCGTCGGCCCCCAGCCGCGCTCGCGGCCGATGCGGTTCATCACCTCGGCCTGCGGCCCGTAGAAGGCATCGGCCGCCGCCTGCGTGCTGTCCGCAATGAAGCCGTGCACATTGATGCTGGTCTTCAATTTCGCCTCGTCCTGCCCCGCCCGGCGTGCCGCCTCGCGGTAGAGATCGAACAGCGGCGCATAGCGCGACGGCGTGCCGCCGATGATGGCAAGCGCCAGCGGCAGGCCATAGGCGCCCGCGCGCGCCACCGACTGCGGCGTGCCGCCGACGGCAATCCAGATCGGCAGCCTGCCATCCGTCGGGCGCGGATAGACGCCAAGCCCCGCCAGCGGCGGCCGCATCACGCCGGTCCACGAGACCTTCTCGCTCTCGTTCAGCGCAAGCAACAGGTCGAGCTTCTCTTCGAAAAGCTGGTCATAGTCATCGAGCGCATAGCCGAAGAGTGGGAACGATTCGATGAAGGAGCCCCGCCCCGCCATGATCTCGGCCCGACCGCCGGAAATGAGATCGACGGTGGAATATTGCTGAAAAACCCGCACCGGATCGTCCGACGACAGCACCGTCACCGCACTCGTGAGCTGGATGTTTTTCGTGCGCGCCGCAGCAGCCGCCAGCACCACGGCCGGCGCCGAGGCGGCATAATCCGCCCGGTGATGTTCACCAAGCCCGAAGACATCGAGCCCCACCTGATCGGCAAGTTCGATCTCTTCGAGAAGGTTTTTCAGCCGCCGCTCCCCTTCCCGCCCCTTGTCGGCGGCATTGGGATCGACATCGGCAAATGTATAGAGGCCAAGTTCCATGGGATGTTCCAGAAGAGAGGGATTTTCCCAGAGATATGGCCGGCAGTGGCAGGTTGAAAGGGCAGATCGGGAAACAGTGTGTTTACAGGACGATCGCGGCCGAACGAAAACAGGGCGGTTTCCCCGCCCCGTTCATCACCTCAAAGCTTGGAGGCGACCTCTTCGAGCTGGCCTGCCACCTGGCCCCAGCCCTCGTGGAACCCCATTTTCTCATGCGCCTCGCAGTCCTCGACAGTCCAGTGGCGGGCGATTGCCGTGTAGCGGGCCTTTCCGTTGCCGAGATCATCGAAAAGGATTTCGGCGCTGAAGAAGGCCTTTTGGGTCGGCTTCCAGTCCGGGCCGAAGGCATCCGTCGTGATGATGCGCCGATCCTTCTCCACCTTGAGGAACACGCCGGTGCTGTCCATGTGGAAACCGTCCGGGCCGGTCATGACGGTGCGGAACTTGCCGCCGTCACGCGGCTCCATTTCGACAAGGGCAATCGCGTAGGGCTTCGGCATGAACCACTCCTTCAGGATTTCCGGCGTCGTCCACGCCTTGAAGAGCTGGGCGGGCGTGGCGTTCAGCACGCGGGTCAGCACCAGTTCGCGGTTGTTGGCGGGCTTGATTTCGGCGGTGTCGGTCATGTCTGTCTCCTCGGTGGAATATGATTGGTCGGTTCGTATCAAGGACGCCCGGCAGGCGGCCAACCCGACATCGAAAGCCGATTATTTTTCGGCGGCAGCCATCTCACGCTGCACGCTGTCGAGATGCTGGCGGATATGCGCCGCCTCCGCCGACGTGGTGGCAAGCGCGATGGCGCGGTCAAAAGCCTCGTGCGCTTCGCGGTAGCGGCCAAGCTGCTTGAGCAGGCCGCCGCGCAGACCATGAAAATAGAAGTAGCCGTTGAGTTTGTCCGCCAGCGGCTCGATGAGCGCCAGCGCCGCCTCCGGCCCTTCGCGTTTCGAAACTGCAACGGCACGGTTGAGCCGCACCACCGGCGACGGCTGAAGACGTTCCAGCGTCTGGTAGAGCAGGTCGATCTGCAGCCAGTCCGTCTCCGCCGCCGTCGCGGCGCGCGCATGAAGGGCTGCGATCGCCGCCTGGATCTGGAAGGCGCCGGGCGTGCGGTGCCGGATCGCCTTGTCGATCAGCACCAGCGCCTCGTCGATCAGCCCACGATCCCAGAGCGCACGGTCCTGGTCTTCCAAGAGCACGATCTGGCCGTCCTTGTCGAAGCGCGCCGCCAGCCGCGAGTGCTGGATGAGGATGAGCGCCGTCAACCCCATGATCTCCGGCTCGGAGGGAAAGAGTTTTAGCAGCAATCGGCAAAGCCGGATCGCCTCCGCACAGAAGGGCGCATCCGCCCTCTCCGGCACGCCGGCCGAATAGCCCTCGTTGAAGACGAGATAGATCATCGCCGCGACGATGCCGAGCCGTTCGGCCCGCGCCACGGCATCCGGCGTCTCGAAGGGTATGCCGGCGGCCGCCACCTTCCCCTTCGCCCGGGTGATGCGCTGCTCCATCGCCGCTTCCGAAACGAGGAACGCCTTGGCGATCTGCTTGACCGTAAGGCCGGAAACGATGCGCAGCGCCAGCGCGATCTGCTGTGTGGCCGGCAGGTCCGGGTGGCAGCAGACGAACAGCAGCCGCAAGATATCATCGCGGTAATGCGCGCCGTCCAGCCGGTCGGCGAGATCGCTTTCCGTATCCTCCAGATCGGACAGCACCTCCTCGGGCGGAAGCGGCTGGTGCTTGGCGCGCTTCCTCACCTGGTCGATACCGCTGTTGCGGCCGACGAAGATCAGCCATGCTGCCGGATCGCGCGGCGGGCCCTTGTCGGGCCAGGTCTTCAGCGCACGAAGGCAGGCCTCCTGAAAGGCCTCCTCTGCGAGGTCGAGGTTGCGGAAGTAGCGCAGAAGCGCCCCCATGGCCTGCGGCCGAGCCGAAGTCAGTGCCAGATCGATCCAGGCAAGCTCTGTCATGTTATGGGTACTCCCGGATTGAAGAACTGCAGCGGCCGGACTTCATAAGTGCCGTTGGCCGGATTGACCGCGGAAAGCTCGCGAGCGAAGGTAATCGCCTCCTCCAGCGTTTCCACATCGAGCACGAAGAACCCCAGGAACTGCTCCTTGGTTTCGGCAAAGGGCCCGTCCATGACGATGTCGTCCGTCGCGCCCTTGCGCACGGTGACCGCCGCCGTCGTCGGCATCAGCCGCGCGACGGGTCCCAGCTTGCCGGCCTCGGCATATTTCTGGTTGACCGCACCGAGATCGGCCATGACCCTGTCATCCAGATCCTTCGACCAGGCGTTGACTTCATTTTCGTCATCGTAACAAAGAACGGCATACAGCATGGTGAACTCCCGTTGGCTGAAAGACGTAGGAGTAGCGTCTCAGCCGACAGGGCGCACCGGAATATTTTTGATGATCGGCAGAAACAGCCGGCAGCGCCGGCCATCAGCCCGGCTTGTCTCAGTCTGCGCGACGGAGCAGGAAATATCTTAATTCCGGAATGTTAGGAAAGGTCGAAACGGAGGCCCCTCCCATGACGATGGACAGCGAGCGCGCAAGGCTCATCGAGGCGTTCCGCGCGTGGAAATCCGAGATATTCGCTCTCACCCGGGAGATCGTCGCGCAACGCGCCTTTTCGAACGGCAAGGACAAGCTTGCAGCAATTCTGAAAGATCTGCCCGTCAGAAATTTCGATCCGGTTCTCGACCTTCGCATCAGCGACGAGGCAGGCGAGATCCCGCGGACAACCAATGCAGCCTTTCGCCACGCCGGCTACCAGCCGGGAATGCCCGAGACCTTCACCGGTCTTGGCTTTGACCTCTCCGCGCACGAGCGCGCCGTCGATGCGGCGGGGCGTTTCCACCAGGGTGTCGAGGTCAGTCTCTACAACCGTGGGGTCTATGATTTCCTGGCGAAGACCGATGCCGAGATCGCGGATGAGTGCAACGCGGTCGGTAGCGCATGGCAGGGCGCGTTCGATGCAATCGAATCCGCCCCGATCGACGGCATGCACGACGTGCTGGCGCTGGCAGGGACGATCCCGCGCGGCGACCACTACCAATATGGCTTTGTGACCGAGGTCACGCCGACAGGCACAAGCACAGTTGCCCACGAACCGCTGGCCTATGCGGAGGTGGTTTTCAACGCGCTGATCGCCGTCGAGTTTCACCGCTTCATGCGCGACTGCCTGGCGAACCTCGACCTGCCGCACAGCATGGTCGTGATCGTCGCGGAACACGACCTTATCTACGTGCCGCACACCCATTATCGCTTGCCAGGATCGGCAGCACGCGAACGCTCACCGACGCCGCCATCGATCCGGCAGGTCGCCTCCACCCCGGGAAAAACCGCTGTCTTCGGGCGTCGCCCCCAAAGACCATGACGGTGGCTGCCGGCGCGAATCAGAGCTTGAACACGTCGTCACGCCAGAAGACGATAACGTAGCCGCCAGCCGGTTCGGCCTTGCGAGCCCATCGATGCAATTGCGCGTGATACGGCTCGCTTCGCCAGATGTCGGGGTGGTCAGGATCGACAAGCACTGTAATCTGCGGCCCCTGCCGGTAGATCATCATATGCGAGCGGGATGGCGCCCATGCCTCGTCTAGCGCCTCATCGGTCATCCACAGACAGAGGAAATCCCGGCAGACCGAAGGCCGATCCGCATAGATCGAGCAGCCCTTGTCCGCGATGCAATGCCGACACCAGACATTCGCGGGCTTCTCGAAAAGATCAATGTCCGGCAGCCGGCAACAGAGCGTGCAGGTGCCGCAGGATCGGCCGGGGACGATGGTCGGAGATGGGTACATGCCCCAACCGATAGCACCTGAAAGCGACGCACTGAAGAGCGGTCAACTACTTGAGGCAACAGCCACAAATTGACTCTTGCCGAAGTAGAAAACTTCTCGTAGGAGATTGCACGCATTTGGGGAAATCGGGGATCATCGTGAGAAAAATCATTACGTCGGCACTGTGCTTGGCGGTGCTTGCCCTGTCGGGCTGCGACACGACAAAAATCGCGACCGTTGGCATCCGAACGGATGCGAATGGCAAACATGCGAGCACCTATATCGTAAAGTCCTCTGGGCATGATGAAGCGGACCAAGCAGCCGTCTATGCAGCGTCAATGAACTTCAGAAGGCAGGTTAAAAAGCCGCGCAAGAATCATCGCTACGTCATGCCGGTCCATGTCCACCATGTGCCCGAGCCCATGATGAAAAACGACGAGAAGACCAAGTAGGAAAGTCGTTCAATTGTCGGTGCAGATGGCATTGGGGGCGCTCATTGCAACGGCAGAGAATACTTGAGTTCCCCTACTCCGCGCTCAACGTCCGCCGCACCGCGTCCTTCCAACCCCTGATCTTCACCGCTCGTGTCTTCTCGTCCATCTTCGGCTCAAAACGCGTATCGCGCGCCCAGGACTTGGCGAAACCCTTGCGATCCGGCCATACGCCCGCGCGTTGCCCGGCAAGCCACGCTGCACCAAGCGCCGTCGTCTCCAGGATTGTCGGGCGGTCGACCGGTGCGTCCAGAATGTCGGCCAGGCGCTGCATGGTCCAGTCGGAGGCGACCATGCCGCCGTCGACGCGCAGCACGGTTTCCTTGCCGTTGGCCTTCCAGTCCTTGTGCATGGCGTCGAGCAGGTCGCGCGTCTGGTAGCAGACGGCCTCAAGGGCTGCGCGGGCAAATTCCGCGGGTCCCGTGTTGCGCGTCATGCCGTAGATCGCAGCACGGGCGTCCGGGTCCCAGTGCGGTGCGCCGAGACCGGTGAAGGCCGGCACGAGGTAGACGTTCTGCGTCGGGTCGGCTTGTGCCGCAAGGTCGCCGGTATCGGGTGCGGCCTTGATGACCTTCAGCCCGTCGCGCAGCCATTGCACGGCGGCACCGGCAATGAAGATCGAGCCTTCCAGCGCATAGGTCGTCTCGCCGTCGAGCCGATAGGCGATGGTGGTGAGCAGGCGGTTTTTCGAACGCACCATGTCGGGACCGGTGTTGAGCAGCGCAAAGCAGCCCGTGCCGTAGGTGGATTTCATCATGCCCGGCTCGAAGCAGGCCTGGCCGATGGTCGCGGCCTGCTGGTCGCCGGCAACGCCGAGGATCGGGATTTCCGCGCCGAACAGCGCCTTCTCCGTCACGCCGAAATCGGCCGCGCAATCCAGCACTTCGGGCAGCATGGCCTTTGGCACGCGCAGGATGTCCAACAATTCGTTGTCCCAGTCGTTCGCTGCGATGTTGTACATCAGCGTACGGCTGGCATTGGTGGCGTCGGTGACATGCGACTTGCCGCCCGTCAGCCGCCAGATCAGGAACGTGTCGATCGTGCCGAAGCAGAGGTCGCCCTTGGCACCCCGTGCACGCGCGCCCTTCACGTTGGACAGCATCCAGGAGAGTTTCGTGCCGGAAAAATAGGGGTCGAGCAGCAGGCCGGTCTTCTTGGTGAAGGTCTTTTCGAGATCCTGCTTCTTCAGCTTTTCGCAATAGGAGGCGGTGCGGCGATCCTGCCAAACGATGGCATTGTGGATCGGCTTGCCGCTCTCGCGCTCCCAGACGACGACCGTCTCGCGCTGGTTGGTGATGCCGATGGCGGAAATGTCGGAGGCGGTGAGGCCGGCCTTCTTCAGCGCGGCCTTGACCGACCAGACGACGCTGTCCCAGATTTCCTCCGGATCATGCTCGACCCAGCCGGATTGCGGAAAAATCTGGGTGAATTCCTTCTGGCCGGAGCCGACGACCTTCTGGCTGCCGTCGAAGACGATCGCCCGGCTCGATGTCGTGCCCTGATCGATCGCGAGAACATATCCGCCCATGCTTTCCTCCCAGCTGAAGGCCGCTCCCAGGCCCTTCGGAATCTTCAATACAACATCAAAACGAATGTCAAAGGAAAATAAAACGCAAGCCGCGCTCTGCCCTCACCGCCACTCTACCGCGCGGAAAACGCAATTGTCATCGCTCGAGTTTTAGGCGTAGGCTACCGCAAAGCAGCATATCGGAGATGAAAAACATGAAGAGTGTCGTCGTAACCGGTTCCACCAGCGGCATCGGCCTCGCCATCGCCACGGCCTTTGCGGAAGGCGACGCCAATGTCGTCATCAACGGTTTTGGCCCGGCGGACGAGATCGAGGCGACCCGCGCCAAGCTGGACGGCCTCGGCAAGGGCCGCGTCATCTATCATCCGGCCGACATGACCAAGCCGCACGAGATTGCCGACCTCATCCAGACGGCAGTGGAAGAGTTCGACGGCGTCGACATCCTCGTCAACAATGCCGGCATCCAGCATGTCGAAAAGATCGAGGACTTTCCTGTCGAGAAGTGGGACCAGATCATTGCGATCAATCTCTCCAGCTCGTTCCACACCATCCGCGCCGCCATTCCGCACATGAAGCGCAAGGGCTGGGGGCGCATCATCAACGTCGCCTCCGCGCACGGCCTCGTCGCCTCGCCGTTCAAATCCGCCTATGTCGCGGCCAAGCACGGTATCCTGGGACTGACGAAAACGGTCGCGCTGGAAATCGCCGAAGACCACATCACCGCCAATGCCATCTGCCCCGGCTATGTGCTGACACCGCTCGTCGAAAAGCAGATCCCCGACACGGCCAAGGCGCGCGGCATCAGCGAGGCGCAGGTGAAGTCCGACGTCATGCTGAAGTTCCAGCCGACCAAGGAGTTCGTCGGTGTCGACGAGGTGGCGGCGATCGCCCTGTTCCTCGCCAGCGATGCGGCAAAGTCGATCAACGGCACCCACATCTCCGTCGATGGCGGCTGGACCGCCCAATAGAGGATGACCGAACACCGTCTTCTTCGCCTTCAGCGGGTCGACGGGTCCGGCCTTTAAGGTCTCCGGCCTGTCTGGTTCCGATCACTTGCTGATTGACCCGGACGGCTCGCGGCCCAAAAAGAAGAGCAAAAATGAACTTTCTGCAGGATAGTCTCGAGGGCTTTCTCGCCCGGGAACACCGTGTCGTCATCGTCGATGTTACCGCCGTCAAAGGCTCTGCACCGCGCGACGAAGGCACGTTCATGCTGGTGGCACCGACCGAAATCCACGGCACGATCGGCGGCGGCCAGCTTGAATATGTGGCAATCGAAAACGCGCGAAAAATGCTCGGCAGTGCCGGCGGTGAAGCGAAGCTCGACATCCCCCTCGGCCCCGATATCGGCCAATGTTGCGGCGGTCGTGTCGAACTCACCTTCACCTTTGCCGACGAGGGAGCACGCCAGGCCCTCGACCGGCGGATCGCGACGGACGAACGGCAGAAGCCGCAGGTCTGGGTGTTCGGTGGCGGGCACGTCGGGCGCGCACTTGCAGAATCGCTGACACTGCTGCCCTTGAAGGTGTTCGTCGTCGAGACGCGCGAGACCGAACTGGACCGCCTCACCTCCGAGGTGCATCACCGGTTGAACGCCATGCCGGAATCACTGATCGCCGATATCCCGGCCGGCTCGGCCGTGGTCATCGTCACCCATGACCACGCACTCGACTTCCTGATCGCCCGCGAAGCGCTCGCCCGCACCGACCTCGCCTATATCGGCATGGTCGGTTCGAAGTCGAAGCGCGGCACGTTCCTCCACTATCTCGACGAACAGGGCGTGGATCGCGCGGAGGCCGAGCGGTTGGTCTTGCCGATCGGCGGCACGGCGGTCGATGACAAGCGGCCGGAAGTCATCGCCGCAATGACCGCCGCCGAAGTGCTGCTCGCCTTCGCCGCCTGGAAATCGGAAATGCTCTAGCGGCCGCGGCCCTCAAGGAACCCGAGATCGCGCTTCATGTGATCGGAAAGCTCCTGCGGGTAGAGCCGCGGGAGGCGCTGTGCCGTCCGCCGACGAAAGACGAGAGAGAGCTTATGCCAAAGGCTCGGCTCGCGAAACTGCAGGGCGTCCGCCGGCCCGTGATCGGTAATGCATGTCATGGCGAAACCTCAAAAACTCGTTTCCATTGCTTGCAGGGTGCGCCGAAAGGTGATGGAACTCCAATCGAACCTTCGTCTGCATGCATAAAGAGAACTCAGCCTTGAAGATGTCGCGCAACTTCCCGCTCAATGCGCTTCGTGTTTTCGAGGCGGCAGCCCGGCATGCGAGCTTCACCCGCGCCGGCGACGAGCTCGGCATGACGCAGACGGCCGTCAGCTACCAGATCAAGCTGCTCGAGGAGACGCTTGGCGAAACGTTGTTCCTGCGCCAACCCCGGCAGGTCATGCTGAGCGAGGCCGGAGAGCGGCTGGCGCCCAAGGTGGCCGAAGGGCTCGCTAAACTCGCGGAGGCGGTAGCCGATCTGCGCGGCGCAACCGAACAGAAGCTGCACATCCATTCGACGCCCACCTTCGCCACGCAATGGTTGAGCCGTACACTCGGCGATTTCCAGCTCAAGCACCCGAACATCGCGGTCCGGCTTTCCACGTCGCAGGAGGTGATCGATTTCGCCCGGGAAGAGGCGGATATCTCGATCCGCTGGGGCAAGGGCGACTGGCCGGGCCTCGAATGCCACCGCGTCATGCGAATGGATTTCGCCCCCTTGCTGAGCCCGGCGCTCGCCGAAACGATCGGCGGCGTCAAGGAACCGGCCGACCTGCTGAAACTGCCGATCATCAGTGCCCCGGACGTCTGGTGGCCCATCTGGTTCTCCGCAGCCGGAATCGACAAGCCGGGCCTCGAACGTTACCCACGCAACGAACTGGGCGTTCAGACGATCGATGCGCAGGTGGCCATGAACGGCCAGGGGGTCGCGATCCTCAACCCCGGCCATTTTCGCGTTGAGATCGCGGCCGGCCTGCTTTACCAGCCCTTCGATATCACCTGTAACGATGGCCGCGACTATTGGCTCGCCTATCCGGAGAACCGTCGCAACATTGTGAAAATCCGCGCGTTTCGCGAATGGATTCTGGCGACGATGCCGAAGGAAGCTTAGATTGGCCAGCAAGGACCCGCTGAGCCTGTCGGGGGTAAGCCGCATTTGAATGGAGTGGGACATTGAGCGTTGCGTTCGTAAAGGAAGAAAGCGCCGAGGCGGCATCGGAAACCCTGCTGCCCGACCGGCCGATTTCTCCCCATCCCAATCTCGTCACGCAAGCGGGCCTGACCGCACTCGAAACGCAACTCGCCGCGGCGCGCACGGCATACGAGGCCGCAAACACGATCGAGGACGTCAACGAACGGCGGCGCCAATCGGCCGGCCCGCTGCGCGACCTGCGTTATCTCGCGGAACGCGTCCGCACGGCGCAGGTCATGGCCGAACCAACATCAAACGACACCGTCGCCTTCGGCAACACGGTGACCTTCAGCCGCGACGACGGCCGGGTACAGACCTATCGCATCGTCGGCGAAGACGAAGCCGACCCGAAGGCAGGAACGATTTCCTACGTCGCGCCGGTGGCAAGGCTGCTGATGGGCAAGGCCGTGGGCGACGTCGTGAGCATGGGCGGGCAGGAACTTGAGATTGTCTCCATAAGCTAGGAAGTACCGGCCCGGACCAACAATAGGACGTACAGATTGAAGCTAGATCGATTTGTTGCCACAAACCTTCTGCTCTCGTTGCTGCTGCCCGCCAGTGCGTTCGCCGAAGGACCCCGATGGATCGAGCAAGAATTCCAGGAAATCGTCACGCGCTTAAAGCAAAATCCCGACTCTCACGCCCGGTTAATCGCCCGTTGCATTGAAGATGGCCAATCCGAATTGAAACAGGACGGAAGACTGGGAGATGAACTTGAAAGCCTCAACTCAATCGGTGCCGAAGAGGTAGTTCAGGAGGCATGCCGCAGGTTGGTGAAAGGTATGACCGCGGGAAAAGTCACCTATGAGATGTATCGGGATTGGTCCGTAGAGGACGGAAAAACCGTGGCGTTACCTGACTGGCGTTAGCAGCGCTCCAGTCAAAAAATACCCACAAAGGCCCACCTGAAAACTGGCGAAATCCTGAACTTCCTTCCACCGTCGAAAAAGCCGTCCGCGGCGGCGCTAAGGCTTGGCGTCCAATTCTGGATAGTGCCGAAACAGGTCGTTCTCATTGCTCGGAAGACGGCGATCGCTCGCAAGATAGGCACGGATTTTCGGGTGGTCGGCAACAGTTGCGCAGACCGCCTTGATATGCGGATACCGAGGAGCAAGCTCGCCCATCAATGTCGGGAAGGCGTAGATGAGGCCATCCATGACCTGGAACAGAGACAGATCCACATAGCTGAGCCGGCTGCCGACGAGATGCGCGGGGCCTTTGGGGTTTCTGGCCAGAATGCGCTCGAACCAATCGAGGAATTTCGGAACGCGCTGCTCACGGAACTCCACGGCACGCCGCTTTGATTCGGGCTTCTGGTCCTCGTAATATTCTCCAGCGCCGATCGGGTGGTGAACATCATGGCCTTCGAGCACGAAGTCGGCGATGGTCAACTGGATTTGATGCGTCCAGAGCCTGAGCGCCGCATCCTTGGGCGCAAGATCGAGTTTGTCGCCGAGATAAAGCAGGATCGCTGCCACCTGGCCCACGACCACATCACCGTCTCTGAGAAAGGGCGGCGCGAAGGACGGCGTCGAAACCTCGCTGCTCACCGCGGCGATGACCTGGTCGCCCTCTTCCCGTGCGACATCCCGATAGGGCACGCCGGCCGCTTCCAATGCTAGGCGGATATATTCCCCCCGCCCCTGAATGCCGGTCCAATAATAGAGTTCGTATGCCATAGCGCAGAAATACCCTTGGTCCCGAAGAGGTTCCGTTCAAAGTGAACCGGTGGATGCAAGGCGTTCGGTCCGCCCTTCCCTCACCCGTAAATATTGCGCAATGTACGTGCCGGAAGACAAGACGAAAGGGACGCGCCCACATGTACGAATATGCCATCGCCTGGGAGTGGCTGACCTTTGCGGTCCGCTGGCTGCATGTCATCACCGCCATGGCCTGGATCGGGTCGTCGTTCTATTTCATCGCGCTCGACCTCGGCCTTGTGAAGCGGCCGCACCTGCCGGCTGGCGCTTACGGCGAGGAGTGGCAGGTGCATGGCGGCGGGTTCTATCACATCCAGAAGTATCTCGTGGCGCCCGCCTCGATGCCCGAGCACCTGACCTGGTTCAAATGGGAAAGCTATACGACCTGGCTTTCCGGCTTCGCGCTGCTCTGTCTGGTCTATTACGGCGGCGCCGATCTGTTCCTGATCGATCGCAATGTGCTGGACGTCTCGACGCCGGTGGCGATCTTCATCTCGCTCGCCTCGCTGGCCGTGGGCTGGATCCTCTACGACCTGCTCTGCAAATCGCCGCTCGGCAAAAACACCTGGGGGCTGATGATCGTCCTCTATTTCATCCTCGTCGCCATGGCCTGGGGCTATACGCAGGTCTTCACCGGCCGCGCCGCCTTCCTGCATCTCGGCGCCTTCACCGCGACGATCATGTCGGCGAACGTCTTCTTCCTCATCATGCCGAACCAGCGGGTGGTTGTTGCCGACCTGATTGCAGGGCGCGTGCCGGACCCGAAATATGGCGCCATCGCCAAACAGCGCTCCACCCACAACAACTACCTGACGCTGCCCGTCATCTTCTTCATGCTGTCGAACCACTATCCGCTGGCCTTCGCGACGGCCTTCAACTGGATCATCGCGGCCCTCGTCTTCCTGATGGGCGTGACGATCCGCCACTGGTTCAACACGACCCACGCGCGCAAGGGCAAACCCACCTGGACCTGGCTCGTCACGGCCCTCCTCTTCCTGCTCATCATGTGGCTTTCCACCGTGCCGAAGGTATTGACCGGTGAAAGCGCCGATGCAGGCCTTGCGCCCTCAGCCCAGCGCTTCGCCGCAAACAGCCACTTCCCGGCGGTGCGCGATCTCGTCTCGACGCGCTGTTCGATGTGCCATGCGGCCGAGCCTGTCTGGGAGGGCCTGCGCGTCGCGCCGAAAGACGTTGTGTTCGAAAGCGAATCTCAGATTGCCCTGCATGCCCGCGAGATCTATCTGCAGGCAGGCCGCAGCCACGCCATGCCGCCGGGCAATGTCACCGGCATGACGAAGGAAGAGCGCGCCCTCATCACCGCCTGGTTCGAAACCGCCGCAGAAGGAAGCTGACCGCCCATGACCCAAACCCTCATCCGTGGACGCCTGCTCTCCTTCCTCCGCCGGCCGGAAACGATCGACGATGCGGCGAGCTATCGCTACGAGGAGGATGGCGGGCTGCTCATCGAGGACGGAAAGATCGCCGCCATCGGTCCCTATGCCGAGATACGCGCCGCCAGCCCGGACGATGTGGACGAGATCGACCACAGGCCGCACCTCATCCTGCCGGGACTCATCGATACGCACCTGCATTTCCCGCAAATGCAGGTGATCGGCTCCTATGCCGCCAACCTGCTCGAATGGCTGAACACCTACACCTTCCCGGAAGAATGCCGCTTTGTCGAAAGCGCCCATGCCGCCCGCATCGCGCGTCACTTCTACGACGAGATGATCCGCCACGGCACGACGACGGCGGTCGCCTATTGCTCCGTGCACAAGGCCTCGGCCGATGCCTACTTTGCCGAAGCGCTAAAGCGCGGTATGTGCATGGTCGGCGGCAAGGTGATGATGGACCGCAACGCCCCGCAGGGCCTGCTCGACACGCCGCAGATGGGTTATGACGAGACCCGCGCGGTCATCGCCGAATGGCACGGCAAGGGCCGCAACCACGTCGCCATCACCCCGCGCTTCGCCATCACCTCGACGCCGGCGCAGATGGAAATGACGGCGGCACTGGCCCGCGAATTCCCGGACCTGCACATCCAGACGCATCTGTCCGAAAACCACGACGAGATCCGCTTCACCAGCGAACTCTATCCCGATGCGATCGACTATACGGACGTCTACGCGCAGTACGGCCTGCTCGGACCCAGAAGCCTGTTCGGCCACTGCATCCATCTCTCCGGGCGCGAGGCGGATGCGATGAGCGAGGCCGGCGCGGTGGCCGTGCATTGCCCCACCTCCAACCTCTTCCTCGGCTCCGGCCTGTTTCCGCTGAAGGCGCTCTCGCGGCGGGAAAAGCCGGTGCGCATTGGCGTCGCGACAGATATCGGCGGCGGCACGAGCTATTCCATGCTGAAGACGATGGACGAGGCCTACAAGATCCAGCAGTTGCTCGGCGAGCGGCTGAACCCGTACGACAGCTTCTATCACATGACCCTCGGTAACGCCGAAGCCCTGTCACTCGCAGACCGCATCGGCACGCTGGACGCCGGCACGGATGCCGACTTCGTCGTGCTCGACGCTGCCGCCACGCCCGCCATGGCGCTGAAGATGGAGGTCGTCCGCTCGCTCACCGACGAACTTTTCCTGCTCCAGACGATGGGGGATGATCGTGCGGTACACGAGACCTATGTGGCGGGCAAGCCGATGAAGGCTGTGCTTTAGCTCCCGCGATAGGTCGAGTAGCTGTAGGCCGAAAGCAGCAGCGGCACGTGGTAATGGCTCGACGGATCGGCGACACCGAAGCGCAGTGGAATGCGGTCGAGGAAAGCGGGTTCGGTGACGGCGGCGCCGGTTGCCCGCAGGTAGTCGCCGGCGTGGAAGACCAGTTCGTAGATGCCGGGCATGAAGCCGACGCCCTCGACCAGCGCGCCGTCCACCCGGCCGTCACTGTTGGTCGTGACGGTCGTGATGTGCTGGCGCTCCTCGTTCTCGATCCAGTAGAGGTCGATCTTCAGGCCCACGGCGGGCTTGCCGAGTGCGGTGTCGAGAACGTGGGTCGTGAGGCGGCCGGGCTTGTTCATGAATCCCTCTCAGGGCTGTTCGATGATGAACGGAGTCTCGAAGACGAGCTCCTCCAGGTTGACACCGCCACCAAGGCGATCGACGACGAGGAAGTCGCTGACGGCACCGATCGCGATCAACGGATGGTGCCAGACATTGCGGCGGTAGTTGACCCCTTGCCGCCCGCCGGCACGAAAGACCTGCGGCCGGCCCGGCTTGCCGCCCTCGTCCTCCGCCACCACGACCAGCCAGGGCCGGTCGTCGATCGGTGAAAAACTCTGGCTGCCGAAGGGATGGCGCTCCATCATGTCGACCGTATAGGGGAAGGTGCGCGGCGCCGCGCGGAAGAGGTTGATGATAACCCGCGCATCCTCGCCGACGGCTTCGGCTTCGGCGAGCGCGTGGTAACGCTCGGTCGTGCCGCCGTTGATGTAGCGCATCGACGCGGGGTCGGCTTCGATCACCGTACCAAAGGGCGCAAAAGCCGCCTGGGTCAAAGGTTGGATCGTGAGTGTCTCAGCCATCGGACAGCCCTCCCGGGGAGAGGAAGGGCGGTCTTTGGTAGTCGGGCATTGTTAATCTCCGGGGAGCAGAGCATTCAACCGGAGGAGCGCGATACGCTCCACCTGGCCTTTCGCAGTTTCGAATTCTTCATCGGCCGTATTGCCTACGCGCTTTTCGAAAGCCGCGAGGATGTCGTCCTTGTCAAGGCCTTTGACCGCGATGATGAAGGGGAAGCCGAATTTTTCCGTATAGGCGGTGTTGAGTTCGGTGAAGCGGGCGTGTTCGGCCGGGTTCAGCCGGTCGAGGCCGGCACCCGCCTGCTCCTTGCGGCTATCCTCGGTGAGCCCGCCGGCAATGGCCAGCTTGCCGGCAAGGTCGGGATGGGCGGTGAGCACACCAAGCTGTTCCGCGTGGCACGCTTTGCGGAAGGCATCGGTGAGCGCGGCATGCACTCCACCCGCCGTCAGCGGTTCCGAAACAGCACCGGCATCGAGCGCCCGTTCGGCAATGAAGGGCGAGTGCTCGAAGACGCCGCCGAAGCGGTCGAGGAAATCGACGCGGTCGATCATGCCTTGGCCTTCGACGGATGGTGGTTCTCGATCCAGTGGCGGGCGATGTCGATGCGGCGCGGGATCCAGACCTTCTCGTGGCCAAGCACGTAGTCGACGAAGCGGGCGAGTGCCGCGACACGACCAGGGCGGCCGACGAGGCGGCAGTGCAGGCCGATGTTCAGCATCTTCGGACTGCCGTCCTTGCCTTCCTGGTAGAGCACGTCGAAGGCGTCCTTCAGGTAGGTGAAGAACTGGTCGCCCGTGTTGAAACCCTGCGGCGTCGCGAAGCGCATATCGTTGGTTTCGAGCGTATAGGGGATGATGAGGAAGGGTTCGCCATCGAGACCCGGTACCCAATAGGGCAGATCGTCGGCATAGGAGTCTGAGGAATAGACGAAGCCGCCCTCTTCCATGACAAGGCGCAGCGTGTTGGCCGAGGGTTTGCCCTGGTACATGCCGAGCGGGTGCGAGCCCGTCAGTTCCTTGTGCAGGCGCACAGCCTCGCGGATATGCTCGCGCTCCTGCTCTTCCGAAAAATCCTTGTATTCCAGCCAGCGATAGCCGTGGCTGGCAATTTCCCAGCCGGCTTCCTTCATGGCGGCAACGGCTTCCGGATTGCGCGCCATCGCAAGTGTCACGCCATAGACCGTCGTGGTGACGTTGCGGCTGGTGAACAGCCGGTGCAGGCGCCAGAAGCCGGCGCGCGAACCGTATTCGTAGATCGATTCCATATTGAGGTTGCGCTGGCCTGGCCAAGCCGCCGCGCCGACGATTTCCGAGAGCAGGTTTTCCGACGACGCGTCACCATCGAGGATGCAGCTTTCAGCGCCCTCTTCGTAGTTCACCACGAACTGCACGGCGATGTTCGCATCGCCCGGCCAGCGCACCTGCGGCGGGGTGCGGCCGTAGCCGATCAGGTCGCGCGGATAAGTCTTGTCGGTCATTGGTCACCTCGGCAATGGCAGAAGCCGTCGCACACACGGGTTCGAGCCGCGTGCAAAAGCTCTTGAAAAGGAACCATTAGCGCCTTGGCCCGTTTCCTGTCCATGACAACCAAGGAGAAACACCTATGGCCATGCAAGATGCAAACATTCGCGAAACCCAGGACCTCATTGCCAGTGACAAGGTCGAAGGTACCAGCGTTTACGGCGCCGACGGCAAGCATATCGGCGCGGTGGAGCGACTGATCCTCGACAAGCGCAGCGGCCAGGTCTCCTACGCCGTATTGAGTTTCGGCGGCTTTCTCGGCATCGGCCAGGACCACTATCCGTTGCCGTGGGGCAAGCTGAACTATGACGAAGGCCTTGCCGGCTACCGCGTCGATCTGACGAAGGAACAGGTCGAAAAAGCGCCGCACTATGAAAGCGACGCGGAGTACGACTGGAACCGTCGCAACGGCAAGGTGATCTACGACTATTACGGTGTGCCGCCCTACTGGATGTAAGCGATGCCTAAAGCCGTCCGGCTTCCGCAAGGTGGGCCTCGAAGGTGAACGAGGGTGGTACGCCAAGCGTGCCGCCCTTGATTTCGTTCAGAACTTCGCGCGCCAGCTTGTGCGCGATGCCGAAACTGACCTTGAAGCCACCTGTCATCAGGCTGATATTGGCGTGATCCGGATGCCGGCCAACCATCGGCTCGCGACCGACCGCCCTCGGCCTCACCCCAGCCCAACGCTCCACCACAGGCGCATCGGCAAGCAGCGGCGCCATTGCCCGCGCCTTGTCGATCAAGGCGTCGAGGAGGCCGTCGGTGGACGTCGGTTCCGCAAAAGTGTTTTCGCTGGTGCTGCCGACGGCCACCAGGCCGTCTTCGTGTGGCACGATGTAGAGGCCACCCGTAAAAATCACCGGCAGCGCAGGGTCGATGGTGGCCTTAAGCAAGGCCGCCTGCCCCTTGACCCCAGTGCCAGCCGGCCGGGCGATCGGCGGATTGAGGGGCGCCAGCAGAGGGAAGGTCTCGACACCCGCCGACAGCACGCAGTTTTCAAAAGCGACATCGCTTCCCTCGTCCAGACGGGCGAGACCGGCAGCCGGGTCGATCGCCTTGAGCCCCACGCCTTCCGTGACCTCGACTTTCGGATGACAGTCGAGTGCCGATCGCAAGGCGTCCAGCAAGCGGCGCGGCGCAAGGCGCGCAGCAAGACCGTCGCGCACGAGCCCGTGCGCCATCGCATCGTCTCCCGGCCAACCGGCCAACGGTGCCGCCTCCAGCACGTCGAAAGCAAAGGAACGGTCCGGCGTCTTCCAGACAGCGAGCGCATCCTGGGCCTGGCCGAGCGCAAGTTCCCGGTTATGCGGCTTTGCCAGCGGGATGAGACGACCGGAGCGGCGGTAGCCGACGGAGAGGCCGGTTTCAGCCTCCAGCGTCGCAATTTCCCCCTCAAGCGAAACGAGGGCAGCGAACTGAAACGCCTTCTTGGCATTCCAGCGATCCGGTAAGTGCGGCATCAGCGCGCCGAGCACGCCGCCGCTGGCGCCTGCACCGATTGTCCGTTTTTCAACAAGGCGCACCGAAAACCCGTCGCGGGCGGCAAAAAGTGCGGTCCACAAGCCCATGACCCCACCGCCAACGACGAGGAGGTCCACGATCGGTTGACCGGCGGCCTTCGCGCGACTATCGGCATATGCCATGGCTGAACACGTTCCTGAAAAAGCGCCGCCGAGCGAAGCAGTCCTCGACTGGCACGAGGGCGATATGCCCTATTCCCGCGCCTTTGACGATCATTTTTATTGCCGCAGCGACGGCCGACTGGAATGCGGCCATGTCTTCCTGTCCGGCAACGACCTGCCCGCGCGCTGGCAGCGCGCAGCACCGTTCCGCATCGCCGAACTCGGCTTCGGCACTGGCCTCAATCTCTGCGAGACCTGGCGGCAATGGCGGGAAACCGCGCCGGAAGGCGCAAGCCTGCACTTCACCTCCTTCGAGCGATTTCCGATGGCGCGCGCCGATATCGGACGAGCGCTGGCGCATTGGCCGGAGATCGAGCAGGAACGCGCGATGCTGACCGCGAGCTGGCCGGATGCACCGGCAGGCCGCATCGAGATCGATCTTGAGTCGCGTGTCCACCTCACCGTCGTCTGCGGCCCGGCGCTCGAAAGCCTCGGCCGGGAAACAACACCCTTCGATGCCTGGTATCTCGACGGCTTTGCGCCGTCGCGCAATCCGGACATGTGGTCGGCGGAACTGATGGCCGAAGTCTTTCGCCTGACCACCCCCGGCGGGCGCTTCGGCACCTATGCAGCGGCCGGCTTCGTGCGACGCAATCTTGGTAGCGCCGGCTTCATCGTCGAACGCCGACCGGGATTTACCGGAAAGCGCGAAATGCTCTGCGGGCAAAAGCCGGCGTGAGACTCAGTTCTATGAACGACTGGCCGCCAGCGCCGTGCTGCGCTTCAGCCAGCGGTCGAGCTTTTCTTCCAGTTTCTCGATGCTGATCGGCTTCGCCAGGTAATCATCCATGCCAGCGGCAAGGCATTGCTCGCGGTCGCCATCGAGCACATGGGCGGTGACGGCGACGATCGGAACACGGTGACCGGTGCCGCTTTCGATGTCGCGGATCGCCCGGCTGGCCTGCAACCCGTTCATGACGGGCATGGACATGTCCATGAGGATCATGCCCGGACGGGTATTACGGTAAAGCTCGACGGCCTCCTCCCCATTGCCCACCAACCGGAAGCTGACACCCGCGGCCGTCAGCATCTGGGTGAAGAGGATCTGGTTGACCTCGTTGTCCTCGGCGACCAGCACATCCAGCACGTTGCCCTCCACCGCCGGGGCAACGGACGCGGCCACGAGCGGCCGGAGCGGCAGCACCTTGGATTCCTCGGTGGCGGGCACCACTGCGGGCGTTCTGGCGCTGCGCATCACGCGCAGCACTTCGGACACGGTCTCGCGCAAAAGCTCCGCGCGAACCGGCTTCATCAGATGGGCGTGCACATCGTGCGACGAAAACAGCTTGTCGTCCGTCGGCAAGTTCATGGAGGTGAGCACGATCAGCGCAATGCCGGCAGTCGAAGGGCTTTGCCGCAGCGACCGGACGAAATCCGCGGAACGATCCGGCCGGTAATCCAGCAGGATTACGTCCACCGAAACGCCCATATCCCCGGCGGCGGCGAGTACGGCAAGCGCCTCGGCCTCCGACCCGACCGCCGTCGCATCGAAACCCCAGTCAAGCAGCATATCATGCGAGGCTTTGCGGGAAAGATCGTGCGCGTCGACGACAAGAATGCGAGCACCCGGCGTCGGGGCGGGTACGATGCGGGCGGGCATCGACGCGACCGCAAGCGTCATCGGCAGGCGCAGGGTGAAGACGGACCCCCTGCCTATCTCGCTTGTCGCCTCCAGCGTGCCGCCGAAAAGGCGCGTCAACCCGTCGGTGATGGCGAGGCCAAGCCCGGTGCCCTCGTGCCGGCGCGTCGAGGAACTGTCGACCTGCGAGAACTTTTCGAAGATCGATTCCATCTTTTCCGTCGGGATGCCGGCACCGGTATCCTCGACACGGATGACGATCTCGACACCGCCCTCGGTTGCCCGGGAGGTCAGGTCGATCAGCACATGGCCGCGATCGGTGAATTTCACGGCATTGCCGACGAGGTTGGTGACGATCTGGCGGAAACGGCCGGCATCGCCCATGACGGACGACGGCATGTTTGCCGCCCCGCGCACCACAAGCTCGATATCCTTTTCCGCCGCCTTGGCCGAAAGCAGCGTCGCGACGTCCTCGATCGCCTCCACCGGGTTGAAGGCGATGTTGCGCAGCGTCATCTGGCCGGCATCGATCTTCGAAAAGTCGAGAATGTCGTTGATGATGGTCAACAGCGCGTTGCCGGACTTCACCATGATGTCGATGAAGGTCTTCTGGCGCGTATCGAGATGGGACTTGGCCAGCAGTTCGGCCATGCCGAGCACGCCGTTCATCGGCGTGCGAATTTCATGGCTCATATTGGCCAGGAATTCGGACTTCGCCTTGTCGGCCGTCTCGGCCCGGGTGACCAGCCGGCGCAACTCGTCTTCGCGGTTCTTGAGATCGGTGATATCGGAGAACACCATGACGGAGCGCCCGCGACCCGTCGGCGTCACGTCGAGGCGCAGCCAGCGCTGGTAACCGCTGAAGACGGTCAGCGTCGCCGGCTTGCCCGTGAAGAGGATTTTGCCGAATTCGCTAGCGTCGACCGGCGTCTCGTCGGCAAAGCCAGCAATCTTGCGATCGACGCAGCTCTGAAGAACATCCTTGATCAGGGCGCCGGATTGCAGCAAGTGCGCCGGCATGGCGATCATGCTGGACAACGCCTCGTTCGAAAGCACCACCCTGTCGTCTTCGATGATCAGCAGGCCCTGGCTCATCGAGGAGACGGCGTCCTTCATCAGACTGCCGATATCCTCGAGCGCGCTGCGGGCCTGCAGCACTTCGCGCTCGCGTTCGCGCCGTTCGGTAATGTCGATATAGGTCAGCAGGCAGCGGCCGCCGGAAATCGCACAACCCGCTTCGATCACCGCCCGCCCGTTGGCATAGGCAACCTCGCGCGCCGGCATGTCGCCGGCCCGGATGCCGGCAAGGCACTGCTCGTAACCTTCTACGTCAGGGCCGCCCTCGCCGCAAATTCCCCCCTGCGCCTGCTGAAAGGCGAGAAGCGTGCCGAGAGGCTGGCCCTTCATCGGCGGCAACGCACCGTCCCAAAGCTCCTCGAAGGCGCCGTTGACCAGTTCGATGAAACCGTCCTCATCGACCACGACGATCCCGACAGGCAGCGACTCGACGACGCTTTCAAGATCGGAGCGCGCGGCTTCGGCCTGGCGCTGCGCCTCGATCAACTGCTCCTCGCGCTTCTTCAGCACGGTCGTGTCAGTGATCGAGCCGATCAGGTAGCTCTTTTCATCGAGCGTCGTGACGCGGTAGAGCCGCGAGATCGTCGGCAGCATGGAGCCATCGGGGCGGAGATACTCGATCTCGGACTCCACCAACTCCCCGCTGTCGAGCACGAGCTGGTTCTGCTGGTGGAATTCCTCTCCCTGCTCGGGATACATTTCCAGCGTGGTGAGGCCCAGCAACTCTTCCGGCTGCCGTCCCGTCATCTCGACATAGGCGCGGTTGGCAAAGATCATGCGCTGGTTTTCGTCCCGCATGAAGCTCGCAACCGGCAACTCGTCGAGCAGCGCGCGGTAGAGGCTGATCTCCTGTGCATGCTGCTTCAGCCGCCCTTCGCTCTCCTTCAACGCCGTCACGTCGAGGCGCAGCGCGACCAGCACGCCATCCGGCCGGCGCTGCGTGACGAGGCGTGTCCAGCCGCCGGCGGGGTGGCGCGCGGCGGATTCGTAGAGTGGCAGGTCGTAGCTGGCGAGCCGGGCGGCCATCCAGCGCTCGCGCTCGGCCGATGGCTTGCGCCCGACTTCGAGGTCGTGCAGCGCCTCGGTCAACGCCGCAAGGCTGACCGGACCATCCGCCAGGTCGCCGACGAGCACCCGGTAGAACTCCCGCATGCTGGCATTGGCATAGCTCAGCCGGTTGTCCGCACCGAAGACGGCGATGCCAGCGCCAAGCGTATCGAGCGCGTCTTCGATCTTGTCGACGACGTGCGTTTCGTTCGTCGCGGTGCGGTCGACGGGGGCAAAGTTCGTCGCCTGCAGCGGATTGCCATTGCCGTTCGCAACGCTGCGAACCGTCGTTGCCAAGGCCTCGATCGAAGGGGTGAAAAGACCGATGAGAATGGAAAGCGTGTGGGAAATCCGCTCGCGCTTCAATGCAATGTCGAAGCTGCCGCCACCGAAGGGATGGGCGTAACGGGCGCGCTCGGGATTGCCGAAGATCAGGCAGCGGCGTTCCGGATCGTCCCGGTCGCCATGGCCGAGCGGCTCGCCCACTTCGTCGCTGCGCAGGCCGATCATCTCGGAGGGCCGGTGATCGAAAAGCCGCGCATAGGCATCGTTTACCGCGAGATAGCGTAGTTCGCTGCTCTTGACGTAAGCCGGATGCGGATGCGCGCAAACGCGCGCGCAGGCCGCCACCAGCAATTCGTCTTGAGATTCAGCCACGCCATGTACTCCCCGAAGCGGGACAGAAGGAGGGATTCGTACCCCTTGGGGAGTACCAGCAATCCTTGAACGGATGGTTAACCGTTCGTTGCCGGAAATGCCGCATGCAGGCCTCTTATCCGAGAGAGCATTTCCCTGTCGCAAATGATGGGCCATGGCGTCGCAGGATGTGCAACAAGGGAAATAGGCAAACCAGACCGGGGCTGCACTGCATATGGGCGACGTGATCAAACTCGAAAATCACCTCGAACAACCGGAGGCGGACGTCGCCGACACGCCCGTCGAACGCCGGCGACGCGGCGGCGGGCGGGGTGCCGAGCGCACCCGCCGCGCACCGGCCACGTCGAAATATCTCAATCTCGTCAACACGACCGCCAAGTCCACCGTGCTTTCGGAGGATGCGCTGGAGGCCGTGCACCAGGCGTCGCTGACGATCCTCGAAGAGATCGGCATGGACGTCATCCTGCCGGAGGCGCGCGATCGCATGAAGGCTGCCGGCGCCGACGTGACGCCCGGTACGGACCGCGTGCGTTTCGATCGCGGCCTCATCCTCGACATGATGGCCTCCGTGCCGCCCGCCTTCACCCTGCATGCCCGCAACCCGCTGCGGAATGTCGAGATCGGCGGCAACAGCCTGGTCTTCGCGCAGGTCGCCTCCGCCCCCTTTGTGGCAGACCGCGAAGGCGGCCGGCGCGCCGGCAACCAGGAGGATTTCCGCAAGCTGGTGAAGCTCGCGCAGTCCTATGACGTGATCCACACCACCGGTGGCTATCCGGTCGAGCCTGTCGATATCCACGCCTCGGTGCGTCACCTCGATTGCCTGTCGGATATGGTAAAGCTGACCGACAAGGTCTTTCACGTCTATTCGCTGGGAAAACAGCGCAACGTCGACGGTATCGAGATCGCTCGCATCGGCCGCGGCATTTCGATGGAGCAGATGGAGCGCGAACCCTCGCTCTTCACCATCATCAACACGTCATCGCCGCTGCGCCTCGATGGCCCCATGCTGCAGGGCATCATCGAAATGTCCTCGCGCAACCAGGTCGTGGTGGTAACACCCTTCACGCTGGCTGGCGCCATGGCGCCGGTGACGATCGCCGGTGCGGTGGTGCAGCAGAACGCCGAGGCGCTGGCCGGAATCGCCTTCACGCAGATGGTGCGCAGGGGCGCGCCGGTCATGTATGGCGGCTTCACCTCCAATGTCGACATGAAGACGGGCGCGCCTGCCTTCGGCACGCCGGAATATATGAAGGCGGTGGTGGCCGGCGGCCAGCTCGCCCGCAAATACAACATTCCCTACCGCACCTCGAACACCAATGCCTCGAACACGATCGATGCGCAGGCGGCATATGAATCCGCCTTCTCGCTCTGGGCGCTGACCCAGGGCGGCGGCAATTTCATCATGCATTCGGCAGGCTGGAGCGAAGGCGGCCTGACCGCCTCCTTCGAAAAGTTCATCCTCGACGTCGACATGCTGCAGATGGTGGCGGAATACCTGACGCCGCTCGATGTCAGCGCCGACGCACTCGGGCTGGATGCCGTGCGCGATGTCGGTCCGGGCGGACATTTCTTCGGCACGCCGCACACGCTTGCGCGCTATGAGACCGCCTTCTATTCGCCGATCCTATCGGACTGGCGCAATTTCGAGACATGGACGGAGGCTGGCCGACCGACGACCTACGACCACGCCAACCGGGTGTTCAAGGAAAAGCTCAACACCTACGAAAAGCCGCCGCTCGACCCGGCGATCGAGGACGAACTGGATGCGTTCGTCGCCAGGCGTAAGGAAGAGGGCGGCGTTCCGACCGATTTCTAAGTTTGGCAGGATGTTACCCATCTTCCCTTCTCCCCGACGGGGAGAAGGGTCAAGCGGCACGGATTTGATCCATATCCGCGTAGCTAGGGCCTACGCATCGAACATGATCGAGCGGACGGAGGAGATCAGCTTTTCCGTCGGCAGGTTCGAAAAGTTCTTGTCGATCTCGGCCATCGTCAAGGTGCGGGATTTATCCGAAAGCTTCGTGCGCAGATCGCCGAGCGTCTGCGGTGCCGCGCAGACGACGAGACGGTCGAACGCGCCTTCGGCGGCATAGTCATCAATGCGGCCGGCCACTTCGGCGGTGAATTTCTGCTGCTCTTCCCGCACCGGATCACTCGAATATTCCATGGCGGACCGGCCACGGCCGACGGAGGAGTGGCTGCGGCCGGGCTTGTCGGCCATGATGTCCTGCGCCCTTTTTGGCTCCCAGCGAAAGACTTCCTGCTCCGGGCTCTGCTGGCCATCGATCAACAGGTTCACCCCCTTGAGCAAGCGGGCCTGGTTGCCGTCGGCGGCGAGAATCCAAGTCGTAGCGGTCATGTTTCACTCCCGTAGCGAGGTTATGGATGCGCAGAAGCGAATCTGCGCCGAACAGCATCCGCCAGCATTGTGGCAGGATGCACGTTGACCGAACGCAACAGGTCATCCGCATGTTCCGGGTGGCGAAGATCACGAAGCTGTTGGAAAGACGTGTTCACCCCTATCCCCGTGCCGGCCAGGCTCGTTAGGGTGCCGCAAACGACTGGAGAAACCCGTGGCCGAACCGCTGAAAAACCTGCTGCATCCCGGACCGGTGACGGACATGGCGCGCCACATCTCCCGCCATGCGCCAGACTTCGACACCGCCCGCTTCACCCGTCTCGCCACCGATGGCATGGAGGCGCTGGAACTGATGCAGCGGTCGGAACGAATTCGGGAGGCACTCGCCGAAACGCTGCCCGCCGACTATGTCGTAGCGGCAGACGTCCTGCGGCAAGCCCTGCCGAACGACGGCAAGCCGGGCCTTTCCGGTTGGGCACTGCTGCCGGTCAACCAGTTCGTTTCCCAGCATGGTCTTGAGCATTTTGACCTGTCACTCGCCCTCCTCAAGGCCCTGACGCCGCATTTCACCGCTGAATTCGGCATCCGCCGCCTCATCCATGCCGAACAGGACCGCGCACTCGCCGAAATCTCCGGCTGGACCATCGACGCCAATCATCATGTGCGCCGGCTTGCCAGCGAAGGTACCCGTCCCCGCCTGCCCTGGGCGATGCGCCTGCCGGCGCTCGTCAAGGACCCGCAGCCGATCCTGCCGATCCTCGTCGCCCTCCTCGACGACCCCGAGGACTATGTGCGCCGCTCCGTCGCCAACAGTCTCAACGATATCGCCAAGGATCATCCGGCGCTGGTGGCGGATTTCGTCGAGCGCCATATCGACGGCGCATCCACCGAGCGGCGACAATTGCTGCGGCACGCCTCGCGCACCCTCCTGAAGAAGGGTGATGCAAAAGCACTGGCCAATTTCGGCTTCGCGGCCGCAAAGGGCATAGTCGCGACGCTTTCGATCGCCACACCGGTCGTCGTTTTCGGCGACAAGCTCGGCTTTTCCATCACGGTCACAAACGAGGATGCAGCCCCGCAACGGCTGATGATCGATTATGCGATCCATCATGTGAAGGCGAACGGCACGCTGGCGCCAAAAGTCTTCAAGTGGAAGCAGCTCGATCTGCCGGCGGGCGGGCGCCAGACAATCGCCAAGGACCATGCCATCCGGCCGATCACCACGCGGGTCTACTATCCCGGCACGCACCGGATCGAAATCCTGATCAACGGCGCTGTTTGCGCGACCGCGGAGTTCGATCTTCGCATGGGTTGAGGCCAAATCCTTTCGCACCTGCGAAAACTAGGGCTTGACTTTTCACCGCAAAACAACGACATGACCCCCAGCGTCGCCCTTCGGCCGCCGCGTGAGCGAGCCACCGACGTCCCTGCAACGGGATGCTAAGAAGGACAAGCGCAAGAGACGATCCGCCTCCCATTTGCGGATGACTGCGCCGACGACTGCCAACCAACCCACAAGTTCCCAATTCACGCGGGGTTCTTGACGCCGAACGAAACCGGAAACGCATGGTGCGTTCCGGCTTATCGCGTTTGGCGCCCCGAAAGGTATGCACTTGACCACTTTTCACGACCTCGGCCTCTCGAAGACCATTGTCGATACCCTTTCCACCCTCGGTTTCGCCACCGCTACCCCCATCCAGGAAAAGGCCATTCCGCTCGTCATGGAAGGCTCCGACCTGATCGGCCTCGCCCAGACCGGCACCGGCAAGACGGCCGCCTTCGGCCTGCCGATGATCGAAAAGCTTCTGGCTGATCCGCGCCGTCCCGATCCGCGCAACATCCGCGCCCTCATTCTGGCGCCGACCCGCGAACTGGTGAACCAGATCGCCGACAACCTGCGCGACTTCGTGAAGAAGACGCCGCTGCGCATCGTCACTGTCGTTGGTGGCGCTTCCATCAACAAACAGACGGAAATGCTGAACCGCGGCACCGACATCCTCGTCGCCACGCCCGGCCGTCTGCTCGACCTCATCGCCCGCAAGGCCGTGACGCTGACGCAGGCCCGTTATCTCGTGCTCGACGAAGCCGACCAGATGCTCGACCTCGGCTTCATCCACGACCTGCGCAAGATTTCGCGCCTCGTGCCGAAGACCCGCCAGACGCTGCTCTTCTCGGCCACCATGCCGAAGCTGATCGCCGAACTCGCCGGCGAATACCTCGTCAACCCGAAGAAGGTCGAAGTCTCCCCGCCCGGCAAGGCTGCCGACAAGGTCGAGCAGTACGTGCACTTCGTGCCCGGCAAGGACCACAAGACCCAGATCCTCAAGCAGACGCTCAACGCCAATCCTGACGGCCTGTCGCTGGTCTTCTCGCGCACCAAGCATGGCGCCGAAAAGCTGATGAAGCATCTCGAGCAGGTCGGCTACAAGGCCGCCTCGATCCACGGCAACAAGAGCCAGGGCCAGCGCGAGCGCGCCCTCAAGGCCTTCCGTGACGGCGAGATCCGCGTGCTCGTCGCCACCGACGTTGCCGCCCGCGGCATCGATATTCCTGGCGTCACCCACGTCTACAACTACGACCTGCCGGAAGTGCCGGACGCCTACGTGCACCGCATCGGCCGCACGGCCCGCAACGGCCGCGACGGCATCGCGATCGCCTTCTGCGCCCCGGACGAAGCACACCTGCTGCGTGACATCGAGAAGCTGATGGGCATCAAGATCGCCGTCGCAAGCGGCGAAGCCCCGGCCGTCATCACGGCAGGCCCGGGCGGCAAGTCGCGCAAGCCCCGCAGCGGCAGCGGTCATCGCGCCAGCCAAGGTCGCGCCGGCCAGCGTCCGCCGCGTAAGCCCTTCGGCGAAGGTGCACACGCAGCCTCCGACGGCGCACCGGGCGCCGGCAAGCGCCCCCACGGCGGCCGCCCGCCGCAGAAGCAGGGCGAGCGCCAGAACCGCAACCACGGTGCCGGCAACGGCCAGGGTCGTCCGAACCAGAACGGCAAGCCGCGCCGCTCTGAAGGCCAGCGCCGCGAACAGGCGTAATCGACATCACAACTGAATGAGGAAACGGCGGGCTTCGGCCCGCCGTTTTCGTTTGATCATTCCGCCGGCGCCGGGTCCTTGCGATTGGTGAGGTAGACGCCGACCACGACGATCAGCGTACCGACAATCATCGGGACCGTCAGTTCCTCGCCGAAGATGGCGGCCGCCTGGAGGGCGGCGATGGGCGGCACAAGATAGATGAGGGAGGCGGCGCGCGAGACCTGCCCTCTGCGCAGCAGATAGAGCAGCAGCAGGATTGCGCCCATCGAAATGCCAAGCACCGACCAGGCGAGCAACGCGACGAAGGCCCAGCCGAAATCGACGTGCAGGCTTTCCAGGCCGAGTGCGAAAGGCACAGTGACGATCAACGCTCCCATATATTGCAAGGTCGCAATGGCGCGGATGTCGCCGGTCGGCAGATGTTGCTTCTGGTAGATCGTGCCATAGGTGACGGCGGCCATGCCCAGCATGTTGACGATGATGGCGAAGGTCGGGATTTCCGCAGCACCGTGACCGAAGAATTTCGGCAGCACAGCCAGCAACACGCCGAGAAAGCCAAGACAGAGACCGGCCTTCTGCCGCCCGTTCAGCCGCTCGCCGATGAAGAAGGGGGCGGCCAGCGCCGTCATCAGCGGCTGGAGAGCCGCGATGATCGAGGAGAGCGCAGCTGGAACGCCCTCGCCGATCGCCCACCAGACCGCTCCCAGATAGAGCCCATGCAGGAAGGCGCCTGAGACGACGGCGTGCACGATTGCGCGCGTGTCGCGCGGCCAGGAAACACCTGACACCCAGCACAGGCCGCCGAAGAGGATTGCGGCGGCAAGGTAGCGAATGCTGAGAAAGGTGAGCGGTTCGGAAACGATGGCGCCGAATTTCGCAACGACCCAGCCGGTCGACCAGAGCAGGACGAAGATGACTGGCGCCAGGCGATCGAGGGACATGCGGCTTCCGGCAGAAGAACAATCGGTGCGCGAGCGATAGGCGCGACGCCGATGATGGTCAAAGGAATTTCCTTGATGATTAGGTTCAGGGAAAGACAGGGCGGGACAGCTTTTCGGCATCTGCCTCTATTTTCGGCAGCACCGGTTTCGACCCCTCGCAGGAAACCGCACAGCAGGCGCCCCGACCTGTTCACTCCACACGAAAAAACCGTCCTGCCGGCCGGTTTGACCATTCCCAAAGCGGTGTGAGAATTCTTTCCCGCTAATTGAGCATGGTTCTTGCATTGCCCCTGATGTTGTACTCAAATGGCGAAAAATGGGGAACACGCCTTTGGCATTTGATGAAATGATGAACGCGGACTCCAACCCGCGGCAACCTTATGACAACTACCATGACTGGTACGAAGGACAGGATCGGGCTCGCCTGATCGCCAAATCAAGGGACGCAGAAAACCTCTTTCGAAAAACCGGCATCACCTTCGCAGTCTACGGACACGAGGACAGCTCCGAAAAGCTCATCCCCTTCGATATCATTCCCCGCATCATTTCCGGCAGAGAGTGGCGCAAGCTCGCCCAGGGCATCGAACAGCGGGTCATCGCCCTCAACGCCTTCCTCGACGACATCTACCACAAGCAGGAAATCATCAAGGCCGGCCGCGTGCCGCGTGAGCTCATCGAGCGCAACGTCGCCTTCCTGCCGCAGATGATCGGCTTCAAGCCGCCGGGCGGCGTTTACACCCACATCGTCGGCACCGACATCGTGCGCACCGGCGAAGACCAGTTCTATGTGCTGGAAGACAATGCCCGCACCCCGTCCGGCGTCAGCTACATGCTGGAAAACCGGGAAACCATGATGCAGATGTTCCCGGAGCTGTTCCATCTGAACAAGGTGCGGCCGGTGGAGGACTATCCGAAGACCCTGCGCCAGAGCCTCGCGTCCCTTGCGCCCCCCGGCTGTTCCGGCAAGCCGCGCATTGCCGTGCTGACGCCAGGCATCTTCAACTCCGCCTATTACGAACATTCCTTCCTCGCCGACATGATGGGCGTGGAACTGGTCGAGGGCTCGGACCTGCGCGTCGTCGATGGCAAAGTGAAGATGCGCACGACCCGCGGCTACGAGGCGATCGACGTGCTCTATCGCCGCGTCGATGACGACTTCCTCGATCCCCTGACCTTCCGGCCGGACTCCGCGCTTGGTATTCCCGGCATCATGGATGTCTACAAGGCCGGCAACATCACCATCGCCAACGCACCGGGCACCGGCATTTGCGACGACAAGGCGATCTACTCCTACATGCCTGAAATCGTCGAGTTCTATACCGGTCGCAAGGCGCTGCTCGAAAACGTGCCGACCTGGCGCTGCTCGGAGGAAGACAGCCTGAAATACGTGCTCGAGCATCTCGACGAACTGGTGGTAAAGGAAGTGCACGGCTCCGGCGGCTACGGCATGCTCGTCGGCCCGACAGCCACCAAGAAGGAATGCACCGCCTTTGCCGAAAAGCTGAAGGCCCGGCCATCGAACTACATCGCGCAGCCGACGCTGTCGCTTTCCACAGTCCCCATCCTCGTCAACAAGGGCATCGCGCCCCGGCACGTCGACCTCCGGCCCTACGTGCTCGTTTCCGACAAGGTGCAGATCATTCCGGGCGGGTTGACCCGCGTGGCGCTGAAAGAAGGCTCGCTGGTGGTGAACTCCAGTCAGGGCGGCGGCACGAAGGACACCTGGGTACTGGAGGACTGATACCGATGCTCGGAAGAACTGCAAACGGCCTGTACTGGATGTTCCGCTATATCGAGCGGGGCGAGAATATTGCCCGCCTGATCGACGCAGGCCTGCGCATGGCGCTGACGCGCAGCGGCTCCACCGACGACGACTGGGACGGCGTGCTGCAAAGTGCCGGCGTGCGCGACGATTTCGACACCGTGCACGAAAGGTTGACGAGCGCGGACGCCATCGACTTCCTGCTGCGCGATCGGGCGAACCCATCAAGCGTGCTGTCTTGCATCGACTCCGCGCGCAACAACGCGCGCATGGTGCGCACCGCCTTGACCCGGGAAACCTGGGAAGCGATGAACGAGTGCTGGATCGAGTTCAAGGAGATGCTGTCCAAACGCGTCCGCCCGGCGGAAATGCCCGAGGTGATCGACACGATCAAGCGCCGCACCGGCCTCATCCGCGGCGCCTTCCACGGCACGATGCTACGCGACGACGTCTACAACTTCTCGCGCATCGGCAACTCGATCGAGCGAGCCGACAACACGGCGCGTATTCTCGACGTGAAGTATTACGTGCTGCTGCCGGCGATCGCCAAGGTGGGTTCGTCGCTCGACAACAAGCAATGGGAATCGATCCTGCGCTCGGTTTCGGCGCACCGCTCCTACAGCTGGGTCTATGATGGCGACTATTCGCCGGCCAACATCGCGGACTTCCTGATCCTCAACGACCGCATGCCGCGCTCGCTCGCCTACAGCTACGACAAGATCGTCAGCAATCTCGGTTATCTCGCCAAGCTCTACGGCGACAACCATGCAGCGCACGAGACCGCTTCGGCCACGCTGATGCTGCTCCGAAGCCGAACCATCGATGACATCATGGAACAGGGCCTCCATGAGTTCATCGAGGAATTCATCGTGCACAACAACCGCCTCGGGGAAGAAATCTCCGAAGGCTACCGCTTCAATCGCTAGGGCTGACACGGGGGCGAACATGCGACTGAAGATCAGCCACACGACGGAATATCACTATGACGATCCGGTGCAGTATTCGCTGCAACGGCTCCGGCTCACGCCGAAGACCCAGCCGGGACAAACCGTGCGCGCGTGGAAGACCACCGTGCACGGCGCCCGCCTTGAGGCCGGCTACACCGACCATTTCGGCAACCACGTCGATCTGGTCAGCACCAATGCCGAACAAGTGACGATCCGCATCGTCGCCGAGGGCGAGGTCGATACGGAGGACCGGGCCGGCGTCTTCGGCCCGCACCAGGGTTTCGTGCCGCTTTGGCTTTATCTGCGCGAAACACCGCTGACCAAACCGAGCAAGCTGATCCGCGAGCTTGCCAAGGCGTCGGCCGGCGAAAACGAGCTGGCGCGCATGCACGCCCTGATGGGGACGATCCATGCGACCGTCGCCTACAGGCCGGGCGAAACCGGATCAGAAACGACGGCTGAACAGGCACTGGAGATGAAGCAGGGCGTGTGCCAGGATCATGCACATATCCTCCTGTCCGCGGCACGCCACCTCGGCATTCCTGCCCGCTACGTCTCGGGCTACCTGCTGATGGAAGCACCCGAACAGACCGCAAGCCACGCCTGGGCGGAGGTGCACCTTCAGGGCCTCGGCTGGGTGGGCTTCGATGCGGCGAACGATATCTGCCCGGACGCCCGCTATGTCCGGCTGTCGACCGGCCTCGACTACCAGGACGCCGCCCCGATTTCCGGCATGGTGGTGGGCAAGGCGGCGGAAACGATGAGCGTATCCATCACGGTGGCATCGGCCGGTCAGAGCCAGTCGCAAAGCCAGAGCTGATACGACTGCCCCACAAAGATGGCGGGGTTTTCGCCCCGCCTCATCACTAAGATATCGACCTGAATCTGATGCGCCTCAGTGGCTGTCTTTGCCGACCGCACTGCCGCGGCAGCCCTTGAGGAAGTCGAGGTCGGCGCCGGTGTCGGCGCCCTGGACGTGCTGCTGGTGCAGCCAGGCATAGCCCGACGCGGGCAATTCGTGTTTCGGCTTCCATGCGGCGAGCCGGCGCGCCAGCTCTTCCTCGGGAATGTCGAGATGCAGGCGGCGGTTCGGTACGTCCAGCTCGATCATGTCGCCGTTTTGCACGACTGCAAGGGGACCGCCCACTGCAGCTTCCGGCGAGGTGTGCAGCACGACCGTGCCATAGGCCGTGCCCGACATGCGCGCATCGGAGATGCGCACCATGTCGGTGATGCCCTTTTTCAGCACTTTCGGAGGAAGCCCCATATTGCCGACCTCGGCCATGCCCGGATACCCCTTCGGGCCACAGTTCTTCATGACCATGACGCAGGTCTCGTCGATATCGAGACTGTCGTCGTTGATCTTGGCCTTGTAGTCGTCGATATCCTCGAACACCACGGCGCGGCCGCGATGCGTTAGCAGGTGCGGCGAGGCTGCGGACGGCTTCAGCACCGCCCCCTTCGGCGCGAGGTTACCGCGCACGACGACGATGCCGCCGGATTGCGTCAGCGCCTTTTCGGCGGGCAGGATGACGTCCTCGTTCCAGTTGACGACATCCTTGACCTCGTCCCAGACGGTTTCGCCAGAGACCGTGATCGCGTCCTTGTGCAGCAGGCCGGCTTCGCCGAGGCGCTTCAGCACGACGGGCAGACCACCAGCGTAGAAGAACTCCTCCATCAGGTATTTTCCCGACGGCATCAGGTTGACGATGGTCGGCACGTCGCGGCCACAGCGATCCCAATCGTCCAGCGTCAGGTCGATGCCGACGCGGCCGGCCATGGCCAGCAGGTGGATGACCGCATTTGTCGATCCACCGATCGCCGCGTTGGTGCGGATGGCGTTTTCAAAGGCCTGCTTCGTCATGATGTCGGAGGGCTTCAGGTCGTCCTTGACCATCTGCACGATGCGCCGGCCGGTGAGTTGCGCCATGACCTTACGGCGGGAATCGACGCCCGGGATTGCGGCATTGCCTGACAAAGCCATGCCAAGCGCTTCCGCCATGGAGGCCATGGTGGAGGCCGTGCCCATGGTGTTGCAGGTGCCCGACGAGCGGCTCATCGACGCTTCCGCCTCGAGGAACTCGTCCTGCGTCATCTCGCCGGCCTTCACCATCTCGGAGAACTTCCACAGATGCGTGCCGGAGCCAACGCGCTCGCCGCGGAAATAGCCATTCAGCATCGGACCGCCGGTAACCACGATCGACGGCAGGTCGACGGAGGCCGCCGCCATGATCAGCGACGGCGTGGTCTTGTCGCAGCCGACCATCAGCACGCAGCCATCCATCGGCTGGCCGCGGATCGTTTCCTCGATCGCAAGCGCCGCAAGATTGCGATACATCATCGCGGTCGGGCGGAAGGTGTTTTCGGAGGCTGAGAAAACAGGCACTTCCATCGGAAAGCCGCCAGCTTCCCAGATACCGGCTTTCACCTTTTCGGCAAGCTCACGCAGATGGCCGTTGCACGGCGTCATATCCGACCAGGTGTTGAGGATGCCGATAACCGGGCGACCGTCGAACAGGTCGTGCGGATAGCCCTGGTTCTTCATCCAGCCACGGTGATAGATCACGTCGCGGCTGGTGCCGCCGTACCATTCCTGTGATCTCAGCCTGCGTGGCCATTCCGCTTTCTTCGTCATCTTTCCAGTCCTTGAAGGGACCGCCCGAAAGGTCGGACGGCCTTTGTCTCACGCCAGGGTGTAGGCGGTCTTGACGGTTGTGTAGAATTCGTTGGCGTAGCGGCCTTGCTCGCGCGAGCCATGCGACGAGCCCTTGCGGCCGCCGAACGGCACGTGGAAATCGACGCCCGCCGTCGGCAGGTTGACCATGACCATGCCAGCCTCGGCATTGCGCTTGAAATGCGTGGCGTGCTTGAGGCTCGTCGTGGCGATGCCGGAGGACAGACCGAACGGCGTGTCGTTGGCGACGGCCAGCGCCTCCTCGTAATCCTTGACGCGGATGACGGCGGCGACAGGGCCGAAGATTTCCTCGCGCGCGATGCGCATGTCGTTCGTCGCCTCGGTGAAGAGCGCGGGCGCCAGATAGAAGCCGGGCGTGTCGCGCTTCAGCAACTCACCACCGAAGGCGAGTTTCGCGCCCTCTTGTCTGCCGATCTCGATGTAGTCCGTGTCCTGCTTCAGTTGGCTTTCATCGACGACCGGACCGATATGCGTGCCGGCCTTCAGCGCATCATCGACGACGACGCTCTTCAGGCGCTCACCGACGGCAGCGACGAACTTGTCGTGGATGCCTTCCGTCACGATGACGCGCGAGGAGGCCGTGCAGCGCTGGCCGGTGGAGAAGAAGGCCGAGTTCACAGCGGCTTCCACGGCGACGGTGAGGTCCGCATCGTCGAGCACGACGAAGGGGTTCTTGCCACCCATTTCGAGCTGGTATTTGCGGTTATGGTCGACGGAGGCGAGTGCGACGCGTTTGCCCGTGCCGGTGGAGCCGGTAAACGTGATGGCCTGCACGTCGGGGCTGTCGAGCATGATCTGGCCGACGACGGAACCCTTGCCCATGACGAGGTTCAGCACACCTTTCGGCAGGCCGGCACGGTGCAGGATATCGACGATCGCCCAGGAACAGCCGGGCACCAGTTCGGCCGGCTTGAAGACCACCGTGTTGCCGTAACACAGCGCCGGCGCGATCTTCCAGGCGGGAATGGCGATCGGGAAATTCCACGGCGTGATGATACCGACGACGCCGATCGGTTCGCGGGTGATCTCGACGCCGATGTTCGGGCGCACCGAGGGCAGCACTTCGCCGGCAAGGCGCAGGCACTCGCCTGCGAAGAAATCGAAGATCTGGCCGGCGCGCACCGTCTCGCCGATGCCTTCCGCCAGTGTCTTACCCTCTTCGCGCGACAGCAGGCGGCCGAGTTCGTCCTTGCGGGCGAGGATCTCGTCGGCCGTCTTGCGCAGGACCGCATGGCGCTCGAGGATGCCGGAGCGCGACCAGGCCGGGAAGGCAGCCTTCGCCGCCGCGATTGCCGCCTTGGTGTCCTCGACGGAGGCGCGGGCATATTCGCCCACCACGTCGTTGGTGTTCGACGGGTTGATGTTCCTGATCGCATCCGTGCCGACCCATTCGCCGGCAATCAGGTTCTGGTGGATGGTCATGGGCTGTCGAGCCTCCTGTGTGCCATGGCGGCCCGATAGGCCGTCGCATCGATTACAATTGGCGGATTTCGATCTCTTCTTCCTTGGCGATTGCCAGCGGATTGCGCAGCGGCAGGCCAAAACCATCGGCGCCGATTTCGAACACATCGCCTTCTTCCGTGCGGATACCGTCGCCGAAGGATAGCGTCGCCGTGCCGAACATGTGGACGTGAATGTCCCCCGGCGCACGGAACAGGCCGTATTTGAAATGATGGTATTCCAGGTTGGCGAAGGTGTGGGACATGTTCGCCTCGCCCGAGACGAACGGCTTTTCCCAGAGCACCTTGCCGCCACGCACGATGCGCGAGAAGCCGCGGATATCGTCCGGTGCCGCACCCACGCGGATTTCCGGACCGAAGCTCGCCTGCCGCAGCTTCGAATGGGCGAGATAGAGGTAGTTGATGCGCTCCGTTACGTGGTCGGAGAACTCGTTCGACACGGCAAAGCCGATACGGAACGGCGCGCCATCGGCGGCGATGATGTAGATGCCGGCCATCTCCGGCTCTTCGCCGCCATCAAGCGCGAAAGAGGGCGAGGTCAAGGCTGCACCGGGTGCGACGGCCTGGCTGCCATTGCCCTTGTAGAACCATTCCGGCTGCACGCCCTTTTCTCCGGCTTTCGGCTTGCCGTTTTCGAGGCCCATGCGGAACATCTTCATCGAATCCGTCAGCGTCTCTTCAGCCGCTTCCGACGTCTTCTTGTGCATGGAATCGCGGGTCGCGGCGGAGCCGAGATGGGTGAGCCCCGTACCGGTCAGGTGCAGGTGTGCCGCGTCCGGATGGGTGATCGGCGACAGCAGACGGCCGTCGGAATAGGCCGATTCGAGGTTGACCTCGTCGCCAAGGCCCTTGGCCTCGATGACGGCCTTCAGAGACTGGCCTCTGTTGGCGGCTTCCAGCGCCAGCGCATAGACGCTGTCCGCACCGTTCACCGCGCGGCCCGTGCCGCCCTCTTCCCGCACGACCACGGTGATCGAGCCGTCAGCATTTGCTACCTGCGAAATCAGCATTTCCTAGTCCTTCCTGGAGCCGGCTCGCGCCAAAGCTCCGCACCTGCGGTGGACAGACGCCACCGCACCGGCCGCCTCAAGCAGCCCGTCAAACACGCATGCAATTCAGATGGCTGGCCGGTTGCCCGATCAGCCCTTGTTCTTGTTGTAGACGTCGAAGAACACGGCAGCGAGCAGCACCAGACCCTTGATCAGCTGCTGGTAATCGATGCCGATGCCCATGATCGACATGCCGTTGTTCATGACGCCCATGATGAAGGCGCCGATGACCGCGCCGGTGATCTTGCCGACGCCGCCGGATGCAGACGCGCCGCCGATGAAGCAGGCCGCGATGACGTCGAGCTCGAAGCCGACGCCGGCCTTCGGCGTCGCCGAGTTGAGGCGGGCCGCGATGATCATGCCGGCAAGGGCCGCGAGCGCACCCATATTGACGAAGGTGTAGAAGGTCAGCCGCTCGGTGTTGATGCCCGAAAGCTTCGCTGCCTTCTCGTTGCCGCCCATCGCGTAGATGCGTCGGCCGATCGTCGTGCGGGTCGTCACGAAGGTGTAGAGCACGATCAGCACGCCCATGATGACGAGCACGTTCGGCAGGCCGCGATAGGTGGAAAGCTGGAAGCCGAGGAAGATCGCGACTGCGCCGATGATCGCCATCTGCACGGCGAAGAAGGCGAAGGGCTCGTTTTCGGTCTCATGCACGGCGTTCATGCGCCGCTCGCGCAGGCCGGCATAGACCGCGTAGGCGACGAGCAGGACGATCATCACGAGGGCGAAGTAGTTCTTGATCAGGCTCGTCGCCGGGTCGGTGATCGACAGGAAGTCCGGCACGAAACCCGTGGAGAGGATCTGGAAATCCTTCGGGAACGGGCCGACCGGGCGGCCGCCGAGCACGACATAGGTCATGCCGCGGAAAACCAGCATGCCGGCGAGCGTCACGATGAAGGAGGGGATCTTCTGGTAGGCGACCCAATAGCCTTGCGCCGCCCCCATGATCGCGCCGACGAGGATGCAGAGCGGCACGACAATGACCGCCGGCAACCCCCATTTCACCAGCATGATTGCCGATATGGCGCCGGTGAAGGCGACGATGGAGCCGACCGACAGGTCGATATGTCCCGCCACGATGATCAGCAGCATGCCGAGCGCCATGATGACGATGAACGAGTTCTGCAGCACCAGGTTGGTGATGTTGACCGGGCGGAAGAGCACGCCGTTGGTGAGGATCTGGAAGAAGATCATGATCACCACGAGCGCGACCAACAGGCCGTATTCGCGGATGTTCTTCTTGAGGTACTCTCCCACCGAAGGCTGGGCTCTCTGGGTCGATGTATCGGTGGCCATTAGTGTTTCTCCCCGGAGCGCATGATGGCGCGCATGATGGATTCTTGGCTTGCTTCGGCCTTGGAGAGCTCGGCCACGATGCGTCCTTCGTTCATGACATAGATGCGATCGCAGGTCCCGAGCAGTTCCGGCATCTCCGACGAGATCATCAGGATGCCCTTGCCCTCGGCGGCAAGCTGGTTGATGATTGTATAGATTTCGAACTTAGCGCCGACATCGATGCCGCGCGTCGGTTCATCGAGGATCAAAACCTCGGGATTGGTGAAGAGCCACTTCGACAGCACGACCTTCTGCTGGTTGCCGCCGGAAAGATTGACCGCTTCCTGATAGATCGAATGCGAGCGGATGCGCAGCTTCGAGCGGTAGCCCGCCGCGACCTTGGCTTCCTGGTGGTTGTCGATCACCGTCGCATTCGACACGCCCTTGAGATTGGCCAGCGTCGTGTTGTGCATGATGTTGTTGATCAGCACGAGACCGAGATGCTTGCGGTCCTCGGTGACATAGGCGAGACCCGCCTTGATCGCCTTCTGGATCGTGCTGACATCGACAGGCTTGCCGTGCATCAGGACATCGCCGGTGATCTTGTGGCCCCAGGACCGGCCGAAAATGCTCATCGCCGTTTCGGTGCGGCCGGCGCCCATCAGCCCGGCAATGCCGACGACTTCGCCGGCGCGCACGTTGAAGCTGACATCGTGCAGGAACTGCCGGTCGCGGTGGTGCTGGTGGAAGACGTTCCAGTTCTTCACTTCCAGCAGCGTCTCGCCGATCTTCGGCTCGCGCGCCGGGTAGCGATCTTCCATCGCACGACCGACCATGCCCTTGATGATGCGGTCTTCGGAAATATCCTCGTTATGACAGTCGAGCGTCTCGACCGTACCGCCGTCGCGCAGGATGGTGATCTGGTCGGCGACCTTTTTGATCTCGTTCAGCTTGTGCGAGATGATGATCGAGGTCATGCCCTGTGCACGGAACTCCGTCAGCAGCTTCAGGAGCGCGTCGGAATCCTTCTCGTTGAGCGAGGCGGTCGGCTCGTCGAGAATGAGCAGGCGCACCTTTTTCGAAAGCGCCTTGGCGATCTCGACGAGCTGCTGCTTGCCGACGCCGATATCGGTGATCAGCGTGCCTGGCGGCTCCTTGAGGCCCACCTTGTTCAGCAGTTCCTGCGTGCGGCGGAACGCCAGTTTCCAGTCGATGATGCCGTTCGTCGCCACCTCGTTGCCGAGAAAGATGTTTTCGGCGATCGACAGAAGCGGCACGAGCGCCAGCTCCTGGTGGATGATGATGATGCCCAGATGCTCGCTGTCGGAGATCGTGGAAAAGCGACGGACTTCGCCGTCGAAATGGATTTCCCCCTCATAGGAGCCGGCCGGATAGACGCCGCTCAACACTTTCATGAGGGTAGATTTGCCGGCGCCATTCTCGCCGACAAGGGCGTGGATCTCGCCCTCGCGGACCTTCAGGTTGACGTTGTCGAGCGCCTTTACGCCCGGAAACGTCTTCGTGATGCCACGCATTTCGAGAAGGGTTTTGCTCATTGACAGTTTCCAGCGGCCATCCGCCACCATGAGGCGGGGAAACCGAGCCTATTCGCTCTGCGATCCGGAGAAAAGAGGGTTCGCGCAACATGGCGCGAACCCCGGAGAGTGGAAAGAACGATTAGTTCTTCAGCTGGTCGGCCGTGTAGTAGGCGGAGTCCGTGACGAGGATCTTCTCGGCATTGGACTTGTCGACGGCAACCGGCTTCAGGAGGTAGGACGGGATGACCTTGACGCCGTTGTCATAGGTCTTCGTGTCGTTCACTTCCGGCTCCTTGCCTTCCAGGATGGCGTTGACCATGCTGACGGTGACCTTGGCCAGTTCGCGGGTGTCCTTGAAGACCGTCGAGTACTGCTCGTCGGCAAGGATCGACTTGACGGACGGCAGTTCGGCGTCCTGGCCGGTGACGATCGCCATCGGCTGGTCGCCCGAGCCGTAGCCGACGCCCTTCAGGGCCGACAGGATACCAATGGAGAGACCATCGTAGGGCGACAGAACGCCATCAACGCGGCCGTCGGTGTAGGTCGAGGACAGCAGGTTTTCCATGCGGGCCTGGGCAACGGCACCATCCCAACGCAGCGTACCGACAGTTTCCATGCCGGTCTGGCCCGACTTGACGACGATCGCGCCGCTATCGATCAGCGGCTGGATGACCGACATCGCGCCATCGTAGAAGAAGAAGGCATTGTTATCGTCCGGCGAACCGCCGAAGAGTTCGACGTTCCACGGCTTGGTATCCGGGAACTTAGCCTTCAGGCCGTCGACGAGGCTGGTGGCCTGCAGAACGCCGACCTGGAAGTTGTCGAAGGTGGCGTAGTAGTCGACATTGCCCGAGTCGCGGATGAGGCGGTCATAGGCGATGACCTTCACGCCGGCATCGGCAGACTTCTGCAGGATGTCGGACAGCGTCGTGCCGTCGATGGCGCCGATGACGAGAACCTTGGCACCCTTGGTGACCATGTTTTCGATCTGGGCGAGCTGGTTCGGAATGTCGTCGTCAGCAAACTGCAGGTCCGGCGTATAACCGGCGTCCTTGAACAACTTTTCCATCGTCTCGCCATCGGAAATCCAGCGGGTCGAGGTCTTGGTGGGCATGGAGATGCCGACCATGCCCTTGTCCTGGGCAAAGGACGGCGCAACGAACGACGCAACGCTGATGGCAGCGGCGGCGAGAAGCGAAGTGATCAGTTTCATTGAAAGGTCTCTCCCTTGTGCGCACTGACCGGAATTGCGGCCAGGCATTGTTCTGTGCACGGGCGGGGTCGCTTTCAGGCGACGGCCTGGACTGGTGGGCCAAAAGCCCGCCGATCCCCACTCCCAAGGACCCCAGCGCACATTGCCGCAACGTCGTACGAATTGCCATAACTGTCAAATGCAATAAGCTTCTAAAGTGATATCAAATTTGATATACCATGGGGCAAATGTACTATTTTATGAAACGAGGTAAACATGCGCTTGCAAGAGGACAGGGACGAGCCACTTTTTCCAGGCGAAGATGGCGACAACCTTCAGGGCGTCGCCCTGCTGCGCAGCGGCCTGAAGCTCAGCCATCTCCGCATGATCGTGGCAATCGAGGAGCACAGCCAGGTGAGTGCCGCCGCCGATGCGCTGAACATCTCGCAGCCCGCCGCCTCCCGCATGCTGACGGAAATGGAAACGATCCTCAAGGCCCAGCTCTGCGAGCGTGTATCGCGCGGTGTCGCGCTCACCGCCTTCGGCCGGGCCTTCGCGCGGCGCGCCCGCACCATCCTGCTCGAGCTGCGTGAGGTCGACCGCGAGCTTTCCGCGCTGAAATCCGGCACCGGCGGTTCGGTCTTCCTCGGTTCGGTGACGGCGCCGGCGATCAGCCTTGCCGTGCCGGCCATCCAGCAGGTGAGTGCCGCCTATCCCGGCATCGAGGTGAACGTGCGCGTGGAGACAAGCAACGTTCTCGCCCACGAACTGCTTGCCGCAAGGCAGGATTTCATCATCGCCCGCGTACCGGACGATCTTAACCCGCGCCTGTTCAACGTCACCGAGATCGGCATCGAAAAGGCCTGTCTCATCGTGCGCAAGGGTCACCCGCTGACGGAAAAGTCCGTCGTCGGCCTTGCCGACCTGCCGCATTATGACTGGGTGTTCCAGCCGGCCGGCACGCTGCTTAGGCGGCGCATCGAGGAACTGTTCATCGCGGCGGGCGTCGCCCTGCCCTCCACAGTCGTCAACACCTCGTCCATCCTGTTGACCACCGCCATCGTCTGCGGCTCGAACGCGATCGCCCCCGTCGCCCGCGACATGGCGGTCTTCATCGCCGATGTCGGCGCGCAGGCGGGTGAAATCAGCATCCTCAACACCGACTTCGAAATCGACATCAAGCCATACAGCCTCATTTCCGTGAAAGGTAGGGCGCTGCCCCCGAGCGCCAAACTGCTCTATGATCTGATCTTGCAACGCAGCCGGATGCTTTCGCCCGACTGAGCGAAGGAGACACCATGTTCGGCCTGACCGTTTTTGAATCCGTGCTCGAAAGGCTGAAGGCCGAGGCACGCGAAGCCGCTGAAGAGAATGGCGACCACGACACTTTTGAAGACGAAGGCCTTGGAGAAATCCGCGGCCTGACCTCCGGCTTTGCCGGTCTGGGCACGGGTGCGACCTTCATGTCCGGCTCGCAGGCCGCTGCCGCCTATCTGGATCTTTATGAAGATCCCGCGCCAATCCCGCCCGAGCCGCAAAGCCCGCCGATGATCGAGCCCCCACCCGCACCGCCGCCGCATCTGCTGCGCACGGAACCAGACCAGGTCGCGGAAGACCTGGCCTTGAATGGCAAGGAAAGCGTGGACGACCTGCTGGCGCGCCGGCGCAGTTTTGCGCGCGACAACCATCCCGACCGCGCGCCGGAGGATCTGCGCATCAATGCAACGCTGCGCATGAAGATCGCCAACATGCTGATCGACGAGACGATCCGGCGGATCAATGTCGAGAAGAGTTTTGGGCTGCGTTAACTCTTTGTCTCGCCGCCCTGTTCCGGCGGCTTTTCCGCCGGATCGGAGGGCTTGAAGAACAGGATGAGGTTCGCGAACACATAGGCCGTCACGACGAGGAAGATCGTGCCCCAGGTCTGCTCGTTGTTGTAGAATTCCACACCCGTCCAGGCTGCACAGACCGCGACCAGAAGCACCCGCCGCCAGAGTGGACGGTAGAACGGATGGTCGGTGTCGATGATTTTCATGAACGTCTCCTCAGGCCTTCGACCGCCTACATAGGCGGTTTTCCCACAGGAGGGAACCGGCTTTTCAGGCGTCGAGACGGTCGAGGAACGAGGCCAGTTCCGCAGGCTCGATGCCGACGAGATGCCCCTTCTCCGGATAGGCGCCGGAGCGCACGTCTTCGGCATATTCCTTGAAGGCTGCGATGCGCTCCTGCTGGAGCCGGTCATGTTCAGCCGCGAAGTTGCGGTAGACCTTGGCGTGGCGCGGATAATGGCCACGGTTCTGGCCGAGAATGTCGTCCGCGAAGAGATATTGCGCATCACATCCGGTGCCGGCCCCCATCGAGAGCATGACGAGCGAGGTCTTGGCGCTGATTGCGGCGGCGATTTCGCCTGGCACAACCTCGATTTCAGCGGCAAAGGCGCCAGCCTCTTCCAGCGCCTTGACCTGGCGCCAGATTTCCAGTGCGCTTTCCGCCGTCTTGCCGACGGCCTTGAAGCCGCCCGTCCATGTCGCCTTGGAGGGAATGAGGCCGACATGGCCGCAGACCGGGATGCCTTCCTCCCGCAGGCGCCGCACCGTCGAAAGGCCGGCCGCGCAATAGACGGCATCCCCACCTGCCTTCATCGCCTGGAAGGCGCCGCGCAGATAGTCGTCCGTCGTGACGAGATCACCATATTCGAGCCCGGGGAAGGCAAAGACGGTTGGTGCCGCCTCGCGGAAGGCGGGGCCGAGCAGTGCCGGCGGCACGGAGACGAGGTCGATGTCCGCCTGCTCGGCGGCCGCGGCCTCTTCCAGCGTCACGACGCGCAGCATGGTGAGCTGGCGCTTGCCCTTCATAGCCTGAAGGTCGGCGACCGTCGGTCTCTTGGTCTTCACTGTCATCTCCCAGGGTATCGCCGGTCAGGCGGCGAACAGTTTCTTGAGCTTGGTTTCGGGTGCCGCAAGCTCGGCCGGGTCGGGATGGACGCGCGCGGCAATCAGCATTTCGGCAAGCCGGATGTCGCGGGCAACCACGTTGCCCTGCCCGATGCCACTCGCCGCGATCAGCCGGCCCTCGGCGTCGAGGTGGAACAGGATGAAGGCCCCCTCGCCCACCTCGCGCCGCACGGTCATGGCCGCACCATCGGCAAGCCCGGCAATCTGCAGCGTCATGTCGTACTGGTCCGACCAGAACCACGGAACGGCGGCGTGCGCTTCCGCGCCGCCGAGCATATTAGCCGCGGCGAGTTGGCCCTGTTCCTGCGCATTGCGCCAGGATTCGAGGCGAATGCGGCGGTCGCCATAGAGCGGCAACGGATAGGACGTGCAGTCGCCGGCGGCAAAGATATCGGGATCGGACGTGCGCAGCAGGCCATCCACCGCGATGCCATTTTCAACCGCAAGACCGGCCGCTTCCGCCAGCTCCGTGTTCGGCACAGCGCCGATACCCACAACGAGCAGGTTTGCCGAAACGATCCGCCCGCCTTCCAGCGTGATGCACACCTCGCCCGGCAATTCCTCGACCCCGGCGACCTTGGCGCCACACAAGATCTCCACCCCTTCGGCGACATGCCGGTTTGCGACGATCGCTGCGATCTCAGCCGGCACGCCGCGGCTCAGCACGCGCGGCAGGCCTTCGATGAGGGTCACGGTCGCGCCGAGCGTGCGTGCACTTGCGGCGAGCTCGAGGCCGATGAAGCCGCCGCCGAGAATGGCGACATGGCTGCCCTCCACCAGATGCGCGCGAATACGTGCAGCATCGTCATGGCTGCGCAGCGCGGCGATGCGCCCGCCATGGCGCGTGCCCGGCAAGGCGCGTGGCCGGGCGCCGGTGGCAAGCAGCAGCCTGTCATAGGGGAGTGCGGCGCCGTCATCGAACAGGATGCGGTTGCCGGCACGGTCGATTTCCAGAACGGTGCGATCGGTAAGCACGTCGATCCGTGCCTCGACATAGCGCACCGCTTCGGCAACGAGCTTCGGGGCGGCCCCGGCGACCAGGGCATCCTTGGACAGCGGCGGGCGCTCGTAAGGCAGGTGGACTTCGCTGCCGATCAGCGTGATCGCGCCATCGAACCCTTTTTCGCGGAGCGCAAAAGCCGCGCGCGCGCCGCATTCACCGGCGCCGACGATGACGAAATTCGCCATGAAACGATCCTCCCGAGAGATACTAGAGCCCGATGAAGACGGTGCCGCCTTCGACCTTGACCGGATAGGTCCTGAGATCGACGCAGACGGGGGCGCCCTTGGCCTCGCCGGTCTTGTAGTTGAAGCGGCCGTTGTGCTTGGGACATTCGATGACGTGATCCATCACGAGCCCATCAGCGAGATGGATCTTCTCATGGGTGCAGAGGCCGTCCGTCGCGTGATAGGTGTCTTCCGGGCTGCGATAGATCGCAAAGGTGCGTCCGGAATGATCGAAGCGGATGACATCCTCTTCGTCGATCTCGTCTGCCGCGCAGACCTCGATCCAGGTATCGCTCATGGTCATCTCCTCCAGTGAATGCTTGTTATTCGGCAGCCACGACGGCTGGCTCGGCATGAAACTCTTCCTTGTAGGGCCGTGCCGTCGCAGGCAGGTCGCGCTTCAGGAAGTAGTCCTCGTTGCGCAGCTGGCGCAGGAAGGCGGGGATCATTTCACGGTAGCCGTGCCACATGGACGGGTTCGGCGTCGGCAGGTCATGCTTGATCATGGCGTGCAGCCGCGGCAGCGCGTGGTAGGGGATCATCGGGAACATGTGGTGCTCCACATGGTAGTTCATGTTCCAGTAGATGAACCGGCTGAACGGGTTCATGTAGACCGTGCGGCTGTTCAGCCGATGGTCCGTGACATTGTCCGCCAGGCCACCGTGCTGGAGCAGGCCCGTCAGCACGTGATGCCAGGCACCATAGAGGCGTGGCAGGCCGATCAGCATGGCCGGCAGGATCGACCCCGTGGCGAAACAGAGGGCGATGGTCGCGACATAAATCGCAAGCCAGATGCGGGCGATACGGATCGCCTTTGGCTGCTCCGATTCCGGCACGAAGGTCTTTTCCGCAGCACTCATCACGCCTGATGCATTGCGCACCATATCGACGACGGCGTGCCACGCGTCGAGCAGGCCAAAGAAGTTCAGCACCAGGCGCAGAAGATCCGGCGGGCGCATGACCGCGATTTCCGGGTCGCGGCCGACGATGACCGTGTCGGTGTGGTGGCGCGTATGGCTCCAGCGCCAGGTGACGGGATTGCGCATGATCATGAAGCAGGCGATCTGGTAGACCGCGTCGTTCATCCACAGCGTCTTGAAGGCCGTACCATGGCCGCATTCGTGCCAGCGGGAATCCGACGCCGAACCGTAGAGCACGCCATAGACCAGGAAGAACGGCACCGCCCACCAGGTTCCCCAGAACCAGATCCCGGCGGCGGCCGTGACGAGCATCGTGCCGAGCCAGATCGCGGTATCGCGGATCGCCGGCCCGTCGCTGCGCTGCATCAGTGCCTTCATCTCCTTGCGCGGGATGTCGGTGTGATACCACTCGGCGGCAGCCAGCCCATTGGCAACGGCAGCTTCGGCATCGCGGCCAAGAAGGCTGTAGTCCCGCTTCGTCGGCTTCATCGCTCTCTCCTCCATGCGGGGCGCTCTCCAGCGGCCCGTCTCGTCTCATGCACAAACGATAGCGCCGCTGCTTGCATCTCTCAATCCTGCCATGATAGAATGCGTCAAATTCCATCATTCACTATCATTCGATCCTGATGGAAACTTTCAGGGAGGGGAACATGGCGTCGCGGCCCACCATAACGGACCTGGCCAACGCAGCCGGCGTCAGCGTGGCAACGGTCGACCGGGTGCTGAACGGTCGCCACAAGGTGCGCGAGGAGACCGCGCGCCGCGTCTATGACGCCGCCAACGCGATCGGCTATCACGCGATCGGCCTCATCCGGCAGCGGGTCTTCGAGGACCTGCCGCAATACCGGCTGGGCTTCAGCTTCCAGCGCCCCAGCCAGGCCTTCTACCAGAACTTTGCCCGCGAGATCGAAATCGCCTGCAATGCCTGCACCACTGCGCGCATCATTCCGCAGATCGACTTCATCAATGCGCAGACCCCGGCTGCGATGACGGAAATGCTGCGCCAGCTTTCAGCACGCAACCAGGCACTCGCCGTCGTCGCCCCCGACTACCCGGCAACCACGACGATGGCGGAAGACCTGAAAACCCGCGGCATCCCGCTGTTCTGCCTGCTCTCCGACTTCGCCATGGACGTGCGCCAGGGCTATATCGGCCTCAACAATATGAAGGTCGGGCGCACGGCGGCCTGGATGATCGCCAAGGGCGCCAGACGGCCGGGCAAGGTGGCGATTTTCGTCGGCAGCCACCGGTTCCACGGCCATGAACTGCGCGAAATGGGCTTCCGCTCCTTCTTCCGCGAGAAAGGCCAGGATTTCGAGGTGCTGGATACGCTGGTCAATCTCGACACCAGCGAGATCACCCACGAGGCGACCGCCAACCTGCTCGCCCAGCATCCCGACCTCGTCGGCCTCTATGTCGCCGGCGGCGGCATGGAAGGGGCGATTTCAGCAATCCGCGAGGAGGGTTTTGCGGGCAAGGTACAGCTGATCGTCAATGAACTGACGCCGGAATCGAAGGCAGGGCTGGCGGACGATATCGTCACAATGGCGATCAACACCCCCCTGCCCGCCCTGTGCCGTGAACTCGTTTCGCTGATGGTCAGCGCCATAGAAAAGGGCCCTTCGGCCGTGCCGGGGCAGACCTTCCTGCCCTTCGACATCTTCCTGCCGGAGAATATCTGAAGCGGGGAATGATGGTTTTCCGTCATTCTCACGACTAATCTTTCAGCAATGAGGGCGGTCTTTCCGCCTTCGCCTTTGACGCCTGCAAAAGCCTTGCCGATCCTCATGCGTGCATGCGAGGCGCCCTGTCGGCAGCCTCGACGACCGGAGGACACCCATTCTATGCCCGCCCTGAATTTCGCCCTCAACCACATGACCGCCCCCGCCCTGAAGCTCGACGCCTTTTTCTCCCTTGCCGTCTCGCTGGGCATGACGGCCGTCGAAATCCGCAACGACCTCGACGGCAACGCCATTCTCGACGGCACGACGCCGAGCGACGTGAAATCCCTTGCCGAGCGTCACGGCGTCACGATCATCTCGATCAATGCCCTCCAGCGTTTCAACGAGTGGACGCCGGCCCGCGCGGCCGAAGCAAAGGAGCTCATCGACTACGCCGCGGCCTGTGGTGCCCGAGCGCTCGTGCTCGTGCCCAAGAACGACGGCACCGGCCAGGCGGATGGCGAGCGGCAGGCAAACCTCCGCGAAGCGCTGACCGCCCTGAAGCCCCTGCTGGATGCCGCCGGCATCATCGGCCTGGTCGAGCCGCTCGGCTTCGAAATCTGCTCGTTACGCTCGAAGCGCGAGGCCGCCGAAGCGATCAAGGCGGTGGGCGGGGAACAGACATTCCGCCTCGTGCACGACACGTTCCATCATCATCTGGCCGGCGAGCCAGATCTCTTTGCCGACCTGACCGGCCTGGTCCACATTTCCGGCGTCGAAGACCCTGCCGTCTCCGTTTCCGACATGCGGGACGGCCATCGCGTTCTGGTCGGACCGGAAGACCTGCTCGAAAATATCAGCCAGATCAAGGCCTTGCTTTCCGCGGGCTATACCGGTCCACTGTCCTTCGAGCCGTTCTCGCCGGCCGTCCACGGCGTCGCCGACCCCAAGGCTGCGGTCACGCAAAGCGTCGCCTATATCAGCGAGAACGTCTGAGTTCCCTTGCCGGCGGTGAGCCCGCCGGCACTTTTCCCCAAGCATGGGACGATGCCGCGCCGGAAAAAATGGAACGGGCTTGACGTTGTATCGAGAAAATGGAATAAACATTCCGTAAGACGGAATTCGCGGTTTGTTTATTCTGTTTTGGCCCCTGCCTCCCGGGAGGAGCAAGGGCCGGGCTGCCCAAGGGTCAGCTTTCCGGCCAAGTCGGTGGTGCCGCCGGACACCACGTTGAGGAGGAGAACGACATGAAAAAATTCATTCTGAGCTCGGCGCTTGCCGTGATGATGTCCACCGCCGCCCACGCCGAAACGATCGGCGTCTCGATGGCGCTGTTCGACGACAACTTCCTGACCGTTCTGCGCAACGGCATGACCGACTATGCCAAGACGCTCGACGGCGTCGAACTGCAGATCGAAGACGCCCAGAACGACGTCGCCAAGCAGCAGAGCCAAGTCCAGAACTTCATCGCTTCCGGCGTCAGCGCCATCATCGTGAACCCGGTTGACACCGACGCGACGGCCGCTCTCTCCAAGGCCGCAGCGGACGCCGGCATCCCGCTCGTCTACGTCAATCGCGAGCCGGCGAACGTCAACGAACTGCCGGAAAAGCAGGCTTTCGTCGCGTCCAACGAAGTGGAATCCGGCACGCTGGAAACCAAGGAAGTCTGCCGCCTGCTGAACGGCAAGGGTAAGGTCATCGTCATGATGGGCGAACTGTCCAACCAGGCCGCCCGCGTGCGCACGCAGGACATCAAGGACGTGATCGCAACCGACGAGTGCAAGGGTCTCGAAATCGTCGAGGAGCAGACCGCCAACTGGTCGCGTACCCAGGGTTCCGACCTTATGACCAACTGGCTCTCCGCCGGTCTGGAATTCGATGCCGTCATCTCCAACAATGACGAAATGGCCATCGGCGCTATCCAGGCGCTGAAGGCTGCTGGCCGCTCGATGGACAGCGTCGTCATTGCCGGCATCGACGCCACGCAGGACGCCCTTGCCGCCATGGCAGCCGGCGACCTCGACGTGACGGTGTTCCAGGATGCTGCCGGCCAGGGCAAGGGCTCGGTCGATGCCGCACTCAAGCTCGCCAAGGGCGAAAAGGTAGACACCAAGGTCTACATCCCCTTCCAGCTCGTGACGCCGGCCAACATCGCCGACTTCCAGGCCAAGAACTGATCGGCTCACCGATCTCTTGAAAGCCAGTTAGACTATGAAGGACGCGCGCACGCTGGCGTGCGCGCGTCCGACCCGTTTCAGGTTGCTCCGGGAGGGAGGGGACGATGGTCAGTCCGACCACCATGGCCGCGGTTCGTGCTAGCGGCGCCATTCCGAATGCTGAATATCTCTTGTCTGCGGAGGGTATCCGCAAGGAATTCCCGGGGGTCGTCGCGCTTGACGACGTCCAGTTCAAGCTGAGGCGCGGCTCCGTGCATGCGCTGATGGGCGAGAACGGTGCCGGAAAATCCACGCTGATGAAGATCCTTGCCGGTATCTACACGCCCGACCAGGGCGAAGTGCTGCTCAAGGGCCAGAAGATCCGCCTGAAATCGCCGCTCGACGCGCTGGAGAACGGCATCGCCATGATCCATCAGGAGCTGAACCTGATGCCCTTCATGACGGTTGCGGAAAACATCTGGATCCGCCGCGAACCCAAGAACCGCTTCGGCTTCGTCGACCACGGCGAGATGCACCGCAAGACGGCCGAACTCTTCAAACGCCTCAACATCGCGATGGACCCGGAAGTGCAGGTGCGTGACCTCTCCGTCGCCAACCGCCAGATGGTGGAGATCGCCAAGGCCGTTTCCTACGAATCCGACGTCCTCATCATGGACGAGCCGACCTCCGCGCTGACCGAGCGCGAGGTGGACCACCTCTTCACGATCATCCGCGACCTGCGCTCGCAGGGCATCGGCATCGTCTACATTACCCACAAGATGAACGAGCTGTTCGAAATCGCCGACGAGTTTTCGGTGTTCCGCGACGGCAAGTATATCGGCACGCATGCCTCCACCGACGTGACGCGCGACGATATTATCCGCATGATGGTCGGTCGTGAAATCACCCAGATGTTCCCGAAAGAGGACGTGCCGATCGGCGATGTCGTGCTGTCGGTCAAAAACCTCAACCTCAAGGGCGTTTTCCACGACGTGTCCTTCGATGTGCGTGCCGGTGAGATCCTCGGTGTTGCAGGCCTCGTCGGCTCGGGCCGCTCGAATGTCGCCGAAACGATTTTCGGCGTGACGCCGGCGACCTCGGGCACGATCTCGATCAACGGCAAGCAAGTCAGCATCGACAGCCCGAACACGGCGATCAAGCATCGCATGGCGTTCCTGACCGAAGACCGCAAGGACACCGGCTGTCTGCTGATCCTCGACATCCTGGAAAACATGCAAATTGCGGTGTTACAGGACAAATTCGTCAAGAACGGCTTCGTTTCCGAGGGCGCGCTGACGAAAGTCTGCGAGGAGATGAGCAAGAAGCTCAGGGTCAAGACGCCCAACCTGTCGGAGCGCATCGAGAACCTGTCGGGCGGCAACCAGCAGAAGGTGCTGATCGGCCGCTGGCTGTTGACCAACCCGCGCATCCTGATCCTCGACGAGCCGACCCGCGGTATCGACGTCGGCGCCAAGGCGGAAATCCACCGCTTCGTCACCGAACTCGCCAAGGACGGCGTCGCAGTCATCATGATCTCGTCGGAAATGCCAGAAGTGCTCGGCATGAGCGATCGCGTCATGGTCATGCACGAGGGCCGCGTCACCGGCATTCTCGACCGCGCGGAGGCGACGCAGGTCAAGGTCATGGAACTGGCAGCCCAGTAACAGCGGGTCCCAAGATTGGGCCAGTGAGATTTAAGGCCGCCGAGCGGCCCCAAGGGAGGTAATCATGAGCACGAATTCCGCCGCGCAGGCCCAGGCCGCTGCGCAGAAATCTGCCCGCCGGCTCCCGCCGGAACTCAACATCTTTCTCGTCTTGATCGGCATTGCGCTGGTCTACGAAATCCTCGGTTGGATCTTCGTCGGCCAGAGCTTCCTGATGAACCCGCAGCGCCTGACGATCATCATCCTGCAGGTCTCGGTCATCGGCATCATCGCGGTCGGCGTGACGCAGGTCATCATCACGGGCGGCATCGACCTCTCGTCCGGCTCCGTCGTCGGCATGACGGCGATGTTCACCGCCTCGCTGGCGCAAGCCTCCACCTGGCCGCGCGCACTCTATCCCTCGCTGACGGACCTGCCCTTCATCGTGCCTCTGGCGGTCGGGGTCGGCGTCGGCCTGCTTGCCGGCTTCGTCAACGGCCAGCTCATCGCCAAGACCAAGATCCCGCCCTTCATCGCCACCCTCGGCATGATGGTCTCGGCGCGTGGCATCTCCAAGTGGTACACCAAGGGCCAGCCGGTCTCGGGCCTGACGGAACAGTTCAATTTCATCGGCACCGGCATCTGGCCCGTCGTGATCTTCCTCGTCGTCGCCGTGATCTTCCACATCGCGCTGCGCTACACCCGCTACGGCAAGTTCACCTATGCGATCGGCGCCAATGTGCAGGCGGCCCGGGTCTCCGGCATCAACGTCGAATCGCACCTTGTGAAGGTCTACGCGATTGCCGGTGCACTCGCTGGCCTCGCCGGCGTCGTCACCGCCGCCCGCGCCCAGACAGCACAGGCCGGCATGGGCGTGATGTATGAACTCGATGCCATTGCCGCGACCGTCATCGGCGGCACCTCGCTTGCCGGTGGCGTCGGGCGCATCACCGGCACGGTCATCGGCACCGTCATCCTCGGCGTCATGACATCGGGCTTTACCTTCCTGCGCGTCGATGCTTTCTACCAGGAGATCGTCAAGGGCTTGATCATCGTGGCCGCCGTCGTCGTCGACGTCTACCGCCAGAAGAAGCGCAAGACCTGACATCCATTCCGCGAACTCCCGCGGCGCTTTTGCGGGGCGAGCGCATCGCCCCGTCCCTACCCCGCAAGGCTGAAACCTGCGGTCCACCTAGAGAGTATGAAGATGACTGTGAGATTTGGTCTTCTCGGCGCAGGCCGCATCGGCAAGGTGCATGCCAAGGCCGTGACCGGCAATCCCGATGCCGTGCTCGTCGCCGTCGCTGACGCCTTCCCGGCCGCCGCCGACGCCATTGCCAAGCAGTATGGCTGCGACGTGCGCACGATCGAGGCGATCGAAGCCGCCAGGGACATCGACGCCGTCGTGATCTGCACGCCGACCGACACCCATGCCGACCTCATCGAACGCTTTTCCCGCGCCGGCAAGGCGATCTTCTGCGAAAAGCCAATCGACCTCGACGTCGACCGCGTGCGCGCCTGCATGAAGGTGGTGGAAGAAACCAAGGGCAAGCTGATGGTCGGCTTCAACCGCCGCTTCGACCCCCACTTCATGGCTGTGCGCAAGGCGATCGATGACGGCAAGATCGGCGACGTCGAGATGGTCACCATCACGTCCCGCGATCCCGGCGCCCCGCCGGTCGACTACATCAAGCGCTCCGGCGGCATCTTCCGCGATATGACGATCCACGACTTCGACATGGCCCGCTTCCTGCTGGGCGAAGAGGTCGCCTCGGTGTCGGCGACCGCCGCCGTTCTGGTCGACCCCGAAATCGGCAAGGCCGGCGACTATGACAGCGTCTCGGTCATCCTCCAGACCAAGTCCGGCAAGCAGGCGATCATCTCGAACTCCCGCCGCGCCACCTACGGCTATGACCAGCGCATCGAAGTGCACGGCTCCAAGGGCGTCGTCTCCGCCGAAAACCAGCGCCCGGTCTCGATCGAAATCGCCAACGGCGACGGCTACACCCGTCCGCCGCTGCACGATTTCTTCATGACCCGCTACACCGAAGCCTATGCCAACGAGATCGCCGCCTTCATCGCGGCGATCGAAAAGGGCGCCGTAATCTCGCCGTCAGGCGCCGATGGTCTCGCAGCACTGGCACTCGCCGATGCGGCCGTGAAGTCGGTCCAGGAAAAGCGCCAGATCTCCGTCGCCTGACGAAACCCTCCTCCCAAGCAACTGGCCGGGCGATTCTGTCGCCCGGTCTTTTTGTTGGAGCTCAGCCAGGGCAACGTCTCCCCGTTTAGCGGTTAACCCGAGCCACTGTGCGGACCGACGGCATTTCATATGCTCGGCTCGTCAAGAATGAGCACAGAGGCGGAGAGATTCCTGCCCTCGAATAGTTCAAACACGGCCCCCTCTTCGAGGCGCCCATGCGGGGCATCGGGCACCAAAAAGCTTGCCCGCGCCTCGCCATCGACTACTTCGATAACCACACTCCACGCCTCTCCGCCCGGCCACCCCAAGTCATCAGAGAATCGTGCCACAGTGGAGTATCGACCCGAGATGATCGGCGGCCGCCCTATCCAGGTGATCCGTGCTGGTTTGGATGGATTAAGATTCGCCGCAGGCGTCGTGGTGACCGTGGTCAATGGCGATAAAAACCCTCTACCAATAACGCTTAAGGAAACTGAGCCCGGCGATACATGAAAAACTAACAAGGGCAGAGATCATAAATATCGCGAAACGCCGCTTCTTAGACAGCGACCGGCGAATAGGAAACTCTGATGTCGAAGGCCCAGCACTCGTCACCGCTAGCGCGTTAAAGAGGCGAGCGGTCCCAAAGTGATTCACCAGCGCAAATTGCCCGACCATAAATCTTGTTACTGACATAAATAAATATTCCGAACCTAAGTCGATTTTAATCACAGAGCCAATCATATGAGGGCGAACAAAGGCTACACTCCTCATAGTCTCTGTGAGGAAATTGATCTCAGCTCCGGTGCCACTCTCGCAAATTTTCAGCGACGGGCCATCCAGTTGCGCCAAACCTTTTCGGGCTTTGGTCTTCAAATTTAGTTCGTGGCCGACATGAAAAAATACCGGTAGCGGCTTACCCATTTCCCACCCTTAACAACAATTTCTTCTACATACTTAGATCCTCCGGAAGAAGAAAGTGGTGCGTGCGACAGGATTCGAGCCTATGGCCCGCTTGCCGCAGTCACTCGCTGATCGTCCGAGCAGCAATGACATCGTGATCCATCTCCGCAAGCGCGCGGTCGAGGTGACCTTCCAGCACCAGCGTTGCCTCCTCCGGCACCACGGAGATCGGCGGGGCGCCGAACAGGCGGACCTGCTGTGACTGGGCGAGACCCTCCTCCAGGCCACGCCGGATCAGGTCGAAATAGCGTGTGCCGGGGCCGGTGATGGCAATCGGCATGCTTTCGTAGAGGCTCACAACGCGCGACAGCCCCTGCCCCAAAGCGAGGCCTGCCTGACGGAAGGCATATTCCGACATGCGATGGCCCTGCCGGGCGCGCAGCGCGATCTTGTCCATTTCCGCAAGCGGCACGAATTTTGCGGGGATCGTATCCGGTGGCACTTCGAAGGCAGTGCGCAGGATGCCGTAGAAGCCGGCCGACGCCTCGATACAGCCGTGCGAGCCGCAGCGGCACAATTTGCCATCCGACGAATTCAGCATGTGCCCAAAATTCGGCGCCGTGACCGACAGTTCACTGGTGCGATCGAACCGCGCGATGCCGAGCCCGATGCTGTGGCCGAGCGAGAGGGCCGCGACCGCCTGCAAATTCTTGACCCCCGCCTTCTCCATGCGTTGCGCCATGGCATGCGCCACGAGCAAAGTCTCGTTGTTGAGCAGGATTTTGGCCCGCCAGTGCGGCTGCAGCAGGGCTGCGAAATCGACCTGCTGCGAACCGAAGACCGGCGACCAGACAAGACGCGCCGTCGCGGGATCGACGAGACCCTTGCTGCTGATCGAGACGATAAGCACCTGCGCGCGGTCGATCCGCGAGCGGCTCACCAGCTTGTCGAGTGCCGCCACGAAGGCCTCGCCAAACGGCCGCGTCGCGGTATCTGCGTGATTGCGCGCCTCCTCGAAGCGGTCGAGCAGCGTCCCGCCATAGTCGGCAAGCGAATATTGCACGATGTCGGAGGCGATGCGCACGGCGATGAGGTAGCCGGCATCGCGCCGTTGGCCGAAGATGACACGCGGCCGCCCGCGCGACGCAGATACCTGCTGCTCGCGGCGCTCCAGCACGGCCGCCTTTTCGAGATCGGCGGTGATTGCCGAAACGGTCGCGGACGCAAGGCCGGTATGATGGGAAATATCGGTGTGGGCGAGCGGCCCGTGCCGGCGCAGAGAGGCGAGCACGAGCGCGCTGTTCTGCTGACGCACAAGCTCCGTGCTCGACTTGGTCAGCATCCCCGGATTCCACTCACTCTCACATGCTGCAACACATGCCCCTCCCAAAGCATCTGTCGTGCCGTCATTCAAGGCCTTTCAAGCCATGTTGACAGCCTGCAAAAGTTCTGACATTTATTTTCTCGACTGTCGAGAAAAAAGTCCCGGCACCGTCGGGAGGGGTATCGAGACAGTAAGATCGTGGCCGGTCGTTGATTGGACGGGAGGTTCGTCCAGGCGGCCGGTGTTCACTTGGGAGGATATTATGAAGTTCGTTTTGAAGCTGATGGCAGGGGCTGCCATCATCGTTTCCTTGCATTCCGTTGCACACGCCAAGGACCTCGTGGTCGGCGTTTCCTGGTCGAACTTCCAGGAAGAGCGTTGGAAAACCGACGAAGCCGCCATCAAGGCAGCGCTCGAAGCCTCCGGCGACAAGTACATTTCGGCTGATGCCCAGTCGTCTGCCGCAAAGCAGCTGACCGACGTCGAATCGCTGATCGCCCAGGGCGCAAACGCCATCATCGTTCTCGCCCAGGACTCGGAAGCCATCGGCCCGGCCATCGAGAAGGCTGCCGCAGAAGGCATCCCGGTCGTCGGCTACGACCGCCTGATCGAAAACCCGGCTGCCTTCTACATCACCTTCGACAACAAGGAAGTCGGCCGCATGCAGGCCCGCGAAGTGTTCAAGGTGAAGCCGGAAGGCAACTACGTCTTCATCAAGGGCTCCTCGTCCGATCCGAACGCCGACTTCCTCTTCGCAGGCCAGCAGGAAGTGCTGAAGGAAGCGGTCGATGCCGGCAAGATCAAGAATGTCGGTGAAGCCTACACCGACGGCTGGAAGCCGGAAAACGCCCAGAAGAATATGGAACAGTTCCTGACGGCGAACGACAACAAGGTCGACGCGGTCGTCGCCTCGAACGACGGCACGGCCGGCGGCGCAATCGCGGCCCTGGCTGCCCAGGGCCTCGCCGGCTCCGTACCGGTCTCCGGCCAGGATGCCGACCACGCTGCGCTGAACCGCGTCGCACTCGGCACCCAGACCGTGTCGGTCTGGAAGGATAGCCGTGAACTCGGCAAGCGCGCTGCGGAAATTGCAGCAACGCTCGCCAGCGGCAAGACCATGGACGAAATCGAAGGCGTGACCACCTTCAACGGCGGCCCGAAGGGCGTCGAGATGAAGTCGGTCTTCCTCGCACCGCTGCCGATCACGAAGGACAACCTGAACGTCGTCATCGACGCCGGCTGGATCCCGAAGGAAACGGCTTGCCAGGGCGTCGCTGCCGGCTCGGTTGCGGCCTGCAACTGACGGGCCATGAACCGCAAATGACCTGACCATCACCAGGCGCCGCAACGTCATACGTTGCGGCGCTTGCGCAAGATGGGCAGCGGGCGGAGGATGCGACGGCGACACATCCTCGAAACGGATAAAAATCCGAGCGCCCGAAGGACACGTCAACAAAAGTGGGGGGACGGCAAAGCCATGGCCGACATCACGACTACCGCACATGCCAACCGCGCGCGATCGGCGGGCGAGAACCCGGTAAAGCGCTTCTTTCGCGCCACCGAGATCGACACGCGCCTGCTCGGCATGATCGGCGCCATGCTGATCATCTGGATCGGCTTCAACATCCTGTCCGGCGGCCTGTTCCTGACGCCGCGCAACCTGTGGAACCTCTCCGTCCAGACGGCCTCCGTCGCCGTGATGGCGACCGGCATGGTGCTCGTCATCGTCACCCGCAACATCGACCTTTCCGTCGGCTCCATCCTCGGCTTCGTGGGCATGAGCATGGGCGTGCTGCAGGCCGAACTGCTGCCGCAGCTGCTTGGCTTCAATCACCCGGCGATCTGGGTCATCACGCTGCTTGCCGGCATCACGCTGGGCGCGGCCATCGGCGCGCTGCACGGCTCGATCATCGCCTTCCTCAACGTGCCCTCGTTCATCGTGACGCTTGGCGGCCTGCTCGTCTGGCGCGGCGCCACGTGGTTCGTCACCAGCGGCCGCACGGTCGCGCCGATGGATGCCACCTTCCGCCTGATGGGCGGCGGCACCGAGGGCTCGATCGGTGCCACGGCAAGTTGGATCGTTGGCGTCCTCGCCTGCATCGCCATCGTCGCCACCATCATCAATTCACGCAAGCAGCGCCAGCGCTTCGGCTTCCCGCAGCGCCCGATGTGGGCGGAATACTTTCTGACCGCCGTCGGCTGTGCGCTGGTGCTCGGTGCGATCGCGGTCGTCAATGCCTATCCCTGGCCCGTCGCCATTGCCCGCAAATATGCCGACGCCAACGGCATCGCCTGGCCGGAGGGCGGCCTGTTCATCCCGCACGGCATTGCCATCCCCGTGCTGATCGCCATCGTCGTCGGCATCGTCATGACCTTCATCTCGACACGCCTGCGCTTCGGCCGCTATGTCTTCGCGATCGGCGGCAACCAGGAAGCCGCGGAACTCGCCGGCATCAAGACCCGCTGGGTGACGGTAAAAATCTTCGCGCTGATGGGCATTCTCTGCGCCATCGCCGCCGCCATCTCCACCGCCCGCCTCAATGCCGCAACCAACGCGCAGGGTGAGCTCGACGAGCTCTACACCATCGCCGCAGCCGTCATCGGCGGCACGTCGCTTGCCGGCGGCATGGGCACAATCGCAGGCGCCATGCTCGGCGCCCTCGTCATGCAATCGCTGCAATCGGGCATGGTGCTGGTCGGCATCGACACCCCGTTCCAGCGCATCGTGGTGGGCATGGTCCTTGTCGTCGCCGTCTGGCTCGACACGGTCTACCGCGCCCGCGCCAAGTAAGAGGAGCCCATCCAATGACGGACACAAGTACGCCCCTCGTGGAGCTGAAGAACATCTCCATCTCCTTCGGCGGCATCCACGCCGTGGACAATGCCTCGGTCGACCTCTATCCCGGCGAAGTGGTCGCACTTCTCGGCCATAACGGCGCCGGCAAGTCGACGCTGATCAAGATCCTCTCCGGCGCCTACAAGCGCGATGGCGGCGAGATCCTGATCAATGGCGAACCCGCCGACATCAACAACCCGCGCGACGCCAAGAAGTACGGCATCGAGACGATCTACCAGACGCTCGCCGTCGCCGACAATGTCGATGCCGCCGCCAACCTCTATCTCGGCCGCGAGCTGCGCACCCCCTGGGGCACGCTCGATGACGTGGCGATGGAAGCGAAAACCCGCGAAGTGATGGGCCGCCTCAACCCGAACTTCCAGCGCTTCAAGGAGCCGGTAAAGGCGCTGTCCGGCGGCCAGCGCCAATCGGTCGCCATCGCCCGCGCCATCCTGTTCAACGCCCGCATCCTCATCATGGACGAGCCGACCGCAGCGCTCGGCCCGCAGGAGACGGCGCAGGTCGGCGAGCTGATCAAGCAGCTGAAGAAGGAAGGCATCGGCATCTTCCTGATCAGCCACGACATCCACGACGTCTTCGACCTCGCCGACCGCGTCTCGGTGATGAAGAACGGCCAGGTGGTCGGCCACGCCCGTACCGAAGACGTTACCAAGGACGAGGTGCTCGGCATGATCATCCTCGGCAAGGTCCCCGAAAAAGCCATCCCCGGCCCCGGCGCGATGCAGACCGCCTGACCGGTTCAAGCCGAAAACAAAGAGCCGCCCGCGACCCCGCCGGCGGCTCTATCCTTTCAACACCACCGGAAACGCCGATTTCCGCATTTTCCCGATTGAAGCCCGCCCCCAGCTAGGCTAAGAACCCTCTCATCGGACAGGCGAGTCATCGCCTAGGGCAAGCACCCGTAGCTCAGCTGGATAGAGTGTTGGATTCCGATTCCAAAGGTCACAGGTTCGAATCCTGTCGGGTGCGCCATTTTTTTCAATAAGTTAAGCCGACTTTTCTAGTTTCTGAAAGGCCTGCAGGGTAATCCTCCCGCGCACTAATCGGGTTCAAAAGTAGAATTTTCTCGGCAATATGCATGAGGAGATTTTGATGAAGA
>NZ_JBXARJ010000012.1:0-207703 GCF_058808115.1 Shinella sp. GW821-FHT11G07
TGGGGTGTCGAGGCGCTCGCCGGTGAAGTGACGGTTCCCGCCTGGAAGGAAAAGCCGAGCTGGTATCTCGTCGCCACCGAAGACCACATGATCCCGGTCGACGCCCAGCGCGGCATGGCAAAGCGTGCCGGTGCCACCACCGTCGACCAGGCCGGCAGCCACGCCGTCTATGTCTCCCAACCCCAGGCCGTCGCCAAGATCATCGAGGATGCGGCGAACGGCGTGAAGTAATTCGACACAGGTCGATGACGACAGGCAAAGCCCCCGGAGGTGGAAACATCCGGGGGCTTTTCGTTCAGAATGACGCGAGCGCCATGCCGAGGGCGCCGAGAACGACGCCAAGGCCGAGCGCGAACCACGTGCGATAGCCGGCAAGCCACATCGAAGCGAGTTTGCCCATCGACAGGCCCTGGCCGCCGATCTGGGCCATCAGGGTCAGCATGTCGGAGCAGATCCATTCCTCGGCAATCTTTCCGTCGGCGATGCGGTAGATCTCGGTGCTCTCGTAGTCGACCTTCTTGCCGGTCGGCTGGATGCCGAGGAACTCACCGTCATGGGTGCCGGTAATGCGCAGCCGGACGGCAACCTTGTCCTCGGCGGCGAAGATATCCTCGATCCTCACCTGGAGGTCAGGAAAAGCGGAAAAGAGCAGTGCGGCGTGCTTGCGCCAGGTTGCGGTTCCCTTTTTCTGATAGGGCACGCCGGCAATGTTGATGAGAAAGTCCGGCGGCATCAGATCGACGACCGCATCCGCGTCCTTGCGGCCGAGCGCCGCAAAGGCCGTCCGCATCAGCGCGATGTTGGATTGAGGGGTGGAAAGCGGTATCGTCATGCGAAGCTCCTAAATCGAGAAGTGCACATCGCGATATAATGAATAATATACATAATGACAATGATACATCATCTGCGCCAAATGAGATCGCCTTGGCGCGTCTCTTCCTGGTGACGGTGATCCTGTCGGACGACATGAAGCGCGGCCTGGAAGAGCGCGGCCTGACCCGGGCACGGGCCTCCGCGCTCTGGGCAATCTCGCACCGGGACACCATTACCCAGCGCGAACTTGCCGATGCGCTGAAGGTCACACCCCGCAACGTCACCACGCTCATCGACGGCCTGGAAAAGACCGGTTTCGTAAAACGGAGAGATCATCCGAACGACCGGCGCGCGATCCTGCTCGATCTCACCTCAGCCGGCGTAGAAATCACCGACCGATTGAAGCGGGAGACAGGCGAACTCGCAAAGGCGCTTTTCCAGGGCATAAGCCCCACAAAGCTGGAAGAGTTCACCGGAACTCTCGACCTCGTCATCGGGCGTCTGGAAAAGCTCGTCGCGCAATCGTCGACGCAGACCTGACGGAAAGCCGGTGGTCATGCGGATCCCCCTGTTCCGCCTTGGCCCCGCCGAAGATGCCAGAGCCCTCAGGCCAGCATGTCGGCAAGACGCCGTGCGGACCCGAGCGCGAGCGTCCAGCCGAGCATGCCATGTCCCGCGTTGACGTAGACGCCGCGGATTTTTCGTGAGGGGGCGATGAGCGGGTGGGAGGATGGTGTCATCGGACGCTCGCCAGACCAGTGCTGCGCCCATTCCGCCTGGTCGAAACAACCGGGCATCACGGCACGCGCCGTCTCCCGCAGAATTGCGAAGCGATCCTGCGCAAAGCCCGAGCCGGGCGTCACGATATCAGCAAGGCCCGCGACGCGGAACCGATCGCCGATCGCCGCGAAGGCGAGCTTGCGCTTCACATCCGTCAGGCTGACGCGGGGCGCGCCCTGCTGCCAGGGCACGGTCAGGGAATAGCCGGCGACGGGCTGGACCGCCCGCGCTTCCGGCAGGGCCGCAGTAAGGGTGCGGATCAGCGGGCCGGCCGTAACGACCGCGACATCAACCCGCAGCGGCTCGCAATCCGCAAACCGGACAGCCGAAAGGCGCCCGGCATGCTGCTCGAACCCGACAACCCTTCTTCCGAAAGCCATCGAGACGGCATATCTGTGGGCCGCAAAGTCCGTCAATTGCCGGCAGAATGCCGCTGCATCGCCGAGCGCATCGTCCGGGGCATAGACGGCGCCTGCGATCTCGCCCTGATAGGTTTTGAGGGCCGGCTCCACGGCCTCAGCCTCGGCCCTGGACAGGATGCGCTGGTCAAGGCCCATCTGCCGCTTGCGTTCAACGGTCGGGCAGGCCGCGGCAAAGCTCGGTGCATCCGGATAGAGATGCAGCTTGCCGGCGACACGGTAGTCGAAAGCCAGGCCCGCCTCCGTCAGAAGCATCGCCATTTCCCGCCGGGATTCATCGGCAAGCCGAAGTATGTCGCTGGTGTTCTTCCACCAGCGCCGCGACGGCGCATGGCTGAGAAACCTTAGACCCCAGAGCAAGAAATCCGCATCGAGCCGCAAACGGACCCGAAACGCCGGATCACGCTGCGTCAGGATGGCCGGCAGATGCCGCAACAAGGCAGGTGAGGCCATGGCATCGCCATAGGCCCAGGACAACTGGCCGGCATTGGCCGCACTTGCCCCCCTGCCCGGCGCCGCCTCCGCATCAATCAAAGTGACGCGATGGCCGGCCCGCGCTAGCAGATAGGCCGAAGAAACGCCGACCACGCCGGCCCCGATAACGGCGATGTGCATCGCGTCAGCCCTCCGCATCGCCAAGAAGCGCTGTCAGCTCGATCTCTACCGGCACGCCGCGCGGCAGCGAACCAACACCCACCGCGAGGCGGGCATGCGGCCAGCAGGTCGGGAAAATCTCCCGCAGCAATTCCGATGCGCCATCGACCACCGCCCCGTGCTGCGTAAAGTCGGGCGTTGCGGCCACATAGCCGGCAAGCCGCACAAATCCCTTCACCCGGTCGAGCCTCCCGGCGATCCGCTCCAGTTGCGCCAGCGCATTGAGAAGCGCCCAGCGGGCGCATTCTCGCCCGTCTTCGAGCGATACACCGTTTCCCAGATGGCCCGTTCGGAGAACGGTCTTGTCCTTCAAGGCCACCTGGCCGGATACCGTCACGGTATCGCCGACCCTGACCGCGCCGACAAAAGCACCGGGCGGCACGGCCGCCTCGGGCAGGGCAAGGCCGAGTACGGCAAGACGCGCCCGCACCCGGCAGGTTGTTTTCTCAAGCGTATCCTTCACCTCGCGCGCGGCGGTCCGCGCCACGAACGTGCGGAAGATCGCGCGATCGAAATCCGTCAGGCGATATTCGGGATGCCATTGAATGCCGAGACAAAAGCCCGGCGTTTCCCCTTCGAAGGCCTCGATGACCCCGTCCCGGGCACGGGCAGTGACGCGGAACCGGCCGACACCGGTCAGGGCATGCTGATGCAGGCTGTTCACCTTGGCCGAGCCACCGCCGAGCACGTCGGCAAGCACGCTCCCCGGCTCCACCGATATTTCGTGGGCAATGCGATCCGCCACCGCGCTCGGCATGTGGTCGACGGTTTCAGCCGGCAGGCTCCGTGCAAACGTGCCGCCCAGCCATTCGCCGATGAGCTGCATGCCGTGGCAGATGCCGAGGAGAGGCTTTCCGGTATTGACCGCGTGTTCGACGAGCTTCAATTCGAACGACCGCCTTTCGGCCACCCCTTCGGCACCGGGTGTCGTGCCCGTGATCAGCACGCCATCGGCGAGATCAAGTGCTGCCGCGAGCGCATGTGTTTCATAGGGAAGGATCAGCGGCACACCACCCGCCTCGCTGATCGCCTCTGCATAGTTGGCCCTCACCGCATAGGTCCTCTCGGTCGGAATGCCGGCCGGATCGTCTATATCCGGCGTCATGAGGATGACGGCGCGCCGGGTCGGGCGGCCTTCATGGGAAGGAATCGTCATTGTCTTGTCTTTCAATGGAAGTTAGCGGGCCGCGGACGGCGCGAGGCGCTTGGAAAGAAGCGAAAAGGGCCAGGCGATCAGGAAGTAGCAGACGCCCACCGCGACATAGATCTGCAACGGCAGGAAATATTCCGTCGCCATGGCGCGGCCCGTCAGCACCAGTTCGTCCACCGTGATCAGCGATGCGAGGGAGGAATCCTTCAACAGCGAAACGAAGGTGACGATGAGCGGGGCGATGCTGATGCGCACCACTTGCGGCAATACGATCAGCGTAAAGCTCTGGTAGGGCGTGAAACCGACGGCAAGCGCCGCTTCACGCTGGCCGGCGGGGATCGCCATCAGGCCGGCGCGGAACAGTTCCGCCACCTGCGCGGCGAAGGCGAGCGCCAATCCAAGGATGGCCGCGGTGAAAGCGTCGAACGTGATGCCGATCCCCGGCAGTCCGAAATAGAGCAGGAAGAGAATGGCCAGAAGCGGCACACCGCGCACGGCCGTGACGTAGAACACCACGCCCCGCTCGAGCGCCCGCCACCGTGTGGTGCGGCAGAGCGCCAACAGAAGCCCGAACACCAGCGAGAGAGCAAACGCCGAGACCGAAAGCAACGCCGTCTTGCCCATCGATTCCAGAAGAAGCGGCAGCCATTCGCCGGCATGGTCGATATAGGGCTGGATGAATCTGGTCATGCCTTCAGCCTTCCGTACCGGGTTTCGAGAACACGGATCGCCTGCATCAAAGGCAGGGCGAGCGCGAGGTAAAGCACGGCGACCATGGTGTAGATCAGCGTGGTCTGGAAAGACGAAGTCACCAGCGAGCGAGCGTAGAACATGATCTCTGGCGCCGCGATGGCGGAAACGATCGATGTGTCCTTCAGAAGCTGCACAGCATAGTTTCCAAGCGACGGCAGCGCGAGGCGCATGGCTTGCGGGGTGAGGATATCGAGGATCGTCTGGGTGGGCGTGAAGCCGACGGCGAGTGCTGCCTCGGCCTGGCCTTTCGGCAGGGCCGCAAAGCCCGCCCGGAGCAGATCGCAGGTGACAGCCCCGCCGATCAGCCCCAGGCCGAGGATCCCGGCGGTAATGGATGAAAGCCGAAACCCGATGCTGGCCAGCCCGAAATAGAGGATGAACAGATGGGTCAGCGCTGGGATGTTGCGCATGATCTCGCAGTAGACATCGATCAGGGCGTGCAGCGCGCGGCGCTTTCCGAACTGCCGCACGAGGGCGAGGCCAAAGCCGAGGGATACGCTCAGAAACAAGGACACCAGCGTGACGACGACGGTGACGCCAGCCCCGGTGAGAAGCCCTTCCAAGATCAGGATGAAGGTCGATGGTTCGGTCATGGCATGCCCCTCAATGCCGGATCTGGCGGAGGAAAGCCTGGGTTCTCGGCTCACGTGGAGAGAGGATCAACTCACACGCCGGTCCCTGTTCGACGATCCTGCCTCCATCCAGGAACAGCACCCGGTCGGCGATGTCGCGGGCAAAGGCGATCTCATGCGTGACGATCAGCATGGTGCGGCCTTCGGCGGCGAGTTCCTCCATCACCTTCAGCACTTCATGCACCAGTTCTGGGTCGAGCGCCGAAGTCGGCTCGTCGAACAGCATCAGCTTAGGTTTCTGGGCAAGTGCGCGGGCGATGGCGACGCGTTGCTGCTGGCCGCCGGAAAGCTCCAGCGGAGACGCATCGGCACGATGGGTCATGTGCACCTTCGCGAGCATGTCGAGCGCCAGCTCCCGCGCCTCCCGTGCCGACAGTCCCCGCACCTTGCGCGCGGCGATCGCGACGTTCTCCGTGACGGAGAGATGCGGCCAGAGATTGAAGAGCTGGAAGACCATGCCCATTTCGGCCCGCTGCGGCGCAAGCTGCCGGTCGTTCATCGGCCGATCGAGGCGAACGCCGATCCGCTCGCCATCGAGATGGATTTCGCCGGCACTTGGTTTTTCCAAAAAATTTAGACAGCGCAGGCAGGTCGACTTGCCCGACCCGGAGGGGCCGATCAGGGCGATCTTTTCGCCCGCAGCCACGTCGAAGTCGATGCCCTTCAGCACCTCGACCGGACCATAGCTCTTCGTCAGGCCCGTCACGCTCAGCAGCGGGTTCATGGCATTCCCCTTTATGATTGAGAGAGCGTCGGGCGGCGGCCACGCTGTGGCAACCGCCCGGATCGCACATCAGCCGCCGGCAGCGCAGGATGGCAGCTTGTAATCCGCCGCGCGGTCGACGCCAGCCCGGAAATTCTCGCCGGCCGGCGTGTACCAGACATCGGCGGAGAGGCCGTAGCGCTCGCCGATCGCCTTCATCTCACAGGTCTTCCACATCTCGGCGATGATGCCGTCCACCTTCTGGCGCAGGTCGTCGTTCTTCTTGTTGAAGCCGTAGACCACCTGCCCGAGGCCCGTCAGCAGGGGGAAGTCGGAGCTCGTATCGGTGAAGGCGAGGAAATGCATGTTCCAGTCCGGGTTCTGCTTGATCGCATAGGATACGACCGGCGGATCACCGATGACGGCATCGACACGACCGGCGATCAGGTCGCGCACGGCGGCATCGGATGTGTCGTAAAGCGAGAGCTCCAGGCCCGAAATCTTCTTCAGCTCCGGCACGAAGGAAAAGCCGGTGATCGTGCCGACCTTCTTGCCTTCGAGATCCGACAGCTTGTCCCAGTTCGTCCCGGAGGACTGCATGATGCCGTTCTTGAAGTAATGGATCGGTTCGGAAAGGCTCATGATCTGCGTGCGCTTTTCCGTCCAGCCCATCGTGCCCAGCATCACGTCGACGCGACCCGCCTCGACCGATGCGATGGTACCGGACCATTCCATCAGCGCAGGCTGGATCTGGAGGCCGAGCTTTTCGGCCACCTTCTGCATGATCTCGCCGTCATAGCCGATCAGCTTGCCGTCCTGCCAGCCGGAGCCGGGCATGTCGCCGGTGAAGGCGACCGTCAGTTTACCCTGTTCGGCGAGCTCAAAGGCCTGCGTCGTGGAGGAAAATAGCGAAAAGCTCCCGCCTGCCAGCAGCGCGCACACCACCAGCCTTCTCGAAAGAGAAAGTGTCATCTGTTCGATCCTTGAAGTTATTGGTTCCCCTGACCGGCCACGTTCGCGGACCGGTGTTGCATTCAACGCAAAGGATGTTGCCACTGATGGGACTTGCTGGATTTTAAAAAACGGACTTTTTCTTTGAAAAATGACACGGGCCATTCATAGTAGCCACGAAAGGGGCGCAAATGGCTGTACAGGACGATTTTGCACGCACGGAGACCGAGGCCGACTACATCAACTGGCTGGATAGCCTCTGGACGGAGAGGCTGCTGGCGGCGCGCGACCGCAAACCGGACATTTCCGTCGGCATTCTTCTGTGGCCGACCTTTCCGATGATGTCGCTGACCGGCGTCGTCGAACCGCTCCGCCATGCGGCGGATTTCGCGGACAATTCCCGCCCGCTCCATTGCCGCTGGTCGATCATGGGCAAACCAGGCGACGCGACTGTAGCGAGTTGCGGCATCCGCATCCACGCCGACGCGCCCTACATCAACCCTACCGACTTCGACTATATCGTCGTGATCGGCGGTCTGCTTCCACATCTCCAGGCGGCCCCGGCCTCGCACCGCGACTACCTCCGCGTCGCCGCTTCCGCCGGTGTTCCCATCATCGGCGCCTGCACCGGCTCCTTCGTCCTTGCCCAGGAGGGATTGCTTATGGGGCGCAGGGCCGCCATCCACCCCTTCCATGCGGAGGATTTCCGGGTGGCGTTTCCACGCCAGCCTTTTTCAACCCGGGACGATTTTCTCGCCGAAGACGGCCGCATCACCGTGCCGGGGGGCGTATCGGTGCTTTCCCTGATGACCGAGCTCATCCGCAAGCACTGCGGTCCGGACCGCGCGGCGAAGGCCGTCTACCAGCTCTCGCTGACCGACCAGAAGACGATGAGCGCCTTCGACCACGAACGCGCCTCCGCGTTCCGACATGTCGGGGATGCCCGCGTGCAAAGAGCCATCGTGCTGATCGAGAGCCGCAAGGGCCGGGACGTATCGCCCGAGCGCATCGCCGGTACGATCGGCCTGTCGCCGCGCCAGTTCATACGCCTGTTCCAGGCGCATATCGGCATGACGCCGAAACATTTCATTCTGGAGACAAGGCTGCGCTACGTGCGCTTCCTGCTCGACAACAGCGTGCTGCCCGTCACCGCGATCGCCCATGAAACGGGCTTTTCCGATTCAGCGCATCTCGCAACGGCATTCCGCAAAAAGTACCAAAGCTCACCGAGTGAGTTCCGACACCGTCGCCGATGAAACCGTCCGGACAGGGCTTCGCTCTGACTTGAAGCCCCGTCCACTTTTGGCGATTTATCGGCCGGCCTGGAATTCCGCCATGCGACGGATGAGGAAGTAGCCGACCGTTGCGCCGGCATCCTGCAGGCCAACCGTCTTTTGCTGGAATGCAGCCGCCTTGCCGTGTTGCGCAACCAGGGACTTCGTGGCTTCCAGCGCCTGCTCGGCGGCCTGCGCCGTTGCCGCCAGCGCATCGGAGAGGGTCGCGCCGCTTGCCGCCTGTGCCTCCAGCGTCACCGCAATGGGGTCGAGCACATCGAGCAGCGTCTTGTCGCCGACCTTGGCCTTGCCGCGCTCGGCCACGCCATCGCGGAAGGCGCGCCAGAAAGCACCGATCTCCGCCGTCCCAAGTGCGTCCTTGCCCTCGACGGCCTTGCTGGCGCGCAGGAAACCGGTCGCCGTCAACGTGCCCATGGTGGAGGGTGCCGTACGCGCCATCGTCGCGCCTGCGGTGCGCAGGAGCTTGGAAATGCCGGCCTCCGCGCCTTCCGCGTCGAGTGCCTCTGCGGCGGCGGCGAAGGCCTTGCTCATGGTAATGCCGAGGTCGCTGTCGCCCACCTTGCCGTCGAGCGCGATGAGGAACTCGCGCTGTTCGGCAAAAAGTTCCTTCCAGCTCTTGAAGAGATCGATCAGGCCGGCTGCGTTCAATGTCTGCATGGTCATGCCGTCACCCGACTACGTGCTGGAAGAATGGCGTGTTGGCCGGGGCGGCGACGAGGCGATCGAGTTCCTCGTCGAGATGCAAGATCGAAATCGAGGCGCCCGCCATTTCCATCGACGTGGCAAACTCGCCGATCCAGACATGCTTGGCCGTGACACCACGCGCTTCGAGAAGCTGCGAGACGCGGCGGAAGAGGATGTAGAGCTCTTCCAGCGGCGTACCGCCGAGACCGTTCATCAGCACGGCTACGGTGTCGCCCTGCTTGTACTCCGTTTCCGCAAAGATGCGGTCCATCATCTCGTCGACGACGGCATCTGCAGGCGCCAGCTTCTTGCGGCTGATACCGGGCTCGCCATGGATGCCCATGCCGATTTCCATCTCGTCTTCGCCGATCGAGAAGGTGGCATGGCCGATTTCCGGAACGACACAGCTCGAAAGGGCAACGCCCATGGTGCGGGTGCGCAGCCGCGCCTTGTCGGCAAGGCGCGTGACCTCGTCGAGCGAAAGGCCTTCGGCAGCAGCCGCGCCGGCAGCCTTGTAGATGAAGAAGATGCCGGCGACGCCGCGGCGCTTGTGTTCTTCGCCGACCACCGAGGAGGCAACGTCGTCATTGCCGACGACCTGCTTGACCGCGATGCCGTCGAGATCGGCCAGTTCCGCCGCCATGTCGAAATTGATGATGTCGCCGGTGTAGTTGCCGTAGATGTACAGGACGCCGGCGCCCTGATCGATATGCTTGGTCACCTGGTACATCTGTTCGGCGCTGGGCGACTGGAAGACGCCGCCGACCGCAGCACCGTCAAGCATGCCATCGCCGACAAAGCCGAGGAACGTCGGCAGATGGCCGGAACCGCCACCGGTGGCGATGCCGACTTTGCCGGGCTTGGTCTTCGCCGTGACGAGGCAGCGCAGGTCGCCGGCCGTGTAGGTTACGGCCGGATGCGCCTTGTAGATGCCTTCCAGCATTTCGTCGACGAAACTGACGGGATCGTTCAGGAACTTCTTCATGGGTTTTCTCCGGGAATGGATGGTTATTTCTTGCGCTGGCCTGTGACGAAGAAGGCGGCGGCCAACAGGATGAAGCTGCCGACGACAAGCCGTTGCCACGTACTGGGAATACCGACCATGACGAGCACGCTGTTGATGACGACGATTAGGAGCACGCCGAGAACCGTGCCGAGAACCGTGCCCGTGCCGCCGGTGATGCGCGCCCCCCCGAGCACGACGGCGGCAATCACGTTGATTTCCGTGCCGACCAGATCGAAGGGATTGGCCTGGCGATTGGCGCAGACATGGATGATGCCGGCCAGGCCCGCGAGCGCGCCCGCATAGCCGAACAGGAAGACATGCACGGTGCGCAGGCTGTAGCCGAGGCGGCTTGCGATATCGGCATTGCCGCCGACGGCGAAGATGGCGCGCCCCATGAGGGTGCGATTGAGGATCCACCAGGTCACACCCGCCGCAATGGGCAGGACGAAGAAGTAGAACGGCAGCGTGATAAGTGCGCCATTGGTAGCTTCGATCTGGAACAGCGGCATACGGCCGAAGGCGCCCATCTGCGGCGGCAGCGACATGATCCAGACCGTGCCGATGAAGGAAAGCAGGAAGCCGCGGAAGAGATACTGCGTGCCGATCGTGACGATCAGCGACGGCACCTTCAGGTGATGGACGAGCAGGCCGTTGATGATGCCGAGCGCCGCGCCCCCGAACATCGCCATGAGGATGACGACGGCGATCGGCAGGTTGGGCAGGTAGGTTTGCACCAGCACGGTCATGGAATACATGGTGAAGGCCGCGATCGCCGTGAAGGATACGTCGATGCCGCCCGCGGCCAGGATGATGAAGACGCCGAGCGCGAAAAGCCCCATGACCACGCTCGCGCGGCCGATGTCGATGAGGGTCGACGGCTGCAGGAAAGCCGGGTTCACGATCGTGACGATCACGCAGATGGCGACCAGAAGCGTGAAGGTGATGGTTTCCGGGCGCCGGCGCACGAGTTCGCCAAGGCTGAAGGAACGAGACTGCGCCGCGGCCCCGTGAAGGTCTTCGGTCCGTGAAGCGCTCATTGCACAGTCTCCTTCATGGTGGTCAGCATCGCCTTGTAAAGCTGGTCTTCGGTCGCCTGCTCCGCATCCATTTCGGCGACCACCCGGCCGCTATTCATGACGAGGATGCGGTCTGCGTTCTGAAGGAGTTCGGGCAGGTCGTCGCTGACGATGACGAGGCCCATGCCTGCTTCGGCAAGCGTCTGGATGACGCGGTAGATGGTATCCTTGGATCCGACGTCGACACCCACGGTCGGACCGTGCAGCACGAGCAGTTTTGGTGCGATGCTCAGCCAGCGACCGATCAGCACGCGCTGTTGGTTGCCGCCGGACAGCGCGCCGACGGGAAGGTCGATATCCCTGGTGTTCAACCGCATCTCTTCGGAAAGGCGGGCAGCAATCCTGCGCCCCTCCTCTCGGTCGACGACGCCGAACGAATTGCTGAGGCGCGCGACGATGAGCGCGATCTCGTTTTCGAAGATCGACTTGTCGAGGAAGAGGCCCTCGGCGAGCCGGTCCTCCGGCACATAGCCGATGCCCTGCTGAATCGCTTCGGCAGGCGAGCGCACGGAGACGGTCTTGCCGTCAAGCGTCAGCACGCCGCCGGTTGCCGGGACGACGCCGGTCAAGGCCATGGCAAGCTCGTTTCGGCCGGAATCGGCAAGGCCTGTAATGCCGAGGATCTCGCCCTTCTTCACGGAAAAGCTGATCTCCCGCACGCCATCGGCGACGAGACGATCCACCTTGAGGCGGTCGACATCAGACGGCTTTCCGGTGCGATAACGCTGCGCATCGATCGACCGGCCGGTCATCAGCTCGGCAAGCTGTTTCTTGCTGTAGGTCTCGATCGGCCCCTGGGCGACGCACTGGCCGTCGCGGAAGACCACGGCATGCCCGCCGATGCGGTAACATTCGTCCAGCTTGTGCGTGACGAACAGCACGGCGACGTTTTCGAAGCGCAACCGCTCGACGACGTGGATGAGATTGTCGACCTCGCGGCGCGTTAGCGACGTGGTCGGCTCGTCCATGATGACGAGCTTGGCGCGGGTCGCAATTGCCCGCGCGATGGCGACGAGCTGACGGGAGGCAAGCGGCAGGTCGGACACGATCGTGTTGAGAAAGGCGCGGTCGGTCGGAAGCCCGACGGCGGCAAGGGCCTTTTCCGCCGTCTCCTTCAGCCTCTTGCGATCGAAAAGGCGCGCCAGCCGGCCATTGGCGCCGACCAGCTGTTCATTCAGCGCGACGTTTTCGGCGACGGTCAGATTGGGCAGCAGCGACAGATCCTGGTAGACGGTCTCTATGCCGGCGGCCAGCGACTGGATCGGCGTCAGCGACGCGAAGGTTTCGCCGCCAAGGACGATTTCTCCGGATGTCGGCGCATGCGCGCCCGACATGATCTTGATGACGGTGCTCTTGCCGCAGCCGTTCTCGCCAAGCAGATGATAGGCCTCACCCGGCTGGAGCGTCAGGTCGATGCCGCGCAGGGCATGGACGCCGCCGAACCATTTCTGGATGTTCCTGAGTTCAAGGAGCGCCGCCGGATGCTGCGCGGGATTTGTCTGTGCCGCCACGGAAATTGTCCTCATGCTGACCGGCACGCTGCCGCGCCGGACGGTTCCGGCCGGAGGACAAAGCCCCCGACCGGTTGACGGATGCCGGATTAGAACATGTGTTCCTTGTAGGTCGCCTTGTCGGCGAGAACCATGCCGTTGCCGAGGATGAGCAGGCCCTTGCCGGGACCCTGCTTGACCGAGACCTTGTTGTAGCCCTCGACGCCGAGGTCCATGCCGTCGGTCACTTCCTTCTTCTCCAGCAGCAGCTTGGCGACGGCGTTCATCGCCATGCCGGCCTTCTGCGGGTCCCAGAAGCCGATCGCCGTGATAGCGCCGGATTCTAGAAGATCGGCGGACGGGTTCGGAAGACCGGTGCCGACGAGGCAAACCTTGCCGCTGAGGCCCGCTTCGTCGATCGCGCGGCCGACGCCGAGCACGTCGTTGCCGGCCGAGGTCTGGAAGCCCTTCAGGTCGGGATGCTTGCGCAGCACTTCCTTTGCCTTTTCATAGGTGCCGTTGGCGTCGTCGAAGGATTCGTTGTTCGGATCGACGAGTTCCATGCCGGCATACTTCTTGGCATTCTCCTCGCCGGCACCGACCCACTGCATGTGTGTGCGGCTGCCGAGCGAACCGACAAAGGTCGTCCACTTGCCTTCCTTGTTCATGCACTCGGCCAGGCGCTCGTTCAGCGCCGCGCCGTAATCGGCGTTGTCGAAGGCCTCGACGTCGGCATGCGTGTTCGTCTGGTTGTCAGCTTCATGCGTGACGACGACGATGCCGCGCTCCATGGCGCGCTGGAAGGTGCCTTCGAGAACGGCCGGATCCATCGGCACGACGGCCAGCGCGTTGACGCCCTTGGCAACGAGGTCGTTGACGATCTGGAGCTGCTGGGCGGAGTCCGCAGTCGCCGGGCCGCTCTGGCTGGCGACGACATCCGGGTTGGCTTCCTGATAGGCGACGACGCCGGTGTTCATGCGGTCGAACCACGGAATGCCGCTGATCTTGACGACGGTGGCGATGACCGGCTTTTCCTGCGCAACCAGCGTGCCGATGGAACCAACGAGTGCCACGGCAGCAACCGTGGTTCCCGCGAGCATCTTCTTCGAAAATGACGTCATGTTTTCCTCCACTAATTTTCCCTCGCTATTTCACTTCGGCGTTTGAGGGACAGGCACCGAAGGGTTTGGAGAGCGGCGACCCGGCGACAGGAAGCCCGCGATGTCGTACCGGCCGACGGCCAGGAAGGTGAGCAGCAGCAGGCCCCAGGCGAAATCGCGCACGAAATTGGAGAGGCCGCCGAAATTGAGCAGGCTCGACATGAGCTGCAGGGCAATCGCGCTGAGCACGACGCAGATGACGCGGCCGTAGCCACCTTCCGGCTTTACGCCGGCCATCACGGCGATGAGGATCGCGATGAGCAGGTAGGTGCTGCCGTAATCATACTTCACGTTGACGTTGCGCGCCGCGATGATGACGCCGACAAGACCCGACAGCATGCCGGAGATCGCATAGGTCGCGACGAGCACACCGTTCTTCGGGAAGCCCGCATAGACTGCGGCCTTGGGATTGGTGCCCATCAACATCAGCCACAGACCGTAGGGCGTGAACTTCAGCAACGCGGCGATCACGCCAGCAACGACCACGAAGAGCAGGAAACTGATCGGAATCTGGAACAGCATGTCGTTGCCGATGCTGGAGAGCAGCGCCGGGCTGCCGACCATCACGGCCTTGCCGCCCGATACCACAACGGCAAGCCCCATGAAGGCCATTTGCGTGCCGAGCGTGCAGAGGATCGGCGTGATGTTCAGCCGCGAGATGAGAAGGCCATTGATCACCCCGCCCGCAAGGCCGGTGAGGATGGCACCTGCGATGAAGGCGAGGCTGAAGGCCGTTCCGCTGTCGTTCACCGACACGAAGGACGACACGATGACGGCGGAAAGCACGCCGGAAAGATTGGCAAGCGCGATGCCGGACAGATCGATGCCGCCATTGCCGGCACACATTGCCAGCATGACACCGATGGCCAGAAGACCGATTTCCGGCACCTGGCTTGCCATGGACTGAAGATTGAAAATCGACAGGAAGGAGCCGCCGGAGATCATCGCTCCCGCAACGAGCAGAAGGCCGTTTATGACAGCCAGCATCGCCAGCTGTCCGCCGGTTTTTCGCATATTCCCCTCCCGTTTGTTTACTAAACAAACCTTGACTTCACTAAAACGCTAGCAAAGGATTTTTGCGATGACAAGCCCTGTTTGCACAGCAAATCGGTTGCGAACGCCCTGAAATTGCCCTAGGTCTCGCAAAGACGACCTAAATCGTTTAGTAAACTTGTTCGCAGCCGCAGCATAAAAAGGCCTTCACTTCCGCATGAAGAAACCGGGAAAACTGACCATCAGGGACATCGCGGAGGCCGCCGGCGTATCGCCGGCAACCGTATCGCTCGTGCTGAACGGCAAGGGGGAAATTTCCGGCGTGACGCGGGCGCGCGTGCTGGAGGCGGTGGCAAGCCTGAACTATGTACCACGCGCAGCAAGAAGCAGCGCGGAGCCTGGCGAAACGCTGCGTTTCCTGAAGATCGCCAAGCACGGCCATACCGTCAATCGCGACCACAGCGTCTTCATCTCCGACTACATCGACGGCATGTCCGCGGAGGCGACGCGGCGCAACTACACGCTCGAAGTCGTGAGCTTCGAGGGGCAACCGATCAGCTCGGTTGCGGAATCGCTTGCGGGTGCGCCGATTTCCGGCGTCATCGCGCTCGGCACGGAGTTGACGGAAGCCGATATCCGGCTGATCCAGGGCCTCGGCCTGCCGACCGTCTTCATCGACACGTTCTACGATGTCCTCGATGCCAACTTCGTCGATATGAACAACGAGGACGCCGTCTACAAGGTCGTGTCCCGCTTCCAGCAGCAGGGTTTCCAGCGTATCGGCTTCGTCGCGTCCCATGTCGATACGACGAACTTCCGCCTGCGCCGTGAAGCCTTCTTCAAGAACATGGCGCGGCTTGGCCTGTCGGTGAACGAAGCCGACATTCTTTCGGTGGAATCCACCTATGACGGCGCCTATCTCGATACGCGCGCCCTGCTGTCGACGGGCCTCGACCTTGCGGAATGCTATTTCTGCACAAACGACATCATCGCCTACGGCTTTATCCGCGCGCTTCGCGAGCACGGTGTTGCCATACCCGACGACGTCTCGATCATCGGCTTCGACAACCTGCCGCAGAGTGCCACGATGGAGCCCGGCCTGACGACGATCGATGTATCGAAGCGCAAGATCGGCAATCTCGCCGTCACGGTCCTCAACGACCTGATCGCTGCCGCAGAGCCGCAGCCACCGGTCAAGATTCTCGTCGGTGCTGATCTCGTCCTGCGGGCAAGCCATGAACGCGGCCTGTGGAAACCGACCCGGAACCGGCTGCCGAACACTGTCAAGCAGCCGGCGGAGTAGCCTCTGCCGGCATGCCGGGCACTACCCGCGCTCCGCCTGACGATCGCCCAATTCGACCATCCTTTCCCGCAGGAGCTTGCACATGGAATACAGGACACTCGGCCGTTCGGGGCTCAAGGTTTCGGCCATCGCGATGGGCACCTTCTCCTTCGGCGGCGTCGGCGCCTTCGCGCGCGTCGCAAATCAGGGCGTCGAGGAGGCCCGCCGCCTCGTCGATTGCTGCATCGATGGTGGTATCAATCTCTTCGACACCGCCAACATGTATTCGCTCGGCCGGTCGGAGGAAATTCTCGGCGAGGCGCTCGGCGATAAGCGCAACCAGGTGCTCGTCTCCTCGAAGGCGCGCATGCGCATCGGCGACGGCCCGAACGACGAGGGCCTGTCGCGGTATCACCTGATCCGCGAATGCGAGCGCAGCCTGAAGCGCCTGCGCCGGGATCACATCGACATCTACTTCATGCACGAATGGGATGGCGTGACGCCGGTCGAGGAGACATTGTCTGCCCTCGACACGCTGCGGCAGCAGGGAAAGATTCGCTACATCGGCTGCTCGAACTATTCCGGCTGGCACATCATGAAGGCGCTCGGGGTCGCTGAGGCGAAAAACCTGCCGCGCTTCGTGACCCAGCAGATCCACTATACCCTGGAAGCCCGTGAGGCCGAATACGAACTCCTGCCACTCTCTGTCGACCAGGGCCTCGGCGCGATGGTCTGGAGCCCGCTGGCGGCCGGCTTCCTGTCCGGCGCCTTCGGCCGCGACAGGTCACCGGCCGGTTCGCGCCAGGCTGCCGGCTGGAGCGAGCCGCCGATCCGTGACGAAGAGCGTCTCTGGACGATCGTCGATGCTCTGGACGTCATTGCAAAGGCCCGCGGCGTCTCCGTCGCGCAGGTATCGCTGGCCTGGACGCTATCGCGCCCCGCCGTGGCAAGTCTCGTCGTCGGCGGCCTCAGCGAAGCCCAGTTTCGCGACAATATCGCCGCCGTCGACCTGAAGCTTACCGACGAGGAGCTGGATACCCTCAACAGGGTTAGCCGCCCCGCCTACCTCTACCCCTACTGGCACCAGCATAATTTTGCCAAGGACCGTTTCAGCCCGGCCGACTGGGCCTTGCACGACAGCTATTCGGATCTCGGCCTGGTTTAAATATCCGAACCGGCCGGGCGTCGTCTCAAAGGCCCACTTGGCGCTGTTTCAGGCGATGGCTCAGCTGGAAGGTGACGGCCGCAATGAGCAGGAATGCCAGCATGATCAGAACGAAGCTGACGACAAGGCTGGTTGCCTGCGCGAGGAAGCCGAGCAGAGCCGGGCCGAGCAACAGCCCGCTGTAACCCATTGTGGTCACGATGGAAATCGCCCTTCCGGCGGCGGCTCCGCCGACTTGGCCAGCACTTGCAAACACCGCCGGAACCATGTTCGCAACGCCGAGGCCGCAAAGCGCAAGAGCCGCCAGGGACAATACCGCGCTGTCTGCGAATAGGAGAATGGCGACCGACATCGCGCAGAGGACACCACCGATCCTGATCAGCGGCACGTGCCCGACACGCCGCGTCACGGCATCCCCGACAAGACGCCCACACGCCATGGCACCGGCAAAGATGGCAAACGCATAGGCGCCATGGCTTTCGGATGCACCGAGAATGTCGATCATGTAGATCGCCGTCCAGTCCATCATGCCGCCTTCCGCAAGCAAAGCCAGAAACGCGATACTTCCGAGCACGAAGATGAGGGTGCGTTGTGCGGCGCCGAGCGACGTACTGGTGGCTGGCGTGCCTTCGGGGTGCAGGCTCGATGATCGATGAGCCGCTTTCGTCGCGATCATCCGGCTTGATAGCGCAAGGGCCACGACGAGGAGGCCGGCCACCCCAAGGCACGCCTGCAGGCCGCCGCCGTGGCCGATCAGTTGGCCCACGAGGAATGCGCCGGCAAGATTGCCGATGCTGAAGACCGCATGAAAGGACGACATCAGGTGCCGGCCGGTCTCCAGCTCGATTTGCGATGCTTCGGTGTTCATCGCCACATCGAGCGTCCCGAATGCCGCGCCGGCGACAAACACGCAGCCGCCGAGAACAATCGGATTTTCGATAAACGGAATGACCAGAAAGGCCGCACCGAAAACCACGCTGCCGCAGAGGCTCAGCACCTGGTTGCTGATCATCCGGTCGATATAGCGGCCGACATTGATCATCAGGACGATGGCGCCGAAGGCAAAGCAGAGAAGCACCGTTCCAAGCTGCCCCTTGTTCAGCCCGACGTCGGCAGCGAGAAGCGGAAGGCTGGACGCCCAAGCGCCTATGCCGATGCCGGCGGCAAGGAAGAACAGATTGCAATGTAGCCGGCTCGATCTGCAAAGCCCGCTTATCGTGATAGGGGTGGACGCCATTTCAAGAAGGTTTCCTGTGCCTGATCTTTGCCATCGCTCTCTTAGAGATCGACAGCATTGCGCCTCACGCGCGTTGCAGCCTCCGCCAGGCGGTCCGGCGATATCCGCCCGGATCGAGCCGCCGCGGCAATGCCGTCGCACAGGGCCTCAAGGTGCAGCCCTCCTCCCACGAGCAGCAGGTCCGCACCCGCATTCACCGCAGCGATGGCGGTTTCAAGGAGCGAGCGACCGCGCATGGTGGCCGGAGCGTCGAGGTCGTCGCTGACAATCAGGCCCTTGAACCCGAAAGCATCCCGCAGCATCGTCATGACCGCAGGCGACGTGCTGGCGGCATTCTCTTGATCGATTGCGGCAACGGGCGCCGGTCCTGTCATGACCGCCCTCGTTCCGGCAGCAATCGCGGCCTTGAATGGCAGCGCATTGTGCAGAAGTCGATCCAGCGGCGTGTGCAGGGAAACATCCACCAGCGCCGGGTCATGTTCCAGATCGTTGAAACCGGGAAAGTGCTTGGTCACCGCGGTGACCCCGGCGCTCTGGACACCTTTCACGAAGGCCGATACCAGCCTTGCAACGGCTTCCGGATAGGTCCCCATTGTCCGGCCGCGCAGCCAGGCGTTCTGGCCGTCAATCACGTCGGCGATCGGGGCGAGGAACATCGACACGCCGAGTTCGCGCGCAGCCACAGCCGTCACCCGACATCGCTCTGCTAGGGCCTCATCGGAAAGAGCATGGGCCTCATCAAGCGAGGGAAGTGGCGGAACCAACCCCTGAAGCCTCTGGATGCCGCCCAGTTCCTGATCCACGGCAACGATCAACTGAGGGCGGACGGCTTTCAGACGCGCGATGTGACCGCGAAAGACATCCGCCGTCTCGCCGGCAAGCCTTTCCGCCGACATCGCCCGCGCGACATATTCTGCCCGGTTTTCCCCGATCAGAACGGAACAACCGCCCTTTTCGAGAAAGGGTTCCATGACATCCATGAAGTCGAACGTGTCGAAGGCGGGCAAAAGGATCGCCCTGGCGTCCTGATCCGGTGAAAAAGTCATCATTGTCTCCGTGCGATGAGAGGGCGGGCGTTGTCAGACGGTTTCGACATCGACACCGGTTTCGCGAATGGATTTGAGGATGGCAGCGTCCGTGCTGCTCGTAAAAAGCGCCGATACGGCGGTGATCGGGGCCACTTCGTAGGTTGCGGCCTGACCAAGCTTGTCGGCCGTCGCCATAAGCAGGGTCTTGTTTGCAGCCCGGATCATCGCGGCCTTCAGGTGGGCATCCTCGAAATCGTCGGCGCGGAGCGTCAGATCATGGTCGACGCCGCAGGTGCCAAGAACACAATAGTCGACCCGCAAGGCCCGGATCGCATCGATTGCGCCGGCACCGGTCGCACTGCGCGTCAGCCGGCCGAGGCGGCCGCCCAGCATGATCACCTCGGCAAGCGGATGGTCGAGCGCGGCAGCGGCAACGTCGACCGCGGTCGTGATGATGCGCAACGACATCGCCGGCGACAGGCTGCGCACGAACTGCACGACCGTCGTGCTGGAATCCACAAGCAGCGTCGCGCCGTCCGGGATCATCGCCGCCGCAGCACGGCCGATACGCTCTTTCTCTCCCGCATGCAGCGTCTCACGGCGATGGAAGTCGAGCGCAGGCGTGACCAGCCGAGCCGCGCCGCCATGAAACCGCTGCACCAGGCCGGCATCCGAGAGGTCGCGCAGATCGCGACGGATCGAATCTTCCGACACGCCGAATTCCTGCGCGAGCCCGGTAGCAAGGACCCGCCCTGCCGCATTGACCTTGTCGAGGATGACAGCCTGCCGCTCCTCTGGAGAAAGCCCCGCCAGTTCCGCCTTGTCCGCACTCATGCCCTCGCCTTCTCCGCCTGCGCGAGAAGTCCAAGCGCGGTCAGCCGCACTTCTAGCGCCTCGGCCGTGCGGAAATGCTCGGTGTGGAAGCCGAGCGCTGCGGCAGCGGCAATGTTTGCGGCATTGTCGTCGATGAAGATGCACTCTTCGGCGCGCACACCCGCTCGCTCCAGAAAACGTTCAAAGATCGCGACACCCGGCTTCACAAGCTTCTCCGTGCCGGAAACGACGAGAACGTCGAACGCGCCCAGGAATGGATAGATCTCCTTTGCCCTCGGGAAGGTCTCGGCCGACCAGTTTGAAATGGCGTGCACCGGAACGCCCGCGTCTTTCAGACGCCAGAGAATGTCGGCCGTCCCGGACACCTCGCCTCCCAGCATTTCATGCCAGCGCAGCCAGTAGGCTTCGATGAGGGCCGCCCGCTCGGGGTGGCGCTCCGCAAGCTCTGCGATGCCTTCGGCAAACGGCACGCCCGCATCGAACTGCTCGTTCCACGCCGACGTGCAGACCTCGCTCAGGAAGGCCGACACGGCCGCCTCGTCCGGCAGCAGCTTGCGATAGAGATAAGCGGGATTCCAGTCGATCAGGACGCCGCCGATATCGAAGACCACAACATTCGGTTTCATTCAACTTGCCTTTTTGTGCGTGAATTGATTCTCATCATGCACGAACAGGCATATATGCGCAATAAAAAGCATCACGCGCGCATGAATTTGTGCGGCAACCTCACCACGCTAGGAACGAATGAACTCCGCGGCCCGCTCGCCGATCATGATGCAGACGGAATTCGGGTTGCCGGAAATCAGCGTCGGCATGACCGACGCATCGGCAACGCGAAGCCGCTCGATACCGTGCACGCGCAGTTTCGGATCGACAACCGCCATGTCATCGCCACCCATCCGGCATGTGCCGGCAGGATGAAGGGCGGCATGCGCGTCCTTGACACAGAAGGCCCTGATATCCTCGCGCGTCTTGAGGGACGGCGATGGAGCGTGCCGTGCCGTCACGAATTGCGCGATCGCCGGCTGCGCCATGATGTCGATGGCGGCCATCGCCCCTTCGGTCATCGCGTCGAGATCGTAAGGGTCGGAGAAGTAGCGGGGCGCCACACGCGGATGTGCCGCCGGGTCGGCGCTCAGGAGTGTGACCTCTCCCCTGGAGCGCGGCCGGATCTGCCCGAGATTGACCGTGCAGCCATTGCCGCCGGGAACCGCATCGACACCTTCCTCGATGCCGGCGCCGACAACCATGAAATACTGGATATCCGGGCTCGCCTCGCCCCTGTTGCCCCACCAGAAGGCACCGCCTTCGATGAGGTTGGAGGACGCGGGACCGTTGCGGAACAGCGCATAGTTCAGGCCGGCAAGCGCCTTCCAATGCGGCTTCTTGTACTTGTCGTAGCTGTGCGGGCCATTGAGCTGGTAGACCAGCGAAATCTCGATGTGATCCTGCAGGTTCTGGCCAACGCCCGGCAAATCGGCATTGACGTCGATGCCCTGCCGACGGATCTGGTCCGCAGGCCCGATGCCCGACAGCATCAGGAGCTTCGGCGTGGCAATCGCGCCCGTGGAAAGGACGACCTCCTGGTCGGCCCGGTACACAACGGTGCGCTTGCCCTTCACGCACTCGACACCGACGGCGCGTCCATTCTCAACGAGTACGCGCGTGACCATGGCTCCGGTTTCCACACGCAGGTTACGCCGCTTTCGGGCCGGATTGAGGTAGGCCACCGCGGCGGAGCTGCGGCGACCGTTGCGGGCCGTTATCTGGTAGAGGCCGCAGCCTTCCGGGTCGCCTGAATTGAAATCGGGATTATAGGGCAGCCCGGCCTGCTGGCAGGCTTGCAGCCACGCGCGGGTCAAGGGATGGATGTAGTCGATGTCGGAAACGCCGAGCGGGCCGCCGACGCCATGAGCCTCGTTGCAGAAGCGGTTATTATCCTCGGCGCGCTTGAAGAAGGGCAGGACATCAGCATAGCCCCAGCCTTCGGCGCCCATATCGACCCATTGCTCGTAGTCGGACGGCACGCCGCGAATGTAGATCATCGCGTTGACCGAGCTGCCCCCGCCGAGAACCCGCGCCTGCACCATCGTCGGAGTTTCCGAGCGCTCCTGCTCGGGCATCGGCTCCCAGGGAATGCGCTTCAACAGATCGCCCTGCGCGGTCTTGTAGTAGGCGCCGGGAATGTGGATGTAGGGGCTGCGGTCGCGCGGTCCCTCCTCCAGCAGGAGCACGTTGACGGCGGGATCTTCCGAAAGCCGGGCAGCAACGACGCAGCCCGTCGAGCCGCCGCCGACCACGATATAGTCGAATGTGGTTATCTCATCCGGATGCCGGGGAGAAATGCCATAGCGCGCCGATCCCATGTCTCGAAGTCCCATCATTGCCCCCTTGAAATGGCGCTGCCGGCCTTGATCGCGAGGGCAGCAATGGTCAGAGCCGGGTTCACGGCAGCCGAAGTCGGCAGCACGGACGCATCCGTGATGTAGAGGTTCTCGACATCGTGGCTGCGGCAATCGAGATCGACGACCGAGGTTTTCGGGTCGCTGCCCATGCGGGCCGTGCCGCATTGGTGCGACGTCGTCTTGCGGCCGAAGGTGTGCGTCAGCACGATCGGAAAACCGGCCTTTCGCATGACGGCGCGCGTCTTGGCGATCAGCGCCTCATGCGCACGCATGTTCGAGCGGATCCAGTGCATGACGATGCGGTTGTCGCGCACCATCACCCGGCTTTCGGGATTGGGAAGGTCTTCGCTCGTCAGGAACCAGCCATAGGCATAGCGGGCAATGAGCCTGGCAACCCAAGTCGGTGCCGGAAAGGGAAGATTGGCCTTGAGGATGTTGCCCGTGATGTGGCCGAGAAGCTGGACGTTGCCGAGGGGGGCACCGTATTCGTTGTCCGCATTGTAAAAATCGTTGAAGGCGATGGTCTTCTGGTAGACCGAAGTGTTGGCGGCGAAGGGATCGATCGTCAGCATCGCAGTCGTGTTGTGGTTCATGAAGTTGCGGCCGACTTGATCCGAGCCGTTGGCGAGGCCGGTCGGATGCGCCTTGCTGGCGGAGCGCAGGAGCAGCGCTGCACTCTGCACAGCGCCGGCCGCCACCGCGAAGCGATCTGCCGAGATATGCTGCTCCACCCCATCTTTCACATAGACGGCGGACACGACCCGGCGGCCCGTCTCGTCCGTTTCGAGGCGGGTCACGGAGGCGCCGGTCACGAGGCTGACATTCGGATGGGTGAGCGCGCTGGCAAGCGGACCGACCTCCGCATCGATCTTGCCGGTGCCGGTGTTCGGAAACGCATCCCAGCCCGTCGGCGCCCGCTTCAGCCACGCGTCGATATCGATCGATAGCGGCAGGGCAGCCGGGTGGATTCCGGCCTTTTCCAGCCGGCGACGAACGGCGGCGATCGACGGTTCGTCAGGCACCGATGGATAGACGTAGGGCTTGGCATGCGCCGGCTCCGTCGGATCGCGGGAAACCGAACCGCGCACCCGAAAAATGCTCTCGGCTGCATCATACCAGGGTGACAAGTCCTCATAGGACATCGGCCAGCCCGGGGATGCTCCATCCATATGCGGCCGTGATGCAAAGTCCTCGCGCCGGTAGCGATACATGACGGCGCCGAAGAACTTCGAATTGCCGCCGACATAGTAGTAATTGCCGGGGAGAAACCCCTCTCCGTCCGTGCCCAGCCACTCCTCCGAAGACCGATAAAAACCCTTCTGGAAGATCGCACGATCGTCACGCGCCTCCGGACTGTCCTTCAGGTAATCGCCGCGCTCGAGGATGACGATCCGCAAGCCGGAGGGCGCCAGGCTGTGCGCCAGGGACGCCCCGCCGATGCCGGAGCCGATGATGACGATGTCTGCGGTCTGGGTCATGATGTCTTTCAGTCGATGCGCGTTTCGGTATCGATGTCGAACAGCACGGTCTTCGACGTATCGACGGACAAGGCGGCTTCCTGGCCTGCATGCGCCTGCTTGGGCGGAAGGCGGGCCGTCACCTCCACGCCGCCAAGCTGGAAGACGGCGAGCGTGTCAGGCCCCGTCGGCTCGACAACGTCGAAGTCGATGGTCAGCGACGGAGGGATATCGCCACTCGCGATCGAGAAATTCTCGGGTCGTATTCCGACAAGCACTTTCTTGCCGGCGTAGCGTCGCACGGCCTCCGGCGAGAGGACGATGCCCGCGATGCGGGCTGGCTGTCGGTTGGCGATGTCTACAACGGCGGTGACCGTCGAGCCCTGTGCCTCCAGAACGGCCGGCACGATGTTCATGGCGGGAGACCCGACAAAGCGCGCGACGTAGACGTTGGCGGGCCGGTCATAGACGGCCTGGGGCTCGTCGATCTGCTGCACGACGCCGTCCTTCATGACCGCCACGCGCGTGGCGAGCGTCATGGCCTCGATCTGGTCATGCGTGACATAGACGATCGTCGTGCCGAGGCGGGCATGGAGGCGCTTGATCTCCGTGCGCATGTCCACGCGCAGCTTGGCATCGAGGTTCGACAGCGGTTCGTCGAACAGGAACAGTTTTGGCTCGCGGACGATCGCGCGGCCCATGGCAACGCGCTGGCGCTGGCCGCCGGACAGTTGCGACGGCTTGCGATCGAGCAGATGCGTGATCTGCAACAGGTCCGACGCGGTTTTCACGGCCTTGGCGCGATCGGCCTGGGCGACCTTGCGGATCTTCATGCCGAATTCGATGTTCTGGCGCACGGTCATCGTCGGGTACAGCGCGTAGGACTGGAACACCATGGCGATGTCCCGGTCCTTCGGCGAGAGGTCGTTGACGGCCTTCCCTGCAATCCGGATCTCGCCGCCCGAGATGGTTTCCAGGCCGGCGATCATGTTGAGAAGCGTGGACTTGCCACAGCCGGAAGGGCCGAGCAGCACGAGGAAGTCGCCGGTGCCGATGGAGATCGAAACCTCCTTCAGAACCTCGAGATGGCCGTAAGCCTTGCGGACGCGATCGATTTCTAGAGTGGACATAGCCTCAGCCTTTCACGGCGCCGGCCGTCAAGCCGCGGACGAAATATCGACCTGCGACGATGTAGACGACCAAGGTTGGGATGGCGGCGATCATGGCGGCGGCCATGTCGACGTTGTATTGCTTGCGACCGGTGGTCACGTTGACGATGTTGTTGAGCGCGACGGTGATGGGGCTGCTGGAGCCGGAGGTGAAGGACACGCCGAACAGGAAGTCGTTCCAGATCTGCGTGAACTGCCAGATGCAGGACACGACGATGATCGGGATCGAGGTCGGCAGGATGACACTCCAGAAGATGCGGAAGAAGCCGGCACCATCGACCATCGCCGCCTTCGTCAGTTCATCCGGCAGCGAGACGAAATAGTTGCGGAAGAACAGCGTCGTGAAGCAGATACCATAGGAGACGTGGACGGCGACAAGCCCGGGAATGGACCCGGCGAGACCCAGCAGCCCGAGCGTGCGTGCCATGGGGATGAGGATCGCTTGGTACGGCAGGAAGCAGCCGAACAGCATGAGTCCGAAAACGAAGTTGGCGCCTGGAAATTTCCATTTCGTCAGGATGTAACCGTTAATGGCGCCGATGCCCGTCGAAAGGGCCACGGCCGGGATCACCATCAGCAACGAATTGAGGAAATAGGGTTTCAGCCCTGTGCATTCGGTGCCGATGCAGGCCTGCGACCACGCTGCCCGCCACGCATCGAGCGTCACCACCTTGGGCAGGCCGATGAACGAGCCGCCATAGATCTCGTCGAGTGGTTTCAGCGATGTCGTGACCATCACCCAGAGCGGCATCAGGTAAAGCAATGCGACGATGACCAGGCAGGCATAGATGGCGATACGGCCAAGCCGCATCTTGCCGGATTGGGAGAGTGCTTCAGCCATCGTTTTTCTCCCGAAGCTCGGAATAGAGGTAGGGAATGATGATCGCCGCGACGGTCATGAGCATCATCACGGCACTTGCCGCGCCGACGCCCATCTGGTTCCGCCGGAAGGTGGCGGAGAACATGAAGGTCGATGGCAGTTCGGTTGCGGTGCCGGGGCCGCCGTTTGTCAGCGCCAGGACCAGGTCGAAGCTTTTGATGGCGATGTAGCTGAGCAGGACGATCACGCTCAGCATGGCCGGGCGCAGCATCGGGATGATGATCTGGCGATAGATCCGCGGCAGCGTGGCGCCCTCGATCTGTGCCGCCTTGATGACGGAGTTGTCGATGCCGCGAAGGCCGGCGAGGAAGATCGCCATGGCAAAGCCCGAGGATTGCCAGACACCGGCCACCACGACCGTGTAGATCGCCATGTCCGGATTGGTGATCCAATCGAAACGGAAGTCCATCCAGCCGAGGTCGTTTACCACCCGCTGGATGCCGAGGCCGGGATTCATGATCCACTTCCAAGCGGTTCCCGTGACGATGAACGACAGCGCCATCGGGTAGAGGTAGATCGCTCGTAGAGCGCCTTCGGCACGAATATTCTGGTCGAGAAGGATCGCCATCAGCAGGCCCAGGCCCGTCGACAGCGCGAGGAAGAGCACGGAAAAGATGAACAGGTTGGCGACAGCCGTGTGCCAGCGGGGCGTGGCCCACAGGCGGATATATTGCTCAAGGCCGACGAAATCGTAGGTCGGCACGAATTTCGACGAGGTGACGGAAATCAGTCCCGTCCAGAGAATGAACAGGTAGACGGTGACGATGACGACGAGCAGGCTGGGAGCGACGACGAGGCGCGGAAGCCAGGCTGCCAATCGCGATGACATGCGCGTAGAGGCGCTCATGGGTCAGCTCCGATGGCGGTAATGGGGAGGAGCCACGCGGTGCGGCTCCTCCGATTGGCTGTATGGCTTATCGAGCGTTGTCGATGCCGGAGACCAGCATCTTGACGGCATCTTCCGAGCTCATGGTGCCGACGAAGAACTGCGCGGCGACGTCGCTGAAGACGGAAGCGAATTCCGGCTTGGCGGCAAAACCGTGCGTCATGGCGCCCTGCATGCTGCCCTTTTCGATTGCGGTGGCACGCTCCTGGTAGCCGAGCTTTGCGCAATCGTCGAAATCGTCGACCGAGACGTCGCTACGGGCCGGGATCGAGCCCTTGATCAGGTTGAAGCCCTTCTGGACCTTCGGATCCATGATGGTTTCGACAAGCGCTGTCTGCGCGTTCTGCACGTTCTCATCCTTGACGATGAACGTGCCGAAGCTGTCGATCAGGTACTGGAAGGACGTAACCTCGCCGGGCGTCGCAAAGCAGTAGAAATCCTGGTTGGGCTTCAGCCCCTTTGCGAGGAACTCGCCCTTCGCCCAGTCGCCCATGAACTGCATGGCGGCTTCGCCGTTGATGACCATGCCGGTCGCAACCGCCCAGTCGCGGCCGACGAAGTTGTTGTCGACGAGGCCGCGCACTTCGCGCAGCGTGTCGAACACCTTGACCATCTCCGGGCTGCCGAGCGCTTCCGGATCGAGGTCGATCGCCGTCTTCTGGTAGAATTCCGGGCCGTTGACGTCCGACAGGAGGGCATCGAAGATGATCCCGATCTGCCACGGTTCATCGCCCATCGCGATGGGAACGATGCCCTTCTCCTGAAGTTTCTGGCCGGCCGTGATCAGTTCCGCCCACGACTTGGGAACGGCGATGCCGGCATCGTCGAAGATCTTCTTGTTGGCCCAGACCCAGTTCTGGCGGTGCATGTTGATCGGGGCCGCGATGAAGGCGTCGCCCGACGTCACGAACGGCAGGAGCTGAGGCGCGAGCGCTTCACGCCAGCCGCCGGCCTTGGCGAGGTCGTTCAGGTCGCGAACAACGCCCTGCTCCGCCCATTGCACGCCTTCCCAACCGAGAAACTGCATGGCGCCCGGCGGGTTGCCCGCCGTAAGGCGCGAGCGCAGTGCCTGCTGCGCGTTCGCACCGCTCATGCCGCCGACGGCGGAATCCTTCCATGTGAAGCCCTTGGCCTCGAGTTCCTTGCGAATGACGTTGAGGGCGTCGACCTCGCTTTGCGAGACCCAGTGGTGCAGAACTTCGATCTCGCCTTCGGCACGGGCCGCAACGGGCACGAGCATGGTCGCCGCAAGAACGGCAGCTATAAATTTCGACATGAGTTGGTCCTCTCTGGTTGGGTTTTTGAGCGCAGCCCTTGGCGGGCTTTTGTGCGCGGTTGTTAAACAGGGTCAGCGGGCATCGCGTAGCCGACGTTCCGGCCGCCGTAGCGGCGCACGCGGATGTTGGCCTGCTCGGCATGTCCCGCAAAACCTTCCATCAGGCAGAGCCGCGAGCCGTAGGCGCCGATCATTGCGGACGCCTCGTCGGTCAGGATCTTCTGATAGGTGCAGGTCTTCAGGAATTTCCCGACCCAGAGGCCACCGGTGTAGCGGGCGGCCTTGTTGGTCGGCAGCGTATGATTGGTACCGATTACCTTGTCGCCGAAGGCGACGTTCGTGCGGGCACCCAGGAACAGCGCCCCGTAGTTCTTCATGTTGTCGAGGAAGTAGTCCGGGTCACGGGTCATGACCTGGACATGTTCCGAGGCCACGCGGTCGCCTTCCGCCAGCATCTCCTCGATCGTGTCGCAGAGGATGATCTCGCCGAAATCTTCCCAGGCCTTGCCGGCGACGGCCGCTGTGGGGAGGATGTCAAGCAGGCGCTCGATCTCGGAAAGCGTATCGCGCGCCAGCTTCTCCGAATTGGTGATGAGAACCGCCGGCGAGTTGATACCGTGTTCGGCCTGGCCGAGCAGATCGGTCGCCACCAGTTCGCCGTCGACACTGTCGTCGGCGATGATCAGAGTTTCTGTCGGGCCGGCGAAGAGGTCGATGCCGACGCGGCCGAAGAGAAGCCGCTTGGCTTCCGCGACATAGGCGTTGCCGGGGCCGGCCAGCATATCGACCGGAGCGATCGTTTCAGTCCCGTAGGCCATTGCGGCGATCGCCTGGACGCCACCAAGGCAGTAAATTTCATCAGCGCCTGCAAGCGCCTGCGCAGCCACGATCTTGTCGGCAATCTTACCCTGGAAGGGCGGCGCGCAGGTGATCACCCGCTCGCAGCCGGCAACGCGCGCCGTCAGCACTGTCATATGGGCGGATGCCAGCAGCGGGTATTTTCCGCCCGGCACGTAGCAGCCGACATTCTGGATGGGCACGTTCTTGTGACCGAGCACGACACCCGGCAGCGTCTCGATCTCGATATCCTTCAGAGCGGCCTTCTGCGCTTCGGCAAACCGGCGGATCTGGTCCTGCGCGAAATCAAGGTCTTCTCGCTCCCGGACCGTCAGCGCGTTGATACAGGCCTCGATCTCCTGCTTCGTCAGCCGGTAGGAGTCGCGGTCAAACTTGTCGAACTGCACTGAAAGCGCGCGAACCGCCTTGTCGCCACCGTCCCGGACCTGTGCAAGAAGGCCCTCGACCGCCTTGGTGACTGCGCTGTCGGCACCGCCCTGTTCGATGGAAGCCTTGGCTGTTTTGATGTGCCGGATCATGACAAAGTCTCTTCGTTCACGGCCGCCGTCGGCGCCGCGCTATCAAGGGTCTTGGGAGGGCAAGGGAAGCTCGCGCCTCCCCTGCTCGGGATGTTTAGAGGTGCTGTTCGCGGGCGCGCATGTCTTCGTATGCGGCCTGCTCCTTTTCGTAGTAGGCCGGCGACGGGAAGTCCCACCAGCCGGTGGCGAACGGGCCGGCGGCATCGCGCGAGACGATCACTTCCACGAGGGCCGGGCCGCCGCATTCCAGCGCCGCCTTCAGGCTGCTTTCAAGGTCCTCGTTCTTCTCGACCTTCCACGCCTGGAGGCCGAAGGCACGGGCAGAGGCTGTAATATCGGCCGAGTAGGGCGCACCGTTGCCGGCGTGATGATTGAACTCGGAGGCGATGTGGCGCCCCATGAACTTGCGCTGCCCACCACGGATCGACATGTAGCCCTGGTTGTTGAGCACCAGGAACACCACGTTGATGCCGTTCATGACGGCCGTGCCCATTTCCGGCAGCGACATCATGAAGTCACCGTCGCCGACGATGGCGAAGACCTGGCGATCCGGGCAGGCGAGCTTGGCGCCGAGTGCAGCCGGCACCGCCCAGCCCATCGGCGAATAGGAGCCGGAGGTAAGGTGGGTGCGTGGCTCGTAGATCGGGAAGCTCTGCTTGACCGCCCCTTGCGTGTTGCCGGAACCGACGACAACGATGCCGTTGCGATCGAGAACCTTGCGCAGCGCCATCAGCGGACGCTGCGAGGTGAACGGCGTTTCCTGGCTGTTTTCGCGCGGTTCGACCAGCGCGCGCCAATCGGCCTTCGCCTTCTGCACATCGGCAACGAATGTTTCCCGGCGCGACAGCATCTTCTGCGAGTCCGCGTCGGAAATCAGCGACAGGATCGCCTCCAGCGTCACCTTCGCATCGGCGACGATGCCGACTTCCGTCTCGTAGTTCTTGCCGATCTCGCGCGGGTCGAGATCGATATGGATGAGCTTGGCCGACGGGATCGAGAAGGAGACGCCCTTGGCATAGGACGACGCCGACCAGTCGGTGAAGCGGCAGCCGACGGAAACGACGACGTCGGCGGATGCGGTGATCGTGTTGCCACAGGTTGTGCCCGTCTGGCCGACGGCGCCGATGAACAGCGCGTGATCCTCTGAAATGGCGCCCTTGCCGTTCCAGGTGATCGAGACGGCGGCGCCGAGCTTTTCGGCGAGACGCGTCAGTTCAGCGGACGCATTCGCGGTAATCGCGCCGCCACCCGCGACGATGACCGGACGCTCGGCGCTCATCAGCACCTTCACCGCGGCCTCGATGGCCTTCGGGTCCGGATAGGCGATACCGACCGGCAGCCGCTTCTGGAGCGGATGAATGGTGACGTCAGCGGCCTCGACCTGCACGTTCATCGGCACTTCGACATGAACCGGGCCGGGACGGCCCGTCAGCATTTCGCTGAAGGCACGATGCATAATGCTTGGGAGGACCTGCACCGAATTTGCTTGCCAGGCGCGCTTGGTCACCTGCTCGGTGATGCGCGGGAAGGCGTTATCCTGCTGGCGCTCCAGCTCCTGCATGGTGCCGTGGCCATGCATATAGGTCTGCGGCGAACCGGAGACATAAAACAGCGAGGTGGAGTCGCAATAGGCGGTCGCCAGACCGATGATCGTGTTGGCGGCACCCGGACCGACAGAGGTCGAGCATGCCATCGGCTTGCCTGAGGCGCGGTAGTAGCCGTCGGCCATGTGGACGGCGCTCTGTTCATGCATCACCTGGATGAACGGGATCTCTGATCCCTCCTGCAGGAACGCGTCGAACAACGACCAGATGCCGTGACCCGGCACGCCGGCAACATACTCGACGCCATATTCCTTGAGCGCCTTCGCGACGACTTGGCCACCTGTCAGTTTCATGGATCGACCCTCTTTAATCTCGTTATCGTTCTGTGCCGGAGACCAAACGATTGGAGCTCTTCCAGCGATGGGCTTATTGTTCGATGGGACGGGGCAAGCCGCAAGTTCGCATCAATCGAAACGCTGACGCGACCTGACGCAGAACACGCGTGCTTCCGCTTCAGAACCCGCTGAAGGCTAGGCCGTGCCCTGGCTCGCTCGGCCGATTTCAGAAAGTGAAACAGGAACGATTATCCGCCGACGCTTGCGGCCGAAATCCCGAGTGAAACACATGTCCATTCGCACTATGAAGCAGCCATCGCGCCAAGATGCGAATAAATAAAATGCGCCGCGCACTTTCTCCCGGACGCACCCTGTGGCTTGCTCTACCGGGACACTTGCAGAATTCAGGGGCACCACCGTGCAGAACCTTACCAGAGACCTCGCCTTCGCGGACGACTTCATTTCCGCTCAGCTGGTTGAGAACGTTTCCGACTACGATGTGGCCGATGCCGTCGTGGTCAATATCAGCCCGTCCCCGATGATAACGGGCAATGAGCATCCCGCGATCGTTCCGGCGTGGAAGTCCACCTGGCTGAAGGGTGGCCGCATCCGGTCGGCGGAGCGTGTTGTGATCATCAAGGTCATCAAGCCGACCAATCTCGGCGGCTGCATGTTCCGCGGCTGGGACTGGCTGGGTAACAGGATCCGCAGCTTCCCGCGCGACACCCCGCTCTACATATCGCCGCAGGACGAAATCGGAACGGTCACCATCGATCCGCGGGTTTTCACCAATGAGCGCGCTAGCGCCGAGGCACCGCAAACCTTCACGATGAAGCTCAATCTTTGGTGGTCACCCGGCGATACCGACTGCTTCATTCACAACGAGCACCCCTTCCTGGAAACGCACACGCAGATCCACGGGCTGGGCCGCATGCAGAAGTTCAAGCAGCGTGACGCGGCGACCCTTTATGAGGATGTCGTGATGCCGATCGGCTATTCGCACGATCCCTTCTGCCGGGTGACAGGTGAAAACCAGTGGACCTATCCGTGGCACCGCTACTATGCGGACACGGACAGCGTCTGGCTCGCCGTCGAGCTTCACCCCTGATGAAAGCGCCGGCCGATGCCGGCGCTTCGGCTCAGCTCATCTGGATCATATCCGATCCGTCACCGAGATATTGCAACGCCTCGCGCGGGATCGCGGGGTCATTGCGGTCCAAGACCGTCAGGTCCTTGAGATGCTCGCGGCGCAGCAAGCCTGGACCTCGGTAGTGCAGCGCGACCTTCGTGGAATAGGGTTGGCGAAAGACCGTCGCGGCAATGCCGCTGGAAATGCCGAACATGAACTTCTTGGAGTTCCGCTTGACCTGCGCATAGACGCCGAACGTCAGTTCGTTCGACTGGATGCCCTCGAAATCCGCTGTGAAGAGGCGATCGGCCAAGGGGAAGCAGAACCCGTAATATTTGAAGACATACTCCGTCTTCTTCGGGTCGTCGAAGCTCGGGAACCGCTCGACGTAATAGTGCTGCAGAAACTCCTTGTTGCGATAGATGCAGAGCGCGGACCGCAACACAAACCCTTTGTAGATCGAGGAGAACTGGTAGCGGTCGTAAATCCCCACGATATCATTGTGGTCGGCATTGTTCTCGACGATCATCTCCGAGACGAAACGCGAAAACTCCGGCAACTGGCGCGCGGTCGCCATGGCATGGAAGAAATTGCCTTCCACCAGCGTGCGGAACTCGTCCGGGTCCGTAAACAGCATCGGCACGCTGAGGCCGAAATAGTTCGCGATGATCCGCAGATTGGTGGCCGACGGGATATGGGCGCCGGACAGGTACTTGTTGAACTGCTGCCTGTTGACGTTGATCTTGCGACAGACGGCCGCGACCGAGCCGTGCTGCTCGCAAAGCGTTTTCAGGTTTGCCGCCAGCGCAGCGCCGTCTCGTCCCAGCTGATCCATTCCAATCCCCGATATGTGACGCATTGTGACGCTCAACTTACTTCATATCGCTAATGACTTCAATCGCCTGCGAAGTTGTAGAGCGCGCGGCGGCAGTTCAATCTCGAGGTGACAAAGAGGAGGACGCGACGTGCATTCCAGGCGAGAACTTGGGTGGTCGGTCATGGGTACCGGCACTATCGCAACCGAGCACATGGTCGCGGCGATCCGTTCGGCCGGACATCAGCCCCTGTGGGTCGTCAGCCGGAACAGGCACTATGCGACGGACTTTTCGCAGGACATGCAAATCCCCGGCATCGCGGTCGACGCCCGGCGGTCCTTGCAGGATCCGCGCGTCGGATTTGCCTATGTCAGCGCGGTTCGCGACCGTCGCAAGCACTACATCCTGGCGGCCGCGGCGGAACGTAAACACGTTCTTTGCGACGGCCCGATTGCCGGCACGAGCCGCCTGGCCACCAGCCTCGTCGACGGGTGCAAGACGGCGGGCATCATTCTCGCGCTCAACCAGCCCTTTCGCACGCTGGCGCCCCATCAGACCATGCGCCGGTTGCTGCAGGACGGCGAGATCGGCACATTGCAGTCGCTTGTCATCGCCCGCGGCGCGCCCTACCAGCCCCCGCCGAACCGCCACCTCGACGAGAGTGCCGATCGAAGCGATGCGCTTCTCGAATTGTCCGTCGACAGCATCGACCTGGCGCGGTTCCTGACCGGCCAGGAGCCGGCGACGGTCGCAGCCCTCTCGGCCACGCCACCGGGCACCGAGGCCGGCCAGTCGTCCTATGCGATCGGGATGTCCGGTGGTGCGATCTTCCAATGTTATGAAAGTTTCACCACCGCGGAATTCGAGAGCACCGTCATGCTCGCCGGCGATCGCGGAACGCTCATCGCGCACGGGACACTCAGCGGGAAAGGCTCCGGCACACTGGTGCGCCGGCTGAACGGCCGCAACGAACTCATCCCGGTGCGCGACCGCGACCAGCACGTCCCGACGATAGAGGCCTTCCTCGCCCTGCCGCAGAACCCCGCGACATGGATGTCGCTCGGCGACGACAACGTCATCGCTCTGCGCACCGCAGAGGCGGTCCGGGCGGCACAAAAAAAACGTCCTCTCGCCGCCGGCGGCGAGTGACGCACCCCCGAACACGAGAGATCCAAAGCCATGCCCCGCACCCAGAACCAGCTCATCTTACATTCGATGGCTTCCAAGCCGAACACGCTGGCGATCGATATCGAGATCGCAACAAGCCTTGGCTTCGACGGCCTCGAAACCTCCGGCAACAAGATCAAGGCATTTCTCGATGCCGGCTTCGCGGCGCAGGATTTGAAGGCGCGTCTTGGTCACCTTTTCCTGCCCGGCATCGGCTTCCTGATCGACCTCGAACGGCAGGGGGATGCCCGTCAACAGATGCTGCGCGAGGCCGAAGACCTCTGTGCACTCGCCTCGGCGGCTGGCGCGAAAGGCATAGAAGCCATTACGGGTCCGCTGGACATCCGGGTCTTCGAGGCCGGTGCTTCGACACGCTATCCCGAGCTTTACCGAGGCCTTGTCGACCTGCCGACGGACGACCAGAGCGAGTTGACGGCGGCCAATCTTCAGGCGGTCGCGGATATCGCTGCGTCACATGGATTGCTCGTTTACCTTGAGGCGCTGTCCTGGACACCGCTCAACACCATGGACGCGCAATTGCGCATCCATGACCGGTGCAAGCGCGACAATGTGCGGATCGTCATCGACTTCTGGCACGCCTACACATCCGGAGACACGCCGGAGCGGATCGCACGCCTCGATAAGGACCTGATCTACGGCGTGCATCTGTGTGATTCCCTGCCCTATGCCGGCGGCATCCCGAACGAACCGGTGCTGCGCGACGTTCCCACCGGACAGGGCGTTCTCGACCTGCAGAGCTGGGTGGATGCCGTAAAATCGACCGGATATGACGGCTGGTGGAGCTGCGAACTGTTCTGCAACCGGCAACATCAGGACAACAGCTTCGCCGTCGCCAGGGACCTCAAGACCCTCATGGAGCGCCTGATCCCGGCATGACGGGCACCGCTGCGTATGATGCGGTTAATAGCGAGCCCCAGACCGAGACCCAACAGAGCCTCGGTGGAGACAGAGAACAGTAGAACCTTCCGAAGTCCTCAGCCAGATGTTCGGGAACCGAGGAGTTCGAGTGCAGCGGCGTGCAGCGCCTGGTCGCCGGCCGCGATTACACGACCCTGCCAGGCTAGGTCGAGCGGCTGGCCCTGCCAGTCAGTCACGATACCGCCGGCACCTTCGATAATCGCGGTCGGGGCGAAGAGGTCGTAGGCGTCGAAACCGGCATCGACGGCAAGGTCGGTGCGGCCGCGGGCAAGGCAGGCATAGCTGTAGCAGCTGCCGCCGTACTGGGTGAACTGCACCGCGTCGTCGAGGCGGGCAAAGGGCGCTCGGTCCGCCTCAGGCACGAAGCGGGGGTTCGAGGAGGTCATGTAGGCATCGGAAAGCGCCGTGCCCTTGCGGCAGCGGATCGGTTTTCCGTTGTGCCACGCGCCGCGGCCGGAAATACCGGTCAGGCGCTCGGCGGTGGCGGGAAGGTCGATCACGCCCAGCAGCGGCTTGCCACCACGCGCCAGAGAAATCAGCGTGCCATAGACGGGGATGCCGGCGACCCAGGCGGCGGTTCCGTCAATCGGATCTAGCACCCAGACGAATTCGGCATCGAGCTGCTCGCTGCCATACTCCTCGCCCATGATGCCGTGATCGGGAAAGGCGGCGCGAATCTGTTCGCGCAGCCGCGTCTCGACGGCACGGTCGGTGGCGGTGACAAAACTCGCATCCTGTTTCAGGTCGACCCGCGGCACTTCCGCAGCGGCGGCCAGAAGAAGGGCGCGCGAGCTGTCGGCGAGCTTTTCGGAGAAGGCGAGGAAGGTTTCGGTACTGTCGGTCATGTCAGCTCTCAATGGGCAAGGATCTGGCCGAGGAAGGTGCGGGCCCGCTCGGATTTCGGGGAGGCGAAGAATTCGGGCGGGGTAGAGACCTCGACGATCTCGCCCCTATCCATGAAGACGATGCGGTCGGCGACCGAACGGGCAAACCCCATTTCATGCGTTACGCAGACCATCGTCATGCCCTCGCGGGCAAGGTCGGTCATGACGTCGAGCACCTCGGAAATCATTTCCGGATCGAGGGCGGACGTCGGCTCGTCGAAGAGCATGACTTCCGGGTTCATGCAAAGCGCCCGAGCAATGGCGACGCGCTGCTGCTGGCCGCCGGAAAGCTGGGAGGGATATTTGTGCGCCTGGTCGGGAATGTGCACGCGGTTGAGGTACTTCATGGCGATTTGCTCAGCTTCCGCATTCGCCATCTTGCGCACCAGCCGCGGCGCGAGCGTCAGGTTCTCGAGCACGGTCATGTGGGGAAAGAGATTGAAGCTCTGGAACACCATGCCGACCTCGCGGCGCACGAGATCGATCTTCTTCTCGTCGTTGGTCAGCTCCTCGCCGCCGACGAGGATGCGGCCGCTGTCATGCTCTTCGAGCCGGTTGATGCAGCGGATCATGGTCGATTTGCCCGAACCCGAAGGCCCGCAGACCACGACCTTCTCCCCCTTGGCAATCGTCAGATTGACGTCCTTCAGCGCCTGGTAGGTGCCGTAGAACTTGTTCATCTTCTCGAGGACAATGATATCGGCCATCAGGTCTTTCTCACATGGCGGTTCGCGTAGGTTTCGATCAGCGTGAAGGCCGTCTGGATGATCCAGACCAGCACCAGGTAGATGATCGTCGCGGCGATGAAGATCTCGTAAGGGGCGAAGGTGTCTGCGACGATGGTGCGGGCGACGCCCGTCATTTCCATCAGCGTGACAGTGGAGGCGAGCGCGGTCGACTTCAGCATCGAGACGATCTCGTTGCTATAGGCGGGAAGCGCCAACCGGACGGCGAGCGGGGCGGTGATGCGGGTCGTCCTCTGGAACTTGGTAAGGCCGAGCGCCTTGCCCGCCTCGATGAACCCCTTGTCGACGCCGAGCACCCCGCCACGCAAGATTTCCGAGACATAGGCGGCCGTGTTGAGCGAGAGCGCGATCACCGAGCACCAGTAAGGATCGCGCAGGATCGGCCAGAATACGCTCTGCCGGATGAAGCCGAACTGCGGCAGGCCGTGATAGATGACGAAGAGCTGCACGAGCAGCGGCGTGCCGCGGAAGAAGTAGATATAGGCCCTCGCCGGCCAGACCAGCCAGGCGCGGCGGGACAACCGCATCAAGAGGATGCCGACGGCGAGCACCAGCCCGAACAGGGTGGAGACGACAAGAAGGTTGAGCGTCAGTCCGAGCCCCTGCAGGATCTTCGGCAGGCTGGAGGCGATCAGCGACAGGTCGAAGCTCATCGGGCACCTCTCAGATGGCGGTTGGCGCGCACCTCCAGCCATCCGACGGCGAAGGTGATTACCGTCGTTATCGCGAGATAGATCAGGGCCACGGTCATGTAGAGCAGGAAGGGGCGGTGTATGAGGGAGTTCGCCATCTTGGCGACGAAGAGGATTTCCTCGAGGCCGATGATGGAGACGAGGGCCGTATCCTTCATGATGGAGAGCATGTGGTTGCCGAAGTTCGGCAGGGCAAGCCGCCACATCTGCGGCAGGCGCACATAGCGGAAAATCTGGTGGCGCTTTAGGCTCAGCGCCCGCGCCGCCTCGATCTGGCCGCGGTCTACGCCGAGAAAGGCACCGCGGAACGTCTCCGTCATATAGGCGCCGACGATCAGCCCGATGGCGATGGACCCTGCCCAGAACGGCGGAAGATCGATGAACTTCACCGAAGGATCGAAAAGCTGAACCACCTGGGTGAGCGCGATTGCCATGCCGAAATAGAAGAGCAAAAGCAAAAGCAGCTCCGGCGCGCCGCGAAACACGATGGTGTAGGCTTGGGCGATGCCGCGCAGGATGCGGCTTTTGGAAAGCTTTGCCGAAGCGCCGAGCAGGCCGCAGACGACCGCGATCACCAGGGACACCGAAAAGACCTGCAACACCGTCACCAGGCCGAAAAAGAAATCATCCCACCAGCCGTCAAGTGGCGACATAGCGATACCTCCATAATCTGCATGTAGATCGGGCACCGCGGCTCGCGCGGCGCTCGGAGGTCATGTTTACTGGCCGACGCCCTTCCAGTTTGCCGGCTGGATGGAGAAGGGGAAGTATTTCAGGCTGTATTTTTCGAGCGAGCCGTCCTTGATCATCTCCGCGAGCGCCGTGTCGATCTTGGCAAGCAACGCGTCATTGCCCTTACGCAGGCCGACGCCAACGCCCGGGCCGAAATATTCGACCTCGTCGATCGGCGGGGAGACGAACTGGAAGCCCGCGCCGTTTTCCTTGCTGAGGAAGTCCAGATAGGCCTTCATCGGATTGGTGATGGCGATATCGACACGTCCGTTCTGGAGATCGAGCAGCATCGGCTGGGCACCGTCATAGAGCACGACTTCCGCGCCCGGCAGTTTCGATTCCACCCATTTCGCGTAGGTCGAGGCCCGCTCCACACCGAAGCGCAGACCGTTGAAGGCATCCGGGATCGGTTTGCCGGCATCGTCGAAAAGCTTCAGAGCCGCGTCCTTCGAGCCGAGGATACGGCCGACCGACACGCGGTAGGGGATAGAGAAGTCGATCTTCTTCTGGCGATCTTCGGTGATCGACATGGAGGCCACGATGAGGTCGAATTTGCTGGCAAGCAGCGCCGGAATCATGCCGTCCCATTCCTGGCAGACATAATCGAGATCAACGCCGATACGCTCGGCAATACCCTTGGCGACGTCGACGTCGTAGCCGGCCATCTCGCCCTCGGGCGTCCGGTAGTTGAACGGCGCATAGGTGCATTCCATGCCGACGCGCAGGGTCTCGGCACGGGCGGGCATGGCAACAGCAAGTCCGACGATTGCGGCAGATAACAGGCCGATTACGATTTTCATGGCATTCCCCTTTTTGTTTGGTCAGTCCTTGCGACGGTCCTCACACCGGCGAGGGGGAACGATGCGCCGGCAAACATGGGGAGGAAATCCACCCAAGGGATGATGGCAGCCATCACCCTCGGGGTGGATAGAATGTGACGGGCGGTTGATCTAGCCCTGTCCTATACAGGCCAGAGGAGAGCCCCATGAAATATGTCCGCATGCCCATCGAGCTGGAATCGCCCGAACAGCTTGGCTACGACACGATCCATTACAACCTGTCGGAAAGTTCGGTCGCCGACCGGCGCCTGGGTGAGCTCAACCTCAAGCTGGACGACATCCTGCTGTGCTACGGCGACCACCGCGGCGCGCCGGACCTGCGCGCGCAGATCGCCAGCACTGGCGAAGGCCTCGCGGCCGACGACGTGCTCGTCACAGCGGGCGCTGCGGGCGCGCTCTTCATCATCGCGACCTCGATGCTCGACGCAGGCGACCACATCGTCGTGGTCCGGCCAAACTATGCCACGAACCTCGAAACGCCACGCACCATCGGCGCCGACATGAGCATCGTCGATCTCACCTTCGAGACCCGCTACCGGCTCGACCTCGCGGCGATCGAGGCGGCGATCCGGCCGGAGACGAAATACGTCTCGGTCACCTATCCGCACAACCCTACGGGCGTGATGATCTCCGAGAGCGAGCTGAAGGCGCTGGTAGCCCTCATCGAGCGCAAGGGCACCCGACTGCTCTTCGACGAGACCTACCGCGAAATGACCTCCGGCCCGATGCTGCCGGTCGCCGCGAGCCTGTCCGATCGGGTGATCAGCGTTTCCTCGCTCTCCAAGACCTATGGTATCCCCGGCATCCGAATCGGCTGGCTGATCACGCGTGACGCCGCCCTGATGGAAACCTTCCTTGCCGCCCGCGAACAGATCGGCATTTCCGGCAGCATGGTCGACGAATACATCGCCTATGTCGCGCTCAGCCAGCGCACGGAATGGCTCGCCTTCAACAATGCCCGCATCGCCAGCGCCTTCGCCATCGTCAAGGACTGGATCGCCTCCGAACCGCTCGTCGAATGGATCGAACCGTCGGGCGGCTGCGTCTGTTTCCCGCGCATCGTGCCGTCAGCGAATATCGATCTCGCCGGCTTCCATGACAGCCTCTACAGCCGCCACCAGGCCTATGTCGGCCGCGGCAGCTGGTTCGAGCAGAACGACCGGCATTTCCGCATCGGCTATGCCTGGCCGACCGAGGACGAACTGCGCAAGGGCCTCGCCGCCATCTCTGCCGCCATCCGCGAAAACCTCAAGGGCTGAACGAGAAGAGGAGGGCGAACCCGGTTCGCCCTCCTCGCCTCAAAGATTGAGGCTGCGCAGGAATGTGGAGAACAGTTCCTGCTGCGTGGACAGATTGAGCTTGGCATAGAGTTTTTGGCGATGCGTCTTCACCGTCGCGATCGAAATGCCCAGGTGATAGCTGATCGACTCGCTGGAATGGCCCTTGAGGATCAGGAGGGCCACCTCGCGCTCTCGCGGGCTTAAAAGATCACGGCCGAAATCGTTGAAAAGATGGTCGATCGGGCGAGCCTGTGGAGGGGTTTCTCCGCGCGAAAGGTGCCCCCAGAGGCGACGGAAGACCGCAGCAATCAGCGGATGCGCCTCGCGCAGCCGGGCGATGGACGCCGCGTCGAAGCCGCCTTCGCTGCGGATGCGCGACAGACTGATCTCCGCCATTTCACCGCCCGGCAAGTCCATGGCGATGAGTAACTCCTCCATGCCTTCCGGCCAGCCGTGAGTACGGTAGCCCAACTCCTCATCCTCGTGGCGACGGATGTCGAGGCCGCGATAGAGGTCGGACCCGAGATAGTCGTCGGGCGCGAGATCCCGCATCAGGTAGATGCCCGCCGGCAGGCCGGCGAGATAGGCGTTGTAAAACGGATTGAGCAGATAGGTACCGGCGATGAAGAGCTGCACTGCGCGCTTCGCCCGCTGGCCGGAGAATGTGTCGAAGACGTAGCTCGGGCCGCCATTCTTGCGATGAACCACCGACAAGGCCAGCTGGAAGCGCGCAACGGAACCGATGGCCGCCAGAAGCGCCGCAGCGCCGTCAGGCTGGTCGTAGCGGTCGAGCGCATGCGCAAAGGGCTCGACCCAACTGGCGGCGACTGTTTCGGTCATGGGTCCATCCGTGAGTTTCCCGAAGGAAAACGGCTACTTATACCCCTTACGACAGCCAGCTCTAGGCGACAAGCTTGTCGATCGCCGCAAGCGTGCGCTCGATCTCCTCGGCGGTATTGTAGTGAGCGATACCGATACGGACAACACCTTCCTCCTCGGACAGGCCGAGATGGCGGGCTGGCTCCAGCGCGTAATTGTGGCCGGACCAGACATTGATGTCCTCGGCCGCCAGCGCATCGGCGAAGCGATGGGTCGAGATGCGGTCATGTGTAAACGAGATCGTCGGCACGCGATGGGCGAAGAGGTTGGGATTAGCGATGCCAGCCAGCCGGACGCCCGGCAGCGCCGTCAGTCCGCCGATCAGCCGCCGGGTCAGGCCCGCCTCATAGGCGTCGAAGGCCTGATAGGCGCCCGCCATCCGCTCGCGCCGCGTGCCTGAACTCCCCGTCATCTCGCCCGCCCAGGCGAGATAGTCGATCGTCGCGGTGAGCCCGGCGAGAAGCTCGGTCTGCGGCGTGCCGGTGCAGAAGCGGTCCGGGATGTCGTCGCTCTGGCAGCGCACGCGGTGCGGCGGCAGCGAGCGCAACAGCGCCTCGCGTCCCCAGAGCACGCCGAGATGCGGGCCGAAGAATTTATAGGAGGAGCAGACGAGGAAATCGCAGCCGATCGCCTGCACGTCCGGCAGGCGATGCGGCGCAAGCTGCACCGCGTCGATCCAGACAAGCGCACCCGCTGCCCGCGCCACGGCCGTCAGTGCGGCAACGTCGTTGATGCTGCCGGTCATGTTCGAGGCATAGTTGAGGGCGAGGAATTTTGTCCGCGGCGTCAGGAGGGCGGCGAGGTCTTCTGGCTCGATGCGCCAAGTTTCCTTGTTGAACGGCAGCCACTTCACCACAAGACCATAAGCTTCGGCCATCGAGAGCCAGGGCGAGACATTGCCTTCATGGTCCATGCGCGTGACGATAATTTCGTCACCCGGCGCAAAGGTCTGGCCGATGACCCGTCCCATCTGGAAGGCCAGCGTCGTCATGTTCGGGCCGATGACGATTTCCTGCCAGGAGTTGGCATTGACGAATTCCGCCGCCGCCTCATGCGCCGCGCGCCAGACCGCATCCGCCCGCTGCGAGGCGGCAAACCGTCCGCCGAGATTGGACGATGCCGTCGCCATGGCCTCGGCTACGGCATCGATGACCACCTTGGGAACGAGCGTTCCGGCCGGGTTGTCGAGAAAGGCGGTGCTGGAATTCTCCAATGCGGGGAAGGAGGCGCGGATCAACTCGATGGGATAGGCGGTCATAGGGGCCTCTTTGCAGAATGCTGTTGTTGCATCTTTGTGCAGCCTTCTGCAAAGCGTCGCTATCCTCCTAGAAGATGAGGGCGAAACGGCCTGCCGGACCATCCCGCCCCCAAACGGTGCGCTAGGCTCAGTTCTTCTTCACGCCCCAGGCCCGTTCCTTGTCGGCAGCCCAGACGTCGAAGCCTTCGATCTTGGCGCCGACGGCCGCAACAACCGGTTCATAGTAGAGACCGAAGATCGGCAGGTCCTTTGCCATCAGGGCGTGGATTTCCTTGAACACGGCCTTGCGAGCCTCGAAATCCGTGGTCTTGGTCGACTTGATGTAGAGTTCCCAAGCTTCGGGATTGTCCCATTGCGCCGTCGGCTCGACATCCTTGTCGCCCATGATGACGCCGTAAAACTGCGAGGGATCGAGGCGGGCGGAATAGCCGAAGGACTGCATCTGGAATTTCCCGGCCAGATAGTTGTCGAGTTGGGCCGCCCAATCCAGCACTTCCAGTTCCGCATTGATACCGGCGGCCGCCAGCATGGCCTGCACCAGGATGCTGTTCTCATACATGCCCTGGTAGCGCGTGTTGGACTGGATCTTAATCACCTCGCCCTTGTAGCCGGCCTCGGCGAGCAGCGCCTTGGCGGCTTCCGGATCATATGCAGGCCACTTCAAAAAGTCCTCGTCGAAATAGGCGCTCGCCTGCGGCACGCCGGAGGGATTGAACTCCGAGAGACCCGCCGTGCGCGCGGCGGCGATCTGCTTGAAATCGATCGCGTGGGCGATCGCCTGGCGCAGCTTGCCGTTCGACATCAAGGGGTCGGTCGTCTGGATCAGCATCGGCGTCAGCGAAAGCCCGGCCGTCGTCAGAACCTGGAGACCGCGCGACTTGGCGTCCTCGATGCGCTGGGATTCGAAGTTCGGCAGCACATCGACCTCACCGGCAAAGAGCGCAGTTTCGGCGGCAGATGTATCCGGGATGATCATGAACTTGGCTTCATCGACCAGCGCCGTGCGGTCGCCGGCATATCCGCTCGCCTTTTCCTTCGAGGGCTTGTAGCCGTCATATTTCTCCAGTGTGATGTATTGGCCCTTCACCCATTCCTTCAGCTTGAAGGAGCCGCTGCCGATTGCGGTATCGGCGATCCACTTGCCGTCTGGGCCGGCATTCTTCGGGCTGGCGACCCAGCCGTTGCACTGGATGTTGGCAAGCTGGGCAAGAAACAGCGCGCTCGGCTCGTTGATGCGGAAGACCACGGTGCGTGGATCGGGCGTTTCCACGGCTTCCACCTTCAGGCCCTGCGACCCGTCGAAGAAGGCATTGCAGAACCATTCGACACCGGTGGCGACACGGCGGTCCCAGTTCCATTTGACATCCGCCGAGGTGACTGGATCACCGTTGTGGAAGGTCGCACCTTCGCGGATCGTGAAGGTGTAGGTCTTGCCGTCATCCGAAACAGTCCAGGCTTCGGCAAGTGCCGGGCCGATACTCAGGTCGGCGCGAAAGCCCACCAGCGTTTCGAAAATGTGGTGCAGCACGGTATCGGTGTTGGCATCGCGGTCGATGCCCTCCGTGCCGCGAATATCGGCATTGATGCGGATGTTGAGCGTTGCGGCCTCGGCCGCGGCGCCAAACAGCAGGCCCGCTGCCAGCGCCGTCGAAATCAGGAATGTGCGCTTCATGGTGATCTCCGATTGTTCCCCGCTTTGTTATCGTCAGGAGCGCTCGCGGATTGCGCCCAGCGTTTCTGCAAAAAAGTCCTTCACCTTGCCGATAAGCTCATGATCGTCATGGGTGATGCCCGGCACGATGTCGTGACGCACCCGGATGCCGTGCTGCTCGAAGCTCTGCTTCAGGGAGCGCATGCGGTCGTTGCGGTTGGCACCGGCGCGGTCGGCGCCCGGCATGTACCAGGCGTCGTCCGGGGTGATGGTGATTTCCCAGGTTTCGAGGTCATCGCCGCCGATCACCATCTGCACGGCGACCTTGCGGATCGCCTCCACATCGACCGGCTTGCCGAAGACTTTTTCGAAATCGCGCACGCCGACCCAAAAGTCGTGGTCGAAATCGAGCAGCGTCACGACGCCCGGCGCGCCAATCGAGGCCGCGAGCAGGCGTTCGGGGTGGAGATAGAGGAACCGATGGGTGAAATGCCCGCCGCCGGAGAAGCCGTACATCATCACCCGGTCGCCTTCGATGCGGTATTTCTCCTGCATCTCGGCGATCATATCGAGCATGATCGCATCATAATGAAGGTCCCCGGCCCGCAGCATCTTGTAGGACGAAAGATCACCGGGAAAGCAGATGTTCGTCGGGAACAGCGGGCACAGGATGATGACGCCATTGGCCTCGGCGAAGTCGGCGAAGGCATCGCGGTAGGCCTGCATGCCGCGCTCCGTGCCGTGAACGATCACGGCCAGCGGATAGGTCCTGTCGCCGTCTTCCTCGTAGTCATCGGGAACATAGGCGCAATAGGCAAAGCGCTGGTCGAGCCGCGAGGCATAGACGGTCGTATGGCCGAAATCATAGTAGGAAAGTTTCTGGCCGTGACCGCTGACATTACGCATGAATAGTCTCCTCTCCGATCATTCACAAAGCTGCCGCGCTCGGCAGGATGGGGTGCTTAACCACGCCGGACGAAGCGCCTGCGAACGTCCGGTCGAGCAGCATCGCCGCGTCGAGAAGGCGGCGTGTATAGGCGTGTCGCGGGCGGTCAAAAATCTCGTCGCGCGTGCCGATCTCGACGATGCGGCCGTTTTCCATCACCGCCACGCGATCGGCCACCTGCTCCACGGCGCCGAGATCGTGCGAGACGAACAGGCAGGCGAAACCGTAGCGCGCCTGCAGGTCGCGAAAGAGTTTCAGGATCTGCTTCTGCACCGTCATGTCGAGCGCGGACACCGGCTCATCGGCGACCAGGAAGGCCGGGCGGCTGACGATGGCCCGGGCGATCGCGACGCGCTGGCGCTGGCCACCGGAAAGCTGGTGGGGGAAGCGCTGCGCGAATTCCGGCGCAAGCCCCACTTCGGCAAACACTTCCTCCACCCGGGCCTGCCGCTGCCGAGCATCCAGCCGTGGGTCGAGCTTCAACGGCTCGCCGACGATATCGGCGATGCGTTGGCGCGGATCGAGGGAGGAATAGGGGTCCTGGAAGACGATCTGGATCTGCTGCCGTAACGCGCGGCTTGCCGCATCGTGTCCAAAGGCCAGAGGTGTGCCTCGGAAGGCCATCGCGCCCGCGGACGGCGTGACGAGCCCGACGATCGCCCGGCCAAGCGTCGTCTTGCCGGACCCGGAAGCCCCGACAAGCGCCAGCGTCTCGCCCCGATTTATCGTCAGGTCGACGCCATGCACGGCACGTTTGCCCGCCGCCCTGCCGAAGAGTTTCGGACGGCCGGGATAATCGATGACGATGTCCTTGAGTGCAATCAGCGGCTCGGCCGAAGCGCTCGATGACCGGCTGCCGCCAGCACTGCGGCGCGGCAGGGCATCGACAAGGCGCCTGGTATAGTCGTGTTTCGGGGCGTGCAGTACTTGGGCAGCCTCGCCCTGCTCCACCGCCCTGCCCTTGTGCATGACAACGACGTTGCGCACATAGTGCGAGACCATGCCGAGATCGTGGCTGATCAGCAGGACGGCGGTTTCGTTCTCCTGCGTCAGCTCCACCATCAGATCGAGCACGTCGCGCTGGATCAGCGTATCGAGCGCCGTCGTCGGCTCGTCGGCAATCAGGAGCGCAGGCTTCAGCAGCATGACCGAGGCCAGCATGATGCGCTGGCGCATGCCGCCGGAGAACTCATGCGGATAGGCGACGAGGCAGCGGGCCGGGTCCTGGATGCCGATGCGCTCCAGCATGGCGAGGCTTCGGTCGCGGATTTCGTGTCTGCCGAGCTTGTGGTGCAGCGCCAACCCCTCGGCCATCTGCCTCCCGATGGTCATGGCCGGGTTGAGCGAGACCATCGGCTCCTGGAATACCATACCGATCTTGGCGCCGCGGATTTCGCGCAACCCGGCTGGCGGCAACGTGGTGAGGTCGGTTCCACGAAAACGGATGCGGCTTTCCGGCGTCGGTTCGAAAGGCGGCGGCAGGAGGCCGAGCACGGAGCGCGCCGCCATGGTCTTGCCGGAGCCGGATTCGCCGACCAGCGCCAACATTTCGCCGGCCGGCAGCGTAAAGTTCAGATTATCGACCACAGTATGGCCGTTTGGCCCCATGCGGACGGAGAGGTTCTCGACGGCGAGAACGGGCGCAGTTTCGTTCGCAACAGCCATCGGTTCAATCCTGCATCTTCGGGTCGAGCCAGTCGCGCACCGCATCGCCGAGAAGGTTCACGCCGAGCAGCGTGATCGAGATGCAAAGGCCGGGCAGAATGATGATGTGCGGCGCCTGGTTGATGTAGGGGCGACCGGTGGAGAGCATGTTGCCCCAGCTGGGGGCCGGCGGCGGCACGCCGAGGCCGAGGAAGGAAAGCGCGCTTTCCGACAGCACGACCCAGCCGAACATCGTCGTCGCCAGCACCATGATCGGCGCCAGACAATTGGGCAGCACATGCCGCAGCATGGTGACGATGCCGCTGTTGCCCATGACCCGCGAGGCCTCGACATATTCCCGCTCGCGGATCGACAGCACTGTGCCGCGCACGACACGCACGGCGACCGGCATGTAGGCGATGCCAAGGGCTATGATAATGCCATTGCGGCTGGCGCCGAACACGGCCATGAAGCCAAGCGCCAGCAGAAGGGCGGGAAAGGCAAGCAGCGCATCGTTGACCATCATCAGGATGCGGTCCGTCCAGCCACGCAGGAAGCCAGCGAGGACACCGACGATCGTGCCGAAGACGATGGCGAAGACGACCGTGGCAAAGGCGATCCAGGCGCTGGTCCGCGCGCCGTACATCAGCCGGCTTAGCATGTCGCGGCCGAACTCGTCGGCACCGAGCAGGTGCGCCGACGATGGCCCCTTCAAGCGGGCGAGCAGGTCGAGCTTTAGCGGATCGTAGGGCGCAAGCCAGGGGCCGAACACCGCGATAAGAACCAGAAGGCTGACGAAAACAATGCCGATCTGGCCGTTGAATCGCATGGCAGGAATGCCGAGCGCCCGCGCAATCATGCCGTCACCCTTGGATCGAGAAGCGGATAGAGGAGATCGACCAGAAGGTTGACCAGCACATAGAGGAAGGCGGTGAACAGCATGCAGCCCTGCACGACGGGATAGTCGCGGGCATAGATGCCATCCACCATCAGGCGGCCGATGCCGGGAATGGTGAAAACCATCTCGATGACGGCAATGTTGGCAAGCAGGCTGCCGAGAACGAGGCCGATCAGCGTCATGGTGGGTGCAAAGGCGTTCTTGAACGCGTGCCGCCACATGACGGTCGCTTCCGACAGCCCCTTCGCCCGCGCATGGGTGATGTATTCCAGCCGCGCCACCTCGATAGTGCTTGCCCGCGCCATGCGGGTGATCGAGCCGGACTCCACCAGAACCAGCGTCACCACCGGCAGGATGATAAAGAGCAGCGCGCTACTGAAATCGCGGCTGAACGGCACGTAGCCCACTACCGGCAGCCAGCCAAGTTGCAGACCGAAGATCAGCAGCAGCATCAGCCCGAGCCAGAAGCTGGGGATGGAGAGAAGCAGCGTCGAGGTCGCGATGACCGCGATGTCGCCGGCGCGGTTCTGCCGCCAGGCGGCGAACATGCCAGCTGGCACGGCAATCACCGTGGCGAAGAAGACGGCGACGACAACGATGGTCGCCGAAACCGAGAACCGCTCCAGCATCAAAGGCAGGACCGGCTGGCGTGTCGAGATCGATTGGCCGAAATCGCCGGTCAGGACGTTACCGAGCCAATAGAAATATTGCAGCACGATCGGCTGGTCGAAGCCCATTTCGCGCCGCAGAGCTTCCAGCTGGCCCGGCTGGGCGAGATCGCCCAGCATCAGCGCTGCCGGATCACCGGGGATCATCCGCATCAGCGCGAAAACGGCGATGGAGACAAGAAACAGCGTCGGGATCGCCGTAGCGATCCGGGTCAGGATGAAGCGGACCATCGTTTCCCTCCCCCAAGTGTTTCACTGGTGGCGCCGGCCGCCCGAACCAAAGCGTCCTCGTCCATCGCCAGTTCGTAACGCGTGAACGTGCGGTTGATCGCCGGCAGCGGCGCGATTTCCATCACACCCTTCGCCGGTTCGCAGACGATCATCGCGACCGTCGCCGACAGGTTGCCGCCGTCCTTGGCAAGCGGCGCGCGGCAGACGCAGAAGGGGGCGCCGAAATCATCGAAGAACGCGCGCTTCAGATCATCCGCACCAAGCTTGCCGCCGCTTTCCTGCAAGACCTTCAGTACACGATGATCGCGGTAGAGGCTGTCGGGCACGTTGGCGAGGCCGGTTTCCTTCAGCTTCGAAAGCGCGACAGCGCTCTGCCAATGGTTGGCATGCACGATCATCCCGCCCTGCGGGTGGATCGGGAAGGCTTCGTCGGGCGCGCATTCCAGATCGACCGCATAGCCTTCCGCGGTGCTCAGCATCATGTTGTTCGAGCCGGATTTCGGCGTGATGGCGACAACGCGCAGCGCCATGGCGAAATGCCGGGCCTCCAGCGCCCGGCGACGGATGAAGGGCAGCGGAATGCCCATCTCCCGATAGTCGCGGTCGCTTTCCAGATAGTTGGCGGTGATGGTGATGCCGGCGGAATTGAAGCCGCTGCGCGCAAGACCGCCGGCCTCGGTGAAGGTGAGGATATCGGGCCCGTCGTCGCGCAGGATGCGCAGCACAACCGAGGTGTCGGCGCATTCCGCACGCCAGTCCCAGTTCTGGCCATGGATGACGGTGCCGTCCCGCGTCACCTCCGGCAGAAGCACGGCGCCGGTGCAGCCGTCCGGCTCGTCATCGGCAACGCCCGCTTCGAGCCTGGCAAGCTGCAGCACCTCGGTGCGCGCATTGACCAGCACGATGGCCGACAGGCCGATACCTGCTCCCTCGGCAATGCCTTCCATTTCCGTCACCAGATCCGGTGCCCAATCACGGATACGCGGCAGGAAGAGGGTAACGAGCCGCTCGATATTGGCGTCATCGAAGCCGAGGCGGTGGAGCTGCTCGGTATAGAGGCCGGCGGAGAGGCGGATGCGTTCCCGCGCCTTCTCGCCATACATCCGACCACGCTCCCGCGGCGCACCACTGATTTCGATAAGGGGAAAGGGGGTGATCTCTGCCATATGCCTGTGCCTTGCTGTCCGTCTTTGATTGCAACGTAATGCATTTTGTATAAATGAAAAGCACTAATTTCGGAAAATTATGAGATCGCGTTGCGTTGTGTTATCGCTATAATGCGAACAGAGATGAGGATGACATGGACTATTCGGACGCCGACCCCTCGGACGGCCCCAGCACCTTGCAGCTCGATCTGGCCCGCCGGATCATCGACAGGATCCGTGATGCGGGTTTGAGCGTCGGCACCCGTGTGTACGCGCCGGAACTCGCGCGGATCTTCGGCGTATCGCGCTCACCGATCACCGGCGCGCTCGACCTGCTCGTGGAAAAGGGCGTGCTACAGCCGATGGAAACACGGGGGCTTCGCGTCGCGCGCGACGTCTCGACGCTCAACCTGAGCGAAATCCTGCCGAATTCGCCGATCGAGGATCTCTACCGGCAAATGCTGCGCGAGCGGGCTCAGGGCACGTTGCCGCAGGATGTTTCGGAAGCCGAACTCATGCCACGCTACGGCGTGTCGCGCGGCATCGTTCGCAAACTCCTGATGCGCTTTGCCGCCGAAGGCCTGGCGCAACGCCTGCCTGGCCACGGCTGGCGCTTCGTCGATACGCTGGTCGGCGAGGAGGCTTACCGCGAAAGCTACGAATTCCGCGCCATCGTCGAATGTTCGGCGCTGCGCACGCCGAATTTCAAGGTGGACAAGGACATAGCCGGACAGATTCGCCGCGCGCATGAACGCATCCTCAGCGACCCCGCCAGCCGCTCGGGCAGCGACGAGTGGTTCCGCGTCAACGCCTTCTTCCACGAAAACCTGGCTGGTTTTTCAGGCAACCGCTTCCTGACCGATTCGGTGCGCCACCAGAACAACCTGCGCCGCATGCAGGAATCCGCCGCCTTCTTCGAACTGCCCGCCGAACGCATCGAGCAATCCTGTCGTGAGCACCTCGCCATCCTCGACGCGGTGGAGAACGCTGATCTTGAATGGGCCGAAGCCCTGCTGCGCCAGCACCTGAAGCAGGCTCTGGAGTATGGGGGCGGGCGCGACGACAATGGCTGACGGTCAGCGCACCTAGAGCGGCGCCTTGTCCTTCCCCTCACCCGCCAGTGCGAGCATGTCGGAAAACAACGCTGCCCACTGCGCCTGCGTCAGATCGATGAGACCGAAGGCCTTGAGCAGAAAGGCTCCCTCGCCCGCGAGAAAGGCAAGCGCCGCCTTCCTGTCGGCTTCGTTCTCCATGTCCAGCCCCTCTAGGCGTTGGGTGTACCAGACCCGGGTGGAAGCTACTTGATCCGGGCTTTGCAGCAGCGCCGTCATCATGGCTGCGGAGCGGGAATGTTCGGCCTCGTCGCTGTCGCGGCTTGCCGCCAGATGCCCGCGGATGATGGCGCGCGGCGACCGGTCGCTGCCCGCATGCGCCGTCACATCGGCCTCGAAGCCGTTACCCCAGCGCTCGATCATCGCCCGGATCAGGTTCTCCTTCGTGCCGAAGCAATATTGCACGCCGCCCTTGGTGATGCCCGCCGCGCGCGCCACGGACTCGAAGGACAGGCCGGCAGCGCCGCTTTCCACCACGATGCTCTCTGCGGCATCCAGAACTTTGTCTCGATCAATGCTGCGCGGTCGTCCCGCCATTTTGCCTCTTCCATTTCAATACGATCGTATTTATATAGCTGCCCGAGCGCAGGGCAACCGTAAAAGCCATGCGAAGGATCAAAACCCAAGGATTACATCTATGTCTCGCGGTAAACGCTGGCTCGTTCTCGCCGTCGTCTCCAGTGCCCTGTTCCTGATCGTCATCGACATGACGGTGCTGTACACGGCCCTACCCGTCCTGACGCAGGCTCTATCGGCGAATGCATCCCAAAAGCTTTGGATCGTCAACGCTTATCCCCTGGTCGTGGCAGGTCTTTTGCCGGGGCTCGGCACGCTTGGCGACCGGCTCGGCCACAAGCAGATGTTCATGGCAGGCCTCGTCGTGTTCGGTGCGGCTTCCATCGGTGCCGCCTTCGCGCCATCGCCCGCGCTGTTGATCGCGGCGCGTGCGGTTCTGGCCATCGGCGCGGCCATGATGATGCCGGCAACGCTGTCGCTTATCCGGCTGACCTTCACCGATGAACGGGAACGCGCCCTTGCGATCGGCATCTGGGCGGCCGTCGCGTCGGGCGGAGCGGCACTCGGCCCTGTCGTCGGCGGGCTGTTGCTCGAATACTTCTGGTGGGGTTCGGTTTTTCTCATCAATGTACCGGTGGTGCTGGTTGCGCTCGCCGCAAGCGGAGTGCTGCTGACCCGACGCCCCGGCGACAAGAGCCGCCCGTGGGATCTTCTCGGCTCGATCCAGGTGATGATCGGCCTCGTGGGCATTACCTACGCCATCAAGGAAGCCGGCCGGCGTGATCCCTCCTGGGAGATGGCAGGCCTTACTCTTTTTGTCGGCCTCGTCGCCATGGCCCTGTTCATCCGCCGCCAGCGCAGCAGTGCCGCGCCGCTGATCGATTTTTCGCTCTTTGCCAATCCGCGCTTTTCGGCCGGCGTGGCAACGGCGCTTGTCGCCTCGGCAGCACTGATCGGCGTGGAGCTGGTTTTCAGCCAGCGGCTGCAACTTGTCCTGGGCTATTCCCCGCTTGAGGCAGGCCTTCTCATTCTGCCTATCCCCATCGCGTCCTTCTTCGCCGGGCCGCTGACCGGGCTGGCGTTGCCGCGTCTCGGTGGCGAACGCGTGCTCTGGGCCTCACTCCTGCTGACAGGCCTAGCGCTCGCCGTGTTCCTCGCCATTCACAACGGACCGACAGCATTCTGGCTCGCTGCGCTCGCGGTGATGGGTTTCGGCGTCGGCGCATCCATGACGGCCGCATCCACCGTGATCATGCTCTCCGCCCCCGAGGAACGGGCCGGCATGGCCGCTTCCGTGGAGGAAGTATCCTTCGAACTCGGTGGCGCGCTCGGCATCGCATTGCTGGGCAGCCTTATGTCCGCCCTGTATTCACGCTCGATGATCCTGCCCGCAGGAACCGAACACGCCACGCAGGCGCGCGACAGCCTGGACGAAGCCCTGATGCTCGCCGACCGGCTTGACCCCGGACAGGCCGAACGGATCATCACGCTCGCCCGCAGTGCATTCGACTCTGCCTTTGTCGGGGTGGTCTTCGCTGCGGCTCTGCTACTGGTCAGCGTCTCTCTCATCGTTCGCTGGAAGACTTCAACACGGTAGCGGGCTAGAGAAAAGAAGGATCATGCCGCACCAGGATCGCCGTGCGCCGCAGCGGCCGAGAACCACTCACGCACGCCATGGGGCGATCTCGTCGATCCAGGCGCAAGTGACGTTCACGAGCGCCGGGGCGATATAGCTTTCGCCCTGGCGTCGCGGGCGACGATGCGACGTCATTGCCTAGAATCGGACCGCGGATATCGAAGTGGTTCAAGCAGCCGGTGGCCAGAATGACCGCAGCGCCGCCCATCGGGTCGCCGCTTGACATCATCAGGTTTGGCACGCCCGTATCGACGAAAGAAGCCGCGAGAAAAACACTCAATACCATCCATCACTTCCCCGTGCGTAGCTCCCCACAGGGACTGCAACGCACTCGAAGCAAACGGTCAATCCGAGCACCCGGCAACCGACACGACGAAAGTGGTCCCGGCGGCGGTGAACTGGCCAACCGGTAGCGGCTCGCCCGAGGTTTTGACGGGACCAATCCCGGCGCCTTGCCGCCCGCTTCTTTTTCAGCCTATGGCAGTCGCCAACACACTGACACAGTCGCCGGGTTTCACCAGGCCCGGGAAATGGCGGGCGGTGAGAATGCCGTCCATTTTTGCCTTCACCTCCAGCGGTCGGGCACCGGTGCGGCCGATGGGATAGATGCGGGCGACAACCTCGCCGCACTTCACGTCGCTGCCGAGATCGAACAAGAATTCGATGAGCCCGCCGTCTTCGGCGAAGGAGAAGCAATTGCCGTCCGGCATGTCGAGCCAGGTGGTCTGCCCCGTCTCGACCGTGCCCTTGAGGATGCCCGCCGCCTTCAGCACATTGGCGACGCCCTTTCTGGCAATAGCTGCGCTTTTGGCGGTGGCCGTGCCGCCGCCGCCGAGTTCGGTGGTGATGAAGATCTTGCCCATGTCCTCGGCTGCCGTGTCGTACATGCCGACGGCGTCGATCTCCAGCATCTTCATCGACCAGGGCGCGCCGAAGGCGCGGACGAGGTCGAAGGCCTTCGCCTCCTGCACCTTATCGGGCAGAATATGGGCCGCGCAGAACGGCAGGAAATCGAGCGTCTTGCCGCCCGAATGGAAGTCGAGCAAGATATCGGCAAGCGGCAGCAACGTGCGTTGGAAATAGTCGGCGATCTTCTGCGTGACCGTGCCGTCCGGCGCGCCCGGAAAGCTGCGGTTCATGTTGCCCTTGTCGATCGGCGAGGTGCGCGTGCCCGACAGAAACGCCGGGTAGTTCATCGCCGGCACGATGATCACGCGGCCCGTTACAGTCTCTGCCTTCAGCGTCCGGGCGAGATCGAAGAGCGCGATCGGCCCCTCATACTCGTCGCCGTGGTTGCCGCCGGTGAGAAGGGCCGTCGGCCCCTCCCCGTTTTTCACCACGGTCACCGGGATCATCACCGAGCCCCAGGCGGAATCGTCACGACTGTAGGGCAGGCGCAGAAAGCCGTGCTGCACACCGTCGGCCGAAAAATCGACCGTCGGGCTGATTGGTGATGGGCGGAGTGTGCGTTCCGGCATGGCTCAGTCCTTCACGAGAAGCTTGCGCGGCACGTTGGCCAGGCATTCGACCCCGGTTTCGGTGATCAGGATGCTTTCCGTCGTCTCGAAGCCCATGTCTTCGAGCCAGAGGCCTGTCATGAAGTGGAAGGTCATGCCGGGTTTCAATTCGCTCCTGTCGCCGGGGCGCAGGCTCATCGTGCGCTCGCCCCAGTCCGGCGGATAGGAGACGCCGATGCCATAGCCCGTGCGGTTGTCCTTCACGATGCCGTACTTCTTGAGCACGGCGAAGAAGGCATTGGCGATGTCCTCGCAGGTATTGCCGGGCCGCGCCTTTTCCAGCCCCGCTTCCATGCCTTCGAGCGTCGCCTTTTCCGCATCGAGAAACGCCTGCGTCGGCTTGCCAAGGAAGACCGTGCGCGAAAGCGGCACGTGGTAACGGTTGTAGCAACCGGCGATCTCGAAGAAGGTGCCTTCGCCGGATTTCATCGGCCGGTCGTCCCAGGTCAGATGCGGCGCGGACGCCTCCACGCCCGAGGGAAGCAGCGGCACGATCGCCGGGTAGTCGCCGCCGATGCCGTCCACGCCGCGCGTGCCGGCGTCATAAATTTCCGCGACGAGATCGCATTTGCGCATGCCGACCTCGATCGTGTCGAAGATGCGTTGGTGCATCGTTTCGACGATACGCGCGGCATTGCGCATGTAGCGGATTTCCGTCTCGCTCTTGACCGCGCGCTGCCAGTTGACGAGCGCCGTGGCATCGACGAAGCGGGCATTCGGCAGGTGTTTCTGCAAGGAAGCGAAGGCGGCGGCGGAAAACCAGTAATTGTCCATCTCGACGCCGATCCTCAGCCTGTCGAGGCCGCGCTCGGCAAGCTTGGCCGCGAGATAATCCATCGGGTGGTGCTCTGTGGACTGCACGTAGTGGTCCGGATAGCCGATGATGTTTTCATGTTTCAGATAGGCGGTGAATTTCGCGCCGCTGGCATCCTGGCCGCGGCCGTACCAGATCGGCTCGCCCGTTGGCGGCACGACGACACATTGGTGCACATAGAAGGACCAGCCGTCATAGCCCGTCAACCAGTTCATGTTCGACGGGTCGCTTGCGATCAGCACGTCGATGCCCTTGGCTTCCATCGCCTTTCGCGTCTTTTCAAGACGCGCTTGATACTCCGGAAGTGAGAACTTCAGGTTCGCTTGTTTCATCGGTGTTTCCTCTGTACCCGGCGAAAAGCCGGTCTCAACTCTCGAAGGTCGTGCCGGCATCCGTTGCGGCGGCGCGAGCGGCAGCAAGGGTTGCGATGGCCGTGTCCTGGATGCCCGTGCCGGTAAGATCCGCCACGGTGATCTGCTCGGGGCCGGTGCGGCCCGGTTTGCGCCCGGCGATGATCTCGCCGAGTTCGGGAAAAAGGGTGCCCTCCGTCACCAGGCCAGCCTCGATCGCGTGGTGCAGTTCGCCGAGCCGACGCGTCTGCCTGAGACTGTCGGCGACGTAGAGGCCGGCGCCGGTGATGATGGCCGGCGCGATCTCGTTCTTGTGTTCGGCATCCGAGCCCATCGCCGTGACGTGCTGGCCGGGCTGCAGCCATTCAGCCTGGAGGATAGGCGTTTCGGAGGGCGTGGTTGTAACAACGATGTCGGCGCCATCGACAGCCGCCCGCCCATCGGTTTCCGCCCGCACAGGGAAGCCAAGTTTCAGCGTCAGGTCCGCCGCCGCCGTCTCGGCCTTTGCCAACTCCCGCGCCCATATGCGCGCCTCGCGGATCGGGCGAACAAGGCTCAGGGCTTCGAGTTGCAGTTTCGCCTGCATGCCGGCGCCGAAAATGACGGCGACCGCGGCATCGGGGCGCGAAAGATATCGGGCGGCGACTGCGCCGGCGGCGGCGGTGCGCACATCGGTCAGATACCCGTTGTCGAGCAGCACGGCTTGCACGAGGCCGGTCCTGGTCGAGAACAGTACCATCAGTCCGTTGGTGCTTGGCAGACCGATCTTCGGATTGTCGAAGAAGCCGGGGCTGATCTTGATGGCAAAACCGTCAAGACCCGGCACATAGGCCGTCTTCACATCCACCTCGGCGCGCTGCTCGGGCATGTCGAGCCGCAGAATCGGCGGCATGACGACGGCTTTGGTGGCGAGTGCGTGGAAGGCGTCTTCCACGCAGGCGATCGCCTCGATGTCGAGTGGAACGATGCGGCGCAATTCCGCTTCGGTGAGTATCTTCATCTTCGTCATGCCGCGTCCTCCGCAAACGGATCGGCCTTGCCATTAATGACCCGCTGATGCAGGCCCATATCCACATTGCGGCCTGACAGGATGATGGCCACCGGGCCGTCCAGCCTGCCGAGCCGTCCGGAGAGCAGCGCCGCAATCCCGACCGCACCTGCCCCTTCAACCACCTCGCGCTCCTCGGCATAGGCATGCCGCATGCCGGCGGCGATTTCGGCCTCCGAAAGCAGGATCACGTCGTCGAGTAAGTCCCGGCACATCGTAAAGGTCACGGCATTGTCGAGGCCAATGCCGCCGCCGAGTGAATCCGCAAGGCTCGCCACTTCATCCACTTGCACCGGCCGCCCCGCGTCAAGGCTCGCTTTCATCGCCGCACCGCGATCCATGGTGAGGCCGATCACCCGCGTCTTCGCCGACCGGCCCTTCACCGCCGCGGCGACACCCGCAGCCAGCCCGCCGCCGGAAAGCGGCACCAGCACGACTGCTGCATCCGGCATGGCCTCGATGATCTCCAGCCCCAATGTGCCCTGCCCCGCCACCACGGCGGGGCTATCAAAAGGCGGCACCATGACCAGACCCTCTGCGGCGACCAGACGCTCCACCTCGTCCTGCGCCTCGTCCTGCGATTTGCCGATGATGCGCACAGTCGCGCCGAGCCTGCGGATTTCCGCCACCTTGTTCTCCGGCACGAGCCGGGACATGCAGATCGTCGCGCTCGAACCTTCCGCCTTGGCGGCATGGGAAAGTGCACGACCATGATTGCCCGTCGAGGCGGCGACGACACCTCTCGCCCGCGCTTCCGGCGAAAGCGAAAGCACGGCGTTCATTGCGCCGCGCAGCTTGAAGCTGCCGGTCGTCTGGTGGTGCTCTAGCTTTAGGCCGACCGGCACACCGCAGCGCTCGGTGAGTGAAGCCGACAGGACGAAGGGCGTGCGCAAGATGCGACCCTCGATACGCCGGGAAGCCTGCTCGATATCCGCCAATGTCACGGGATGGTTTTCATGTGCCATGACTTACCGACCCGAATAGGAGAGTGTCATGAGCCGACCAAGCTCCGGTCGTGCGGCTTCATCACCACAAAGGCGCAGGCAGGCCCAGGCCGTAGCCAGATTGCTGGTGACGACCGGCTTGCCGATGGCGGCTTCGATCTCGGCCGCGACGCCGGCCGCACGCACGGCCGTGCACGAAATGAAGAGCGCGTCGCTATCGGGCGCCGTCGCTTCCTTTGCGAAGGCGACGATTTCGGCGGGGGAAATACGCGCCATCTCCCGATCATCGGTGAGCCCCAGGCAGGTGAAGCGGGCGATGTCAAAGCCGAGCGCCAGGAAATAATCGGCCATCGGCCGGCTGGTTTCGAGCGTATAGGGCGTGAGCACGGAAATACGCCTGGCGCCGAGCGCCTTCAGGCCGGAAGCCGAGGCCGCGGTGGGCGTGACGACGGTGGCCGTCGGCTTGGCAGCCCTCACCGCCGCCTTCACCTGCGTATCGCCGATGACGACCGAGGCGGAGGTGCAGGAATACATCACCACGTCGAGCGGTTCATCCGGCAGGATGAGGGCCGCACCCGCCGTCAGCGACGGCTGCATGGCGCGCAGGTTCTCCGGCGTCACCGGATTGGCATAGGGGATGCGGGTCGAATAGACGCCGATGCGGTCGCTTCCGACCATGCGTTGGAAATCGACTTCCGTCGTGTGATCGGTCGCAAGGATGATCAGGCCGACGCGTTTGGTCAGCGGGCGATCGTCGAGTTTTGGCGCACGAGAGGCGAGCGTGAGATCAAGTGTGCGCATCAGCGTTCCTCCACACGGGCATAGCGCTCTTCCAGCCAGCGCAGGAAGACGACGGAGATCAGGCTCATGATCAGGAAGAACACCCCGACCATCGTCATCGGTTCGATATAGCGGTAGCTGCTGTTGGCGACGCTTTTCGCCTGGTTCATCAGTTCGAGCACCGTGATGGCGGAGAGCAGCGGCGTCTCCTTGAACATGGCGATCAGATAGTTGGCGAGCGCCGGGATCATCGGCGGTATCGCCTGCGGCAGGATGACATGGATCCAGGTCTGTCGGCTGGAGAGGTTCGTCGCCTTCGCCGCCTCCCACTGGCCGCGCGGCACGTTCTCGATGCCGGCGCGGTAGACTTCCGCCGCATAGGTACCGTAGTGCAGACCAAGGCCGATGACACCCGCCAGCAGCGCCGGCAGGCGAATGCCGATATCCGGCAGCACGAAGAAGATGAAATAGAGCTGCACCAACAGCGGCGTACCGCGGATGAACTCGACGATGAAGCCGGTGACCTTGGCGATCGGCTTCGGCGCGGTCATGCGCAGGATCGCGAAGACGAGGCCCACGACGGCGGCAACCGTAGCGCCAAGCACGGTCGCGAGAATGGTGATCTTCAACCCCTCGAGGAGGGTCGGCATGATTTCCCAGACGAATTTCCAGTCCCATTCCATCGTCAGGTCCTCACACCATCGAGGCCGCGGGTGACGCGCCGTTCCAGCCAGCGCATGCCGGTGGAAATCGCCAGCGCCATCAGGAAGTAGAGCACGAGGATCGTCGCAAAGGGGATGAGCGTGCTGCCGGTCTGCGCGCGCACAACCTGCGCCTGGAACGTCATGTCTGTAAGCGAGATCAACGAGACGACGGCCGTGCCCTTCAGAAGCTCGATCGCATTGTTGCAGAAGGTCGGCAGCATCAACGGCAGGGCCTGTGGCAGAATGATATGGCGCATCGCCTGGCCGCGGGTCAGGTTGAGGGCAATACAGGCTTCGCGCTGTTCGCGGCCGATCGCCTTGACAGCGCCCCGCACGACCTCCGCGCCGTAGGCGCCAACGTTCAGGCCAAGTGCCAGGACACCGGCCTGGAGCGGCGAAAGTGTAACGCCGGCAAACGGCAGCACGAAATAGACCCAGAACAGCTGGACGAAAATCGAGGTGCCGCGGAAGAACTCGATATAGGTGGTGGCGAGGACGCGCACCGCCATGAAGCGGCTGACGCGGCCGAGCCCCGCAAGGAACGCCATGATGACGGCAAGCACCGAGCCCATGACGGTGAGCTGAAGCGTCACCAGCGCGCCTTGCAGGATCAGCCCTATGTAGCCGGACCAGTCGGTCATGATGTGCCCAACCAAATTGATGACAACGGGGCGACACCCCTCATCCGCCTGCCGGCACCTTCTCCCCGTAAACGGGGCGAAGGGCGAACAGGCACCGGATTCCCGCCCATCCAGGTAATCGGCGATGGGAAACCTGAGCCACAGCCCCCTTCTCTCCGTTTACGGGGAGAAGGTCGCGGCAGCGGGATGAGGGGCAAATCCACCATGTTTACTGCGCCGCGCAGAGTTTATCGCGGTTGGTCGACATCGCGGCTGCGGCGGAGAAGCCGTAGGGCTCGATGAGCTTGGCGAACTCGCCGGATTCCTTCAGCTTGGCCAACTCGACGTCGAAGGCGTCGCGCAGTGCCTCCTCGCCCTTCCTGAAGGCCGCACCGTCGCAATAGACCGGCGCGCCCTCGACCGGGGCCACAACCTCGACATTCGGATCTTTCGCCTTGGAGACGAGGTCGTTGATGGAAAGCACCGGCAGCGAATAGACGTCGATGCGACCGTCCTGCAGCATCTTCAGACCGCTCTGGCCATCCGGCACGACAATGACACGGTCGCGCGGCACGCCGGCTTCGAGCGCCAGCTTCTCTTCCGTGCCGCCGCCCGGCGCGCCGATCTTGGCGTCCGGATTGTCGGCGATGTCCTTGTAGCTCTTCAGCTTGAGCGGGTTGCCCTTCTTCAATGCGAAGGCTTCGGCGTCGCAAAGGATCGGCTGAGAATAGGCGACGGCGGCGCAACGCTCCGGCTTCATGAAGAGGCCGGCGGTGATGACGTCGTGGCGGCCGGCCTGGAGGCCCGGGATCATCGCGCCATATTCCGAGATCGACGCCACGATGTCGGCAACGCCGAGGCGCTTGAAGACTTCGCGCGCAACATCCGGTGCCGCGCCGGAAACCTTGCCGTCAGCAGCAACCGCCGTGAAGGGCGGCTCGTTGGCGATGGCCACGCGGGCGAAGCCCTGCTCCTTCAATTCTGCGAGCTTGCCGTCATCGGCCGAAGCCGGCGTGGCGGCGACGATTGCCATCAGCGCGCTGGCACCCGCGGCCATGGTCCAAAAATATCTGCTCTTCATTGTTCCGAACTCCTCTGGTTGTTGCTTGGAGCAATTCTCTTGAGGTGCCTTGGCCCTCAGACGCGGTGCCCTGCCGCGATGATCTTGCGCAGGAATGTCTGCGTGCGCTCCTGCCTGGGATTGCGGAAAATCTCGTCCGGCTTCCCTTCTTCGACGATCTTGCCGCGGTCGAAGAAAAGAATGCGGTCGGCAAAGTCATGGGCAAAACCCATCTCATGCGTGACGAGCAGCATCGTCATGTCGGTCTCGGCGGCGAGCTTGCGCATGACGTTCAACACCTCCTCGACCAGTTCCGGGTCGAGCGCCGAGGTGACTTCGTCGAACAGCATGATCTTCGGCGAGAGCGCGAGGGCGCGGGCGATGGCAACACGCTGCTTCTGTCCGCCGGACAATTGCGCGGGCATGCTCTTCGCCTTGTCCGCGAGGCCCACCATGTCGAGAAGCTCCATCGCCCGCTTCTCCGCCGCTGCCCGCGCGACGCCCTTGGTCAGCATCGGCGCGAGCGTGACATTGTCGAGAACGCATTTGTGCGGAAAGAGATTGAAGTGCTGGAAGACCATGCCGATCTTTTCACGCATCCGGTGCAGGTGGCGGTCATCCGCCGGCACGAGGCTGCCGTTCTTCGGCATATGGTAGAGCTGATCGCCCTCGACCTCGATATGCCCGCCGCTGATCGTCTCCAGCGTCATCAGGATGCGCAGGATCGTCGTCTTGCCGGAGCCGGAAGGGCCGATAAGCGCGAGCTTCTCGCCCGGCAGCACCTCCATCGACAACCCGTCGAGCACGGTCAAGGGACCGTAGCGCTTGGTGATGTTGTCGATGCGGATGATGGGTGCGGCCATGCATGTCTCTCCCTGTCGGGACAAGTGATGGCCTAACGATGCGTGGCGATACAAATCATGTCAATCCGAATAATAATCTCATGACAATTATTGTTTCGGCGCCTATTCGACGGGCAATTGCCTCAAATCGCGAGCAGCAAGGCTTCCGGATTTCCGCTGGCCAGTGAAGCCAGAATGCCGAGGCCGGTGCGAAGTTCCTGCTCGGTGGTCGAGCCCAGCGAGATGCGAACGGCCGGGTGCCAGTGCTGATCGCAGGTGCGGAAGGAGGATCCGGGGGCAATCGCCACACCGCGCAGGCGGGCTTGGGAGACAAACCCTTCCTCGGTGTGCCCCTCCGGCAGCGGCAGCCAGACATGCAGGCTCTGCGGATGGGAATGGTAGGGCAGACCGGCAAAGGCCTCTTCGGCAATGGCATGGCGAACGCCAAGCGCCCGGCGCTGCCAGTTGACCAGTTCCATCGCCGTACCGTCGCTGACCCAGCGGGTGGCGATCTCGGCAATCGACGGTGTCGCCATCCAGTTGGAGACGAGGTGGCGATTGGCGACGGCGGCGATATAGCGGTCGGGGGCCGCAAGGTAGCCGATGCGCAGGCCCGGGACGGTGATCTTGGTGAAACTGGTGATGTAGAGCGTGCGCTCCGGCGCATAGGCCGCAAGCGGCGGGGGCCGGCCCTCGACCAGCGGCCCGAGAATATCGTTTTCGATGATCGCGATGTCGTGGCGCCGTGCGACACCCACAAGCGCCTGGCGGCGTTCGGCACTCATCAGCGTGGCCGTGGGGTTGATGACGGACGGCTGCAGGAAAACCGCGCGGATCACGCCTTTGCGGCAGGCGTCGTCCAGCGCCTCCGGGATCATGCCGTCGTGATCGATCGGCAGACCTTCGAGGTGCAGGCCCAGATAAGTGGAGAGTGGTACCAGCGTGTGGTGACTGATTGCTTCCGTCGCAACTGTCGCGCCGGGTGGTGCCACACTCATCAAGGCCACCGTCATGCCCGAGGTCGCGCCATTGGTGAGGTTGATGTTGAGCGGTGAAATATCGAGGCCGCAGCGTGCCAGCCATTCGGCGGCTACGGCGCGGTGACGCGGGAACACCATGTTCGGCCGGAAGGAAAGCGCCGAACTCGACGGCAGGTTTTCCGCAAGCCAGCCGAAGGCCTCGCGCATGCGCTCCAGATGAAGCTGCTCGCAGACGGGTTTCAGGATCGACAGATCGACCAGTTCGCCAAGCCGCTCCGGCAGGTAGGGCGGCTCCGGTTCCTTCGGCCGGGTCTGTACGAAGGAGCCGCGGCCGACCTCGCCGGAGATGAGGCCGCGGCGGATCAACTCGTCATAGGCGCGACTGACGGTCTGCACGGAGAGTTTCAGGTCGTCGGCGAGCTTGCGGTGTGGCAGAAGGCGTGTACCGTTCGGCAGCAGCCCTTCCTGGATGGCGCGGGCGATCTGCTCGGCAAGAGAGAGATAGGCCGGCCGGCGCAATTGGGATATATCGGGACGCCAACTTGTCATGATTTCAACAGTGCTCAAATTCAGTTCAATTGACAACGCCAAAATGCCTTTCCATTGTCTTTTTCTCAGCTTTGACATGATACCCGCCCGGAGGGCGACCGCATGAAACTCGACGCCATTGACCTGCGCATCCTGGAGGCGATCCAGGAGAACGGGCGTATCACCAAGCTGGCGCTGGCGGAGAAGGCAGGCCTTTCCCCCACCCCCTGCTGGCTGCGTCTGCGCAAGCTGGAGAAGGCCGGCATCATTTCGGGCTATCATGCACGGGTCGCCGTGCGCCGCGTGGCGCCCGTCGCCAGCGTCATGATGGAAGTCACGCTCGCCAACCATCGCCAGGCGGATTTCGACCGTTTCGAACGCGCGGTGGCGACGACGCCGGAGATCGTCGCCTGCTGGTCGGTCGGCGGCGGCGTCGATTACATCCTGAAGATCATGGCGGCGGATATCGACGCCTATCAGCGGCTCGTCGACAGCCTGCTTGACCGTGAACTCGGCATCGATCGTTACTTCACCTACATCGTCACCAAGACGGTGAAGGAGGAAACCGTCCTGCCGCTGACGACGCTGCTTCCCGCCTCCGAGTGAGGCTTTCGTAGAGAGATTGTCTACGGAGGGTCGCAGATTTGGCCAAAGTCTCTGCGTCTCGCCCCGGCAATAGACAATCTGCCGCCCGGCCTCTGGCAGACTCCTTCGCACCCAGCCAGAGGAGGCCGCCATGACTGCCGTATTTGCCCGGACGACATTCCACGACGCGCTTGCCCGCCTCGCCGACCCGCACCTGTTGCGCGAGCTTTCCTATGTCGGCGGCCGCTGGGTGGCCGGCCGCGACGGCAACAGTTTTAGCGTGACCGACCCTGCCTCCGGCGCACCGCTCGCCTGGGTCGCATCTCTCGATGCGGAGCAGACGACGGACGCCGTTTCTGCCGCCGCCACTGCCTTTCCGGCCTGGCGGGACCTGCTGCCGCAGCAGCGCGCGGCCATCCTTCGCAAATGGCACGGGCTGATCCTCGACGCGCGCGAAGACCTCGCGCTGCTGATGACGCTCGAACAGGGCAAACCACTCGCCGAATCCCGCGGCGAGATCGACTATGCCACCTCCTTCATCGAGTGGTATGCCGAGGAGGGCAAACGCCTCAACGCCGAAAGCGTGACCAGTCACCTGCCCGGTGCCGAGATGATCGTGCGCCGCGAGGCGCTCGGCGTCGTCGGCATCGTCACGCCATGGAATTTCCCCTGCGCCATGATCACCCGCAAGGCCGCAGCGGCCCTTGCGGCCGGCTGCACGGTGGTCGCGCATCCATCCAGCGAGACGCCGCTTTCTGCGCTGGCTCTGGCCGAACTCGGCGAGCGGGCCGGCGTGCCGGCCGGCGTCTTCAACGTGGTGACGGGCGACGCCGCAACCATCGTCGGCCGCATGAACGCCGATGCACGCATCCGGGCGATGAGCTTCACTGGCTCAACAGAGATCGGCAAGCTAATCGCCGGTCAGTGTGCGCCCACCATGAAGCGGCTGGTGATGGAACTCGGCGGCCACGCGCCGCTGATCGTCTTTGCCGATGCCGATATCGACAAGGCGGCCGACATTGCGATCAACGCCAAGTTCGCCACCTCCGGTCAGGACTGCCTGGCCGCAAACCGCATCTATATCGAACGCCCCGTGCTTGCCGCCTTCACAAAGGCCTTCAAGGCGCGCATCAAGGCCCTGAAAGTCGGCGGCGGACTTGAAGCCGACGTGGAGATCGGCCCGTTGATGCACGAGCGGGCGATTGCCAAGGTTGAGGAGCAGGTCGCCGACGCCCTGAAGCACGGCGCGACGCTGTTGACCGGCGGCAAACGTCATAAGGCGGGTCCGCTGTTCTACGAGCCGACGCTGTTGACGGATGTCTCCGACAATACGCTGATCATGCGCGAAGAAACCTTCGGCCCGGTCGCCGCCGTCACTGTTTTCGACAGCGAGGCGGAGGTCGTCAAGCGCGCCAACGATACCGAATACGGCCTCGTCGCCTATGTCGTCACCGAAAACGGCGCCCGCCAGATGCGCCTTGCCCGCGCGCTGGAATACGGCATGGTGGCGGTCAACCGCGTCAAGATCACCGGCGGGCCGATCCCCTTTGGCGGCTGGAAACAGTCGGGCCTCGGCCGCGAGGGTTCACGCCACGGCATGGAGGCCTTTACCGAACTCAAATATCTCTGCATCGACACGGCCGCCTGATCCCGGGCGCCGAACTATACTGAAAGGAAAGACCATGCTCGACGGAAATAATGAACTGACCGCCTGGGACCGCGATCACTTCTTCCACCCTTCGACCCATATGGGCATGCACGCCCGCGGCGAGACGCCGACGCGTGTCATAGCAGGCGGCGAAGGCGTCTACATTACCGACACCAACGGCAAGACGAGCCTCGATGCCTTTGCCGGCCTCTATTGCGTGAACGTCGGCTATGGCCGCCAGAAGATCGCCGATGCGATCGCCGAGCAGGCCAAGAACCTCGCCTATTACCACGCCTATGTCGGCCACGGCACGGAAGCCTCGATCACGCTGTCCAAGATGATCATCGACCGCGCGCCGGAGGGCATGAGCCGCGTCTATTTCGGTCTTTCCGGCTCGGATGCCAACGAGACCAACATCAAGCTGATCTGGTACTACAACAACATTCTCGGCCGGCCGGAGAAGAAGAAGATCATCTCGCGTTGGCGCGGTTATCACGGCTCCGGCGTCATGACCGGCTCGCTGACCGGCCTTGCCCTCTTCCACAATGCCTTCGACCTGCCGCGTGCGCCGATCCTGCACACGGAGGCGCCCTACTTCTTCCGCCGGCCGGATCGCTCCATGGACGAGGAACAGTTCTCGCAATATTGCGCCGACAAGCTGGAGGAGATGATCCTCGCCGAAGGTCCGGACACGGTTGCTGCCTTCATCGGCGAGCCGATCCTCGGCACCGGCGGCATCGTGCCGCCGCCGAAGGGCTATTGGCAGAAGATCCAGGCCGTGCTCGACAAATACGACATCCTGCTCATTGCCGACGAGGTCGTCACCGGCTTTGGCCGTCTCGGCACGATGTTCGGCTCCGACCATTACGGCATGAAGCCGGCCCTCATCACCATCGCCAAGGGCCTCACCTCGGCCTACGCGCCGCTCTCCGGCACCATCGTCTCGGACAAGATGTGGGAAGTTCTGGTCGAGGGTTCGGATGAACTCGGCGCCATCGGCCATGGCTGGACCTACTCCTCGCACCCGATCTGCGCTGCTGCCGGCGTTGCCAATCTGGAACTCATCGACGAACTCGGCCTCGTCGAAAACGCCGGCTCTACCGGTGCTTACTTCCGCACGGAACTGGCGAAAGCCGTCGGCGATCACAAGCATGTCGGCGAAGTGCGTGGCGATGGCCTGATGGCGGCGATTGAATTCGTCGAGGACAAGGACGACCGCGTCTTCTTCGATCCGTCGAAAAAGGTCGGCCCACAGGTTTCCGCCGCCCTTCTGGAACGCGGCGTCATCGGCCGCGCCATGCCGCAAGGCGATATTCTGGGCTTTGCGCCGCCGCTGTGCCTGACGCGGGAGGAAGCGGATATCGTCGTGAAGGCAGCGGCCGATGCCGTAAAATCCGTTCTCGGCTGAACCGGCTTGAAATGGGCGGGGCAGCGGCTAGGCTGTCCCGTCCCCTCCATTGAACCGAAGCTCAAGATTGCCATGACATCCGCGAACGATCGTATCCTCGACGCAGTCGATCAGCATTTCGACGATCAGGTCCGCTTCCTCGAAACGCTGGTGCGGTTCAAGTCGCTGCGCAACGAGGAATCGGCGGCCCAGGATTTCATCGAGGCGGCGCTGAAACAGCGCGGTTTCATCACCAGCCGTTTCCGCACCGATGCCTCGAAAATCGGCCAGCACCCGGCCTTTTCACCGGCCACGGTGGACTACGACGCGAGTTGGAACGTCGTCGGCAGCAAGCCTGCTGAGGGCGGCGGACGGTCCCTCGCCTTCAATTCCCATGTCGATATCGTTCCCGCCGGAAGCAGCCAGCGCTGGACCTCCCCACCCTTCGAACCCGTCCGCGATGGCGACTGGCTTTACGGCCGTGGAGCCGGCGACATGAAGGCCGGCCTCGTCGCCTCGATCTTCGCGCTCGACGCGATCGCCGCAGCCGGCCTGTCGCTGCGCGGTCATGTTCAGATACAGTCGGTCGTGGAAGAGGAAATCACCGGTAACGGTGCTGCAACGGCGTTTGCCCTCGGTTTTACCGCCGACGCGATCGTCAGCCCCGAGCCGACCGATGAACAGCTCGTGCGCGCCAATGCCGGCGTGCTGAAATTCAGGCTGGAAACCAAGGGCCGCCCGGCCCATCCACGCGAGCCGGAATCCGGCCAGAGCGCCATCGACCTGATGGTCCGCCTGATCGGCCATCTCAGGACCCTGGAGCAGCAATGGATCGCCGAGCGGCAAGGCAAGCGTTGGTTCAAGGACCTTGCAAATCCCGTCGCGCTGACGATCGGCACCATCGCCGGCGGCGACTGGATCGCCTCGATCCCCAGCGACTGCACCGCCGAAGGCCGGATCGGCTTCTACCCGGGCGAGAACCCGAAGGCCCGCGCGACCGAATTCGAGGCTTTCGTGGAGCGGGTCCAGGCCGAGGACCCCGTCTTTGCTGGCGGGCAGCACGTGACACTCACCTGGGTCGGCGTGATGCATGCCGGTTACGAACTCCCGGAGGACACGGCAGCCGAGGCGAGCCTGCGCAGCGCCCATGCCGCCACCCATGCGGGCGAAGATCTGAACGCCTACGTCATGGCCTGCTATCTCGATGCCGCCGTGTTCTCGGTACACGGCAACATCCCCGCGCTGGTCTATGGCCCCATTGCCGAAAACATTCACGGCATCGACGAGCGCGTCAGCCTTTCCTCCCTGCGGCGCGTCACAAAGACACTCGCGCTCTTCGCCGTAGATTGGTGCGGGGTCCGGGACACCTGACATAGCGCCCTATCGGGGCACTTGGTAGGCGCCGCGCTTCTTCGCGGCACTCTTTTAAAGGCGGTCGGTGCTCGCGATGCTCTGCCCGCAAGGCCTGCGAGATCGACCGCTTCTTCCGTGTGCCCGGTCGCCCGCGCAGACCGCGAGGATGCATCCGCAACGGGAAAATGTGACCCGGCCGGGCAAAGTCCGATGGCGTGGGTGGGACCTCAACCTCGACGTCAACACCAAGGGCGGCTTTCTCTGCTGCCAAGAAGCCATCCGCCACTTTCGCCAGATCACCTCAAGCGCTCCCTATCTGTTTTTTGAGGTTAGCGCTTCACGGGAATTTAACGCGCGGGGAGTACAAGGTCACTATATTGACGACATCTATGAACGGTGGCGCATCGTGCGGCCTCCGAAAAATAAAGTAGATATTCATGGCCAGCATTACGGAGTTTCGCGCCTACACCAACACGGCGGCGCGGCGGAACACTTTCTATAATTATTGCACCACCCGATACGTCCAGGACCAGGCGGTCTTCTTCCTGCTTGTCGATGCCTTCAAGGCGGAGAAGCGCAAGCGCCAAGCCGTGTTCCTCAACGACTGGTTCATCAAGGGCAACATTCCCGACGAATACACCCAGAACGGATATCTCGGCATCGTCAACATCTCTTCCGGGTTGCAGGGCACCGTCAGCACGAACGCCACATCCGCGGTGTCCGCAGTCGGGCGCAACTTTGCGGACAAGATGAACAACCACGGCGGCGGGGTGAGCGGCTTCTTCGGCGCGCTCAAGCAGAAGCTGGGCGACACCACGGTCAGCGACACCCTCTTCGACGCCGCTCAAGCGCAGGTCGTGAGCATGCTGGACGACAACGGGCGGCATGGTTTCGGCGGCGTCGGTGGTGCCGGCGCGACCTACAAGCCCGACGGCGTCTACCAACCTGTCGGCGCGTTTTCCCAGCAGGTCATCCGGTTTCGAAAGGACCTGAAGGTTGGCGGTTTCGACCCGGACAAGCTCGGGATCTTCTGAAGCATCGGGCTGCCGCCCGCCCGGGAAAACCCGTAGGCCGGCATCGAACAATCATCGGGCGCCGGAGAGCAGCTTTTCCATCTTGGCAAGCAACCGCGGTAGATCTATCGGCTTGGTATCGAAGTCGTCGCAGCCCGCCTCCCGCGCGCGCGCCTCATCGACGCTCATGGCATGCGCCGTAAGCGCGATGATCGGCAGTTGCGTGCCGGCCGGGCCATTGCGAATGCGGCGCGTCGCCTCGCAGCCATCGATGCCGGGCAGGCCGATATCCATCAGCACGAGGTCCGGTCCGTCCGTTTCCGCCCGCACGATCGCCTCCTCGCCATCGATTGCCAGAATGACCTCGTAGCCCTTGCGCTCGAGCCGCCTCGACAGCATGTCGCGGTTCATTTCATTGTCTTCGACCAGCAATATCTTCGTCATCTCATGAAGTCCCAGTGCCAACCGTCCCCCCGCCCGGGCCGCGCGAGACGAGCACGTCGCGAAGCGCCTGGGTGAGCTCGACATGCGCGCCCTTGCCCTTGCCTATGATCTGCGTCGCCCGGGCGCTGAGCAGTTCGCGCTCGGCATTGGAAAGATGCTTGGCGGTGACCACGAGAACCGGAACCGCGTTCCATTCCTCCCGCTCGCGCAAGGCGGCGAGAAACTCGAAACCGTTCATCTCCGGCATCTGCAAATCCAGTAGGATGGCGATCGGCGGCGTATTGGCGGCAAGCCATGCCATGCCCTGGCGCCCGTTCTCCGTCAACGCGACGCTGCTTCCGAGCCGCTCGACGGTGCGCTGCATGAGAAGCCGCGTCGCCGCATCGTCCTCGACGACGAGCACCGTGCCGCCCTGGCCGCCACCGGTGAGCCTTGCGATGAAATCGGCGAGTTCCCCACGATCGACCGGCTTAGTCAGCATGGCGGCCGCGCCCAGCGTGAAGCCGAGCGCCTTCTCATTGCTGATGCTGACGATGATAACGGGGATCGAGGCAAGCTCCGGATCGGATTTGAGCGCCACGAGCACCGACCAGCCGTCCATCTGCGGCATCAGGATATCGAGCGTGATGGCGGCGGGGCGGTGTTTGCGCGCCATCTCCAGCGCCTGCTCGCCGGCTCCGGCATAGATGATCCGGTATCCTTCGCGCTTCAGGTGCGATCCGATGATGTTCAGCGACGCCTCGTCATCATCGACGACGAGCACGCAGGGCCGTTCCGTTACCGCCGGCTTCGACGACGACGGGTCGTCGCCCTCGCCGGTCTCCTCGGCCCGCGCCGTCTCGTCCGGATCGGGCAGGACGAAGATGAAACGTGATCCCTCGCCCGGCTTGCTTTCCACCGTCAGGTCGCCGCCGAGCATCTGCGCGAAGCTGCGGCTGATCGCCAGCCCGAGGCCGGTACCGCCGAACTTGCGCGATGTCGAGCTATCACCTTGCGAAAACGCCTGGAACAGCCGGCCGAGCTGTTCCTCGTTCATGCCGATGCCGCTATCGGCAACGGTCATCACCACCAGGCGATCCGCGCCCTTGCCCTGCCGCTCGACGGTCAGCGACACCGTTCCCTTTTCGGTGAACTTGCAGGCATTGCTCAGGAGATTGAGCAGGGCCTGCTTGACCTTGGTGACATCGGTCTCGATCGTGCCGATATCGGCCGGGCAGTTCAAGACGAGACTGTTGTCGTTCTTGGCGGCAAGCGGGCGGATCAGCGCCGCGACATCGCTTGCCAGCGCCCCGATGTCGAACCGCTCCCTGTAGACCTCCATGCGGCCGGCCTCGATCTTCGACAGGTCGAGAATGCCGTTGATGAGGCCGAGCAGATGATTGCCGGCGCTCTCGATCTTCTTGAGGTCAGGCAGGGATTCTGTCTGGCCAGTATCTTCGGCATCCTCCTGCAGGATCTGCGCATAGCCGATGATGGCGTTGAGCGGCGTGCGCAGCTCATGGCTCATATTGGCGAGGAATTCGGACTTCACCTGCGTCGCGCGCTGCGCCTCGTCGCGCGCAAGCTCCAGTTCCTTCTGGCGTTGGCGCAGCTCCGTGATGTCGACATAGACGATGGTGAAGCCGCCCTCATGCGTGCGGCGCTCGCTGATCTGCATCCAGCGGCCGTCCTTGAGCGGCGTGACGCGTGGAGCGCTGTTGCCGTGCGAGGCAATCCTTGCAGCGACCCATTCGTCGAGCGGCTGGTCGAGCTCGACGACATGACGCCCGCCTGCCTCGATCACGTCGTGGAAGGTCGAGGTGCCGGCAACCATCTCCTCGTGGGCGGGGTGGATCTCGCGAAAACGCTGGTTGGTGATGAGCAGCCGTTCATCGGGGCCGTAGAGTGTGAACCCTTCGGCGATACTTTCGATCGCATCGACGAGGGTTTTGCGCTGATGCTCCGCCTCCCGGGTCAGGCGCTCGCGCTCCCCCTGGCTTTCCTTCAGGAGTTGCAGGGCCTCGCTCACCCGGCCGAGCTCGCCGCCGCCGACTTCCGGCACGACGACGTTGGCATCGCCGGCAGTCAGGCCACGCACGGCGGAAACGATCTCGCCGAGCGGCTTCAGGATCGAGCCGAGGATGATGACCGTCAGCAGGGTGCCGATGACGACCGCGGCAACCGACAGCAGCGACGCGACATTGGACGCTTGTTCGAACTGGCGCAGGATGTTTGCCCGTGCGGTCTGGGCTTGACCGGCAAGCTCGCTCTGGAGCGTTGCCAGTTTCTCCTCCGCACTGATGCCATAGCGCCGCGCTTCGGCAAAACGTGTGTTGCCGATAACCCGCTGGTCGTTCGTGTAGGCATCCACCGCCTGGACGGCGAGCGCATCGAAACGGTCGGTCTCGGCCCGGATCGCCGCAGCCTCGGCGGGGCGATGTTCGGCAAGCCTGTCGAGCCGCTCGCCAAGGCGCGTGCGCGCCTCTTCGGCACGGGTCTCGGCAAGCGTCAACAGGCTGACGGCAAGGTCTGTCTGCCAGTACCGCAGGCTGTTGAAGGCGGTGCGCACATCGTCGGAAAGCGCGATGATCTCCGCGACGCGGGTGGCTTCATCCCCCGATTCAAGGGCCTTTGACAGCTCGCCCCGGGTATAGAGGCTGCTGCCGATGGTCGCGATGAGCAGCACCGCCGCAAGAATGATCAGCCGCACCCGGATCGACAGGTGCCTGAGCGAGAAGACCGACGCCGTTGCACCACTCATTGCGGAATGAGCCCGATGCTGATCACGCCGCCGAGATCGCCCTCATGCGCGCCCTCCTTCGGGTAGCCGGTAATGTCGAGTTCCCCGGCCGGATCGCCGTGACAGGTTAGACAGGAGGGCACGTAATATTCGGGCACCATGATGCGCGCCCTCTCCTTGCCACCCTCGGAAACCATGGCCGAGTAGATCTGGCCCTTCGGCCAGTCGGCGGCCTCGAGATAGTCGCGGATCGCCGCCGCCTCGAAGGTGTCCGGCCGCGCCTTGCGGTTGCGGATCAGCACGGGCGGCGCGGTGAACTTCATGCTCGCCTCCTCGCCGACGCGGGCCTCGAAAGCCTCGGCGACCAGGCGCGTGAAAGTCGCGGGGATGAAGCCCTTGAAGCCCTCGCCCTTGGCGTTGATCGTCGGCTGGTTGGCGTCCATCACCTCGACCACGGCGTCCATCTGCGCCTGGATCAGCCGCCCCTCGTAGGAGGCCGGATCGATGGTGTTCGGGTCCCGGCCGGTGGCCTGCCTGTAATTCGCGACGGCCTTTTCCAGCACGGCAGCGCCCGTCAGGCCCTTGTCGCCGAGTGCTGGATCATTGATCCGGTCCTGGTTGGCGGAAATGACTGCGCGGGCGGATTGCAGCATGGTCGCGAGGCTGCGCGCGATTGCGAGATCGGCAGGCGCCGCCTCCGCAGCGGCGGCACCAGATGCGAGGAGCGGGAGAACCAGCAGAGCGGCCAGGCCGCATTTCATGAACGGGTTGATGACCAATCCTCCTCCGCATGCAACACGCCGACACTACGATGAAGGGAAGATAGCGGAATTCTCTCTACCGGCAATCGGCAAATCCGCTGGAAGTCTCCCATCGGCGCGGGCCAGATGGCCGCGCAAACACAACTGCGTGAACGGGACTGCGGGAAAAGGTCGGCTCAGAAGCGGATTTCGAGCAGGGAAAAGTCGTCCGGCAGAGGGCCGTCCCCGTTGAACGACCGGACCCAGGCAAGGACGCCCTGCGGTCCGCACCTCTCCGCCTCCGCGTGATCGGCCAGCGCCTCGACGCTCAGCATCTCATCATCAGGGCCATTCACCTCAAATGTTCCGTCGCTGATGACGAGCAGCCGGTCGCCGGCTGCAACATGGGTCACGCTGCTTTCGTAATCCATTTCCGGCAGCGCCCCGATCGCGATGCCGCCGACGGTGATGAGAAGCTCGCGGGATGGCGTGCCCTCCGGGTGGTTTTCACCGCGCAGCAGGATCGACGGCGGATGGCCACCGGTCGCATAGCGCAGTTCGCCGGTGCTCGCCTTGTAGACGCCATACCAGATGGTGAAGAACATGTTGTTCTGCTTTTCCATCGGAAACGTGTCGTTCAAGGCCTTCAGGACCGTCGAAGGGTCGCGGAAATCGGCGTTTGCCAGCGCAGACGCGCGCAAAACGTTGATGACCGTGACGGACAGCAAGGCAGCGCCGACGCCGTGGCCGCAGACATCGAGCAGGTAGATGGCGAAATGATCGTCGTCGATCTGGTGGTAGCCGAAGGAATCTCCGCCGAGCTCGGTGGAGGGCACCAGCAGCCAGTCGGTTGCCGGAGACGCGGTGCGTTTGTCGGGCAGGATGGAAAAGACGTAGCGACCGGCATCGCTCAGCTCGTCGTCAAGCCGTGCCTGCGTGCGCTCCAGAAGGATGTTCTGGTCGGCCAGCTGATCTTCCACCGCCTCGCCGTGCTCGATCATCGCTTCGTAGAGAAGCTTCAGATCTTCGTACTCTGCCTCCAGTTGTGCGAAATCGATGCGCAGCTGCGCAAGCTCCGCAGCATCGCCAATTGCTGGGGATGAGGAAGAAACGACGGGCGAATTTGACGAATCATTCATGATTGTATGGAAAACTTCCGCATGGGTTCGGAGGGGACGGCGCAACCACCGATATTATGTCGAGCGCGCCGCTCTCCGCTGGCAGCATCTGCACCGCCGGCACTTCGGACATTACATAGTTTAGGAATTTCCCGAAAGATAGATAAGCGCGCGGTGGCACCTCCCGCTTACGAAATCGCGAGGCTAGGGCGAATGAATCTGGGAGCAGTGCAGAAGGACGCGGATAACCACCCGCTGCTTCTCGAATTCGACATGGACATAAGCGGCTTTACGTCCAACTGGGCCTATTGCGACCGGCTGTCGACCTATTTCGCGCGAATGATCAGTCACAACCGCAGCGACTCTCTGCTCTATTCCAACCTGTTCTCCTCGGCATTGAACGAATTGCTGGAAACGGTATACCGCCTTCACAAGCCGTCCGGCAGCTTCGTCTGTTCGGTCACGCGCTCAGGCGCCAGCGACCGCATCGCGCTCACCATCCCGGTCGACGCGGAAGCGGCAGGCTTCTACCGGGAGGCCGTCGCCATCCTCAACGAAGGCGACGTCGCAGCCCGCTATCACAAGGCGCTTTTTGCTGAAGGCCCCTTGCAGCAGAACATCGGACTGCTTGAACTCGCCGTCGATTATGCAGCACGTTTTTCCATTGAACCCGCCGACGGAGATGCCATCCGTCTCGTCGCCGAACTCACGCTCGAGGCACCTGCCGCATGATCGCCGAACCGCTTGTCCAGACCTACAAGGTCACCTTTGACGAAAACAATCAGGAATTCGCGCTCTCCGGCGCGATGCGCCCGCAGCGCGATACCGAGATGGCGGATTGCGTACACCTCCTGGAAAAATCGGTAGCTTCGATCCGCGGGACCTTCTACGTCAACGTCAAGCGCCTCGTACGCCTGAACAATGTGGCGTTCCACGTGCTTGCCGGCGCGCTTTTGAAGGCGGCTGAGGAGCGGCCCGACATCCGGATCGCCATCGTCACGTCGAGCGTGATCGGCTGGTCAACGAAGAAATTCGGCGCGCTGACCGCCAAGAACGCGCGGATCGTCGTCGAGGAGTATGACAGCGAATTCTATCCCGGCCAGGCCTTCCTGGAAGAAGGCGGTTTCGTGCCGGTGCTGCGCACGCAGACGAAGCTCACCTGGAAACACGAGCGCGCCATTCTGCCGCGCCACGGGCTCGAGCCCGGCATGACGATGGCCGACATCTGCTGCGGCATCGGCGACTTCGCGGTGCTGGTTGCCAAGGAGTTCTCTCCTTCGCGCATCGTGGCGCTCGACCACTCTAAATCGAGCCTTGCCTATGCACGCCAGGTCGCCAGCGAGTTCCAGATAGGCGGCATCGAATATATCTACGGCGACGCCGCCGAGATGCTGCTCGAGGATGGTCAGTTCGACTTCGTCTCCTGCCGCCATGCACTTCAGATCTTCAACAAGCCGGAAATGATCGTCAACGAGCTCGTGCGCATCTGCAAGCCAGGCGGCCGCGTCTACGTTACCAACGAGAAGATTTCCCAATGCCTCGGAGAGCCGCGCGGCCCGAGCATCGAATGGACCTACGAGCAACTGTCGAAGCTTTTCGCGGATTTCGACATGGATCTGGAGTTCGGCCCGAAGAGCTATCAGGCGCTGCAGCGTGCCGGGCTGGAAGACATTCGCATCGAGAGCTTCATGGTGACCAACCGTGACGGCGATCCGCAGGCCTTTGCCGACATGATCATGGCATGGGAAGAAATGTTTGCGGGCGGCATGTCCGAGCGGCGCGGTGATGACGCAGCCTTCGTTGAAAAATTCCGCCGAGGCTTCGAAGATCATATCGCCGCAGCCCTGCATCCGGGCGGTTATGCCGGCTGGCCGGTATGGGTGGCTTCGGGACGCAAGCCCCGATGAGTGACGTTGCAGAAACGCGGCCCTCGCGCTGGGGGTTCTCGCTGACCTCGTTCCGGGCCAAATTCGTGCTCGTCGTTGGCGGTGCGGTGCTGGTGGATCTGCTGTTGGCGGGCGGCATCGCGTTGTGGAACGTGAACCGTCTCTCCACCAATGCCATGCAGGAAGTTGGCCTCGGCCTCGAAAAGGCGAACATCGAATACCTGCAGAACTACATCGAGACGACGGTCGAGCGCACCGACCTGCTGCTCGATCGCTATCATTCTGAAGTCAACGGCCTTGCGGGGTCGATGCAGACCCTCATCGACAATCCGGGCCTCTACGACAAGCTCGGCACGGAACTTGCCGGCGACAGCAAGCTGACGACGCCTCTGACCTACAACCAGGCTGGAAACTGGTGGCAGAATCAGCCGGGCGAAGCCTCGGCCGTCACGGTCTGGGGCTATCTGCTCGACGAGAACAAGCAGCCGACGCCGGCGGCGCTGAAGACCGTGCGCGACAGCGCCGCCTTCGACCTGTTCGGACCGAGCATGCTCGAGGCCGGCCCGCCGAAGCTGCAAATGTACTATATCGGCCCGCGCGAAAACCCGATCCTGCGCTCGACGCCCTATAACGATCAGGGTTCCGTTTTCGACAAGGTCTATCCCGGCCATAACGAAACGAATTGGTGGGACTTCTACTTCCCCGGCCTCTACGAGACCTGGCAATCCTGGCTCGCCAAGCCCTCGGAGCGGCCGGTCGATAGCGCCATCACCATGCTGTCGCCCTATCTTGACGGCATCACGGGCAAGATCATCGTCAGCTTCTTCCAGCCGCTGCACACGCCCGATCGCAAGGACTTGAACGGCATCGTCGGTGTCGACCTGACGCTCGACCAGCTGGCCGACATCGTCAAGAGCGTGAAGATTGCCGAGACCGGCTTCGCCTTCCTCTCCATGTCGAACGGCAATGTGCTCGCCGTCACGGAAGACGGCGAGAAGACGCTCGGCGTCAAGATCAACAACGAAGGCGGCTTCGACCGGCGGCTGGCGCATAGCGGTCAGGCGGCGATCGCCTCGCTCGCCATGCCGTCGAACAAGGATACCGTCCTCACCACCCTGACGCTTACGGAGAACGGCGAGGACGTGCCCTACGTCGTGCTCTTGAAGCAGCTCGACGCGACGAACCTCTATACCGGCAAGGTGCCGGTGACGCGCGAGGTCATGTCGCTCGGATTCATGGTGCCCGAACGGGAAATCTACGCCTCGCTGATTGCTGCGCGGGACGGCATCTCGGCAGAGACGCGTCAGGTCGTGACCTGGCAGATCGGCACCATCATCGTTTCACTGCTGGTCGTTCTTACCGCCGTCTTCGCCATCTCCGGCCGCATCACTGCCGGGCTGCGAGCGCTTGCCGACGCGGCACGGCGCCTTCAGGAAAAGGACTATTCCGTGCGTGTCGCCATTCCGGCCCGCGACGAGGTAGCCGCGGTCGGCCTCGCCTTCAACCGCATGGCGGAAGAAATCAGCTATCACACGGAGAACCTCGAAAACCTCGTGGCTGAGCGTACGCGCGCGCTCGAAACCGCAAACGAGGAAATCAACGGGCTGAATGCGAAGCTCAAGAGTGAAAACCTGCGTCTCGGCGCCGAACTCGACGTGGCGCGGCATATCCAGATGATGGTGCTGCCGAGACGCGACGAACTCGACGAGATCAAGGGCATCGACGTCTCCGGCTACATGGAGCCGGCTGACGAGGTGGGCGGCGACTATTTCGACGTCCTGCATGACGACCGGCGCTTGAAGGTCGGCATCGGCGACGTCACCGGACACGGCCTTGAAAGCGGCGTGCTCATGCTGATGGTGCAGTCCGTCGCGCGCGGCTTGCAGGAACAGGGAGACGAAAATCCTTGCGACTTCCTGGAAGTCCTCAACCGCGCGGTCTTCAAGAACATCCAGCGCACCAAGACGGACAAGCATCTGTCGCTTGCCTTCCTCGACTACGCAGACCGCAAGATCACGCTCTCCGGCCAGCATGAAGAAGTGCTCGTGCTGCGCGACAACGACGATGTCGAACGGATCGACACGATGGATCTCGGTTTTCCGATCGGGCTTGAACGCGACATCGGCGCATTCATCGCAACGCACGAATTCCCCTTCGATACCGGCGATGTCATCGTCCTGCATACGGATGGTGTTACCGAGGCGGAGAGCCCCGGCGGCGAACTGTTCGGTTTCGACCGGCTGTGCGAGAGCGCCAAGAAATACCGCCGCAAGTCCGCCGACGAGATCAAGGACGGCATCATCGCCGATCTCATGGCGCATATCGACACACAGAAGATCCACGACGACATCACGCTCGTTGTCATGAAACACAGGTAACGCCATGGAAGCCACATTCGGACAGGTGGAATTCACCAACGGCGCCGGCGCGCTGAAAAACCGCATCCGTCTTGCCGACGGGCCGCTCGATCTGGCCTGGCAGCATTGCGGCGTGACATCGGAGTTCCTCGGTGACTTCTTCGCTCTGAAACGGGCGGGAGACGGCGGCGACTACAATGAGGCGCGCCACAGCATCGGCTATCTGACGAACGAGCTCCTCGAAAATGCGTTGAAGTTCCGCCACAGAGATGGCATCACCCTTGATGCGTCGCTCGACGGGGGCTGTTTCGAAATCCGCATCAGCAACCTGATCACTCAGGAGACGGCGAGCAAATTCCAGACGCTTCTTGCAGAGCTGACAACACGCGATCCGGGTGAGCTTCTCATCGAGCGCATCGAGGAAAATGCAGAGAACATGCATTCGAGCGGCTCGGGACTTGGCCTGCTCACGCTGATGAACGACTATGGCGCCCGTCTCGGCTGGCGTTTCCAACCGGCGACGGGGACCGATGCCATGCGCCTCGACACGTTTGCCGCACTCGACATCGTTTGAGACAGAAATTTACTGGGAGTGTATTGCTGAAAATGGAAATCAAAACAAACGACTATCGCGTCTGGAGCGAAGGTGCGGCGATCCACTACGAGGGCACTATGCGCCTCTCCGGCACGGAGGCCTACGCGCCTATCCTGGAGCTCATGCAACAGGTGCTGGCCGAGAAGCCGGAAACGATCACGCTCGATCTGTCCGGGCTCGAATTCCTGAACAGCTCCGGCATCAACCTGCTCGCGAAGTTCACCATCGACGTTCGCAAGCAGCAAGGCAGCAAGCTGCTGGTCAAGGGCAGCACGCAGATTCCGTGGCAGTCCAAGTCCCTGCCAAACCTCAAGAAACTGCATCCCGCCGTCGAGCTGGTGATCAGCTGATCGCAAACAGCCGCGCGACGTCGGCAGCCGCCGGACGGTGCGTGGCGTCTCCGATCCCGGTCCGCAGACAGCGGATCAGGACGGGATCGTCGCTTTCGAGCGACGTAGGTATTTCGAAGGCCGGCCTCTCGCCGGCCGTCCGTCGGCTCAAGACTTCCTCCGCATCGCCGGAATAGGGTTTTTGCCCCGTCAGCAAGAACAGGCCAAGCGCCGAGAGCGACCACATGTCGGCGGCCGGCCCGACTGGCCCGCCCAAAAGCTGCTCCGGCGCCATCCAGGCCGGTGTGCCGGAAAGCTCCTCGCGCTGCAGATCGTCCCCCGGGGTCCCGGCAATACCGAAATCGATGAGAACCGGCGTCTCTCCCCGAAACAGGATGTGCGCGGGCTTCACGTCGCGGTGAACCACGCCCCGTGCATGAACGAATGCCAGCGCGTCGGCGAGACGTAGTAGCAGCAGCCTTACAGCCACGGCGCTGCCATGTCGCACCGCAACCATCGGCTCCGAAAGCCCGTTGTCCAGCGCTTCGAAGGCGATCCAGTCGTCTCCCTCGGCGAGAAACCGCGGCAGTAAGGGATGTTGCAGGAGGCGCGCGAAACGTCTTTCCCGCTCGAAACGCCGCAGCGCCACCGCGTCGTGCACCGCAGTACCGGTCAAGCGCTTGACGACGACAGGTATCCCGGCCGCGATCTGCGACCGATAGACCAGGGCCGGGCCGCTCCCGCGGAGCACCTCGCCGACCGATGGGACGCCAAGCCCACTCATGGCGCTAGATCGCGCCGATCCGGCGCCACATCGGCAGGGCGGTGGCAAGGATCATCTCGACATTCTCCCGTATAATGCGGCGTGCTTCCGCCTCGTCCTCGATCGGGATGCCCTCGTTGCGCAGCTTGTCGCCCCGTTTCTCCAGGAGCACCTGGATCGCTGCCGTGATGGCATCAGCGTCCGGCGCGACGCCGGCGCAGAGCACCTCGTAGGCCAGCATTTCGAACAGGCGCACCGTGATACCGGAGCCGAGCCCGGCCGCCGCAAGCGCGCAGACGGCGCGCCCTTCGTCGGCGCAGATGCACAGATGTGCTTGATTGTAGTCCCGCACCGAGGCAATGCCCTCCTCTGTAACGGCGTTCGACAGCGCCATCGCCTGCCGGGAGCCGATCAGCATGCCCAGGATCTCTCGCTCCGTGGCAGTCGACCCGGCCGCCTCCGGCAGGCTCTTCAGCGCGCCGATCGTCATGGGCGTTTCGGCAAGCGCTGCGAGGGCGGGGCTGTAGAACGCCTCGTTGAGGGTCGCCTCACCGACCGGTACCTTTATCTCGAGCTTTATCGCCGATGGGGGAACGACGAGGCAGAGCTTGCGAGCGGCAAGCCGCTCTTCCAGCCGCCTGGGCGCGATCGGCCGGGGGCCGCGCATATAGATATCGCGCCGGAAGCTGCGGGCGAGGAAGAAATCACGCGCGGTTTCCGCATAGGCCGCGGGCAGGCCCTCGACGAGGCCGCGCTGTTCGCCGGTCATCGAAAGGTCCGGATAATTCTCGAAAAGATTGGCCGTGGCGACGAAGGACAGCTTTGCGTCCGCCAGTTCTTGAGCCACGTCGATCTGGTAGCAGGGCGCCCAATGGGCGTTCAGATATTCATGGCTAAGATAGGCAGTTCCCTCCGCCCGCTCCTTATCGAGCCGGTCGAGCAGCTCCGACGGGATCATGTCGGCGCCGGCTTTGGAAAAGGCACGCGCCATGTCGAGCGCACGCAGCACGCGCCGATCGCTGCGATCGTTATCGAGCGAAGCGAACAGGCTGACCAGCCTTTGCATCGGCGTGGTCGCCGTCCAACGCGGCAAGGCATTGTAGGTAACGTACAACAGCCCGCCGGGCTTCAGATGGCGGGAGGCGAAATCGACGATATAGCGGCGGTTCTCGCGGCTGACCCAGCTCCACACGCCATGCAACGCGATATAGTCGAACATCGGCAGGCCGGGCTGCCGGCCGCAGGCGATGTCCTCGAACGAAGCCTCCTCCAGGCGGATGTTGCCGACGCCACCGGCCTCGGCCAGAGCGCGGCCCCGTGCGATATGCGCCGGATTGAAATCGAAGCCCCAGACCGTGCTTTGCGGGTTGGCCGCGGCGATCGTCAGCGCCGTCTCGCCGACCCCGCAACCGAGTTCACAATAGGCAAATGCCTCTCCCTCCCCGACCGGCGGCTCCACGCCGCGCAGAAGGCAGGCGACGTCCAGATGCGCCGGCGTCTGTTCGACATAGAATCCGGGGAGATACTCGATGTCGGAGACATAGCCATTGGTCCAGTCGTTCATGGGGCAATCCTATGTTCGAGAAAATTCAGAAAAACTGTAAAAACAACAGGTCTAACGCAAATGCGGTGGTGGGCGGAACTGGATGGAGGCTGCCTCGCGGCGTGGTCGGGCGGGCTGAAGCCAGGTGTTCCAGCCGAGCCGGTTCGCCTTGGGGGCCGCACGGTCGCCGCCAAGCTGGAGCGCCGGAACGTGGTCGGGCTTTAACTCCAGGCGGATGTTGAACATCTTGTCGGCTCCAAGCGCGGTCGCCGCAAGATCCGTCAGCAGGCGCGAGCGGCTTCCATCCGGCAGAAGCGAGCGGAAGGCGGAATAGGCCAGCGCCTCCACGCAGATCGTGACGGCAGACTGAATGTCAAATGTCCTGGTGCCGATCACCGCATCGTCACCGAGGCGAGCGAAGCTTCCCTGGGGGCGCAGACGATCAGGCAGCTGCGTGCGGTCGGACGGCGCGATCGGATACCACTCACCGGAAAACTGCTCGATCCGCAACGCGTGTCCGAGTGCTCCGGACAGCGCCCGCTCGATCGCCGTCGCCGACCGGCCCTGCCGAGCGAGCAGCCCGCCGAAGAAGACGAAGGTATGGTCGCCCGCTTTCGTCCGGTTCGTCATTGCCGGCAGCCCGAGACCAACGAGGGATTTCAGCGCATGATCTATGGTCGCAGGTGTCGCCACCTGCGCTGCCCGCTCGCGCTCGATAACGGGGCGATACTTGGCCCACGCATTGTAAAGCAGCCCCGACAGCCGGTTGTTGAACACGTCGAAGAATTCACGCAGCGCGAAATTGCGCTCGCGCACGCTCATCTGCACAAGTTCGCTCAGCGCATGCGGTAGCACGCCGGAGGGGCCGGTCAGCCCGACCAGCGTCTGCGTCATCTCGACCGGACCACCACTGCGTGGCCGGCGGACGGAGAGCACTTCGGCGGACGCGAAACCGAGTGGTACCGACGAGCGGATCCTCAAAGAGGCGCGCTCCGGGTCCACCCCCTGGCCGACCGGGTCCACATGCTTGTGCGCAATGTCGCGTCCTTCCTCGGCACCAAGCGCCTCCAGGATGCGCACCATCTGGAAAAGATCAAACGCCTGCGGCGCATCGAACACGCGCGCGACGAGAGCCTGTCCGCCTTTCCTCGAATTGCGCAAATCTCCTACCCTTTCGTTCGACGCATGCCCGGATGCAGAACCCTACGTATCCTAGAGAAGAATTCGATCGCCTGCCCGGGCCGGCCAGGTCTTCAGCTTTCCGCTTCGCCCCCTCACCAGAGCGGTGAGCCGGGAGAATGAATTGACGCTCGCATAGAGGCCAAGGAAACGCTCCAGTATACTCGCCATGAGGAAGACGCCGTTACCGGAGAAGTTGCTTTCCTCGAAGGTCATCGTCACGTCGACACCCCGGCAGAAGGCACTCTGGCCGAAGCTTCGCACACGTGCCGTACCGCTTTGCGAAGAGAGCGCCGTGATGCCGTCGATCAGCGCGCGCGTTTCTGCCGAATTGCGGAAATCGTAGAGAAGCAGGATCTCCTTCAACGCTTCCACGCCGCCATCCGAGACGAGGGAGAGGTGGTTGAGCGTCAGATGCGAGATCAACCGCCAGCGCCCGCCCTGTCCGTAATGCGGCCGGATGGTCGAGGTCGGTACGGTGAGAAGCCGCATGCCCTTTATCATGGGAACCGGCTCGACCATTCTCAACTGTGGCTGTCCGCCGCCAAAGGGCAGCCGCTCCGGCCGGTTGCGGTTAAGGCAAAGCGTCTCCACCGAGAGCACGTCGTCGGCAATGCTCTTCGGATTGAACTCCGGATCGGATAGCGACAGGAACACTTCGCTTCCGGGATTCTCCTCCTCGGCGGGTCGTCGATGGGACAGCCACCAGACCGCAGACGTCTCGTCATCGCCCACCGCTTCCGCATCAATGCCGTGACGGATGCTGTAGAACGGCAGCCGTTCCCGCGCTTCGCCGTCGGCGTTGACGGTGGCGACCGTTTCGATGCTGTAGACTTCGAGCGCGTGCAGCCGCCGACTGTCGGGCACGACGCGATATTCGGTGACCGTCTGGTCCAGCTTGATCGGCTCGGCGGTCTGCGGAAACAGGTTGACGATCGGCGTGCAGCCGAGCCCGAAGGCTGCCGCCGTCAGGGACCGCTCGAGACCGGGGGCCGCGCGGTTGAGATAGATGAACACGTCGAGCGTACGCCCCTTGCCGGAAAGCCGGCCGGCCTCGGGGAAGGCAAGATCAACGAACAGGAACTTTTCCGGGAAGGCGAAATATTCCGTCAGAAGCCGATAGGCCGGGTGCGAGGCCTGCGGATAGGGCAGCATGCTCTCCTCAGGGCTGAAACCACCGGGCGAGAGCGCGGAAGCATCGAGCATCGCGGGATTGCGATCGTTGGCGCCTTCGGCAAAGGCTACCGCCACCGCATCGTTGAGAAGAAGCTCATAGAGCGGATAGACGAGTTGCGGCTGGCCGCGCAGGAAGAAGCGAAGGCGACCGGGATTGTAGCTCGCAAACGTCAGATCATCGCCGGTCATTTCGAGCGTCAGGCGCAGGCAGCCTGCCGCATTGTGTGCCTGGGGCGTTTCCGGCGCCGTGATGGGACGGCCGGTCAGCGTTGCCGACCGGACGACGATCGGGTGCAGCGTGACCTCGGAACAGGTGCTGAAACGGCAGCGCTCGCCATCAACCGGCTCGGTGTCGAGAAGCGTACCAACGGGCACGTGATAAGGTTCGGCGAGCTCGGTTTTCGGGTCCATCTGGAGGATGGACATGGACGGGATCGGCCGGTCGAAATGCGGATAGAGGATGCCGAGCATGGCATTGGTAAGCTCGGGGAAATCGTCATCCATCTTCTGCCGCACGCGGGCGGTGAGATAGGCGAAAGCCTCGATCAGCCGTCCGACATGCGGATCCTCGATCGCATCCTCGGAGAGCCGCAGCCGGCCTGCAATGCGCGGGTTTTCGGCGGCAAAGGCCGCCGCCGCACGGCGAATGCTCAGAAGTTCGCGATTGTAATGGACAAGCAGATCATCCGACATGGGCTGGTTGAACCCCTCTCCAACGCCTTGTCGATTCGAAGTGAACGTATCCCGACGGTTGCGCGAACATTGGCGTACTCCTTCTTGACCTGTCAAGGAAAGACGCCTCGCTCCCTCCTGCTGCAAATCCGGCGAGAAATTGTCCCGTCATAGCGTCGGGCAGGTGAAGCGCGACAGGATATCCCGTGCGAATGGATTGCGCGTCGCCGGCGCGGTCAGCCGCATGAGAACCGCCCTGTTGCCAACGCGAAACTGGTAGCTGACGACATCCGTCGGGTTCTTCTCGATTTTCCGGCCCTGATCGAAAAGCCGGAAGAGCGCCCAGGCGCCCTGCTCCGTCAGGATGTTGCGCTGGCCGGCAACCTCCGGCGTCATCGACATGGAAGCTCCCGCCACCAGGTTTTCCGGCGGCCATAGATATTGCGTGCCCGCCGGCGGGCCGTGGGTATAGCTTGCAACCTTGCCGCCGATATCAAGCAGGAAGGCGCGCGCCGTCGCATCGAGCTTGCCGACCTCGACGGTGAAATCGACATTCGGCTTTTCCTGGCCCGCGAAGAACACGGTCGCGACATCGTCGGCCTTTTCGAAGGCTGCAAGCACGTCATCCGGAAAACCGAGGCCGAACTGCTGGCCGGTCTTCCAGCGCCAGGGTTTTGTCGTCGAATCGATATAGGGCTTCAGGTAATTCTCGCGGAAACCGGCAATAGCCCCCTTCGGGCCGAAGAGCCGGGCAAAATCATCGAGCGACGTATCGTTGATGCTTTCGATATCAAAGGGATAGCGGCCGACGGTCGTCGCGGTGCAGAGCGGCAGGACCGTCGAGTTCCAGATTTCCGCCAGCCGCTCGCGCGAACTGCCGCCCGTCACCGCGCCGACCTGGCTAAGGATGCGGGCGAAGAACGGCTGGAGGTTCGCCGGCAGCTTGCTATTCCGGTCGGTCAACTGGCTCAAAAGCGTTTGCGGCTCTGTGCCAAGTTCCAGGACATCACCACCGGCCGCAACATGGTTGAGCTGCCGATAGAGCGGTTCGAGAGCCGCCAGCATGTCGTCGACGGGCGCCTGCTGCCCCTCTGCAGCCGGCACGACAGCCGCACGAAAAGCCTTGAAATAATCGGTAACGGACTGCGGCACGTTGACGACGCGGCGTGGCGCGCGAACAGTCTTCGTGACCTGCGAAAGCTGCTGGGCAACCATGCTTTCGATTGCCCCGGCTGCGCTCGAGGTGAGGTCCTGCAGATCCACCTCCGCGGCAATGGCCGCGAGCAGTTCCCTAGCGGGCGACGGGTTGCCCGCGACGATCGCCACGGAATCGGCGAGCCGGCGCGGATCCGTTCCGCCGGCAATGCCGAGATCGGCGAGCAGGCTGTCCCACCGGCCCATGTAGTTGACGCGGTAGAGGTCGGCGAGACCATCGCGGATACGGCCCGCCTCGCGTTCGCGGTCGAGCACCGTATCGGGCTTGCCCATCACCCAAAGATCATCGGCAAGCGCCAGCGCGGCTTCGCCCGAGGCGCGCATCATCACGCCGAAACCGTCTTTCGTGTAGATACCCTCGATGCCGTCGAAGAAGCTAGCACCGCTGACGCGTGCTAGTGCTTCGGGTCCGGCCAGCCCCATATGGTCGACCGGCCGCCACATCGGCATAGTCTTCACGTCGGGATAGGTGACGGCGATGTCGTAGGCGAGCCGTGCAATGCTGTAGTCGGTGATTTGCGCGCGGGCCCGCTCGACGAGCGTGGCATCCGCCGACGGTGTCGGGATGGCGACTGCCGCAAGCTCCGAGAAATGCTGGGCGATACGCTGGTCGATCGCATCGCTCCGGTCGTAGAGCATCCAGTTTGCCGCAAAATCAGGCCCGAGCAGGGCCGCCGTCTCGCGCCCGGGGGGACGCTCGCCCGTAAGCATCAGGTAGAATTTCAGCTGGGTGAAGCGCAGCGCGGCGGGCGTCTGCGAGGCCGCGAGTCCTTGTCGCAGATATTGCCAGACGAAGGGGAAGAACAGGTTGGCGAGGGCTTTTTCATAGGCCTTGCGCGCCTCGGTCTGCACGGAGGACGGGCTGTAGAGGCCGAAGGTCGCGCCGCGCGGCTCTTCCTCGGCAAGTGCGGCCAGCCGGTCGAGCACGGCAAGAACCGGCTCGAACCGTGTCGAAAGGGTGCCGCCGGGAACCGCCTCGGCAATCTGCCCGCGTGCCGCGGTCGTCTGGTCCGTAACATCGGCCACGTAGGTACGTCCGTCGCTGAAACCAAGCCACCAGAAGGCAAGCGCAGCGAAGGCGGCAAGGCACAGCACCGCATTGATCGCAAGATCCTTCATCCGGCTCGCCACCAGCGCAGGGCGCGTCAGGCCGCCGAGATCGGCCTCGGGCAGGATGACCTTGCGGAAGAGCCCGAAGAGGAAGAACGACCGGATGCGGCGCGCGCCCGGATCCGGCAACAGCGTCATCGTCGCCGGGCTGCGGCCGAAGAGCGGCGCGAGCGATCCGGCCAGCGCATCGACATTGTCCCCGGTCTGGCGGCAGGAGGTGAAGAAGACACCGCGCATGTTCGTCGCCGTGCCGAAGCGGTGCATGGTGGCGAGCTGCTGCACGAAGGGCTGGATGCGCTCCCTGAGCAGCGCGAACTGCGCCGGAAATTCGAAGGTGCGTCGGCGCCGGAGTTCGTCGGGCTCCTCCTGAAGGCAGACGAACTGGCGTTGCATGATGCGTTCGACGAGACCGGCAAATCCCTTGTCGAGCGCTTCCGCGGGGCCGCGCGCATCACCGCCAAGATCGGCCGCGATCGGTATCCCGAACGGAGCGGCGCGCTCTTCCGTCGTCAGGTCCTCGAAAATCTCCTCGAAGCCGACGACCCGGTCGAGCTTGGTGACGACGATATAGACCGGGGCATTGGCGCGCAGCCGCTGGACGGCCTCATCCAGCCTCTGGCGGAGCGCCGTGGCGTAGGCGGCCGCCTCCTCCGGCAGCATCGCCAGCAACTCGTCGACGCTGACCACGACAATGATACCATTGACCGGCTGGCGCGAGCGCAGGCTGCGGATATGCTGGAGTGCCTGTTGCCAGAGATGCCGGGCCTGCGGCTCGGCGCTGGCGATCAGCCGGCCCGCAAATTCCACCAGCACGGCCTGGTCGCTGATATGAAAGCGCGCGGACGGCGCCTCCACGGCGCCTTCGCTCTCGAAGGGCAATGTCAGACCGCTGGCACGCACCAGCGAACTCTTGCCGGCACCATCGGCCCCAAGCAGCATGTACCAGGGCAGTGCATAACGCGCGCTGACAAAAAGATCGCCGTGGCCGCGCCTGAGCAAGCTCATCGCCCCGCTCGCGGCCTGTCGAAAGGCGGAAACCTCCGCATCCGCAGCCGCCTGATGTCTGTCGACCTGTGCTGTCGCCTCCTCCTCCTGCTTGCGCAAGGCGGCAAGCAATGCCGCCTCCTCGCTGGAGCGCTTCGTGCGCATCAAGAAGCCGATACCACCCCAGGCAAGGGCGAGAAGCAGAAGCAGCGCAAGGCGTGACGCAGCAGGTTCGAACGGGCGGGCCTCGCCGAAAGCGATCATCGGCCCGACGAACCAGACGAGAAGGGCGAGAAAGAGCACGGCAAGCGTCAGGATGACGCCTGGGCGGCGCAGGGCCCGCGACAACTTCCGCAATCTCGCCCGCACGCTCACGTCAGGCTTTCCCGGTGGGCGATGCGCCGGCGTGCTGCCTCGACATAGGCCGGGCCGACGACAAGTCCGCCGGCTTGCGTGATCGCCTCAAGCGCCTGCGCCACGAACGGGCCCTGCCCGTTGCCGGCAATCGCTTCGGCGCGCTTCTCGAGCCAAGCCTTGAGCTCGGGTGACGCGGGGTCGGCAGCCTTGTCCGCGATGGTGATCAGAGTGTTGAGGGTGGCCGTGTCGTTGTCGGCATCGACGAGATCGGCTTCAAGCCAGGCCGCAATCTCAGGCGCCAGTGCATTGACCCGCAAGGCGCGTTTGGCATCGATTATGCCATCGCGAAGCGTGGCGCGCTTGTCGAGCCAGAAGGCATAGGTCGGAACCGGCGCCTGCTCGGCGAGCATCGTGCCAACAGCTTCGAGCCGTTGCAGGGCGGCGAGCATCAACGGGACATCGCTCCGCTTGACAGGTCCAGTCAGCGGACGTGCGTCGCCAATCGCGTCCTGAACCTGCCGGCCGAGACGGATTTCGCGATCGAAAGCCGAAAAGAGAACGTAGCCGCCCGTCGCACAGACGACGAGGGCAAGGGCAAGCGGCAGCCAGTAGAGCGCCGAACCCGACGAGCCCTGCCGATCCTTCAGGACGAGCCCGGCTTCCGGCAGGATGGCCTTCTTCACAACGCCGCTGATGAAATAGCCGTGGTTCAACTCGTCGTCGACGCCGAGATCGGGCGGCAGCATGCCACTGCGCGGCATGGCGAAGCGGCGCGACAGTTCCGGCAGGAGGGCATCGATCGACAGCATTTCCTGCCGGGCACTTGTCATGAAGATGCCGCGCAGCAGAACGCCGCGCCAGGTACCGTTGCCCATCGGCATCATGGCATCGACGAGCGGCATGACGATGCGCTGGATGGCAGCGATCTGGGCTGCGAAACCGTGGATGTGCACGCAGCGGATCGCGTCGGACTCCTTCGACAGCATCTCGATGTGGCGCCAGCGCATGGTCTCGACGACGTCGCCGAAGCCGGCATCGATCTCCGTGTGGAGCGTATCGACGGTCTTCGGCTCCTTCGTGTTGTAAGGCAGGGCAAAACCCCAGGGCTGCGCCCGGTCGGCCGGCTCGATGCGCTCGAAGATTTCCTGGAAGCCTGGCACGAGATCGGTGCGTGACAGCAGCACATAGGACGGCAGCGTCTGGTCGAGCATCTCGTCGGCCTGGCGGAACCAGGCGGCGATCGCCTCGGCGGTCATGCGCTGTTCGAGCTGGTCGGCAAGCACCAGATCGGCCGGGCTTATGACAAGCATGATGCCGTTGATGGGAAGTTTCGGGCGAACGGCCCTCAGAAGGCGGAACAGCTCGCCGGCATCGTCCGATATCTGGGTCTCAACGAAAACCGCGTCCGGGCCGACCCACCAGGTTGCCGGCCCGATGGTCTTCGGCATGCCGAGGCGCATTTCAGCGCTTTCGAGCAGGCAGGTCTTGCCGCTTCCCGCAGGGCCGACGATCAGAAAGAACGGCACCGAGTAACGCCCGCGCATGCCCTTCAGGCCGCGATCGGCGAGAAAGGCTGCAACCTGCCGACGCAACTCGCGCAGCGCCGGCGTTTCCGGCGTTGCGCTGCGGCGGAAGAAGAACCGCGAGAAGACCACCGGTACGAGCGCCCAAGCCACCACCGGCAGCAGGGCAAGCAGAAGCCCAAGATCGGGATTACCGACGAGGCGCTGCTTCGCCAGAAACCAGCTTGCAGCCCCCGCGGCCGTAAGTCCAAGAAGCCAGAGGAGCAGCAGCCATGGCCTCATGGTGCTTTTTCCGCTGGAATCTGGAACTCGACGCGTCGGTTGCGCGCCCTGTTTTCCCGGGTCGTGTTGGCGAGGATCGGATCGTTGGATCCACGCCCTTCGAAGCTGACGCGCGCCGGGTCGTCGACATGGCGTTGCAGCATCTGCGCGGCGGAACGTGCGCGGGCAATCGAGATCGCCATATTGTCGCCGAGCGGGCTTCCCGCGCCGACGGGAATGTTGTCGGTATGACCGACGACTGCAATCGCACCGCTTTCCTCGTTGAGTGCCGCGCCGATCTTGGTGATCAGCGGCTCCTCGGCAAGCGACAGGTCCGTGCCACCGGAGGGGAACGAGGCCTTCAGCATGCGGATGACGACCAACTCGCCGACGCTTGCCACCTCGATGCGGCCATCGGCGATTTCCGGTGCCAGCGCTTCCGACAACCGCTCGATCTGCGTCTTGCGTACCGGCGGAACCGGGTCGGGAATGGAGGGGATGCCGGCCCGTTCGACGAGCAGCGGGATACCCGGGACCAGCGCACTGATCTGGGCTGCGGTCTGCTCGATGCTGGAGCGCAAGCTGATGCTGGAGAACGCCCAGACGACGGCGAGAAGGGCGAGCAGCACGAGGGCGGCGGCCCACGGTGCAGCCATGCTGCGCGGCGCGCGGTGCGGCGCCGCTGCACTCTGCCAGGTCTGCGAGAGGTTGCGTTCATAGGGGCCGCGCACCCGGCGGATAACGCGATAGAGATCCTGGCGCAGCCGCGCGAACTGCCCCTGCCCACCGTCCATGACGCGGTACTTGCCGCTGAAGCCGATGGCAAGGCAGATCGCCATCAGTTCGAGCACGTCGATATTCTGTTCCGGCTGCTGGAGAAGCTGCTGGAGCAGGTCGTAGAAGCGCTCGCCGCCCCAAGTCTCGTTGTAGAGGATACTGACGAGGCTCTGGCTTGCCCAGCCGGTCGTCGCCCCCCAGCGCGTGTTGAGGATGATATCGTCGATCACCGCGCACAGCGCATAGCGCGACACGCGGACCAGCCGGTCCGGCGTATCCTTGGCCATGGCCGCCGTCTCGAAGTTGCGGATTTCTTCGAGGACCCGGCGACGGAATTCCGCAATATCGTCGGGCGCGGCACTCTCGTTCAACCGTCCGGCGAGCCACAGCAGAGGGGACGCAGCCCCCACCAGCGGGTTCACCGCGGCAAGGTCGAAGGCCTTTTCAATCGCAGGATCGCCCCGATGGCGAACCCGCTCTACGGGAAGCGCATCGAGCCCGAAATCGAGGTTTTCCTGCTGGCCGCCGCCCTGCCCGCTATCGGGCCGACCGGAAAAGAAACCGCCGCTGCCGCTGGAAAAGGTGTTGCCGGACATGCTTTCCTGGCCAAAGCCAGACGATTGCCGCGACGGCAACCCGCTCAGCGGTTTGCGGATCGTGTCGTCGGCACCTGGAAAATCAGCAAATGGATCGTTCACCCCGCCACCTCAGTCCTTCACGGCCCAAAGATCGAGCTCAAGCGCCGGGAAATCCCCGGCGACATGAATGGCGAGCCCGTTGCCGGCCGCGACCTGTTTCCAGGTTGGGCTGGAACGGTCCAGTTCGAAATAGGCCTTGCCCGTGTGATACGGAATCTGGCGCGGGGCCACCGGCAGCGCGCGCAGCATGATGCCCGGAAGCGCCGCATTGACCAGTTCGGTGATCTGCTCGGCCGCACCGATCTTGATCTGGCCGATGAGGCGGCGCACCAGCGCTTCCGCCGGCATGTCGGCCTTCGCCGCCAGGATGAAGGAGTACTTCGAATAGAGCGACCGGTCGGCGACCTCCGCAACGCGGATCCCGTAGCGATGTTCGATAAGCGGTATGGTGATGGCGCTGCGCTCGAGCACGGCGCTCAAGGCCTGGCGGACAGCAGCCACGACCGGCGCGAATGTCGGCTGCAGGCGCTCGTGATCGTAGGCCGGGAACGGCCGCGGCCGGTGGCCGGCTGCGGTGAAGGTCGCAAGCTCGCCGGCGAGGCCGATCATCGCAATGAAAAGCCGCTCGGGATGGACGAAGCTCGCCGATGCCATGTGGCTGAAGACGGGCTGCCAGCGATTGATCGTCTGGAGCATCATCATGTCGGTGATTTCGGCCGCCGTGCCCACATTGGCGCCGGCGAGGCGCGACGCGATCGCCTCGCCCCGGTGATTGAGCAAGCCGACGATCTCGGTGAGCAGTCCAGACAGGATCGGCGAAACGGCGCAGTCCATCGCCGGCGGCACATAACTTTCGTCGAGCACGACGGAATTGTCGCTGCGGACTTCGCTGATCCGTGCCAGACCGATGCCTGCGAGACCGCTGCGGTCGCTTGTTTCCAGTGCATAGCGAAGGCGCAATTTGCCGACATTGATGGGGGCTGCGGACATGTCGGAGCTGTTGGCGTCCGCCACGTCGATTTCGGCGAGCGTATAGCGCGTGGTCAGCTCGGTCTCGGCATCCGCCACTTCGCGTCCGCCCGGTTCGGTGAGCGGCAAGGTCAGGTAGATGACGGCGTTGCGGACATTCTCGCCGAGCATCAGTGGCGGCAGCCGCAGGCTCTCGCCGGGCAGCGAGAACGGCGTTCCATCGGGGAAGATACCGGAGGCCCGCTCGATGGCGAACTGGCCGATCGACAGAAGCTCGCGGTTGAGGCGCAGCTCGGTCAGACCCCAGCCATACGGAACGAGTGCTTTCGTGCGGGCCCTCAGCTGGCGCTCGACATGGCGAGCCTCCTGCTGGAAATGCTGGGCACGGATAAACATCCCCTCCGACCAGATCACCTTGTCATCGAACGACATCCATACCCTTCCTTTGCCGGCGGCGCAGGGTAATCCCCGCTTCGCACCGGCCTTGCCCCCGCACGCCGGACCACGTCAGTCCTGCGGCCCCATTTCGACGGACAGCGTCTTCAAATCCACCTTCAGTTTGAACTTCTTGTCCCCCTGAAGCCCGACCATCGCCCGCCACTTTGCCTCTTCGAAGTTGCGAAACCCGACGACCACCGCAACGATCGTCGTCCCCTCGATAAGATTGGCCTTTACTCGCTGCACCTCCGCCGGCGCCAGATAGAGTTCCGTCTTGCCCAGCATGGTGGGCCCGAGTGTCTCCGCATCCGCCTCCCACAGCTGGCGGAAGCTGGCATTGGCAAATGCCGTCTCACCGTTCAGCTGATAGAGCCGCATGACGACCGGCTGCGGCAGGCCGTCAGGCCCTGGATTGACGAGCGGAGACGCCACCACAATAACGTCGAGGCTGGCGGCGGCCGGCGCCGGCTTGATTTCGATTTCCGTCGGCGGCGGCTTTTTCTGGCCACAACCGGAAAGCGTGAAAACGAGCAGGCACAGACACAACAGAGCGAAAGGGCGCAAGACAACCGCGCGCAACCCGATCGACCACCGCCCCACCGGAGAGTGCTCAATCATCAACCTGACTTCTCCTTGCGAAGAAGCTCGAACAAACGCCCCTCGAACCTACGCTTTTCCTCTGCGGACAAAACCAACATTGCCGTTTCAACAGCCTTCGCAAACACCGCCTCGTCCAGCCCGAGAGCCTCGGCAGCGAGATTCGTGCCAGTAGCGGCCATTGAGGCTACTGCCTCGCCCGCCGCATTGGTACGCGCAATCGAGGCATTCCCCATGCCCCCGGAGATATCCACAGGTTTTGGCTCGCCATTTCGGCTCTCTGCCGTGGGTATCCACCAGTCCTGTAGAACAGCAACCTTGTCCCGGGCATTCTCCGTTACCGCATCCTGGACTGCTTCGGCCTTCACCGTTTCCGTGGCCACTTCCTCGAAGCCGAAAGGCCCTGCGGCGAAGGGGTCGTCTGCAACCGGAAGCGGCATGACGCCCGGCGTCTCCGTTTCGATGGCCACAGCGATGATTGCGTCGCCAAGCGTCAGCACATCCTTGTCGACGAGCATCCTGGAGGCTTCGCGCCCGATCGGCACGCCATTGACCAGCACGCCATTGGTGGACATGTCGGTAAGCAGGAAACCGCCGCCCTGCCGCTCGATCCGGCAGTGGAGCTTGGAAACGATACGCTCGGGGTCGGACAGCACCCAGTCGGCCTCGGCGGACCGCCCGATCACGACAGCCCCGGTCTCAACGGTTCTTTCCCGTATGCCGGTCGTCAGGCGCTCCGGGCCCTTGAGTACGAGTCGCAATTGCATGGTCCATCCCCGCGGACGATTTGGATTTCCTTGACGTCAGGGAATCGTAGAATCGCTGGCACGAGCGGATGTTACCCCACCGTCTTGCGAGCGACTACCAGATAAGCGGAATAATACATGCAGGATCGATCGTGCAACCGGACGTGCCACGGAACGTCACCGACGGAATCGGTGCGCCGCAGGGCGCCTGCGGCAAGCGGCCCCTCGGAAAGCAGGAGATCGAGGATGGCCTCCGGGCTGCCGGCATGGCCGGAGCGCTGCGAATGACCGCCGAGCCAGGCTTCCACCGGGGTTACTTGCCCCGCCCAGTCGAAGGGTACGGACAGGACAGCCCGTCCCTCATCGCAGAGAACACGGGAAATCTCGATCAATCCGGCCCGCGGATCGCGCATGCAGTCGACGACGTTCATGCCGATCGCAAGCGCGAAGGTGCCCTGCGAGAACGGCAGCGCTAACGCATCGCAGATCCAGACATCGCCACGCCCCTCGGCCCTGTGGCGCAGCGGATAGGCGCGCCGGTCGTATACCAGGCCGATCCGGCGCAGATTGTAATCGATGTGCCCATCGACCACGGCCTGTCGGCCGCAGCGCGCGAGCGGCACCGAAACGTCGATACCGAGCACGTCGCGGCCGAGCCTTTCGGCCGCATCCGTGACGGTGCGGCCCGCCGCGCAGCCGATGTCGAGCACCGGGCCGTCCGGCAGATCGTCACCCAGCAGGTCGAGCGCCTGCGCAAGGTTACGCGACACCGCTGCCGGGGCGCCGCCGCCCGGCACAGCATGATAGGCGACCGGATCCTGGTCGCCCCAGTGATCCCAGACATAGGAGGAAACGTGCTGGCGTATCGAGTCAAGGCCACTACCCGGCCCGGCCGCATCGCCGAGCAGGCTTTCGACGGCGGGCGTGAGGTCGGTGCGCGCCAGCAGGTAGAAAATATTGTCCTGCACGAAGCGGCGCACGTCCGGCACGATGATCGGCATGCCGTCGACGATCGGGAATTCGGAACCGCAGGCCTGGCAGGACAGGATACCGCTGAGGATGTCGCCCCGCGCCTCGTTTTCGACGACGGTGAGAGCGAGGTCTCCGTGCTGGCCGCTCAGACGGCAGACGGGGCAGACCGGCCGCAGCTTCTCGAAATGGGAGATCCGCACCTCAGCCGCCGATCATCACCGTCGGGCAGCCCGGCGGCAGAATTTTACCGACGGGGCTCGGGATGGGCGCAACGCAGGCCGGATGCATCGTCATGTCGTTGATCCGTGCCGCCGGCAGATTGCCGATCAGCACCGTCGAGGAGCCCTTGGCGATCATTCCCGGCCCGCCGGGAACACAGCCCGGAAGCGAGCACAGGATGGTCATGTCCGTGACCCGGGCGGCGGGCATGTTGCCGATCAGGACATTCGGCTGGCCCTTGACGATCAGCAGTGGGAGAGCTGGATGCGGCACCGCGGTGGGAACAAGCGCGGCAGGATGGATCGGCGCATGGCAATGCGGCGCATCCTGCTTGACCATGTCTCCCATCCGCGCCGCGTTCATGATGCCTTCTCCGCCATGCCGGCGAGTTGCTTTTCAAGTGTCAAAACGTTCCAGCCATTACGACGGCTGTAGGAAACCGTGTCAAGCAGCGTGCGGACGAAATGCATGCCGAGCCCGCCGATCTGTCGGGTTTCCAGGTCCGCGTCGAGATCGGGAATGGGAATGGCGAGCGGATCGAAGGGGCGCCCGTCATCCTGGACCTCGATCGTCAGCGCGCCAGAATCGATGGACAGCGACAAGAGGATCTCGTGCGCGTTGCCATCCTCGAAACCGTAGTTCACCGTATTGGTGAGGATTTCGTCGAGCGCGACGTCGATAGCGGTGACATCCGCCTCGTCCGCGCCATGCATTTCCAGGAAGCGCCGGACCTTCTCGGCCGCGACCTGGATATCACCGTGGCTATTGCCGATCGAGAACGTCGTCTCCTGGGCGAGGCGCCCGCGTGCCTTGAAAAGAAGGGCGCAGGCAGCGCCCGAAGAACCGCGGTCGATCGCGCCACGCACCAATGCCCCGATCCCCTCCGGCGGTGCTGCGGTTTTCGCAGGCGTCCCGATATCGCCGGCGGAAAGCCAGGCGAGGTCGCCAGCCGCCAGTTCGGTCCGGCCGGAACGACCAGGCTTTCCCGAAATCGTCACGGCCGCCTTGCCGCTCGTCGCACTCGATGCCGCCCCGGATGCCACGTCGAGGACGATAAGGCCGACATCGAGGCCAGCCGTATCGATCCGGGCCGCCAATGTCTCGAGCGCTTCACCTGCGGTGCGCGTCTTGGCCACAACGGCGCGAATCAGCTGCTTGATGCCGGCCGCGCGCAGGGCCGTATCGAGATCATCGCCCGCCACCCGCACAGCGCTGATCGCGAGCACCGAGCGCGCCGGCCAATAATGATCGTAGAAGGAAATCGCGCCGCTCGCATCGCCGGCACCGCCCTCGATCTCTGCCTCTCGCCGCACGGGAAAGCCCTGCGGCGAGAGAGATGCGCGCAGATGCGCGACCAGCCCGGCGTCTGACGCGTCGCCCGCCGTCGTCACGACGGCATACCGCAGAGTTTTGAAAAACGTTCTGGCAAGTCGTACAACTTTCTGAAATCATCACCCGCATTGGATGCGCGTCCGGCACGCGCGAGAGTGATCAACAGAAAGCCCGAGGTCAATATCACCATGAACATCGCCGAGACCCGGCAGGGCAACAATCTGGTCATTGCGCCGAGCGGGAGGATAGACAGCCAGACCTCGCCAATCTTCGACCGGCACCTCTCCGCCATCATCGACAGGGGAGACACCCGCCTGATCATCGACCTGGCGGGACTGGAATATATCAGCAGCACGGGGCTTTCCGCCTTTCTCTCCGCTGCCAAGAAGATACGCGCGGCAGGCGGCAGCATGGCCTTGGCCGGGCTGAACAGCCGCATACGCCTTGTCTTCGAAATGAGTGGTTTCTTAAGGTTGTTTCCAATCTATGCGAATGTCGACGCCGCCGTCGCTGGCTGACGCGGGCGGGACGATGGACTTCCAACGGGAACTAGGCGTAAGAGTTGTCATTGTTTTGCTTTATATGAATTGATTCTAGACATCTTTTTGCGCTGACATGCGGGTTTTCCGAAATCAGCGCGGCAAAAGCTGGGGGGCTGCTTTGCTGAACGTCGATCTGCAATCGCTGGTAGGGCGACTGAATGCGCACTGCCGTTCGTCGCTCGAGGGCGCCGTCGGGCTGACGCTGTCGAGAACCCACTACAATGTCGAGGTGGAGCATTGGCTCACCAAGCTGATCGAGGCGCCGGATAACGACGTCGCGGCGATCCTGCGGCATTTCGAGATCGACCAGAGCCGGCTTGCCGCAGACCTGACGAAGGTTCTCGACCGGCTGAAGACCGGCAATAGCCGCTCTCCCGCGCTCACACCCAACGTGGTCAAGTGGATCCGCGAAGCCTGGATCTACGGATCGCTGCAATTCGGCGACACCTCGATCCGCAGCGGCTACCTGCTCGTCAGCCTGCTCGGTGACGACGCCCTGTCGGCGCTGGCACGCGACGCATCCCCGCAATTTTCCCGGATCAACGCCGAGACGCTGAAGACCAACCTCCTGAAGATCGTGTCGGGCAGCAGCGAGGCCGGCACGTCCGCCAGCGGCGGTGGCAAGGGGGCGCCCTCTTCCGGGGCACCGACCGCATCCGCTTCCTCCGGCCCGCAGAGTGGCTCGGCGCTTGACCAATACACCATCAACCTGACGGCGCGGGCGCGCGAAGGCAAGATCGATCCGGTACTCGGCCGCGACTCCGAGACGCGCCAGATCGTCGACATCCTGACCCGCCGCCGGCAGAACAACCCGATCCTCACCGGGGAGGCCGGCGTCGGCAAGACGGCGGTCGTCGAGGGCTTTGCCCTGAAGATCGCCGCGGGCGAAGTGCCGCCTGCCCTGCAGGACGTCGAATTGCTGTCCCTCGATCTCGGCCTGCTCCAGGCCGGCGCCGGCATGAAGGGTGAATTCGAAAACCGGCTGAAGAAAGTGATCGAAGAGGTCAAGGCCTCCGCAAAACCGATCATCATGTTCATCGACGAGGCGCATACGCTGATCGGCGCGGGTGGTGCTGCCGGCCAGAACGACGCCGCAAACCTCCTGAAGCCCGCGCTCGCGCGCGGCGAAATGCGCACGATCGCCGCCACGACCTGGGCGGAATACAAGAAATACTTCGAACGCGACCCCGCCCTGACGCGGCGCTTCCAGGTCGTCAAGGTGGAAGAACCCGGCGACGAGGCGGCCATCGCCATGATGCGAGGCCTCATCCCGACGCTCGAACGCCACCACGGCGTGCGCGTCCTTGCCGAAGCCGTGGAAGATGCTGTCCGGCTGTCGCGCCGTTACATTCCGAGCCGCCAGCTTCCCGACAAGGCGGTCAGCCTGCTCGACACGGCCTGCGGGCGCGTGGCGATCGCCAGCCATGCCGTTCCTGCCGCCGTGGAGGACCGCCGGCGCCGGGTGGACATGATCGACACCGATCTCGGCGTCCTGACACGCGAAACGAAGATCGGCGCCGACCATGCCCGGCGGATGACAGACCTCAACGAAGAGCGTGTGCGCGTCTCCGAAGAACTCGCCAAGCTCGAAGACCAATGGAAGCGCGAGCAGGATCTCGTCGGCCGCATCCGCGGACTGCACGATGCCCTCACAGCGACCGTCGAGGCGACGGAAACCGCGGCAGGCGAACAAAGCCTCGAGGGTGCAACGCCCGAGGATATGAAGAAAGAGGTCGCCACCCTCACCAGCGAACTTGAAGCCCTGCAAGGCGAGACGCCCCTGATGCGGGTGACGGTCGATGGCCAGGCGATCGCCGAGGTCGTCGGCAACTGGACGGGCATTCCGGTCGGCCGCATGGTCTCCAACGAGATCAAGACGATCCTCGCCCTTAACGACAAGCTTCGCGAGCGCGTCATCGGCCAATCCCATGCGCTGGAAGCGATCGCGGAGACGATCCGCACCTCGCGTGCGAAACTTCTCGACCCGCGCAAGCCGATCGGCGTCTTCCTGATGGTCGGCACATCCGGCGTCGGCAAGACCGAGACAGCGTTGGCGCTCGCCGACCTGCTCTACGGCGGCGAGCAGAACCTCACCGTCATCAACATGTCGGAATTCAAGGAAGAGCATAAGGTCTCGATGCTCGTCGGCTCGCCGCCCGGTTATGTCGGCTATGGCGAAGGCGGCGTGCTGACGGAAGCCGTGCGCCGGCGCCCCTACTCGGTCATCCTCTTCGACGAAATGGAGAAGGCGCATCCGGGCGTGCAGGACGTGTTCTACCAGGTGTTCGACAAGGGCATGCTGCGCGACGGCGAAGGGCGAGATATCGACTTCAAGAACACCGTCATCATCATGACGTCCAATGCCGGTACCGATCTCATCCACCGTCTCTATGCCGATCCGTCCAAGCGGCCGGATGTCACGGAGCTTACCGAGGCGATCAGGCCGGAACTCCTGAAGACCTTCAAGCCGGCCTTCCTCGGGCGCTGCTCTGTGGTGCCCTATTTCCCACTCGCCGACGACGTGATCCGCAAGATCGTAGCGCTTCAGCTCAATCGCATCCGCAAGCGCTTTGCCGAGAACTACAATGCAACGCTGAGCTGGGACGAGACCCTCGTCGAGGCGATCGCCGCCCGCTGCACCGAGGTCGAAAGCGGCGCTCGCAACATCGAATACATTCTTTCGCGTGGGCTGCTGCCGAGGCTTTCGTCCCATGTTCTGGCCGTGATGGCAGAGGGTCGCCAGATTGGCGGGCTGAAGGCCGTGCTCGACGAAAACGGCCAGTTCGAGTTCCACGCGCAACCTTCGGATGATATGGTCGAGCGACCGGAACAACCGGCGGAATCCGTGGCAGCAAAATGAACCGAATACCGGACGGTCTTTGACCGTCTCGGCTGATCCATGACACCTCACTCAGTATATCAAGGGAGCTCAAGATGGCGATTTATCTGAAATACGAAGGCATTGACGGGGAAGCGACCCACGACAGCCACAAGAAGTGGATCGAGGTACAGTCGCTGCAGTTCGGCACCGGCCGCGGCATCTCCACGCCCGCCGGCGCGACCGCCAACCGCGAGGCGAGCCAGCCGAGCATCAGCGAAGTCGTCATTTCGAAGACGCTTGATGGCTCCTCATCCAAGCTGTTTACCGAATCCGTCACCGGAACGGCCGGCAAGAAGGTGGAAATCCACCTCGTCAGCACCGGCAACCCGGGCAATACCTACGTTGAATACGTGCTCACGAACGCGCTCATCTCCGGCTACAGCGTAAGCTCGGGTGGCGACCGTCCTTCGGAATCGGTATCGATCAACTTCACCAAGATCGAGTTCAAGTTCACCCCATACGACGACAAGAACAAGGCCGGCACGCCGGTCACGGTCAACTACGACCTCGCGTCGGCCAAGAGCGGCTGATCGGCCAAGGCTGCACAACGCTTGAAGGCGCGGCCGCTGCAAGGATCAGCGGCCGCACCTCGATCTTCGATTGCATTGACGCGGCGATGCGTGTCTTCGCGCATCCATCGGGCAAGTAAGACGTCATGGCTACAACCCTAGTTCAAGAGGACCGTTGGATAACCCTCGAGACACCTCTCGGGGAAAACGCCTTCGTCGCAACGGAAGCGCGTGGCACGGAGGGCATTTCCAGCCTCTTCGAGTTCACCGTCAGCGCACTTTCCTCCCGCACGTCGATCGAGCCGAAGGACCTGCTCGGCAAGAGCGTCACACTCTCGCTTGCCAGGCCCGGCGGCAGCCGCCGCTACGTCAACGGCATCGTCACCGCATTTTCGGCTGGTGCCTTCACACGCAACGACTACCGGCTTTACACGATGATCATCTCGCCGAGCCTCTGGCTCGCGCAGCGCACCTCCGACTACAAAGTTTTCCAGGAAAAGACCGTCGTCGCCATCGCCGAGCAGTTGCTGGCTGACAGTGACGTCACCTTCGAGAAGAAGCTCACCGGCACATACGAAACCTGCGAATATCGCGTGCAGTTCGGCGAGACGGATTTCGATTTCCTGCAGCGTATTCTCGCCGAAGAGGGCATTTTCTACTTCTTCAAGCACACGAACGGCACGCACAAGCTGGTGCTGACCGACAATGCCTCGGCCTATGCCGATTGCCTGCAGGACGCGGTGCTGTATCGCCAGGGGCAGGAAGAGGCCGTCGACAGCGTCTATTCCTTCAACACCGGGGCGAGCCTTACCGATGCGACCTGGCATATCGAGGACTACGACTTCGAAAAGCCGGCGAACAATATCGAAGGCGAGCGCAAGACGAACCAGCAACCGGCTTCGGCAAAGAAATGGGAGCATTATCGCTTTCCCGGCTCTTCCCTGAAGGCGGACAGCCTGAAGCGCTTCGCAACCGCGGCGATCGACGCCGCCGAAGCGGGCTTCGAAACCGCGACCGGCGCGAGCACCTGCGCAAGCTTTACCAGCGGCCACGCCTTCACGCTCAAGGAACATCCGGTAGCGGCGGAAAACCGCCGGCTGCTGTTGACCGAGGTCCACCACGAGGCCGTCGACCGCGCGCATTTCAGCACGCGGCCCGGAACCGAGGGGCGACCCTATTACCGCAACAGCTTTACCTGCGCGCCGGCAACGCGAATTGCCCGCAACCCGTTGCCCGCACTGAAACCGGTCGTGCAGGGGCCGCAGACTGCGATCGTCGTCGGCCCCGCCGGCGACGAGATCCATACCGACAAGTACGGCCGCATCCGCATCCAGTTCCACTGGGACCGCTACGGCAAGAAGAACGAGAAAAGCTCCTGCTTCGTGCGCGTGGCGCAGTCGCTTGCCGGCAACAACTGGGGTTCGGTCTTCGTGCCGCGCATCGGCATGGAGGTCGTCGTGCAATTCCTCGACGGCGATCCGGACCGGCCGCTTGTCACGGGCGCCGTCTACAATGCCGACAACATGCCGCCCTGGGCGCTGCCCGCCAACATGACCAAGAGCGGGCTCCTGACCCGCAGCAGCAAGTCCGGCCAGACGGCGAATGCCAACGAGCTCTCCTTCGAAGACAAGAAGGGCGAGGAAAAGATCACCTTCCACGCCGAGAAGGATTTTTTGCGCGAGGTCGAGAACGACGACACGCTGGATGTCGGCCATGACCAGAAGCGGACGATCAAGAACAACCGCACCACGGAGATCACCGAGGGGCATGAAAGCCTGACGATCAAGAAGGGCAACCGGACGGAAACGATCGAGACCGGCAACGAGACGCTCGACATCAACAAGGGCGACCGCGCCGTGACACTTGCCACCGGCGGCGACACGCTGACCCTCAAGCAGGGCGACCGAGCAGTAACGCTGACGGTCGGCAATGACACTCTGACCCTCAACCAGGGAAACCAGACGACGAAGGCAAGTACCGGCAAGATCACGCTCGAAGCGATGCAGGGCATCACCCTCAAATGCGGCAGCAGCACGGTGGAGATCACGCAGGCCGGGATCACCATGAAGGGCGTCACCGTGTCGATAGAGGGCTCCGCCAAAAGCGAGATCAAGGGTCCGATCGTCAATGTCGCGGGCGATGGCATGGCCATCGTCAAGGGCGGCATGGTCAAGATCAATTAGGGGTAGATGGTGAGAATCCAGACGGAAGCCTTCCGCAAGCTGACGGCCCAGACGGCGCAGGAGATCTGCAGCCGGGCGGACCTCTCTGCCGAAGCGCGCCCCTTCCTCTTGTCCGATCTGTCGCCGCAGGGTTTTCTGTCGCTTCTCGTCGAGGCGGAGAATATCGGCGACGCCATCCGTTTCCTGGCTTTCGCTCTTCCCGTACGCGAGGCGATCTGGTGGGCCTATATCGTCGCGAAGACCAATATCCCGGCCCCCACCGAGCTGGAACAGCTGTGCCTCGAGCGGACCGCGGCCTGGGTCTACGAACCGGACGAACCGCGCCGCCGCTCTTGCATGGAATGCGCCGAATCGGCCAAGTTCACGGGTGCGGCCGCCTATGCGGCGCTCGCCGTCTTCTGGTCGGGCGGCAGCCTTGCCCCGGAAGGCATGCCGGATGCGGATGCGGACCCCCGGTTGGGGCCGATCGGCGTCGGTGCTTCGGTGTTATTATCGATTACCGCGGGTGACGCGACGACACTCGTGAACCGTTTCGAGACAGCAGTCATACGGGCGGTCAACATTGCCAACGGCGGCAACGGCTGGTTGCCGGGCGAGCGGCCGACCGGGATGAGTTGATCGTAGGGCGAATCCGGAGATTCGCTTCAAGATCAATTAAGTATTTGGGGCTAAGCATGCTTGCTGCCGGCCCGCGCGTGTAGCGGTATTCGAGTTCGCGTCTGCTTAGAGATTTCAATTACGGCGGGAGCAGCGTGCACCCGATTTTTCGCAAAAAGGCCCGCAAGGGAAGGAGGATATCTACCCATGGCTCTGCCGCAGGTTATTGATATCGATGCTCTGCTCCAGAATATTTCGGAGGAGGCTCCTGCCGGGACGAATCCGCGTGCCGACAGTTCCCCGACGTCGCTTTACTACCGTACCAAAGATGCCCGTAACGCCGCACGCTCCGCCGAACGCGCGGCGGTCGAAATCGGTGCCGCCCCGCCACCGGAATGGATCACCGTCGCCGAAACCGCGATGGAAATCATCGGTTCGCACGGCAAGGACCTCGAGATCGCCGCCTGGCTGGTCGAGGCGCTTTTGCGGCAGGAGGGATTTGCGGGCCTGCGCGACGGCATGAAGGTAATCACCGGCATCGTCTCCGGTTTCTGGGAGCCGTGCTTTCCCGAGCTCGATGAAGACGGCATCGAAGGCAAGGTCTCCGCAGTCGCCGGCCTCAACGGGTCGGGTGCCGTCGGAACGCTCATCCAGCCGATCCGGCTCGTGCCCATTACACGCGGCTCGCAGTGGAGCTTTTCGCTCTGGAACTACGAGCAGGCAACCGATCTCGCCAAGGTCACCGATCCCGCCCGCCGGCAGGAGCGCATCGACAACGGTGCCGTGACCATGGAGCAGTTCCAGGAAAGCGTGGCGGATACAACACCCTCGTTCTTCTCGGAAACCCAGGCGGTCATCGAGGAGACGATCGCCGCCCTCGCGGACATGGACAAGGCGTTCGATGCGGTCGCCGGAATGGATGCACCGCCCGTCTCCGCACTCCGGGAGCTCCTGCAAGAGATCTCCCGCTCGATTACCCATTTCGCCGCTGACAAACTGGCAGTGGCGAACTATTCTGCCGCTGGCGAAGAAACCATCGCAGAAGACGCGGCCGAAGGCGAGCCCGGACAGCGGGCCGCAGCGGGCGGCGCTGTGGCCGTGCGCAAGATCGACGGATACCAGACGCGCGAAGAGGCCTTGGCGGAGCTAACCCGCATCGCCAGCTATTTTCGCAAGACAGAACCGCACTCGCCCATGTCGTACACGCTCGAAGACGCCGTCAGGCGTGCGCGCATGAGCCTACCCGACCTTCTGGTGGAACTGGTCGAAGACCCGGCCCACCTCCAGCGCATCCTGCTGGCGGCGGGTATCAAGCCGCCAGCAGCTGAAACAGGTTATTGATTTACCAGTCCGTATGAGCAGCAATTCAACCATCTGAAGAGGGGGCCGTCATGGCAGAAAGCGTTCAACAGAAACTCAAGAGGGTGCGCGCACCGCGCGTTCACATCACATACGACGTTGAGACCGAGGGCGCACAGGTCCGCAAGGAACTGCCCTTCGTCGTTGGCGTCATCGGCGATTTCTCCGGCAAGTCCTACGAACCGCAGAAGCCTTTGCGCGACCGCAAGTTCACCCAGATCGACCGCGACAATTTCGACGACGTCATGCAGCGCATGACGCCCGGCGCGGAATTCAAGGTCGAGAACACGCTGGCAGGCGACGACTCGCTGCTGCCTGTCTCGCTGAAGTTCAAGTCGATGGACGATTTCGAACCCGGCGCCGTCGTCCAGCAGGTCGAGCCGCTGCGCAAGCTTCTGGCCGTGCGCAACAAGCTGCGCGACCTGATGTCGAAGGTGGACCGTTCCGAAGAGCTGGAAAGCCTCCTGGAAGAAGTCCTGCAGAACACCGACAAGCTTGCAGCCCTTGCCAACGAACTTGGCACCGAGAGTGCGAAGGAGTAATCAGATGAGCGCCGAGACCCAAGCAGCCGGCAGCGCAGCTGTCGCAGAAGACACCGGCTCCGTGAGCCTTCTCGACCAGGCCATCCAGGTCACGAAGACTGCCGAACCGGACGAAATTCAGGATTTGCTCCGCACGCTGACGTCGGAAGCCCTTTCCGGCACCGTCACGTTCAGCAAGAACCTGACCCAGACCTTCAACAAGGCGATTGCCGCGATCGACGAAAAGATGTCGAAGCAGTTGACCGCCATCATGCACAATGAAGAATTCCAGAAGCTGGAAGGCAGCTGGCGCGGCCTGAACTACCTCGTCAAGAACTCGGAAACCAGCGCCACGCTGAAGATCCGTGTTCTCAACCTGTCGAAGAAGGAACTGCACAAGGACCTGACCAAGGCAGTCGAGTTCGACCAGAGCCAGACCTTCAAGAAGCTCTATGAAACCGAGTTCGGCACCCCCGGCGGCGAGCCCTATGGCGCGCTCATCGGCGATTTCGAGTTCGGCTCCAGCACGGAAGACCTCGAAGTGCTGCAGGGCATGTCGAATGTCGCCGCAGCGTCCTTCGCCCCCTTCGTCTCGGCCGCAAGCCCGAAGATGTTCGGCCTGGAAAGCTTCACTGAACTGTCCAAGCCGCGCGACCTCGAAAAGATCTTCGAAAGCTCGGAATACATCAAGTGGCGCGGTTTCCGTGACAGCGAAGACGCTCGCTTCGTCACGCTGACCATGCCGCGCGTGCTCGCCCGCGTTCCCTACGGTTCGCAGGGCAAGCAGATCGAGGAGTTCTCCTTCGAGGAAGCCCCGATCGGCGCCAATGGCGTCGTCACCAAGATGAAGCCGGACGAGTTCACCTGGATGAACGCCTCCTACGCGCTCGGCGAACGCCTGACATCGGCCTTCTCGAAATACGGCTGGTGCGTCGCGATCCGCGGTGCCGAGGGTGGTGGCAAGGTCGAAAGCCTGCCGACCTTCACCTTCACCAGTGACGACGGCGATGCCGATCAGCAATGCCCGACGGAAATCGGCATTACCGATCGCCGCGAAGCAGAGCTTTCCAAGCTCGGCTTCCTGCCGCTCTGCCACTACAAGAACACGGACTACGCAGTGTTCTTCGGCGCACAGACGACGCAGCGCCCGAAGAAGTACGACAAGCCCGATGCCACGGCCAACGCGGCGATTTCCGCCCGCCTGCCCTACATCATGGCAACCTCGCGCTTCTCGCACTACCTGAAGGTTATGGGCCGCGACAAGATCGGCTCCTTCCTGGAAGTCAGCGATTGCGAAACCTGGCTCAACAACTGGATCCGCAATTTCGTCAACGGCAATCCGGAAGCAAGCGCCGAGATGAAGGCGCAGTACCCGCTCGCGGAAGCCTCGATCAGCGTAAAGGAAGTCCCCGGTTCGCCGGGCTCCTACAACGCTGTCGCGTATCTGCGCCCGTGGTTGCAGATGGAAGAGCTGACGGCCTCCATGCGCCTCGTCGCGCGCATCCCGCAGATGGGCTGACGCAGGCATGGAACAGGACGATGCCATCGCCACGGAAAACCCTTCCGGCGGCGCTGGCGCCAACAGCGAGGCCGGTCTCCGGCTTCGCATCGTCGATGCGGTTCTCGAGCGTGGCGGGGAGGAAATCTCCGCCACGCTCGACCGTTTCATGGAAAGCGACGACCCGGAGGAATGCCTCCGCCTGTGGTTCGGCTCTCGCGGCGGCGGGGAACGCTGGCGCGCGGTCCTGACCCGCGACATCGCGGCCATCGACCCGCTGCTCGGCGACCAGATCGACGCCATCATTCATACAGAAGACTTCACCAAGCTCGAAGCTTCCTGGCGCGGCGTAGAGCTGTTGCTCTCGGAGACCGGCAACGACGACAAGGTGCGCGTCAAGCTGTTCAATGCCACTTGGGCCGAGTTGTCGCGCGACTTCGACCGTGCGATCGAATTCGACCAGAGCACCCTTTTCGCCAAGGTCTACAGCGAGGAATACGGCATGCCCGGCGGCGTGCCGTACGGCCTGCTTCTCTGCGACCACGCGGTGCGCCATCGCGCACCGGCCGGTGCGGGCGCGCAGGACGATGTCGGCACGCTCACCGGCCTCGCGCAGGTCGCGGCCGCGTCCTTTTCCCCCTGCATTCTCGGTGCGGCGCCCGAACTGTTCGGGGTTGGCACTTTTGCCGACCTTTCCTATGCGCAGCGACTCGATGCGGGTTTCCAGCTCGGCGAGTATCACCGGTGGCGTCGGTTGCGCGACCTGGAGGACAGCCGCTTCCTCGGTATCGCCATGCCGCGCGTCCTGCTGCGCGACCGCTACCGCGACACCGCCTCGCGGCAGGACGGTTTCCGCTACAGCGAAGGCGGAACGGGCGTCGATTCCTGGCTTTGGGGCAATGCCGCCTTCGCCTTCGGCGTCATCGCGATCCGGGCGTTCCGCGACTGGGGCTGGTTTGCCGACATGTGCGGCACACGGGGTCCGCACGGCGACCTCGGCGGCGTCGTCGCCCACCTGCCGGTGGCAAACTTCTCGACGTCCGAGACGATCGCCTACAGGCGGCCGCTGGAGGTGGAACTGACCGACAAGAAGCAGAAGGTGCTCGAGGCGCTCGGCTTCATTGCGCTCACCCCCTGCAACTTCGATCGCTCCGTGGTTTTTCTCGGCGCTCAATCGCTTTATGCCGCCCCGAACGATAGCGACCTTCCCGCCCAGGTGAACGGCCGGCTTTCGGCCATGCTGCACTACGTCATGTGCATGAGCCGCTTTGCGCATTACGTGAAGATCATGGCCCGCGACCGGGTCGGCGCCTACACGACGCCGCAGGATCTCGAACGCTATCTCGAAGACTGGCTGCGCGACTACACGATCGGCAACACCGACGCTGGCCCCGAGCTGAAGGCGCGCTACCCGCTGGCCGGCGCGCGGCTTGAGATGACCGAAATCAGCGGCCGACCCGGCGTCATGAACTGCGTGCTGCATCTCCAGCCGCATTTCCAGTTCGATCAGGTCATCTCGGGTTTTCGCATGCGTACCGAAGTGCAGACGATACGCTCTCGATAGAGCATGTTTGTGTCCGCTATCGCCCAGAACAAAGGATAGAGAATGGCCCGGCTTCCCAACAAGGCCCCTCCCCGGCTTTCCCTCTTCGACCGGTTGTTGCAGGGTGACAGTATCGAAACGGACCGCAACGTCGACCGCGCCTTGCACGAGCTGCATGAGTCCGTGCGGCGCGACCTTGAAATTCTGTTCAACACCCGACCGGGCCGGCTACCCGCCGACCCCAAGCTGACGGAGCTGCGCCAGTCGATCCTGACCTATGGCCTGCCGGAAGTGCAAAGCCAGCATCTCGCGTCCCCGGCGCAGCAGGAGCAGTTCCGCAAGAACCTGGAGGACGTCGTCCGCCGGTTCGAACCCAGGTTCCGCGAGCTCTCGGTGATACTCGTCGTGCCGGAAAACCAGGTCGAGCGAATATTGCGCTTCCAGATCAACGCCATTCTCGAAACGGATTCCACCACCGAAGCTGTCGTCTTCAATACGGCGATCGACCCGGTCACCGGCATGCTTTCCATCAACGGGCGTTGACGGCCTTGAAACGATCGGCGATTGCCGTAACGTAGCGGCGAGCAAAGCGACCGCCGCCGCGGTCACCCGGCCATCACTCACGAGGTCCTCTTTGGATTTTCCCCAGGCTCGAGTCCTCATCGTCGACGATATCGAAGACAACCGGGATGTGCTGGCAAGGCGTCTGCGGCGGCAGGGCATCGTCAATGTCGTGCAGGCCAGCGATGGCTTGGAAGCCCTCGAAAAAGTTCGTTCCGAGCCCTTCGATCTCATCCTTCTCGACGTGATGATGCCGCGCATGAACGGCATCGATGCCCTGCAGGCGCTCAACGATGAAGGCTGGCTCAAATCCACGGCTGTCGTGATGATCTCGGCCGCATCGGAAATCGAATCGGTGGTGCGCTGCATTGAACTGGGCGCCGAGGACTATCTGCCCAAGCCCTTCAACCCCGCCTTGCTTGCCGCCCGTGTCGGCGCGGTGCTTGAGAAGAAATTCCTGCGCGACATCAACCAGCGCCAGCTGGAACGGCTCGAACGCGAGCTGGCGGAAGCTTGGCTCTGCCAGAAGTCCATGCTCCCGACCAGCTTTCCCGTCGATCCCGGGCAACTGGAGATCTTCGCAAGCATCGACCCGGCGCTCGAAATTGGCGGCGATCTCTACGATGTTTTCGAAGTGGCGCCGGGCTTGATCGCGCTCGCAATCGGCGACGTGGCGGGCAAGGGTGCCTCAGCTGCCCTCTTCATGGCGCGCACGCGCAGCCTGTTGCGCGCAGGCACGCTGCAATTCCACGCCATCGCGGGGCGGGTGCCATTGCCGTCCGAGATCGTCGCCCTCGTCAATGACGAACTGTGCAAGAACAATCCGAACTCGCGGTTCGTAACCTTGTTCTTTGCCCTTCTGGACGTCGCAACCGGCCGTCTCGTCTATTGCAATGCCGGCCACGTCTATCCGATCCTCGCGAGCGGCAGCACCGTTGCCGAGGTTTCAACGCCTCCCGATCCGGCGCTCGGGGTCATCGAGGCACTCGCGTTTAGCGATCGTGAATTCGTTCTTGCCGAGGGTGACGTCCTCTTCCTCACCTCCGACGGTCTTTCGGACATGCAGAACGGCGACCAGATGCAGTTCGGCACGGATAGCGTCCTGGCCGAAGTCGCCGCAAATCCGGGCGCTACAGCCAGCGATCTCGCCCAGGGCGTGCTTGCGAAAGCCTATGCCTTTGCAGGGGGAGCACCCCAGTTCGACGACATCACCTTGCTGGTCGTGAAACGGTTGCGCTAAGGCGGTACAAACGCGGGTAACGGGCGCGTTCGCTACTGTTAATTGAGCAAGCTTTGAAGTAGCTTTGCGGCCGAAGCTCTAGACCGAGGGGGACATCGTGCCGGGCAGTTTCAATTTTGGCGCCATCGATAAGACTGATGCAGAAGACGTGTGCTGGTGCGTGGTGGAATCTATATCGAGTATCGACGACACGGCCTCGAACCTTGTTTCCGTCATCCATTTTCTTCGCGAGGCCTATGGCGCCGAGGAGGCCGACGAGAAGGTCATCCCGAACCCGGCCTTTCTGGCGAATGGCCATGACGGGCTTTCGCCCAAGACCCGGAAATATTTCACCGGACGCACGTTCAAGGGATTGGGCGGAAGCGCGGTCAGCCTTGCGGGCGGGCTGGCTTCCGGCGTGACGGCCGTCGATGTCGGCAGCATCCTGCGTGAGGGAAGCGCCGTTGGCACGACCGCCGCGCATCTGATCGGCATCAAGGCTGCCGGCAAGGGGTTCAAGAAGAGCGAGACGATCACCCGCTGGGTCGATGCGATGCTCAAGGCGAAAGTCGCCAAGATCGGCGTTCGTGGCGTGGGTCTGGCCGGCGCCGCCATTCCAATCCCCGCCGTCGGCCTTGCGACGAACATCGCAACCACCGTCGCCAAGCTCGGCATCAAGGTGACGCTGAGCAAGCTCGTCGCCCGTACGGCGATGGAGGTTCACTGGCGTGCCTACCAGGAAACCGTGATTGCCGGCGCGTTCGGCGCCACCGGCGGCCCCGTTGGCCCCGCTTCGGCGATGTTCCACGAGATCTTCACCAAGCGCAGCTTCACCCGCATCTTCGGCAAACACGACACCGCGGCCCTGATCAAGGAGCCCGCCGGCTGGATGGCGCTGAACGACAAGCTGATGCTGATGTAACGCTTGCCGCGGCAAGCCCATCACGGTTGGCTTGCCGATCACCGCCGCAAATCCCAGCGCACCCTCATCATTGATGGGCGTGGCGACGCTGATCGGCTATGCCACGCCATTTGCGGTTTAGCGATTGGTGGATAGCGTGACTGAAATGAGCCAGGCTTGATACAAGAGGACCTTGCCGTGAATAACGCGCAGGCCCTTACGTAACGCGCGCGCCACCTGGGCTGCGGGCGGCCACTTTGACGATGCCGTCCGCCAGGTGTAGTCTGGAGCCGTATCGTCCGGAGCATCAGCCATGCATATTGGAGTGCTCATACTTGGTCTGGCAATAGCCCTGATCCCCACCTTGGCGGATGCCCACAATTGCAAATGCCGAAATCGCGGCGTCATGTTCGAGCTCGGCCAGACGTCCTGCCTGAAGGTCGATGGCGGTTCCTATCTCGCGCGCTGCGAGATGAAACTCAACGTCTCGTCCTGGACCAAGATCCAAGAAGGGTGCCCTGTCACGGAACGCATGCTGCCGCGGGCTACGGTCGTCAAGTGGTCACCTTGAGGTGACATGGCGAAGATGGGCCAGAGTGAGAGAAATAGGTCATGGCGCGCGCCTTGTTTTGATGACTTAGGCTCAAGTTATGCCCTGGCATCCAGCCGCGCTCCTTCAAAACGTCCGATCATGGCGACGATCGATCCTGCGTCGGGCATCAGGCACGCGGCTGTTGCCAATGCGTCGGCTATGGCGGCGGAAGGGGCAGAGACCGTGATCGAACGCCATGTCGCGCTCGCGGGCATTCCGGTCGCAGGATCGAGGATATGCCCGTCTCTCCCCGCTTGATCGAAGGTCGTGCCCAGCGGGGCGGAGGTTGCCAGAGCGCGCTGGCGTAATGTCAGATGCTCTCCGGTTTCCAGCCGTACAGGCCATTCGCCGCCCTCCGGCCGTCCCCCGAGAGCACGCAACTCACCGGTGTCGATTAGGATGTCGGTCAGGCCCTCTGCCTCCAGAAGCACGGCGATCCGGTCGGCGACATAGCCCTGACCGATCCCGTTCAGCGTCAGCGCCATTCCTGGCTGCAGGGTGATCGCCGCAGCATCGAGTTTCACCTTGTCCCAGCCGGTCTTGCGCCGCGCTTCGTCGATGGCCCGCGCATCGGGTCGACCGCCACTTGCGGCGGACTCTGCCCAGAGCGCCCAGAGTGGCTGCACGGTCGGATCGAACCGCCCACCGCTCGCCCGCTGCACGGCGCCGGCCAGTGACAGGCATTCCAGCAGTTCAAAGGGCGGGGCGTCGAGATGACCCTCGCGGTTCAGCCGCGAAAGCGCGCTTTGCGGCCGATAGAGGCTGAGAATGTTTTCCAACCTGTCGATCTCGGCCATGACGCGGGCCGTTATGGCTTCGGCTTCGGGATGGTCGAGCCTGATCGAGGCGCGTGCGCCGAGAGCCTGGCCAGTCCAGTGCCGGGCGGCTCCCGTCCTCGCGCGGGCAGTAGTGGCGGGTAGAGCAGCCATAATGGCGGAAATGGCGATCAGGCGGCGTCTTGTCAGCATCATGGGTCAACCTCCGGCTGGATTGGGCAGAGCGCGTAGACGGCCGAGATAGTCATCGTCGTCAGGTCCATCGTCCGTGTCGGTTTCCACCGGGGTCAGGACCATGGCATCGGTAATGTCGCTAAGCGCCAACACATGGCCGCCCTCAGCTTTGGCAAAGGCCGCAGCCTCCTCCCAATTGAAAAAGGGCACGGTCTCGGGTGCGCCCATGCCTCCTCGTCGGGCGGAACCGACGACATAGAAGGCCAGGTCGGCGGCAATCCAGTTGCCGTCGCCGGGCCGGTCCCACGTTGCCCCCGCTGTTCCCATGTCGTTGACATAGATGGCGAGGATCGGCGCGACCTGCTCGGGGCCACGCATATAGGCGATGGCGTCCCGCACCTGGCTGAAGAACAGCGGCGCGGGATTGCCTTCGAGGAAGACCTGGGCCTTGGGGCCGGGATGTTCCAGAAGGTTCATCTGGCAGTAATGGCCGAGGGTCTCGGGTGTCAGGTCCTGTGGCGTGGTGTTGTGGGCCACATCCTCCTTGCAGGCGGACAGCAGCGCGAGCATTGCCACAAGCAGCACGGGGCGAAGGCGAATTCTCATGGCGTCACCTTCCGGAAGGCCGTAACGGCAAGCGCGATGGCAGCAAGCGGCCAGAGAAGGAGCGAGGCTGCCGATTGCCAGAGGGGGATTGCGCCCGCCGCCCCGCCGATGCCGCCGGCAACGGCGACAGCTTCCGCTGCCGAAAGATTGAAGACGCGGAAGGCGTCGGCCGGATTGGCGAGCAGCGCCACAGGTAGGGCCTGCGTCGTGAAAGCCCCGCCCCCGTCCGTGACGATCAGCGCCAGCAAGGCGAGGTCGTAGAGCACCACCGCCACCAGCCAGAGTGCAATGGCCAGCCCTGCCGCCCCGGAGGGTCGCCGCGCCAACGCGGAGAGCGCATAGCCTGCACCGAGGAAGGTTGCGCCCAGCAGGACCGAGGACCAGATCAGCCGCCACAGCGAGCCAAGCCCCGCGGTCGCGGCGGGATCGGACCAGATGGCCACCAGTGCCGCCGCACCATAGCCGAGCGTCACCGCAAGGCCGAGAATCGCCAGATGGGCCAACAGCTTGCCGAGCAGGATTTGCTGGCGCGAAACGGGATAGGTGAGCAGAAGCGGCAGCGTGCCGCGCTCCACCTCGCCCGCCACCGCGTCGAAACTCATCAGTAATGCCAGGAGCGGCACCAGATAAACCGCGAGCGAGGTCAAGGACGCAACCGTCACAGAGAGCCGATCCACGCCGACATCGCCCGTCGGAGCGGAGCCGGCAGCGGCCAGAACCAGCGCGAACAGCACCATCATGCCGGTGGCGATGGAGACCCAGCGATTGCGGAAGGCGATGCGGAATTCGCTTATCGCGGTGGCGAGGATGCGGTTCATTGCCCGTCCCTTCGGCTGAAATGGCTGTAGATGTCCTCAAGGCTCGGCGGGATGACATCGAGATCGGCAATCTCTTCCCCAAGCGCTGCGATACGGGCGAGGAGCGGCAGTTTTTCCGCCTGCGAACAGGAAAGGCGCAAAAGACCGTCGTCCCCTAGCCCGCCTTCGGGAAAAGCTGCCGCCAGCGATGCCGCATGGCCGGGCGCGGGGCGAACCGAGAAGGCGACCGGCAGTGCGGCCCGGGCGCGCAAATCCGCAAGCGTGCCTTCCGCCACCAGTTCCCCACCGGAAAGAATGAGAATGCGGTCGGTGCGGGCCTCCACCTCGGTCAGTACGTGGGAGGAGAGGAGGATCGCCGTTCCCTCGGCGGAAAGGCCGTCGAGCAGATCGTAAAAATCGCGTCGCGACACCGGGTCGAGGCCCGAGGTCGGCTCGTCCAGCACCAGCAGGCGCGGGCGGCCGATCAGCGTCTGAGCCAGGCCCACACGCTGGCGCATGCCCTTGGAATAGGTGCCGATCCGACGCCGAGCGGCATGGGTCAGACCCACGCGGGACAGAAGTTCCGTGGCCTGGCGCGGGTTTTCGCCGCGCAGGGCCAGATAGTGGCGCAGCTGCTCTTCCCCTGTGAGGGCGGGATGGAAGGCGACGTTTTCCGGCAGATAGGCAACCTGTGCCCGCGCGGACGCCGAGCCCGGATGCGCGCCGCAGACCGACACCTCGCCGCCATCGAAGGGAATGAGGCCGAGGACGATCTTCATCATCGTCGATTTGCCTGCGCCGTTATGGCCGAGCAGCGCCGCGCGTTTTCCGGGCTCCAGCGTCAGCGAAACCTGCTTCAGCGCTTCGACGGTCTGAAACCGCTTAGTGAGCCGAGAGATTGTCAGGGTCGGTGTCATCATAATTTCCTTCGGCCCAGCGACCGGCGGCCTCGGCTTCGTAGCCAAGTATGTCGGGCGGGACGGATATGGTCAGGGGGCGCATCAGCGGCGCGCTGTCGCGCACGCCTCCGGGCAGCGTGGCGGGAAAGTCCCGCTGGCTCCAGCGTACGAGTTGTACGGCGGGCGAGCCGATCAGCAGGCTCGCCGCCGGCTGCGACCAGAGGATCTGGTCCATCATGTCGTTGGGTCGGTAGAAACTGTCGGCGATGCTGTCGCCGTTGAGATCGAAGGCCGGATGGTCGGACCAGAAATTGCCCCGGCCCTCATGGCTCCATTCCATGTTGCGGGTGCCGACATATTTCACCTGCTCGCGGTTGGCGATGAAGGCATTGCCGGTCAGCACGTTCTTCTCAGAGCCGGCGGTAAAGTGAATGCCGATACTGCAATTCTCGAACCGGTTGTCCCAGATGAGGTTCTTGTGGGCGTTGTAGATGAAGAAACATTTCTTCGTGCCGCCCCGCACCAGATTGCCGGTGACGTCGGCATTGTTGGCATAGTTCAGCATCAACCCGTGTTCGCGGTCGCCAAGGCTGAGATTGTTCAGGATCTTCGCCCGGTTGGAGAACATGATGGCGAAACCGAGATGGTTTCCAACCGAGACATTGCCGGAAACCTCGGTGTTTCGGGTGTACATGAAATGCACGGCAAAGCGCAGGTCACGCATGATGTTGCCGCGATAGACACTGTCGGCGCTGGCGTTGGAGAAGATACCGTCGCGGCCGTAACGGATCAAATTGCCCTCAAGCCGCGTGCCAGGACTGTTCCAGACATAGATCCCGTTGCCACGCTCGTTCATGCGTGGGCTGTTCGTTCCGACGATCTCGTTTTGCAGGACAGTGGTGTTTCGGCCGCCATGCACGTCGATGCCATGCATGTTGCCCGTGACAAGCAGCTTTTCGATGCGGGCGCGGGCGGCGCCCTGGAGGATTTTTACGCCTGAATCGAGATCCTGGTTCACCCGGCCCGACCCGGTGACCGTAAAGCCCGTCAACGTCACATCCGGCGCGGAAATCGTCATCACGCTGCCTTGACCCTCGCCGTCCACCACGGCCCCACGGGTTCCGAGAATGGTGAGCGGACGGTCGACGGTGACGGGGCCGCGATAGACCCCGTCGGTCAGTTTCAGCACATCGCCGGGGGCAGCCCCGGCGATCGCAGCCGCCAGGCTGCCCGTTCCCGGCACAACGGCGCGCTCCGCCGCCGCAAGCGGCGACGCGAGAAGGAGGCCGATCAGGAGAACGGGCAGACGCATCATCGGTCAGGCGCCCTTCGGTTCCACGAACATGCGACCGCGCATTTCCATGTGCAGGGCATGGCAGAACCACTGGCAATAATACCAGTAGACGCCGGGATTGGCGGCGACGAAGGTAACGGAGCTCGTCTGCTGCGGGCCGACCTCCATCGCCACGCCATGGTTGCCCATGGTGAAACCGTGGGTCAGGTCGTCGATCTCGTCGAGATTTGTGACGATCACCGTAATCTCGTCGCCTTCCTTCACCGTGAAGCTTTCCTGGCTGAAGCTGGGCGCGACCGAGGTCAGGTAGACGCGGACCTTGTTGCCGTCGCGGATCACGGCATCGGTCCATTCGTCGATATTGACGCCATCGGTCTCGGCTTGCTTGCGCGTTTCGGCCCACAACGGATCGTTGCGGTCCCAGACGGAGCGGATGTTCGACAGGATCGAGGGGGCGACGGCAATCGCGTCATGCGGCTCGGCGAAGGTCGGGCCATCATGCATCAGCACCATCTTGTCGCCGGAGATGTCGATGAGCTGGTCATTTTCCGGCTTCAGCGGGCCGACGTTCAGGAAGCGGTCCTTGGAGAACTTGCACAGGCACACCAGCCAGTCGTTGGACGCATCCAGCGTCTCGCCCATGACCGTCTTCAGGTGACCCGGCTGGTACTGAACATCCAGCTTGTCCTTGATCGGATTGATCTTCTCGCCGGCATAGGCGCGGATCGCCTCGTCAATGTTCCACTTCACCACCTGGCTGTCGAGGAAGAGCGAAGTGTAAGCGTTGCCACGTCCGTCGAAGGCGGTATGAAGCGGACCGAGGCCCAGTTCAGGCTCTGCCACCACGGCGCTGCGGGGCTCGGCATTGTCGTAGAACAGGGCGTCGAACTTCGTCACATCCAGCACGGTGACAGTGGGTGACAGCTTGCCGGCAACGCACAGGTGCTTCTTGTCCGGCGCCATGTTGCAGCCATGGGGATTGTTGGCGATCGGAATGTAGCGGGTGAAGAGAGACTTGGCCTCCTTGCGCCCATCCACCACCTTGACGCCATTGATCTCCTCGTACTGACCGGCCGCGATGGCTTTCTCGATCTCGGCGAGGTTGAAGACGACAATGTGGTCCATCTCGGACTTGGTCATCTCCTCCAGGGTCATGCCCATTTCGGAGTTGTAGCTGGTCGAAAACGCCCATTTGCCTTCGTAGTCGGCGTCGCAATTGTCGAGGTTGCCCGACACCTTCACCTGCCAGGCCACATCCCACTTGTCCGCATCGACCGCCGTGAAGATGTTCACATAGGTCGATACGTCCGTCATGGTCGAGCCGTCATTGACCAGCGGCGCTTCGTCCTCGCCGTTGCAGAACACGTAGTTCGACCGCGGCCATTTCTGCGGGCGCATGCCGTGGATGCCCTTGGCGTTGGGAATTTCCAGGATGGCATCGGTCTTCATCACGTCGCAGCGCACCCGCGCCACGCGGGTGTTGGCCTTGTCGTTCATGAACAGGTAGCGACCGTCATATTTGCCCTCGGTGAAGGACATGTGAACATGGTGAAGGTCGCCGTTGTCGTGGATCTGCTTGCCGTTAGCAGCAAGCTGCTTCCTGGTCTTTTCCGTCATCGAGCGCTGGTGAATGCGGAGCGATTCATTGGTCTGGCCCCAGCCGGTGGCCGAGCAGCGGTTGAATACCGGCACCCGCATCAGTTCGCGCATGGAGGGGATGCCGAGAATGCGCATCTCACCGGTCTGGCCTGAAGACCAGAAGCCGTAATAGTCATCCAGCTTGCCGGGTGCGACCGACCCGTCAGCCCCAGTGGCGGCGCGGGCCGGGGTCGCCAGCCCCGCAGCGCCCAAGCCCAGTGCGGCAGGCCCCATCGCCCCGGCCAGCACGGCGCTTCCTGCCGTGGCGCTGAACAGCGCTCGGCGGCTCAATCCCTTGTTTTCCTTCGATTCCATGATCGGACTCCTGTTTATAAACCTGGCTTCAATTAAACTTTGGCTGCGGGCTGGTGGATCGGGATACCGCCGGGGCTCGCCGCGAGCTTTGCCCGCGACTTCATCTTCTTCATCACGACGGGGCAGATGGTTTCGGACTGGTAGAGCACCTGGCAGTGCAGGCAGTTGATGCATTCGTTCGGATTGATCTCGCCGGTCCGATGAATGGCCTGCACCGGACACTGGTTGGAGCAACTCTGGCAGGGATTTCCGCATTCATGGTAGCGTTTGAGCCAATCAAACATGCGCATGCGCGCGGGGATCGCCAGCGCCGCACCCAGCGGGCAGAGGTAGCGGCAGTAGAACCGCTCTACGAAGAGCCCGGCGACCAGCAGCGCGGCGGCATAGGCCACGAACGGCCAGGCGCGGATGAATTTCAGGATGATCGCGGTCTTGAAAGGCTCGATTTCGGCCAGATGTTCGGCCTGCTCGACGCTGACCAGCGACACCCCGAAAAGCCCAAGGAAGATCATGTATTTGATCGGCCAGAGCCGCTCGTGCAGGCCCCAGGGCAGTGTCCACTGCGGAATGCGCAGCTTGCGCGCGATCTGGTTGGTCAGTTCCTGCAGGGCGCCAAAGGGGCACAGCCAGCCGCAATAGGCGCCCCGTCCCCAGAACAGCAGCGCGGCGGCCAGGGAGAACCACAGGATGAAGGTCAGCGGGTCCAGCAGGAAGGCTTGCCAGCTGAAGCCGTTCACGAGACTGCCGAACAGCGCCATCAGGTTGACGACCGAAAGCTGTGCGTTGGCGTACCAGCCGAGGAAGACCAGCGTCACCACCAGGAAGCCCATGCGGAAAATATAGAAGCCCCGCGCGTTCCGGACCGCATAGGTCTGGAAGAAGAACACGCCTGTCAACACCACGAGCATGACGCCCAGCACGACGATCTTCAGCGTCGAGTCGCTCCAGATGCGTTTCCATAGCTCCGCCTGCGCGGTTCCCTCGTCACGATCTGCGACAGCGGCGACATCCTTTGCCGGCAGCTCGATGGCGCGCAGATACTTTAGCGGCAGCTGGTAAGCGAGATCGAATGTATGAAAGACCTTCTCGATCGGCCCGACCTCGCGTTGCGCCAGGAGCTGAATGCGGAAAGGTTTTGTCGGATCGAAGCCGAGGCCAGCGGGAATGCGGAACAGGTCCATCTCGTTGAATTCCGGCGCGCCGGCAAGCGCAATGGCGCCAAGACGACGATGGTCACGGTCACGGAAGCGTACAGAAACGTCGTCCTGGATAAGCACGATGCGGTCGAAAATGCCGCCGCGCACATAGCCCGAGCCTTTGAAGGAATAGAGCCCGCGCGCCATCACCGCGACGGCATTCTCGCCTTCGCCCAGCCATCCCGCGAGATTGGCCTCCTCGGCCGGGCCGAGCAACGCCTTGCCGATGGCGGGAACGGAGACCGGCGCCGTCTGCATCTCGATGAAGGTGGTTTGCGGCGCTTGCCCAATCGCGCGCTCGCGCGCTCGCTCGTCGGGATGTTCGGCGAAGGCAGCATTGACCTGCGCCACATCGAGCGACAGCCGGCGTAGCGTTCCATCGCCCTCGGCCTCGGCCCAGTCCTGCGGCGAGGCCGCAGCGGGATCGATCTCGAAGCGCGGGCCGGCATTTTCCACGTCCGGGGCCAGTCCGCCAAGGCCGAGCGCACGCGCGACCTTCAGCCCCGAACGGACAATGGAATCGTCGATCACCATCACCGTCACCGTCGCGCCGGAGATGATATCCACCTCATGCGCCGTGCCGCCGGATTTCGCCTCCGCGACGAGGTCGAGGCCAACATAACCGGCAACCAACGCCTTGATCTTCGCATCCGGAATGCCGATGAGAACGATGGGCTCGGAGTGTTTCACCAGCCGGACGCTGACGATCCTCGCGTCCTTGTCCACCGCGACTAGCGTATGGATCGGCTTGCCGGAATAGCCGGTCGTTCCCACGAAATCCGAAGTGATAAAGACCCAGGCGACCGTCTGGCCGCCCTTCAACACCGGGGCCACCGCCAGATCGTCACGCACCGGGCCGAAGCCCTCGGCGCCCGGCACGAGTTCCGAGGCCGTGGCAGCGGGCAGATACTCCTGCAACACCGTAGCCGCGCTGGCCGAGACCACAACGCAAAGGCTGGCGCAGAGCAGAAGGACAAGACGGAGGAGTTTCATTCCGGGGCGTTCCAGCAAATCGTTGCTGGACCATTGGAGCGTTCAAGCAAGACGGTCGTTGACCTGCATCAAACAAGCGGCGAATGCCCAATCAAACTCGGATCAGCGTAGAACCCGGCTACGCCAAGATATTTCGGCGGCATTGAAGGCATGAGCCTAGTCGGTTTGCTTGCCACGGCCTCTACAAGGCGGAGTCACAGGGAAAAAAGCCCGCGCGGTTCAGCGCCAGCCAGCAAATTCATGCCGACCTCATGAGCCAGACATGTACTGGGGAGAAGAGACGTCTCAGTCCCGTGGGCAGGGCCAGGATGCCGGCGCGGTAAGACCTTTCGGAAGCTTGGTCTTCGCGTCGCCGCAGGCAATATCGATCTGGGACTGGTCGAGACCGGCAGCGCCGGACAGATCCAGTCCCTCGATCCGGGTCAGCAGCATGAACGCCCTTTCGAAACCGAGCGTTCCCTTCACGCTTGCCTTGCTGAGATCGGCGCGCGACAGGTTCGCATAGGCAAAGGTCGCGCCCGAAAGGACCGCCTCGGCAAAGGTCGCACGGCTGAGGTCAGCCTTCTCGAAACTTGCATAACGCAGATCGGCACCATTGAACGTGGCGCGCTGAAGCTCGGCGGATGCAAACGAGGCTCCCTGTGCCACGACGTTCTGAAAGCCCGCTCGATAGGCCTCGACCCTTGCGAAATTCGCCTTGCCGAGGCGCGCATCGGTGAACCATGCCCGGATCAGGGTCGCCTTCTCCAGGTCGGCCGCGGTCAGATTCGTAGCGCGCATGTCGGTGAAGCTCAGATCGGCATCACGGAAATTCGCGCCGGCAAAATCGCTTCCGCTCAGCATCAGGTTCTTCTTGCTGCAGGCGCTCCAATCGACTTCCGGCGCGGGGTCCGCCCGGCAATCTGCGGCATTGGCATCACGGAGAGTAAGGCTCACGGCCATCACCAGAAATGCTGCAACGAAGCCCAAAAACACGCCCTTCTGCAGTCCGCTCACCGATGTAACTCCCGTTGCAAATGCTGTTTTCAATCTGACAGATACTTAAATATGGCGATTAGGAGCCAAATGTCATCAGCCAACTCGCGGCCGCGGAAACATCAGGCGTTCATCTGCCCTGCCCCATAGGGTAGTCCGGGTCAGATGTTACCATCCGATGGACAACTGCAAAATGGCTACCAGACCGCACGTGCAACGATCCAACATGGAAGGCCGATCGCAGATCATGGCTGACGAGACAAGGTTGCGCTGGAATTTCGGCTGCCTTTGATCCCGCTTGCGGCAATCGTCCTGTCACGCCCGTTCGCCTTGGCTTCAAGCAATGCTGCATCGGCGCGTGTTATCAGCGTTTCGATTGAACCGCCCGCCGGGAAGGCCGCCACTCCAACCGAGACGGAAACGGTGCCGAGGATCTGACCGGCATGGGAGAGGGCGGCGCTGCTGACCTTCTCGCGCAACGTGTCTGCAAGCGCTACCCCTTCTTCCTCCCCGAGGGAGGGCAAGAGAACAGTGAATTCCTCACCGCCGAAGCGAAACGCGCTGCCGACGGGGGCACAGGCTTCCCGAAGCGTTTGCCCGACAAACCGCATGACCAGATCTCCGGCATCGTGTCCGAACTGGTCATTGAAACGCTTGAAATAGTCTATGTCGATCATCAGGCAGACGAGCGGTTCCCCGCTCTCTTCCCTGATATGCTGCTGTAGCCGTTCATCCAGGAAACGGCGGTTGAAAAGGCCGGTGAGCGGGTCATGCACGGCGAGCGTGGTCAGCTTTTCCCGCAATTGAAGATTGGCGATCGCCAGGCCGACATTCTCGGCGATCAGTTCCAGATAGAGCCTCGGCCCCATCAATCCAAGTATCTCCTCCCCCTGCTCTTCGAGATATAGCAGCCCGATCATGTCGCCCTGCGCCGTCAACGGAACGCACAAGGTCGCGGCTTCGGGATGGTCGAGGTGCTGGCAGGGAACGTCGGCGCCGTTGACGCTGCTGTGATGCGAACGGCCACGGCGCATGCCCCAGCATGCCGCAGCAGGAAAATGCACTGCCGACTGTTTGGGATCGAGCCACGCGCCTGCGCGCACCAGGAACGTGTTGCCTTCCTTGAGAATGTACAAGCCGCCGGCAAGACCGGGAAATATCTGCGGGGCGAAGCGCACCACCACGTCGGTCATTTCCTCCTGGTTCTGGCACGCCTGTACGCGGTGCATCATCTGCAGGATCAAGTCCTTCCTGTGCTGATCCGTCCGTCGCTCAGCATCGAGCCTCTCGCGCTCGATCAGGTTCGTCCGAAAGATCTCGATGGCCTCATTCATCTCTCCGATCTCGTCACCCCGGCGCTCGGTCGGCACTTCAACGGTATAGTCCTGTTTGGCCAGCCTGTTCACGGTTCCCGCCATCCGCAGCAGCGGCATCGCCACCCTTCGCCTCAAGACGAAATAGAGCACGGCAACAAACAGCGCGCCCGTAACCGCAAGCATGATCTCGGCGACACGGCTCCACCAGTTGCTCCGTGCGCGTGCCGCTTCAAGCTCGGACGTCGCCCGCGTCGCGGTCAGATCGCGAAAATGGGCGACCGTCTGGAGAAGTGTATTCTGAACCCGCTCATGCTCCGCACCGAAGAGAATGTCCTGCGCTGCGATCTTGTCTCCGCTCTGGAACCGTTCGATTGCGCTCGCCTCGATTTTGTCCAGCGCCTCTGCCCCTCTGACGATCTCCGCCAGCGCTTCGGCCTCGGCCGGCACAAGCGCCTGCGCGGCAAGTTTGGTTACGGCCTCCTCTCGGCGCCGCTCCCTCCCTTCTTCTGCGTGAAACGCCTGCAGATGACGCTCTTCCCCCCGCATGACGTACAGCCTTGCTTCATCGCTCATGACCTCGGCACCCAGCGCCAGCTCTTCGGCCAGCGTGTCGAGCACGAGATGCTCCTCCACCGCGCTGCGCTCCTGAAGGGCGCTGCGTGACGACATGATGAACGACCCGCCGGAGAGGGCGGTCAAAACGACGGTGATGCCATAGGCCCAGTTGGTGATCGTGGTGATTCTCATCCTTCCACTGTGCCAGCCGCTGCTTGAGGGAGGATTAAGGAAGGCAGCCTAGTATTCCGGTCTCCGGCGCTCTGCTCGCCGAGCCTCTTCCGCGCAAGCACGGTTTCCCGGCTGCAGACGCTGATGCGCCTGCGTATTCCGAGCACCCTGCCTTCCTTCTTCGCAGGCCTGCGCATTTCCAGTGGGCTTGCCCTGATCCGTCCCCTTGGGGAAATCCGATACTGTTGCTCACCGCCGGCTTTGACTTGCTTGGCCCTGGTAGGCGCGTCAGAACCCAGCGGCGATTTTAACCGGAACCCATGGATACATCATGCCCGGTCGCGAGAGGCCAACCGGACCTTGCACGCTTAGGCTCAAAGTCCGGTCAATCCCCGGGGCCGTAGTCGGGCATCTTGTAGATCGTATCCGACCGCTGCTGAATGTCCGGTGCGAAGACCTTCGTCATCCATTCCTCATCCTTAAAGTCCTCGATCGCGACCGATACGAGGTCTTCGCTGCAGCCCAACGACTCTGTTACAGCCTTGGTGAGCGCATCGGCGAGCGCCCTCTTCTGCTCTTCCGTGCGCCCCTCGACCATCTTGAGTATCACATGTGGCATTATTGTCTCCTCGTGGGACGTGTCTGTCGCGGAGGAAGATATGCGGCCTGAGGGCATGACAAAAGGCCTCATGATCAATCCTCTTCATCGTCGCACCGATAGTCCACACCTCCGCCCAATCGGGTGTGGCCGAGGTTTTACAAGCGCGCCGCACAAGCGAAGCGGTGAAAGCAACTCGGTCTGCGCCGTTGAGTTTGCAGTGCGGGGTAAGAAGCCGGTAGTCTTTCGCAACTACAGTCCAGCAGCACGTTTCAAGGACATGTCCATGCCAGAGCACCCTCGCCTTATCGACCTGAGCGCCGACACCGCGACGCGGCCGTCCGAGGCCATGCGCCTGGCCATCTGCGCCGCGCCGGTGGGCGACGAGCAGCGGGGCGAGGACCCGACGACGCTGGCGCTGGAGGAGCGCGTGGCCAGCCTTTTGGGCCAGGAGAAAGCCTTGTTCCTGCCCTCCGGCACCATGGCGAACCAGATCGCCTTTCTCGTGCACTGCCGGCCGGGGGACGAGATCATCTGTGCGGAGAACGCCCACGTCTTCGGCTCCGAAGGGGCGGGAGCCGCCGTGCTTGCCGGCGCGCAGTTCCGGCCGATCGACACCGCCACCGGCATCTTTACGGCCGAGGACGTCGCAAGTCGCCTGCGGGCGCCGCGCCACCGCTCGCCACGCAGTCGGGTCATCGCCATCGAGCAGACCACCAATCGAGGCGGCGGCCGGATCTGGTCGGAAGACCCTATCCGTGCATTGAAGGGGCTGGCGCTGGAAAACGGGCTCGCGTTGCACATGGATGGGGCACGGTTGCTGAATGCGGCGGTGGCCACGGACCTGCCGGCGGCGCGTTTCGCGGCACCCTGCGACAGCGTCTGGATCGATCTGTCCAAAGGGTTGGGATGCCCGGTCGGCGCGGTGCTGGCGGGATCTACCGGGTTTATCGAGGAGGCGTTGATCTGGAAGCACCGTTTGGGCGGAGCGATGCGGCAGTCGGGCATCCTTGCTGCCGCGGGTCTCTACGCGCTGGATCACAATGTCGAGCGACTGGCGGAGGATCATGACAATGCCCGACGCCTTGCGGCAATCCTCGCAGCGGTGCCCGGACTTCAAGTGCAGCCGGAGGGCGTTGTCACCAACATTCTCTTTCTCGACCTCGTGGGCACGGGTGTTTCGGCAAGCGCGCTGGCGGAAGCGCTTGCGGGCGAGGCGATCCGCGTCAATGTCGAAGGGCAGCACCGCATCCGCATGGTCACCCACCTCGATGTCTCGGCCGACGACGTGGAGGTCGCTGGACGGGCAATCGTCGCGGCGCTGGCGCGCCTGCGGCCCGATCAATCGGGCGGCTGAGCCCGCCGCAGAAAGCGGAAGAGCACCGGCGCACCGAGAATGACCACGAGGATGCGGGTCAAGTGGTGCACGACGACGAAGCTGAGATCTGCGCCGGAAACGAGCGCCAGCATCGACATTTCCGCCTGGCCACCGGGGATGAAGGACAGGAAGCCTTCGACGGGTGGGGCAAGGCCGGTCAGCGTCACCAGTTCCGTTACCGCGCCCGCCAGCGCCGCCAGGATCACCACGAAGGCGGCCCCACCAGCGACCGTGTCACGCAACTCCCGCATGGTGACGCCGACATAGCTGACGCCAATGCCCATGCCGATGAGGAACTGGGCAGCCAGAAGCGCTTCGCGCGGCGGGCGCAGATGCAGGATGCCGGCGAGCGACAGGACGGCCGAAACGAGCAGCGGCCCGAGGATCGCCGCCCCGAAAAGGCCGATCCGTTCGCCGCCCTTCCAGCCGACGAGGGCCGCGACGGCCATGATCACGAGTTCCGACACCGGCAGGTCGGAGGCCGGCGGGCCGATCGGATGGGTAAGGCCGACGCCGTAGATGTTGACGAGAATGATCGGCGCGACGACCATGATGACCATCAGCCGCGTGACATGCACCAGCGACAATTGCCGGACATTCGCCCCAGCCTCCTGCCCGAAGATCGTCATGTCGGCCGCCCCGCCCGGCATGGCGGCGTAGAATGCGGTTACCGAGTCGAAGCCGCAGACACGCCGGAAGAAGGGCACGCCGATCAGGCCGATCACCACGATATAGAGGGGAACCAGCGCCACCGAGGCAAGCATCGAGGGAAGCTCGGCCACAAGTGCTGGCGTGACCGAGGTTCCGATCGCCACGCCGAGCACCGAACGCGCCGCGATTGAAACGTGCCCCAGGCCTGCAAGCGGAACGCCACATAACGCGACCACGAGCGACGCCACCATCGGGCCGAACAGGAACGGCAAGGGCAGATCCAGCAACAGGAAGATGGCGACGCCGCCCGCCGAGATCAGGACGGTCATGCAGCGTCGCAGGAGCAGTGCGTATTTCATGCGCCGCCCGTCACAAATCTATTGCCGTCGAGTGGGTCACAACCGGCGGGCCGGCGAAATAGGGCGAGGCCAGCGCCCGCCATTTCTGAAACGCTTCCGAGGCGCGGAAGGTGACCGTGTGATCCTCGATCCGGCGCCATTTCACCAGAAGCCGATAGGTATCCGGCGTTTCGACAACTCGGTGCAGCGCCAGATCAAGGCAACCTTCCGCCGCCAGGAAATAGGGTCGCGCCGCCGCGACGGCCGCCTCGAAGCCGGTCGGGTCGTTCACCGTAATCTCGGCGACCTCGATGATGGGGCACATCGAACCCTCCGTCATTTCGGTGCGTGGCCGTGTTCGGCGTCGATGGAGCGGCTTTCGCCGGTGGAGACCATGGTGCGGGTGGCATCGACCGTGGCGTAGGTCCAGAAGATGCGCATCGGCTTGTCAGAGGCGTTGATGAAGCGGTGCGGCACGTTGGCGGGGATCCACGTCGTGTCGTTGGTGCCGAGGTGATGCTGCACACCATCGATCTCGGCGATGGCCTCCCCCTCGATCACCATGACGCTTTCCTCGCAATTGTGGAAATGCACACCGATGGCGGCGCCCGGGTCGAAGGCGGTAATGCCGTTGATCATGCTGGTCGAGCCGCAACGGCGGGTGACGAGCGGCGTGGTGCGCGCACCGCCGCCGCGATCATTGGTCTTCAGTTCGTGCGGGCGCAGGATGGCAGGTTCGGACATTTGAGACCTCACTTGGCTGGACCGATCCAGACGGTCTTGATGTTGACGAATTCGCGGATGCCGTAGACGCCGAGCTCGCGTCCGTAGCCGGAGCGTTTTATACCGCCGAAGGGATAACGCGGATCGGAGGCGGTCATGCCGTTTATGAAGACGGCACCGGCATCGATGCGGGAGGCGAGCATGCGGCCTCGGGCGGTATCGCCCGTCCAGAGCGCGGCGCCGAGGCCGTATTCGCTGTCATTGGCCATGGCCACGGCCTCGTCGGCATCCTTCGCCCGAATGATGGCGGCAACCGGACCAAAGGTTTCCTCGCGGAAGGCGGTCATGCCGGGCTTGACGTGGTCGAGCACGGTCGGCGGATAGTAGAATCCGTCCCCTTCGATCGGCTGGCCGCCGAGCTTCAGCTCCGCGCCCTCGGCCAGCGACCGCTCGACCTGCTCATGCAGGCTGGTGCGCAGGTTTTCGCGGGCCATCGGGCCGATTTTCGTGTCGTGGTCCATCGGATCGCCGATCTTCAGCGCTGCCGCCTTCTCGACGAAGAGCGCGGTGAAGCGCTCGGCGACGGCCTCTTCGACGATGAAGCGCTTGGCGTTGACGCAGGACTGACCGACATTGACGTAGCGCGCCTTGACGGCGGTCTCCGCCGCAGCCTCCAGATCAGCATCGGCAAGCACGATGAACGGATCGGAGCCGCCGAGTTCCAGCACCTGCTTCTTCAGCGCCTTGCCGGCCTGCGATGCGACGATGGCACCGACCTCGGTCGAGCCGGTCAGCGTGACGGCCGCAATCCGCGCGTCGGCGATGAGGCCGGCGACCTTGGACGTGTCGATGAGGAGCGTCGCCGTCAACCCTGCGGGAGCACCGGCCGCTTCCATCACCTCCTGCACGGCCAGCGCGCATTCCGGCACGTTGTTGGCATGTTTGAGGATCGCGCCATTGCCGGCGGCGAGGGCCGGGGCGGCGAAGCGGAAATACTGCCAGAACGGATAGTTCCACGGCATGATCGCTAGCACGACGCCGAGCGGTTCGAAGGCGACGACGCTCTCCGTGGCATTGGAGGGCACGGGCTCATCGGCGAGATAAAGCGGCGCATGTTCGGCGTAGAAATCGCAGTTATAGGCGCATTTTTCGATTTCGGCCTCGGCCTCGGCGAGCGGCTTGCCCATTTCCCGCACGATCATTTTGCCATAGCGCGCCTTGCCGGCGCGCAGTGCTGCCGCCATGCGGGTGAGCAAGGCCACTCTTTCGCCGACCGGCACGAGCCGCCAGGCGCGTTGCGCCTGGCTCGCGGCTTCCAGAGCGGCTTCGATAGCGGATTCGTCCTGCAGTTCGAAGCTTCGAATGGGGCGTCCGGTGGCGGGATTGACGGAGGTGATCGCGGTCATGGAAGAACCTTTTCGGAAAGGAGCCGCTTCCAGCCTGGCAGGAACGCTGCGCTGGTCGATGTTGCGGCAGACGAGACATATTCAAAGCCGACCGCACCTGCATAACCCGCCGCCGTCAGGGCGGAGAGAATGCGATCGAAGGGCAATGTGCCGGTTCCCGGCTCATGGCGGCCGGGGTGGTCGGCAATGTGGACATGGCCGATACGACGGACATTCTGCGCCGCCCAGAGGACGGGATCCTCGCCAAGCGTGGCGGCATGGTAGGTATCGAAAAGAAGGTCGAAACGGCCGTGAAATTGGTCCTGCAATTCCGCCGCAAGGGAAAGACTGCCCATGTAGTAGCCGGGAATGGTGATCGCCTCGACGAGAACACGCACGCCGCTCCCCTCCACCCGGTTCAAAGCCCAGGAGAGGTTGAAGCGATAGGTCTCGCCGGCGTCCAGCACGCCACCCTTCGGCACGCCCGCCATCGGGTGGACGAAGGGGCAGCCGATGGCTTGCGCGTAATCGAGCGCCCGGTCGAAGCCAGCGCGGAACTCCGCTTCGCGGCCCAGCAGTGCGGCAAGACCTTTTTCCCCTTTTGCCGCATCGCCCATGCCGGAGGTGACCTGCGAGAAGATAAGGCCGAGGTCTGCAAGGCGGGCTCGCATATCGGCGGCGGGCACGGCCCAGGGCTCGGGATGCTCGATCGCGGTAAAGCCATCGCGCGCGGCCGCGGCCGGCCGCTCTTCGAGCGGCAGTTCGGTGTAGAGATAGCCGATATGAGCAGAGAGGCGGTTCATCAGGCCGTCCCGAACGGCGTTGCGCGACCTTCGGGGAAGGCGATCCCGGCGCCGGCGCCTTCGGCGGCAAGGTCCGCGATAACATTGTCGGTGACCGGGATGCCGGTGCGGCGGCGCTCGTCCTCGCGGCGCTGCTCCGGCTCGCCCGGCATCATGATTTCGTCCACACCCGCCGCGCGCGGAAGAACCTTGATGCGCTCGTAGAACTCATCCATGCGTGCAGCAAAATCGCTCATCGAGAGGAAGAGGTCGGGTTTGATGGCGAAAAACAGGTGGCCGACATTCTGCGGCTCGGAATGGTCGAAATAGAGGCTTTTCACATCGCCGCCGAAATTCGCGCCGGTCAGTACGCCGGACATCAGGTCCATCAACGTCGCCAGTACTGAGCCCTTGACGCCACCGAAGGGCAGGCAGACGCCCTCGAACGCCTTGGCGGCGTCGGTGGTGGGGTTGCCGTCGACATCCAGCGCCAGCCCTTCGGCAATGGGATCACCCTTCATCGCCGCCAGCCGGATTTTTCCGCGCGCGATCACCGTCATCGCCATGTCCATCACATAGGGCGGGTGCTTGCCGCCCGGAATGCCGGCGGCGATGGGGCTTGCGCCGAGGAAGGTCGTGCGCCCACCCCACATCGGAATGGCGGGCGAGGAATTGGTGAAGATCATCGAGATGAAGCCGCGCTCGATGGCGCGCAGTGCATAACACGCCCCCATGCCGAAATGGGTGGAGCGGTTGACGCCGGCAAGGCCGATGCCCATCTCGCCGGCAATGTCGCAAGCGGCGTTCATGGCGATGTTGGAGGCGATGAAGCCCATGCCGTTGTCGCCATCGACCGCCGCGACGGCGCCCGCGACCTTCGTCACCTTGACGTCAGGACGCGGATTGACGAGGCCGCGCTTCAACCGCTCCAGATACATCGGGATGCGGCTGACGCCGTGGCTGTCGACGCCGCGCAGGTTCGCCTTGAGGAGATCTCCGGCGATCAGGTCCGCGTCCGCGCGGCTCATGCCGACGGAGAGGAACATGGCGGCGGCATATCGGGTCAGGTCTTCGGCTTGGAAGTAAAGCGTTTCGGCCATGGCGGGCTCCCGGAAGGTTGAGTTTTCCCTTCCGGCCGCATGGGGTGCGGCCGGTCAGGTATCAGCATGGATGAATGGCGCCGTCAGACGCCGGCAGTTTCGTCGGGCATGTTGATCTTGCGCGTGCGCCGCCAGTGCAGCATCGCTGGCACGATCAGGATCAGCGCCGAGACGGCGACCAGCACGGCCGAGAGCGGGGTGGAGACGAAGACCATCGGATCCCCCTGCCCCACGGCAAGCGCCCGGCGCATCTGCACTTCCGCCATCGGCCCGAGGATGAGGCCGATCAGCACGGGCGCAATCGGAAAATCGTAGACGCGCATCGTATAGCCGAGCAGGCCGACGCCGAACATCATGGCAAGATCCACCCAGGAATTCGACACGCCCCAGATGCCGACCAGCGAGAAGATCAGGATGCCGGCATAGAGATAGGGACGCGGGATGAATAGGAGCCGCACCCACAGCCCCGCCAGTGGCAGGTTGAGGATGAGCAGCATCAGATTGCCGACATAGAGCGAGGCGATGAGGCCCCAGACGAGGTCGGCCGAATTGATGAACAGCATCGGCCCCGGCTGTAGGCCGTAGTTCTGGAAGGCGGCGAGCAGGATGGCGGCGGTGGCCGAAGTCGGCAGGCCGAGCGTCAGCAGCGGCACCAGCACCCCGGCGGCGGCGGCGTTGTTCGCAGCCTCCGGGCCGGCCACACCCTCGATGGCGCCATGGCCGAATTCTTCGGGGTGCTTGGTCAGGTTGCGCTCGACCGTATAGGACAGGAAGGTCGGGATTTCCGCGCCGCCCGCCGGCAGCGCGCCGATCGGAAAGCCGAAAAGCGTGCCGCGCAGCCATGGCTTCCAGGAGCGCTTCCAGTCTTCCTTGGTCATCCAGATACCGCCGGCCAGCGGATTGAGGTTTGGCTTATGCAGGCCGAAACGGCTGGCGACATAGAGCGTCTCGCCGATAGCAAACAGCGAGACGAGCACGACCGTCATCTCGACGCCGTCCATCAGGTCCGGCACGCCGAAGGTCAACCGCTGCAGGCCGGTCTGCTTGTCGATGCCGACCACGCCGAGCGACAGGCCGAGGAACAGCGCAATGAAGCCGCGCACCTTGGACGTTCCCATCACCACCGAAACGGACAGGAAGGCGAGCAGCATCAGGGCGAAGTAGTCCTGCGGCTTGAAGATGAAGGCAAGTTCGGCGATCGGTGGCGCGAGGAAGGTGATGCCCAGCGTGCCGATCGTGCCGGCGACGAAGGAGCCGATGGCCGCCGTGCAGAGCGCAGCTGCGCCACGGCCATTGCGGGCCATCTTGTTGCCCTCGAGCGCGGTCATCATCGACCCGCTCTCGCCGGGCGTGTTGAGCAGGATCGAGGTGGTGGAGCCGCCATACATGGCGCCGTAGAAAATGCCGGCGAACATGATGAAGGCTGCCGTCGGTTCGATATAGACCGTGACGGGCAGGAGCAGCGCGATGGTCAGCGCCGGTCCGATGCCGGGCAGCACGCCGATGGCGGTGCCGAGGAATGTGCCGACGAAGCACCATAGGAGGTTCTGCGGCTGCAGCGCGACGGAAAAACCGTTCATCAAGCCGGTAATCGCGTCCATTCTACACCCCCATCATCGGAAGAAGGCCGCCGAGCTGGACACCCAGCTTGCGGAAGAGCCACCAGCACAACAGCGCAAAGCCGAGGCCGATAACGATATCCAGGTGCCAGCGGCGCGATTTAAACGCCGCCGCGATTAGCACGAAACAGCCGGTGCAGGTGACGACGAAGCCGAGCGGCTTCATCGTCAGCATCGGCAAGGCGCAGGCCAAGGCGACGAGACCAAGCGCCTTGTAGGAGACGTGATGGTCCTCGCTCACATCCTCGGCGCTCTGCTCCTCGAACGAAACGCCCCGGCGGATCTGCAGCGCCAGCATCAAGCCCAGCAGGACCAGACCGAACCCGACGGCCGAGGGCATGAAGCCCGGGCCGACATGGGCGTACTGGTCGAACTGGGGCAATTCCGCGGCCTTCCAGAGAACGACGGCTCCCCAGCCGACCGTTGCCGCCGCAATCCAATAGGGGCGTTCCGTCATGTCAGTCATCCTTTCCAGACACGCGGCGCGTTACTTGACGAGGCCGGATTCTTTCAGGATTGCACCGATACGGACCTTTTCGTCGTTGAGGAACGTGACGAAATCGTCGCCCGCAAGGTAGGCATCTTCCCAGCCCTGCTTGGCGAGAATGTCCTTCCAGGCAGCGCTGTCGTGCATCTTGGCGAAGCGGTCCAGCCACATCTTGCGGCCGTCTGCCGACATGTCCGGTGCACCGACGAGGCCGCGCCAGTTGCCGACAACCACGTTGAGGCCGGATTCCTTGAGGCTCGGCGCATCGATGCCTTCGAAACGGCCCTCGGACGTGACCGCGATGATGCGGATGCGGCCGGCATCGGCCATCGGCTTGAATTCCGAGACGCCTGACACGGCAACCGTCACGGCGCCGCCGCCAAGGGCAGTGACGACTTCCGCGCCGCTGTCATAGGGGATGTAGTTCAGCTTGGCCGGTTCCAGGCCGCTTTCCTTGGCGATCAGCGCCATCACGATATGGTCCACGCCGCCGGCCGAGCCGCCGCCGATCGACACCGCGCCGATGTCCGCCTTCATCGCCTTGACGAGATCGTCCACGGTCTTGATCGGCGAGTCTGTCGCCACTGCGACAACGCCCGTATCGTTGGTGAGGCGCACCAGCGGCGTCACGTCGTCCAGCGTGACAGGCGAGGAATTGAGCAGGATACCCCCCACCATGATGACGCCCATCGACATGACGGCATTGTCGTTGCCGCGGTTGGCACCGACAAATTCTGCGAGGCCGATCGTGCCGCCGGCACCGCCCTTGTTGGTGTAGGTCGCGCCATCGGCAAAGATGCCTTCCTTCGACATGGCTTCGAACGGCAGGCGCGCCATGGCGTCATAGCCGCCGCCAGCACCACCCGGCGCCATGACCACTGCCGGATCGGCAAAAGCCGGCGCTGCGGCCGAAAGCGAAAACGCCAATGCTGCGGCAAAAACTGCTTTTATCATAATTTCCTCCCAAAAAGTCCGGGCCGAAAGCCCTGGTGCTGCCTATCCGGCAACACAGACACCGGCCTCCTTGCCGTTGTCTTAATAAGATACTTACGACAATACAATCCTTTGCGCAACACCCTTGTTGTCGGCTTGGACGATGAGGAAACCACAAAAAAACCGCCCCCTGCACCAGGACAGAGGGCGGCGCAAAACCAAGGCTTGCTGCAGGGCGATCAATCGATCTGCAGCTCCTCCAGAAGGCAGGCCCAGCCGGCTCCGTGCATGTCGCGGTCGGCGCGTGTGCCCTGCACGACGGGGCGCGGTACGGAGAATTTCACCACGTTCAGCGCGGGGATGTCGAAGCGCTTGAGCAACTGCTGCTCGACGCCGAAGAGCCGCGCCACCGTGGCGTCATTCAACCCCTCACGCACCCGCGTATAGGTCGTCGGATCATCGCAGAAGACATCGACCGTCAGCCAGAACGGCCCGGCATTCTTGGAGCGTACCTTGCTGACGAGGCTTCCCAGTTCAGGCATGTCCCACCTCATGGGTTTCGAGCACGAAGGCAGACAGCGGATCGTCCAGTTCCATCACATGGTTGAGGCAGAACTCGTAGAGCGCGCCACGCTGCATTTCGGCGGGCGAGAAGGGAAAGGCGAAGGTCGGCATCGGCTCGTCCTCGGTCAGGGGATGGTGCAGGAGATAGGGATTGAGGATCTTTCCGGCCTCGGCCGCCTGTTCGGCGGTCGGGCAGGTGAGGATGCCCAGGATGCCCACCTCGACCGGTACGTCGCGGCGGTTTTCCAGCACGCCGAGCGTCGCATCCATGCCGATCAGCCGGATCTCGACGTTGAAGGTATCGGCGGCAAGGCCCATGCGGGCGATGATCTTGTCGCGCACCTTCGCCTCGATATCCGCCGCCCATTCACGGACATGCTGGACATAGCGACGCTCGCGCACGACGGCGAGGCCGACGGTCTGGTAGCCGACGACGCGCGCGCCCTCAAGCTTCACCGTGTAGCGGCCCGGCACCCATTTCGAGCCCTCGACACGCACCCGACGGCCATCGAGCGCTTCATAGTCGGAACGCGTCACGTCGAGATGACCGCCCGGCTCGTGCAGGATGAACGGGTCGGAGTTTTCGTAGAGCATATGGGCCGAAACGGTATAGGGCGTGGCGGCGGCATCCGCAGCCATCGGCTCGATGGTAAAGCCCGTGGCGTCGAAGTCGATCTGGATCACGCCGGAATTCGGCTGCGTGGTGGCCAGCGCACCGCATTCGCCAACCTTGGCGCCATGCCAGGCGGCCCCGGCATGATCGCCGCGCACGACCGGAAGGGCGGCGATGATCGCCGTATCGGTGGTGCGCCCGGCAATCACGATATCCGCCCCGGTGGCAAGCGCGGCCGCGACCTGCTCGATGCCCGCGAGCGCGACGATGTTGGTGCAGTCGTCGACGATGGCCTCACAGATGTCAGGCGCGGCCGGCAAGGCGTGCAGGCGGCCGCCGCCGAGCGCAGCCTTTACCCGATCCTTCGGCTGGCCGGATTTCAGCGTCGCGACCTTGACCTTCATGCCCTCTTCGAGGGCGATTTCGCGGGTGATGTCGAACAGCCAGTCCACCGCCGCATCGGCGCCGCAGGTGCCGGCCGTGCCGATGACCAGCGGCACCCCGGCTTTCGCACGCGCCTGCATCAACTCGCGCCATTCCACCTTGGTCGAGGCGCGGGAATATTTCGAGACGCCCCGCCCGAGATAGGACGGGCCGCTATCCGTCGAGCCGCCGTCGATGGCGATGATATCGGGACGGTTGGCCACGCCGCGCTCCAGCGCCTCGCGGTCATAGCCCAATCCCAGCGCCCCTGCGGGTACGAGAACGCGTGTCATGTGTCACCTCCTTGGTTTGGCTCGCTCGCGGAGCCAGCGGAAAACATTTCAGCGCGGGCCTTGCGCAGCTTGGCCTTGCCAAGATGGTCCTGCATCAGGCTTGCCGCCCTCTCGAAGTCGCTGACATCCAGCGCATCCAGGATGGCAAGGTGCTCGGCGTTCTGGCCCCGTACCTGCGCCGCGTTCAGCGTCTGCCGGTATTCGATCAGGCGCCGAAGCTGGTTGAGTTTCTGTACGGTGGTCAGCAGGAACCTGTTGCCGGACAAGGTCGCCAGCCCCTCGTGAAAGGCCGAATTTGCCTCGAACAGCTCCATCTGGCTGAGGCGCTCCCACCCCCCGTCGGCAATGATTTCCTGCCGCCGGCGCAGATCTGCCAGCACGACCGGGTCGGACCGGAATTCCGGCGAGCGTATGCCGTGCACCTCGATCACCTGGCGCAGATCATAACATTCGCGATAGGCCTCGACGGAATCGATCAGCACGGCGAATGTCCAGCCCCTGCCCTCGTTGCGCTCGATCCAGCCCTCGCCGGAAATGCGGGTCAGGATGCGCCGCAGGGCCAGCCGCGACGCGCCGTAGCGCCGCATCAGATCCGTCTCGCTGACCCTGTCAGGCAGGCGGCGCGACAGGCGGTCGTCGGCGATGCGCAGGTAGGTCGCCTCGTCCGACGTGTCATCGGCGGCCGGCAACTGATCGGCGGCGACGCGGTGAGGGTCGAGCAGATAGAAGCCCTTGTTCGGCACCCGCTCCACGATGCCCTGATCGGCCAACAGCCCGAGCGCCGAGCGAATCGGCGGACGCGAGGTGCCGAACAGGGTCTGGAGGCTGGCTTCCGTCAGATGCTGTCCCTGTTCCATGGCCGATGTCCTGATGTGGCGGACGATCTTGTCCGCCAGCGAGCGATGAAGTTCGTTCATTTTCAACCCCGGAATGGTATTAAGCGCATATATACGACAATCCGGAATCAAGCAATTATCGTGGGTGCCGCTCCCCAAGCGAGACCGCACCTGCGATGCGGGTTGCGAACGCGGCGGTTCCGAGCGGACCGGCGAGGTCAGCGGTACGGCCGGCCGGGTCAGCCAGCGCCGCTTCCACCGCGGCTTCGATCCCCCGGGCAGCGCTGGCGAACTGCGGCGCGGCGTGACGCTCGGCCAACCAGTCCAGCAGCATCGCGGCAGAGAGGATCAGCGAGGTCGGGTTCGCCTTATCCTGTCCGGCGATATCCGGTGCGGAACCGTGCTGGGCCTGCGCCACGCAGATGTCGTCGCCCTGGTTGAGTGAACCGCCGAGGCCAAGGCTGCCGGACAGTTCAGACGCCTCGTCCGACAGGATATCGCCGAACATGTTGGTCGTGACGAGGACATCGAACCGGTCGGGCTGGCGTATCAGAAGGGCCGCCGCGGCATCGACAATCAATTCCTCCAGAACCACATCCGGGAAGGCGGTTGCCACCTTGCGCACTTCGCGCAGGAAAAGCCCGTCCGAGAGTTTTAGCACATTGGCCTTGTGCACCGCCGTCACCTTGCACCGCCGCGTCGCCGCCAACCGGAACGCCGCCTCTGCTATCCGTCGACAGGCCGCCGCGGAAATCTTGCGCACGGACAAAGCAAGGTCCGGGTCCGGCATGAACTCGCCGCTGCCCGCAAACATGTTCCGGTCGGAATAAAACCCCTCGGTGTTTTCCCGCACGATCACGAGATCCATCGGCTTCTCCAGGATCGACAGATCCGGGCGCGAACGACAGGGGCGGATATTGGCATAGAGGTTGAATTTGGTCCGCAGTTCGCCGGACGGATTGATGCCGCCCTTTTCAATCGGCGGATATTCGTAATGCGAAACTGGGCCGAGGATGACACCCTCCACCTGCGGAATGCGCCACATGATCGGGTCCGGCAAGGTCGTGCCATGCTCCGCCAGCGCCTTCAGGCCGATATCTGCGCTTTCGATCCGCAGCCCAAGACCATACCGCCGGTCGGCAGCCTCAAGAACCTCAATGGTCGCTGCGGTGATTTCAGGACCGATCCCGTCACCTGGCAGGGCCAATATGCGCACTTGTAACCCTCCTCGATCGAGCCAACACTCATGGTGTTTTGAAATTACAAAATCCCACTAATCCGAATCCTGGCACTATGCAAGCACAAAAAACCATAGCTTGGCGAACCACGCAAAAAATGCGAGAAGACCCGCAGCCACGAAGGAGCGGACATGACCCAGATCGCCAGCACCCTAGCCCAGCAGATCGCCCGGCTTGTGCATGCAGAACGGCTGGCACCCGGCGACGCCCTGACCGAGCGCAGCCTTGCCGAACGTTTCCTCGTCTCGCGCTCGCCGATCCGTACGGCGCTCCGCGAGTTGCAACGCGCGGGCGTGCTGTCGCCGGCCGAAAGAGGCGGTTTCGAGGTCGCGGATCCCGGAGCGGCGGAGGCTTTTGCCGCAAGCGAGTCTGGTTCCGATGGCAGCGAGGAGACGTATCTGGCGATCGCCCGCGACCGATTGGCCGGAGCGATCCCCGACAGGATCAGCGAAAATGAACTGCTGCGCCGCTACGGCGTCACGCGCCCTCGCTTGCAGGCCCTCCTCCGACGCATGTCAGAAGAAGGCTGGGCCGAGCGCCTGCCCGGGCATGGCTGGCGGTTCCTGCCGGTCCTGACCTCGATGGAGACCTATCGGCAGAGCTACAGCTTCCGCCAGGCGATCGAGCCCGCCGCTATCCTGGAGCCGGGCTTCATATTGGACAGGCCTGTCCTCGAGCGGCACCTTGAGCAGCAGCGCCATCTGGTGGCCGGCGGGATCCTGGAAATCTCCGCCGTCCGGCTTTTCGAGATCAACAGCGAAATGCACGAGGCCATTGCCGAATGCAGCAGCAACGCCTTCTTCATCGAGAGCCTGCGCCGCGTCGATCGGCTTCGCCGGCTCATCGAATATCAGCAGAAGGTCGACCGCGAACTCGCCCGCGCCCGCTGCATCGAGCATGTCCGCATTCTGGAACTTCTGTTCGATGGAAAAAACGCGGACGCGGCCGAGGAGATGAGAAAGCACCTGCGTGCTCTGGGTCCTTTGAAGGCGCCGTGACGCCGGTGTTCGCCGGGGTGCGCGCGCCGACCAAGATGGCGATCGTTGTCGCGCGCACGCGCCAGGACGGGTGCGTCATTGCACCGGGCGTGCGACCGCGCCGGAACGGGGCTGGATAACCAGGTCCTCGTTCTCAAGATCGGTTTCGAGACTTTGCAGGATCGGGCAGTGTGGGCGGTGGTCGCCGTGGCAGGCGTTGACGAGCGTCGTCAGCGTGTGGGCCATGTCCTGCAGACCCTTGATCTTCTTTTCCAGTTCATCGATGTGGCCCTGCGCCAGACGCTTGACCTCGACGCTCTGCCGGGTCTCGTCACGCCACAACCCAAGAAGATCGCTGATCTCGGCAACCGAAAAACCGAGATCGCGCGCACGGCGAATGAAGCGCAGCATGTGGACGTCGGTGTTCGAATAGTCGCGATAGCCGGACAACGTCCGGTCAGCGGCGGGAATGAGGCCGGTCTGCTCGTAATAGCGGATCATCTTGGCTGAAACGCCCGAGGCTTTTGATGCCTGTCCAATGTTCATCAATATTCTCCGTAAAATGGCGCGAAGCCGACCCGGATGCCAGGCCGACTGCTGCGGTTTGTCAGTTCGCCAGCTTGATCGTCCGCAACCGCAGCGCATTGCCGAGCACGAAGACGCTGGACAGGGCCATGGCGCCCGCGGCAAAGACCGGCGAGAGCAAGATGCCGTAGGCCGGATAGAGGAGGCCGGTCGCGACCGGGATCAGCGCCGTGTTGTAGGCAAACGCCCAGAACAGGTTCTGCCGGATATTGCCGATGGTCGCCTTTGACAGAGCGATCGCGTTCGGCACGCCCTGCAGGCTGCCCGACATCAGGACCACATCCGCAGCCTCGATTGCGATGTCCGTGCCAGTGCCGATGGCAAGCCCAACATCCGCCTCCGCAAGTGCGGGGGCATCGTTGATGCCGTCGCCGACGAAAGCGACCTTGCCGTACTTGGCCCTGAGGCGGCGGACCGCATCGACCTTTCCGTCCGGCAACACTTCCGCCACCACCTCGTCAATCCCCAATCGAGCCGCTATGGCCTTGGCTGTGCGGGCATTGTCGCCGGTAATCATTGCGACCTTGAGGCCGAGATCGTGCAGGGCCTTGATTGCCGCAGGCGTGGCGGACTTGATCGGATCGGCGACCGCGATGATCGCCGCGAGCCTTCCGTCGATCGCGGCATAGAGGGGCGACTTGCCCTCGTCACCGAGACGGGCGGCAACCTCGGAGAACGTTGCGACATCATGGCCGAGCTCGCTCATGTAGCGGTCTGCGCCGATTTCAACGCGCTTGCCTTCAACCATGGCCTTGACGCCGAAACCCGTCACCGATTCAAAGCCCGACACAACCGGCAGCGCGATGCCTTCACCGGCGGCCGCCTCCACGATCGCACTGGCAATCGGATGTTCCGACTTGGCCTCGACGGCGGCGACAAGACTGAGGACGGTCGACCGGCTGAAGCCGGCGGCCAGCTCCAGGTCGGTCAAGGTCGGCTTGCCCTCGGTGAGGGTGCCGGTCTTGTCGAGCGCCACGACCTTGGCGTCTTTCAGCAACTGGAGCGCTTCCCCCTTGCGTAAGAGCACGCCGAGTTCCGCACCGCGGCCGGTGCCCACCATGATGGAGGTCGGTGTCGCCAGACCCATGGCGCATGGGCAGGCGATGATCAGGACGGCGACGGCATTGACCAGCGCAAAGGTAAGCGCGGGTGACGGGCCGAAGGTGAGCCAGGCCGCGAAGGTCAGCGCTGCAACGGCGAAGACGGCCGGTACGAACCACATGGTGACCTTGTCGACCAGCGCCTGGATCGGCAGCTTGGAGCCCTGCGCCTCTTCGACCATGCGGATGATCTGCGAAAGCACCGTATTGCCGCCGACCGCCGTCGCACGAAATGCAAACGCGCCTTTCTGGTTGACGGTGCCGCCGACGACCGCGCTACCCAGTGCCTTGGACACCGGGATCGGTTCGCCGGTAATCATCGACTCGTCGACATAGCTTGTGCCTTCGACCACCTCGCCATCAACGGGCAGGCGTTCGCCGGGACGAACTTCGACGATATCGCCGGAAACGACCGAGCCGATCGGCAGGTCGACCACCTTGCCGTTCCTGCGCACGCGCGCCGTCTTGGCTTGAAGGCCGGCCAGGCGCTTGATCGCTTCGGATGTCCGACCCTTGGCGCGGGCCTCGAGCAGGCGGCCGAGCAGAATGAGCGCGACGATGACTGCGGCGGCCTCATAATAGACGTTGATCGTGCCGGGCGGCAGGAAACCGGGGGCGAAGGTCGCGACCAGCGAATAGCCGTAGGCTGCAAGCGTACCGACGGCCACAAGCGAGTTCATGTCGGGAGCAAGACGCCAGAGCGCCGGGAGCCCCTTGTCATAAAAACGAATGCCCGGAACGAAGAGGACGAGCGTCGTCAGTGCGAACTGTATGTACCAGTTCCACTGCATGCCGATCGTGGATTCGATGAGGCCATGCACGCCCGGAATGAGGTGCGATCCCATCTCCAGAAGAAAGACGGGCGCGGTGAGCACCGCCGCGATGGTGAAATCGCGGGCCAGTTCACGGCGCTCTGCGTCCTTCTTCTCCGCTCGCCCGGCGTTCTCGTCTTCATCGCCATCGGCGGCGGCGGCCGCACCGATCAGCTTTGCCTCATAACCGGCGTCCTCGATCACCGCGATCAGGGTCGCGACCGCGGCCTCTCCGTGGACTGTCGCGCGCTCCGTCGCCAGATTGACGACCGCCCCCGTTACGCCGGGAACCGCCTTCAGGGCACGCTCGACACGGCCGACGCAGGATGCGCAGGTCATGCCGTCAATCGACAGCTCCGTGGGGCCGGCCGAACCTGCCGATTTCACAGGCACGGAATAGCCGGCATTTTCGATGGCCTCGATGAGCTTGGCGCGGTCGACCGTCGATCTGGTCGTGATGCTCGCACGCTCCGTCGCCAGGTTGACCGATGCGGTCTCGACCCCCGGGACGGTCTTCAGGGCTCTTTCGACACGGCCGACGCAGGACGCGCACGTCATGCCCTCGATGGGGAGCGATATCGTTCCGGTTAAGTCTGTTGCGCGAACGGGGGCATTCATAGCCGCCTCCTTTTCTCGTTCCGAAATTAAGGTTCGGACAGAAGATGGGGCTTCCAACCATGGGAAGGTCAATAGCAAACTTTTCCTTTCGGCGCCACTTGACCTTCCCATGGTTGGAAGCCCCAGCTTGAGTGTCATGAGACCCAACCAAGGAGAACTCTCATGAAGCTCACAATCGAAAACATGACCTGCGGCGGCTGTGCCAAATCCGTCACCCGGGCGATCCAGTCGGTCGATCCCAACGCGAAGGTCGAGACCAGTCCCGCCATACGCAGCGTCGAGATCGAGACGACCGCTACCCTGGCCGCAGTTCAACAGGTTCTCGAAGAGGCCGGTTATCCGGCAACCGCGGGCTGAGCTGGAGCGACATCATGCACAAGCTCACCCCGATCTTCATCGCAGGTGCGCTCGCCATCAGCGGTGGCCTCGCAATCGCCGAGAGCCAGATAAACAAGGACAATCCGATGCAAGGTCATAGTATGTCGGGCCACACGATGCCGGTTCCCGACACTCCCTCGACGGTGGCGTTCGTCACCGCCAATGACCGCATGCACAAGGACGTGACGGTCGAGTTCACCGGTGATGCCGACATCGACTTCATGCGCGGCATGATCCCGCACCATCAGGGGGCGATCGATATGGCGAAAGTCGTGCTTGAGCACGGCAAGGATCCGCAGGTGCGCAAACTCGCCGAAGAGGTGATCAAGGCGCAAGAAAGCGAGATCGCCATGATGAAAACCTGGCTCGCCGCCCGCGGCCGCTAACAATCGGAGGGCGGCCCTCCGGGCCGCCTTTGGCAAGGAAGTTCACGCGACCAAGAGGAAGACGATCAATGCATCGACGGACATTTCTGGCGAGCCTTGCGGGTCTCGTCGCTGCCGGGCCTGCTGCAGCCCAGATGAAGCACGATATGGGCGGCATGAGCGGCCACGGCGGTCGCAACATGCCCACGACGGCCACCGACCCGGTTTTGCCGGAAGGGCAGCCGCTCAGGGCGTTGCCACGCCTGTCCAACCAGTCGGCCGTGCCCGGCGTATTCAAGGCAAAGCTGGCCGCAGAACCAGGTTTCGTAAGGTTCGCTGACGGGCTCGATACGCCTGTGCTTCTCTACAACGGCACCAATCCCGTGATCGAGGCAAATGAGGGCGACACAGTCGAGATCAGCTTTGAGAACAGGATTCCAGGCGAACCCACGACGATCCATTGGCATGGCATGCCGGTTCCGGCCGATCAGGATGGCAATCCAACTGACCCCGTAGCCTCGGGCGATGCGCGCATCTATGCGTTCGAGCTGCCGGAAGGCAGTGCAGCGTCCTACTGGTTTCATCCCCACCCCCATGGGCTGACCGCCGAGCAGGTCTATCGCGGGCTCGCCGGTATCTTTCTGGTCAAACCGAAGGACGACCCCATCCCGCCGGACTATGGCGACACGGTCCTCATGCTTACCGACCTCAGGATCGCCGCCGACGGGACGATGCCGGAAAGCACGATGGCCGATCTGATTAACGGTCGCGTCGGCGATCACGTGCTCGTCAATGGGCAGAAGAACCCGGCGATGGCTGTCGCGCGTGGCGAAAAACGCCGCTTGCGTCTCTTCAACGCGACGAATGCGCGGTTCCTGCGCCTCGCGTTCGAGAATGCCAGCATGACCGTCATCGGAACGGACGGCGGCCTGATCGAGGCACCCGTCGCCGTCAACGAACTGTTGCTCACGCCGGCCGAACGCGTTGAATTGATCGTTTCCTTCGACAAGCCGGGCGAAGCCAAGCTCATGACGCTCGACTATGAGCGCGGTTGGATGGGGCCTGGCAAACCGAACGAGGCCGGCATGATCCTGCTGACGGCAAACGTATCAGAAGAGGCAACGGCCGCAATGCCGCCCCTGCCTGCAAAGCTACGCTCCATCGAACCTCTCGGGATCCCGCCTGTCACGCGCCGGTTCGTGCTGACGGAATCGATGGGCGGAATGGACCATGGCAGCATGACAATGAGCGACATGGATCACTCCGGCATGTCCATGTCTTCCGACAGCATGGAGATGAAGTTCCTGATCAACGGTGCCAGCTTCGACATGAACCGCATAGACGAAGTCTCGAAAGTCGGACAAGTCGAGCTTTGGGAAATCGCCAACGAGGCGGATATGGATCATCCGTTCCATGTGCATGGGACGCAGTTTCAGATCACGGAGCATGAGAAAGATGGGAAGGTCTCCATGCCATCCTATCGAGCGTGGAAGGATACCGTGAACATCACGGCCGGCGAGACGGTGCGAATACTGCTGCGCCAGGATCTGCCGGGACCGCGCATGTATCACTGCCACATCCTCGAGCACGAACAGCTCGGCATGATGGGCACGATCGACATCCAGGCCTAGTCTGAATCAGCGCACCAAACAAAGGCCCGCCGCGAGGATGTTCGCGGCGGGCCGTTGTCATTAGCGGACGAGCGAGGGGGCCTCATCGCCGGCGGCAGCATCATTCGACAGCCGGCGCCGGCAAATCCTCCGGGGTAAAGAATACGTCGGCGTGCATGTCTTGCCTGCGCAATCCGCGCGCAAATGCCATCTCCATGGCCGCGTCCACCATCGACGGTGGGCCGGCAACATAGGCTTTCCAGTCGGCAAGGCTGGAAAGATCCTCCGCCACAGCCAGCGTCACGACACCGCTCCGATATCGTGTGGGCTGCGCCTGCGACAGCACGGGCACGAAGGTGAGATTGAAATGCCGCTTGGTAAGAGCCTGGAAATGCTCGACAAGATAGAGATCACGCTCAGCGCGGACGCCGAAGTAGACATGGATCTGCTGCTTCATCCCGTAAGCGAGAGCAGTTTCCACGATGGACTTGATCGGCGCCAGCCCTGAGCCGCCGGCAATGCACAGGATCGGGCCGGAATGCCGCTGGCGCAGACCGGAAGAGCCCAAAGGGACTGTGAGTCTTGCCCTATCACCGACCTTCAATGTGTCATGCGCATGCTGCGAGGTAGTCCCTCCCGGAACACGACGAATATGGAATTCGAGACCGTCGTCGCCGTACATGTTGGCCATTGAATAGCTGCGGGCCGGAACGCCATTGAACTCGACCTGCGCATACTGCCCTGCTGTGAACTGCAAAGGAATTCCGTCCCCGGGTGCAATCCGAACCAGTTTGATGTCGTGGGTGAGGTCATTAAGGAAGGTCACGATGCCCTCCACATGTTTTGGCGCCTGAATGGTGTCGTCTTCGCTGCCTAGCCAGGCCACGGCTGCATCCGTCCGGGGCAACGCCCGGCATGCCAGGATAAGACCGTCGGCTTTCTCTTCATCGGTCAGGGCGAAGCGCGAATGCTGAAGCAGGTCCACCTCCCCCTCGATCAACCGGGACTTGCAGGAGCCGCAGCGCCCGGACTTGCAGCCATGGGGGTAGGGAATGCCGGCGGCGAGTGCCGTATCAAGGATGGTCTGCCCATTCGGGACTTCAAGGCGGGCTCGAGCCTGCCGGATGTCAATGCGTTTGGCTGTCACGTCCGATCCCTCACATGCCTTGCGTCTGTCCGAGCGCCTTCGACAGGCCCGGCTTCTGGCTCTGGAATGTGCCGTAGAAGATTTCCGAACCGACGATGGTGATCGGCGCCACTCGCACACCCGTTCGCGCCTTTGCCTCCTCCGCGATCAGAGGATCGGTGAGATCGCGTTCCTCGTAAGCTAGCCCCCGCTCGGAGAGCCAGCGCTTGAGCGCATGACAGTCCGGACAGGTCGGGGTCGTGTAGATAAGAATGTGCGGGGTACTGGTTTCCGTCATGATCTCGACTTTCTCTGAATTCGACATGGTTTTGCTCACGGCCGGGCGCCCAGAGAGCGGCTGGGTAGAGAAGCATTGTCGTCAGGGTGCGGCTTCCAGCCGTTGCAAGGTCAAGCCGGTTGTTGGGCAGAAATGTACTTTTTCACGCCGGGAAATCCGCAGCCCGATTGCCTTAGGCGATGAGCCGCGACGTGCAACGCGCCAGGATGGAAACAACTAAGGGCTGTGAACAATGAGCCAGATGTGCCGGGCGCCATTTCGGAAAATAAGGGCCTTGACCTTCCCGTCGTTGGAAACCTCACCTTCATCAAAATTGACTGCTGCCGTCTCCTGAAAGCCTGGAACGGCCCGTATGAAGGTGAAAGAAAATGAACAAGAAAGTCGCCGCCCTGCTGTTGGCTGGCGTCACCGTTGCCAGTGGCACTTTTGTCTATCGCAACGAAGTGGAGCCCTATGCGAGCCGCCTTCTCGCGCTGGTATCGTCGACCGCCGTGTCAGAAGCCGCGGCTCAGTCGGAAGAAGCACCCGGACCACAGGTGCCCGTCGCCGAGGTCGTCACGCGCAAGGTGGCGCTGCCGGTGGAGTTTACAGGTTATCTCGAAGCGACCAGGTTCGTCGAACTGCGCCCACGTGTCGGCGGTGCAATCGACGCAGTCAGTGTTCCCGAAGGGGGGCTCGTAGAATCAGGCAAGCTTCTGTTCCAAATCGACCCCAGGCCCTTCCAGGTCGCCCTGGATGCCGCCAAGGCGCAGTTGCAGCAGGCGAAGGCACTGCTTGATCAGGCCGAGATCGATTTCAACCGCGCCGAAATGCTGGCGCGCAATGGCAGTGTATCGCGCAAGACCTTTGACGACGCGCAAACTGCTCGCCGTCAGCGTCAGGCACAGGCTGAGATCGCGAAGACGGCTGTGGCGTCCGCCGAACTCGATCTTTCCTTCACACGCGTCACAGCCCCGATTGGTGGGCGCATCGACCGGATTCTGGTCTCCGAGGGCAACCTTGTCACCGGGGGCAATGCCGGAGCCGCGACACTTCTCACAACGATCGTCTCGACCGATCCCCTCTATGTCTATTTCGACATCGATGAAGCCACCTATCTCGCGTTCATCGCGGATGTGCGCGAGATAGAACGTGGAAAGGCTGCCGACACGTTGCCGGTGCAGGTGGGGCTGATGACCGATACCGGCTTTCCGCATGAAGGCGCCTTCGATTTTCTCGGCAATCGCGTTGACCGAAGCACGGGAACGATCCGCGCGCGGGCCGTTGTCAAAAACCCCGATGGTCGACTGGCGCCCGGCCTTTTTGCGCGCGTGAACCTCGTTGCGGCCCACCCAGCTCAAACCGTGCTCATCGACGATCAGGCGATCGGTATCGATCAAGGACGCCGTTATGTGCTGGTTCTGGGAGCCGAGGACAAGGCCGAATACCGCCCGGTCGAACTCGGCCCGATGATCGATGGTCTGCGCGTGGTCTCAGCCGGCCTCGATCCGGGTGAGAGGATCATCGTAAAGGGGCTCGTCCGCCCCGGCATGCAAGTCGTGCCGCAGATGGTTTCCATGCTGGCAGACCAATCCGCCGATGGAGACCGGCCCGCAGCTGCAACGCAGGAGGCGCGTCGATGAATATTCCGCGCTTTTTTGTCGACCGCCCGATCTTTGCGGTCGTTCTGTCTGTCCTGATGCTGATCGCCGGTGGCCTGACACTCCTGAAGCTGCCGTTGAGCGAATATCCCCAGGTCACCCCGCCAACGGTTCAGGTCACCGCAAGTTATCCGGGCGCCAATCCCGAGGTTATTGCCGAAACGGTTGCGGCACCGCTTGAACAGGCGATCAACGGCGTCGAGAACATGCTCTACATGAGTTCTCAGGCCGCGACCGACGGGCGCATGACGCTGACGGTGGCCTTTCAGCAGGGCACCGACCCTGACATGGCGCAGATCCAGGTGCAGAACCGCGTCGCGCGCGCGCTCCCCCGCCTGCCACAGGACGTGCAGCGCATCGGCGTCGTGACGCAGAAGACATCGCCCGACATCCTGATGGTCGTGCATCTCGTCTCGCCCGACGATCGCTACGACCCTCTCTACCTGTCGAATTTCGCCACTTTGCAGGTGCGTGACCAGCTTGCGCGCCTGCCGGGTGTGGGTGACGTGTTGGTCTGGGGTGCCGGCGAATACTCGATGCGCATCTGGCTCGACCCGGCCAAGGTGGCGGCGCGCGGCCTGACCGCCTCCGACGTGGTGGCGACAATCCGCGAGCAGAACGTTCAGGTGGCCGCCGGCTCCGTCGGCCAGCAGCCGGATGCTTCGGCGGCGTTCCAAATCACGGTCAACACCCTCGGCCGGCTTTCGAACGAGGAGCAGTTCGGCGACATCGTCGTGAAGACAGGTGCCGAGGGCCAGATCACCCGTCTGCGGGATGTTGCCCGCATCGAACTTGGTGCGGATTCCTACGCGTTACGCAGCCTTCTTGACGGTAAACCGGCGGTGGCGATCCAGATCATCCAGAGCCCCGGTGCCAATGCGCTAGATGTTTCGAGCGCCATTCGCGACACCATGGAAGACCTGCAGAAAGGTTTTCCCGATGGAGTAGAGCATCGCATCGCCTACGACCCTACCGTCTTCGTCAAGGCCTCTCTGGAAGCCGTGGTCATGACACTGCTTGAAGCCATAGCGCTGGTCGTACTGGTGGTCGTACTCTTCCTTCAGACTTGGCGTGCTTCGATCATTCCGCTCGTTGCCGTGCCTGTATCGTTGGTCGGCACATTCGCCCTCATGTACCTGTTCGGCTTCTCACTGAACACGCTGTCGCTTTTCGGGCTCGTGCTCTCGATCGGCATCGTGGTCGATGATGCCATCGTGGTCGTCGAGAACGCGGAACGTCACATCGCGCTCGGCGAAACGCCGAAAGAGGCTGCCCGCAAGGCCATGGACGAAGTGACCGGGCCTATCCTTGCCATTACGTCGGTGCTGTCGGCGGTGTTCATTCCCTCCGCCTTCCTGTCCGGCTTGCAAGGGGAGTTCTACAGGCAGTTCGCCCTCACGATCGCAATCTCGACCATCCTGTCGGCGATCAATTCTCTGACGCTTTCCCCAGCACTCGCGGGCGTGCTCCTGAAACCGCATCATGCCGATGCAAAGCGCGACCGGCTGACAATCGTCATCGACACCGTGTTCGGATGGTTCTTCCGGCTGTTCAACCGCGCCTTCGATAGCGCTTCGAATGCCTATGTCTGGTCGGTGCGCCGTGCCGTGAGGCTCAGCACGCTTGTCTTGCTGATCTATGCCGGCCTGGTGGGCATGACGTGGATGGGTTTCCAGACGGTGCCCACCGGGTTCGTACCGGCCCAGGACAAGTATTACCTCGTCGGCATCGCGCAGCTTCCGACCGGCGCCTCGCTTGATCGCACCGAAGCGGTCGTCAAGAAAATGTCGGAAATCGCGCTTGCCGAACCGGGAGTGGAAAGCGTCGTCGCCTTTCCGGGGCTTTCGGTCAACGGCATGGTCAACATTCCGAATGCCGCCGTCATGTTCACGATGCTCAAGCCGTTTGACGAGCGCAAGGACACCTCCTTGTCCGCTTTCGCGATTGCAGGCCGCCTGATGGGAAAATTCAGCCAGATACCCGATGGTTTTGCCGGCATCTTCCCACCACCTCCTGTTCCAGGCCTTGGCTCGACTGGCGGCTTCAAGATCCAGATCGAGGATCGGGCAGGGCTTGGCTTTGAGGCCCTCGCGCAGGCGCAAGGCGCTCTCATGGGCAAAGCGATGCAAACACCTGAACTGGCTGGCATGCTCGCGAGCTTCCAGGTGAATGCGCCGCAGGTGCAGGTGGACATCGACCGGGTAAAGGCCAAGTCGCAAGGGGTGTCGCTCGACACCATTTTCGAAACCTTGCAGGTCAACCTTGGCTCGCTCTACGCGAACGACTTCAATCTGTTCGGCCGCACCTATCGCGTGATGGTTCAAGCCGACGCGCCATTCCGTATGCAGCCGGAGGACATCGGCCGACTGAAGGTGCGTAACGCAGCGGGCGAAATGATCCCGTTGTCGGCCTTGCTGACCATCAAGCACGGTTCGGGGCCGGACCGCGTCATGCACTACAATGGTTTCCCATCGGCCGATATCAGCGGCAGCCCCGCGCCAGGATATTCGTTCGGGCAAGCGACCGCGGCAATGGAACGGATCGCATCGGAGACGTTGCCACCCGGCATGGCCTTCGAGTGGACGGACCTCGCCTATCAGGAGAAGCAAGCCGGCAACACCGCCATGTACGTCTTCCCCCTGTCTGTGCTGCTCGCCTTTCTGATTCTCGCAGCGCAATACAACAGTTGGTCACTCCCATTTGCTGTGTTGCTGATCGCTCCGATGGCGTTGCTCTCGGCTATCGCGGGCGTGTGGTTCACTGGAGGCGACAACAACATTTTCACGCAGATCGGGTTTGTTGTTCTCGTCGGCCTGGCTGCCAAGAACGCGATCCTGATCGTGGAGTTCGCCAGAGCGAAGGAAGACGAAGGCGACGACCCTTTGAACGCCGTGCTCGAAGCAGCCCGGCTTCGCCTGCGGCCAATCCTGATGACCTCCCTCGCTTTCATCGCCGGCGTCGTCCCGCTGATGATCGCGACGGGGGCTGGTGCCGAGATGCGGCATGTCATGGGTATTGCCGTGTTCGCTGGCATGCTTGGCGTCACCCTGTTCGGCCTCGTGCTAACACCCGTGTTCTACGTCTTGGTGCGCCGTATGGCCATCACCCGCGAGAGGCGGAATACCGTCACAGGAGTCGAATCCTATGCCGGAAAGGAGCAGTCTGCCCGGCCCCCGGCAACAACCTGACGCGAAAAAATGCGCGCCCAGTCCATGGGCGCGCTAGCCTGTGCAGCCCTCGCATCGAGGCCGCCTTCGTTGGATTTTATGTCCCGATCATCTGCACGCGCCCCGTAGCGGCCGAGCGATAGGCCGCTTCGATCATCGCGAAGGCCTTTTGGCCGTCCTCGATGGTAACCGGCATGGGGCCGCCATTCTTCAGTGCGTCGACAAAAGCCCAGGCAACGTGCTCGTGGAAGACACCCGTCTTGAAGGACGGGACGATGTCCGAAGCGGACCAACCCTCCCCCTCCCCGCGTCGGAACACGCGCAGAAAATCCGTTTCGCGCGTCGGGCGCGAGGCGATGTCGACGCCGGAGAGCAGGATCGAGCCTTCCGTTCCGTAGATTTCGATCGACGTGTCGGCTGCGGCAAAACACCAACTCGTCGTCACCTCGGCAATCAGGCCATCCGCATAGCGGAAGGTGGCGACGGCTGTGTCTTCGACCGAAAGACCCCGGGCCGCCGAGGATAGTGTGGCGAAAACCGACTCGGGTTCGCCAAACATCCAACGCAGAAAATCGGCGGCATGCACGCCCTCGTCAAGCAGCGTACCGCCACCGGAACGCGTCGGATCGACGAACCAGGCGGACCGGAAAGCCTCCGTAAGGCCATGGCTATGGCCGTGCCGGACCCGGCAGAGCGTTACCCGGCCAAGGGCTTTCTCCTGCAAAAGCCGCGCGATCGCATGGTTGGCAGGGTCGAAGCGCTTCGGAAAGCTCTGCATGAAGCGAATGCCCGTACGCGCCACCACTGCGGCGATGGCGTCGCATTGGGCACGGTCGATCCCGAGCGGCTTTTCGCAGAGCACCGGCCGGCCGAGAGCCGCGGCGGCTTCGACCAGCATCAGGTGCCCGCTCGTCGCCGAGCAGATCGCTACCGCGTGGCTCTTCCGGATAAGGCGGTGGAGGTCGTCCTGTACCTCGATGCCGTGGCGACCGGCAAATTCGGCCGCCTTGTCCGCGGCCTGATCCCAGACGCCGACGATCTCGACCTCCGGCCGCTGCAGAAAGGCGCCGGCCCAGAAATTGGCGTGGTAATGTTCGACGCCCAGTATCGCGATCTTCAGGCGCATCCGGCCTTCTCCCCTTCCTCACCGACCGGCGTTCTCATGCCGGAAAGCGCTGCTGTATAAATGGTTTCGGCCACACGGACCGAACTGAGACCGGCTGCGGCCGTATCATCCGACGGCATCTCGCCCCGGATGATGGAAAGCCAATGGCGATGATGGGCCTCGCCAAGCGCTTCCTCCGGCAACTCCGGATTCACCCAACCCGCCTTCCCGACGCTTGCTGGGGCGTGGATTGCCGCGGTGCCGCGCTCCGTCCGAAGCCAGACCGTGCCGCGTTCCGCATAGAGTTCCAGCCGGAAGCGATCGCAACCGGCAAGCTCGGTGTAGCTCATCTCATGGCTCACCCGCACATCGCCCTCGAGGCGATAGGCGGCAAACACATTGTCCTCGAGTTCCGTGCGAACCGTGCGCCCGTCGGCAAGCTGCCGTTCCGGCCGCGCGGTCGTCATATCGGCGGCAACGGTTCTGATCGGACCGAGTAGATGCTGAACGAGATCAATACCATGCACGCCGAGTTGCATGACGACGCCGCCCGAGACATTGCCGGGCGTAAAGAACCAGTCGTTCCAGTCCGCGCCCGGCGTGGCGTTTCGAATGCGCACGGAATGGACGGTGCCGAGTACGCCGGATTGCAGCTGCTCGCGAAGCCAGCGTACTTCCGGGAAATAGCGGTGCATAAAGCTGACGGTGAGGCGCCGTCCGGCCTGTTGATCCGCCTGAAGGATGCTGCGGCACTGAGCGCTGTTCAGCGCCATCGGCTTTTGCAGCAAAACATGCTTGCCGGCATCGAGCGCGTCGATCGCGATGCGCTCGTGGGTATCGTCCGGGGTGGCAATCACCACCGCGTTAATCGCGCTGTCCTCCAGCACGCGGCGGTAGTCGGTTTCCGCCCTGCCGATGCCGAGCATTTTCGCTCTTGCACTTGTGGCATTCGGCCGCCGGCCCACGAGTGCGGCGACATTCGCCCCGCCTGCGGCGCGCAGACCGTTGATATGGTAGTCGGCGATGAAGCCCGCGCCGATGACGGCGATGGCAATCCTATCGGCAGCCGAAGGAGGCATGATGATCAATCCGCTTGCGTGACATATGCCGAACGCCTGCCGTGACAGGCGCCCGGTGCTTTCATGACGTTAGGGCGCCCACTGGCCCTCGACCTCGACGGCAGCGGCATTCGCCGCCTTCAGCGGGCCGGAAAAGGTATAGCTGAGCACGTCCTTGGGATCGCCCTGGATGCGGTTTGTCGCCTTCAGGTAGCCGGCGATGGCCAGCATGTCCTCGACGTAGGATTTGTCGACATTCGGCGTGAACGTGTAGTCCGAAAGCAACGCCGCGTTCATGTCGACCGGTTGCTTCTGGAAATCGGAGAAAATCTTCAAAACCTCATCCTTGTTCGCCGGATCGGCGACATAGGCCTGCGCCTTGGTCAACACCTTCAGCAGCGCCGCCGTGGCATACGGGTTGGCGCGCACCCAGTCCTGCGAGGCGACCCAGACGGTGCGGTTATTGGAAACGGCCACGTCCTCACCACTGTTGTTGGCAAAAAAGCTCTTGGTGCCCGAATGCACGATCCTGGCGCCCTGCTCATGCACCGCGCGATAGGGGAACGGCTCCCAGAACACGATGCCCTGGATTTCGTTGTTGGCCATTGCGGCCATCGCCTCCGGCGGCGCGAGGTTCACCGTCTGGATCTTCGTGGCATCGAGGCCATAGTGTTTGGCGACATTGGCCAGCAAGGCGCCCGAGGTCGAGCTGACGAGCAGGCCGAGCTTCACCTTAGTGAGGTCTTCCGGGGTGTCGACACCGGCATCCTGCCGGACCACGATCTTTTCCAGCCCATGGCTGACGGCATTCGTGCCGAGGATCACCACGGGCATGCCGTTGTGCGCCATAGACACTGGCGGCAGGTTGCCGGGCGTCCAGAGCTGGATTTCGTCGGCTAGCAACGCCTCGCCGGCGAGATTGCCTGACGTGAAGGTCTTGAACTCGACGGTCTTGAAGCCGGCTTCCTCAAACCAGCCCTTCTCCTTCGCGACGATATGGACGAGGAACGGCAAATCGGGGCCGATGCTGATCGACAGCGTGTCGGTTTCCACCTGCTGGGCTTGTGAAGGGCTGGCCGTCATGAAGAGGCCGGCCATGACTGCGGGTATCAGCGATTTCAGAAACATGCGCATGCTTGTTCTCCCTCTTTGTCATTTCGGTTGTTGTCGGTCAGGCGCCGTGCCATCGCCCTATCCAGCGTTTGATCGCCAGGCCGATCGCAGCGTCGGTGAGAAGGTTGAGCGCGCCGATGAGCAGGATGCCGACGATGATGACGCCGACGGAGCCGCCAGTGTTGCGCTCGTTGATGATCATGTAGCCAAGGCCACGGTCGGCCGCGATCAGCTCGGCGGCAACGAGCACGCCGAAGCTCAGGCCCCAGCCGATGCGGATGCCTGTCGCAAGGTCAGGAGCGGCAGCGGGTACCGCGACACGCAGCAGCAACGACACGCCGTTGAGGCCAAATGTTTGCGCCGCCTTCAACAGGATCGGATCGATGCTGCGCATGCCCTGATACGCCGCCGTGACGACGGGAAAGAACGCACCCAGAAAGATGATGAAGAATTTTGAGGGCTCACCGAGCCCAAACCAGATGATCGCCAACGGGATCCAGGCAAGCGGTGGGATCGGCCGCAGAAGCTCTATCAGCGGCCGCATGACGGCGCCAAAGCCGCGATACCAGCCGGCAGCGATGCCCACTGCCGCCCCCGCCAGCGCGCCGAGCAGGAACCCGGAAAAGACGCGAAGAAGGCTCCAGAACAAATTGTCGGCAAGCGTTTCGGCCGTCAGGCGTTCGGCTGCCGCGTTGATGGCAAGCGACGGGCTTGGAAAGATCGCGGGGTCGATCACGCCCGTGCGGGCGCAGATTTCCCACAGCGCAATGGCAGAAACCGCGCCGATGAGGCCGAGGGTGAGGTCGCTGGCGGAAACGAAGCGGACCCAGGTCTTCATCGGCGCACCTCGGCGAGATTGGCAGCCCATGGCAGCATGCGGCGCTCAAGCGCCGCGAGACCGGCGGAGATGCAAAAGCCGATGACGCCGATGACCAGCATGCCGATGATGGTGATTTCGCTGCGATAAAAAGTGCGCGCCTCCATGATGAGGGCGCCGAGTCCCTCGATGGTGCCGATCATCTCGGCGCCGACAATGACCATGAAGCCGACACCGAGCGCCATGCGCGCACCGGCGAAGATGCGTGGAAGGGCCGCGGGGAACACGACGGTACGGTAGAGTTCCAGTCCTTTCAGACCGAAGGTACGCGCCGCCTTCAGCAGGGTCGGATCGACATAGCGCACTCCGGCGATCACATTGGACAGCATGACCCAGAAGCAACCGTAGCCGATCAGAAAAACCTTCGTCAGTTCGCCCGCACCGAACCACACGATGACGAGCGGCAGCAGGCTCAGTGTGGCAATCGAACGGCAAAAGACAATCAGCGGAGCGGTCAGTTTATCGACCACCGGCAGGGCGCCGATGAGCAGGCCGAGGGGAATCGCCAGGACAAGCGCTGCGCCATACCCCTGCAGAACGCGCAGGATCGTGGTGAGTGTATGCGACCAGATCGAGACGCCGGTTGGAAAGCCGATTGTCGAGAGTTCGACAAAACCCTGCGCGATGCGGCTGACGGGCGGAAACTGGTAGGCTTTGAGAAAGCCGTAGCGCACGCCGGCCTCCCAGCAGAGGAGGAGCACGGTGAAGGCGATGAGCGGCGGTACCGCCTGAGCGAGCTTGCGCGTCATGTCAAAAGCTCGTTCCAGATATCCTGATAGAGCGCATTGAAGCCCGGCTGGGTGCGCTGGCGGGGACGCGGCAGGTCGACGTCGAAGACCCGCTGGATGCGGCCGGGATTCGGCGCAAGCAGCACGATCCGGTCCGAAAGCATAAGGGCCTCGCTGATCGAATGGGTAACGAAGACGATCGTCTTGCGGCGCGCTTCCCAGATGCGCAGCAACTCCTGCTGCAATTCGATGCGCGTCAACTCGTCGAGCGCGCCGAAAGGTTCGTCCATCAGGAGGATTTGCGGATCGAGGGCCAGCGCTCGCGCAATCGAGACGCGCTGCTGCATGCCGCCGGACATCTCGCGAGGATAACGGGCGGCCGCCGCTTCCAGGCCAACGAGGCGCAGCAGTTCCATGGCGCGCACGCGGCGCTCGGCCTTGGTGAATCCGGCCTTGCGAAAACCGAACGCGACATTGTCGACCGCGGTCAGCCACGGGAAAAGCGCATGCTGCTGGAACACCACCCCCTGCCCCTGGCCGGGTCCGGTGACGATTTTGCCGGCGATGGCGATTTTGCCGCTGGAGACGTCCTCGATACCGGCGATCATGTTGAGAAGGGTTGTCTTGCCGCAACCGCTGCGGCCGACCAGCGAGACGAATTCATTCTCCGCGATCGTCAGGTCGATTTTTTCCAGAACCGGCACCGCGCCGCCGTCCCGCTGTGCGAATGTCTTGCGCACGCCATCGACGCGAATGAAGGGCGGGCTGCTCCGCTCGGCACGAGCGATTGGGCTCTGTTGAACAAGGACATTGTTTTCCAGCACGACGGACTCCCCTCCGGTCGTTGCGCGGACGACCTGCTGCCGTCTTGATCCAAAGCGTATACGTGAAATTCAAATTGTAAAGTTCAATTTGTATCAGTTATAATACAATGCGACTTCACCACCCTTTATCCCGTCGTTTCGGGCGCGGGATTGCCGGGGCGAGATTCAAAATGTATCGAGATGGAAGCGATAAAAAACAGACACGATTCGAAGGTCGAGGCAGATCCTTGCGCGCTGCGTCCTCAAACACGGTTCTCGCCTCCCTGAGGGATCAGATTTCCCGGCTTGAGGATGGTGCGCGGCTGCCGACGGTGCGCGATCTCATGCGCATTCATCAGGTCAGCCAGGCGACCGTGCAGGAGGCACTCACCCGCCTACGCGACGAGGGCATGCTGACCTCGCAGGTCGGCCGCGGCACCTACGTGGTCAAGGGCGGCGAGGCATCGGCGTCCAGCGATGACGGTGCCGTGGCGCATCTGGAGAGCCTGCTGATCCTGTCGAATGCCAGCCTGAACGAACGCTGCGTGCTGGTGCAGAACCATATCGTCGAGCAATTGTCGCGATCGGGCAGCAAGGTCGTCCAGATTTCCTACCACAATACGGGGCACCTGCTGGAGATCCTCACCTCGGTGCCCGATTTCGATGCGGCCATTCTCCAATCGCATTACGAGAACATTCCGATCCGTCTGCTCAACCTGCTGCAAAGCAAGACGCGCGCCCTCGTCGTCGACGGCCATTCCGTCGCCGGCGTCGACATCGACCGCGTCGGAACCGACTGGGAAGCGGCGCTAGACCTGGCCCTGGAATATCTGTCCGAACTCGGCCACCGCTCCGTAGCCCTTGTATCGCTGGACTCCATGGCCCAGCCGATCCTCGCCGCACGGCGAGCCTTCGACCGGATAAGCCAGCGCCATGAGACCGTTTGGCGGCACACGCAGAGCATCGCGCTTCGCGGCGTGCTGCACCCGACGCAGCGCGTCGGCGATGCGCTGGGACAAGAACTGTCCGCGCTGCTCGACGAGCATGGCAAGCTGCCGTTCACCGCGATGGTCACACTCGGCATTTCCGACTCTCTCGGCATTCGCCAATGCCTGGAAGAGATGGAGATTGCCTGCCCGAAGGATCTCAGCCTCTTCGTACTGGGGCATCACGACGTCCCGACCGAACATTTCGGCTTCATGACCATGGCCGGCAGCTCCTATCTCAATGCCGCCAAAAGCCTGATCGACACGATCCGCAAGCGCATTGCCGCGCCGCACGAGCCACCCCAGATCGTCTATCTCGACTGCATCTCGAATGCTCGCGGCAGCACAGGCGTACCTTCCATCTGACGCCATTGCCGGCATTCGCGGCGGCATGCGCTGGCGTATGCCAAACCCCACCATAATTTCCCGCCATCACCCAAAACGCGCTTGCATCCGCCCATACATCTGCTAGCATACAATACATATTGTATCTGATGACGATTGAACCTTTGCGGTCGCGCATCGTCCAGGGAGGAGAGGTACGGCATGTTGGGTGAGCGTCTGCCGGAGCGGCTGGCGCCGTTGGCTTCTCGTTTCGGCGTACGGGTCTATTACGGCGATATCCACAACCACTGCGACATTTCCTATGGCCACGGCAGCCTCGAACAGGCGCTGCGCCGCGCACGCCGCCAGCTTGATTTCGTCTCCGTCACGGGACACGCATATTGGCCGGATATGCCGGTCGACGATCCCAGCGTGGCGCATATCGTCGATTTTCACGTCAAAGGCTTTGCCAAGCTCGACAGACTGTGGGGCGCCCATTTCGACACGCTTGCGGAGGCGGACGAGCCGGGCGTCTTCACCGTTTTCCCCGGTTATGAAATCCACTCCTTTGCGCATGGCGACTACACGATCGTCTACCGCGACATCGCGGGCCAGGAATTGATCAAGGCCGACACGCCGGCAGAGCTGCATGCAAGGCTGCGCGCCACCTACGGTGATGCCGTCTTCGCGTTCCCGCATCACATCGGCTACCGCCTCGGCGCGCGCGGCGTGAATTGGGACAGCGTCATCGCGGATCTGTCGCCGGTGATGGAGATCATCTCCATGCATGGCTGTTCGGAGACGTCGGTCATGGACCGGCCCTTCCTGCATTCCATGGGGCCGAGCGATGGCCAATCCACCGCCCGCCATGGCCTCAATCGCGGCCTCCGTTTCGGCTTCCTCGGCAATACGGATCACCACAGCGGTTATCCCGGTTCCTACGGCCACGGGCGCTCGGCGGTCTATGCTGCGGAAAATTCCCGTTCGGCCCTTTGGGACGGCATCCACCGGCGCCGCACCAATGCCCTCACCGGCGACGCAAGCCACCTGTTTTTCTCGATCGGTGACACCATGCAGGGCGGCAGCGTGGCGGCGGGCGGGCCGACAACGCTGGAACTCGAGGCGGTCGGCGGCGGTGCCATCGACTATATCGACCTTGTGCGCAACGGTGATGTCGTCGGCCGGGTCACGCCGGACCTGCAACGCAGCCCGATCGATGCCGGCAATGGCTCGCTGGAAACGTTGCTCGTGCTGGAACTCGGCTGGGGCGCACGCGGAAAATTCCACGACTGGCAAGGCTCCCTCGAACTCATCGGCGGCGATATCCTGTCCGTCGAGCCGCGCCTGCGCGGGTCTGAAGTGGTCTCGCCGCTGGAAGGAGGCGGCGATGCGAAGGATGACAACGCGGTCCGGCTTTCCGGCAATCGCATCGATTTCACGATCCGCTCGATCGGCAACCCCAACAACACCACCGCTTCGATGCAAGCGATTGCCGCGCGCATCCGCATCCGGCCGGATGCCAGGGTCCGGTTGGTGGTCGACGGCCAAACCTTCCAGGTCAGCACTGGCCGCCTTCTGCAGGGTGCGCTTTCGGGCAATCTCGGGCCGATCGACAGCCCTGCCTTCCGGCTCCACCCGCTGCCGCGCCCGCACCAGTGGCAGTGGCGCGGGCAGATGGCGATCGAACCGTTGCGCAAGGGCGACTGGATCTATGCCCGCATGCGCCAGGCCAATGGCCAGTGGAACTGGGCCAGTCCGATTTTCTGCGAATAGGAGGGCGGGGGCAACCGCAATGCGGCGCGAAGGCCGCGGGGAGCACCTGTTTTCTTGAAGGCCGATAGATGTTCAGCATGAATGAGGCAAGGGAGATTCATCGATGACATTCAAGACCAGCATGCACAGACGTACGATCCTAAAAGGCGTGGGCATGGCCGCGGCGGCCAGCCTCGCGCCAGGCGCATTCCGCCCGCTCTATGCGGCAAGCGTCGCGCCGATCACCATCGTGATCAACCAGTCGCCCTGGTTCGAAAGCTTTCGCAAGACGGTTGAGGCCTATGAGGCAGAGACCGGCAACAAGGTCGAACTCGACGTCAATCCCTTTGCCGGCTCGCTGGAAAAGCAGCGCAACTCGGTGCGCGCCAGCGAAGGCCAGTACGACATCCTGATCATGAATTCGGGCTGGTTTGCCGAAATGTATGCCGGCGGCTTCGTCGAGGCCATCACCGACATAGACCCCGGCTTCAAGCTCGATCCCGAAGTCTATACGCTTGGCGACACGGTCTATTACAATGCCGAGAAGAAGACCATGACCAGCGACGGCAAGCTGATGGCCATGCCGGTCTCGCCGCTGATCCCGATGCTCTATTATCGCGGCGACCTCTACAAGGAAGCGGGCCTGTCGGCGCCGAAGACCTTTGCCGAACTGGAAGCCAACGCCAAGAAGTTCCACAATCCGCCCGACATGTACGGCATCGTCCAGCGCGGCGCGCGCGGGCCGCATACCGTGGCCTACGACTTCTACCCCTATCTCTACGGCTTCGGCGGCGGCATCTTCAAGGACCAGTCGGCCGGTGACTATTCGGTCACGCTGAACTCCGACCACGGCCGTGAGGCACTCGACTACTACATCCGGCTCGCAAAGGAAGCCGGCCACCCGAAGACAGCGGCCGCTGACCAGGCCGAAGTCATCCAGGCCATGGTGACCGGCCATTCCGCGCATATCATGATGGTGATCGCCGCCTGGTCGCAGATGGACGATCCGAACAAGTCGGCGATCGTCGACAAAGTCGAGTGGGCGCCGCCGCCGGCCGCGGAAGGCCTCCAGACCGCGCCCGGTCTCGGCCATTGGCTCGCCGGCATTTCGAAGAACGTTCCCGACGATCGCAAGCGCGCGGCCGTCGAGTTTCTGCGCTGGTTCCAGACGAAGGCAGCCCAGCTCGAAACTGCCAAGGCCGGCGGCATCCCGGTCCACGCCGCCGTCTACAAGGAGCCGATTGCCGACGAACACCGGTATCGCTGGATGAAGCCCTTGGCCGAAGCCTTGCCGCACGCCGTCAACATCTACCAGTTCCCCGAGGCGAGCGAAGTGATCGCCGTGCTGGAACTCGGCCTCAATCGGGCGGTTGCTGGCGAGATCACCTCGGTCGATGCGCTGAACGGCATGTCCGACGAGATCGAGAAGATCATGGCCAGCCACGCCTACAAGACCGACAAGCTGACCCCTCTGAAATAAGGGCCACCCATGACCGCCGCAAACGCGCAAACCCAAAGCTCGCTGCGGCGATCAAGCAATCCCGCCGAGGATGGCGGCCAGCGTCTCTGGCGCTGGCTGACCTTCGGGCCGGCCCTTGCCATGATGGTGGCGCTCAGCGCGCTTCCCATCGCCAACCTGTTTCTCACAAGCTTCCAGAACGTTACCTGGGCGGACGGGCAGCAGGTGCGCACCTGGGTCGGCCTTGCCCATTACAAGGCGCTGTTCTCGGACAGCCTGTTCGGCGCCGGCATCTCCAACACGCTTATCTTCGCCTTCGGGGCCGTCGCCGGCCAGATGATCCTCGGCTTCGCCATGGCACTGCTCTGCACCAAGATAACCCGTGGGCGCGTGCTCTACCGGGCGATCTTCATCCTGCCCATCCTGATCCCCGGTATCGTCATCGGCGCCATCTGGAAGCTGATGCTCAACTACGACTTCGGACTGGTCAACAAGGCGCTCTCTCTCCTTGGCATCATGCCGCATGACTGGCTGGGAACGCCCGAGACAGCGCTGCTTTCAGTGATCGCGGTCGACATCTGGCATTGGACGCCATTCTGCTTCCTGCTGTTCCTGGCGGGGCTCGAATCCCTGCCGCAGGACGTTTTCGAGGCTGCCGAGATGGACGGTGCCGGCCCGTGGCAGGAGCTGGTCTACGTCACGCTGCCGCTGATGATCCCGACGATCATCGTCACCTTCGCCTTCCGCCTCGTGCTCGCCTTCAAGGTCTTCGACGAGGTCTATCTCCTGACCAGCGGCGGGCCTGGCACCGCGACCGAGGTGATCAGCTTCACGCTCTACCAGCGCTTCTTCACCGAAGACAAGGCGGGCTATGGCTCGGCCATGTCGGTGGCCGTCATCTTCCTCGTGTCGCTGCTTCTGGTGGTAGCTCTCTCAGCGCGCCGCCGCACGGGAGCGACATCATGAGCCGTCGCACCAATTCCATTGTTCCCGTCCACCTGGCACTCGCCGCCGGTGCCGTCCTTGTTCTTGCGCCGATCATCTGGACCGTTGCAGCCGGCTTTCGCACACAGATATCGCTCTTGATGGGCGATGTGCTATTCACGCCGATCTGGAGCAATTTTTCCGAAGTTCTCTGGTCGAAGACCTCGGATTTCCTGCTCAACTACCGCAACTCGATCATCGTCGGGCTCGTCAGCACCGTGCTTTGCGTCGTCGTCGCGACGCTCGCCGCCTTCTCGCTCAACCGGATGCGCTGGCCCGGGTGGGTCGTGCATCTCTTCCTCGCCTGGACGATGATCTTCCACATGATCCCGCCGGTGGCGCTGGCGAGTGCATGGTTTTCCATGGCACGCGCCGTCGGACTGGAGAACACCTTCACAGGGCTGATCCTCGCACATGCGACGCTCAACCTGCCGATGGCGATCTGGCTGATGGCGGTCTTCGTTCGCGACGTGCCGAAGGAGCTGGAAGAGGCGGCGATCATGGACGGTGCGGATACGCCGCATATCCTGTGGTACGTGATCCTGCCGCTCATCACGCCCGGCCTTGCCGCGACGTCGATCCTCACCTTCATCTTCTCTTGGAACGAATTCGCCGTCGCGCTGACGCTGACGATGAAGCAGACAGCAACGGTTCCCGTCGCCATCGCCAAGTTCGCCCAGGATTTCGAGATTCAATACACCCAGATGGCGGCAAGCGCTGCTCTGGCGATGGTGCCGGCCATTCTCGTGCTGCTCGTCGCCCAGCGGTACATCGTCAAGGGCCTCACGCAAGGAGCAGTGAAATAGCATGAAGGCGGTTTTTGTTCTTTTCGATTCCCTGAACAGGCATCTTCTCGGCCCCTATGGCGGCACACGAATCCCGACGCCGAATTTCGACCGCCTCGCCGCCCGCAGCGTGACCTTCGACAAGCACTATGTCGGCAGTCTGCCCTGCATGCCGGCCCGGCGCGACATGCTGACCGGCCGGCTTACCTTTCTGCATCGCAGCTGGGGGCCGCTGGAGCCGTTCGACAATGCCTTTCCGGAAATCCTGCACCAGCAGCGTGGCACCTACAGCCACCTCGTGACCGACCATTTCCACTATTGGGAAGACGGTGGTGCGACCTATCACAACCGCTACGATTCCTATGAATTCGTGCGCGGCCAGGAAGGTGACCGGTGGAAAGCGATGGTGCAGCCGCACTGGGAGCGGCTTCGCGAAAAATACCACGCCCGGCAGTTCAGCGACCAGAAGCGCTCCTATTTCGGCCAGAACATCGTCAACCGCGAGTTCATCAAGGAAGAGAAGGATTTCCCTTCGGTGCGCTGCTTTGCCGAGGGCTTTGACTTCCTCGACCGCAACCGCGACGCCGACAACTGGCTTCTGCAGATCGAGACCTTCGACCCACACGAGCCCTTCACGGCACCCGAACGCTTCAAGGCGCCATTCGACACCGGTTGGAAGGGCCCGATCCGCGACTGGCCGCGTTACGGCCGTGTCGACGAACTGCCCGAAGAATGTGAGGAGTTGCGCGCCAATTACTACGCCGTTGTCGCGATGTGCGACCACCTGCTCGGCGAGTTGCTCGACTATTTCGATCGCCACGACCTGTGGAAGGACACGGCGCTTATCGTCACCACCGACCATGGCTTCCTGCTCGGCGAACACGATTTCTGGGCGAAGAACCGCATGAACCTCTATGAAGAGGTGGCGCACATTCCACTCTTCCTGCACGACCCCCGAGATGCCCGGCCGGGCAGCCGGTCACAGGCCCTCACCCAGTCGATCGATCTCGCAGCAACGTTCCTCGATCTGTTCGGCGCCACGCCGCCAGCCGAAAACGAAGGGTTTTCGCTCTGCGCGATGGCCGATGGCACGGCACTGCGCGATGGCGCCCTGTTCGGCTATTTCGGCGGCGCGGTGAATGTTGCCGATGGCCGCTACACCTATCACCGCTTCCCGGAGGACCTGTCGCAGCAGGAACTCTACCAATATACGCTGATGCCGACGCACATCTTCTCACCGTTCTCGCCGGCGGAACTGGCTTCGGTCGAACTGTCGCCGCCGCTCGACTTCACCAAGGGCGCGACACTGCTCAAGGTGCCTGTGATCGATCGATCGCCGATGTACAACAACTACGGCCCTGGCGCGCTGCTCGAATCCGAGACGCGCCTCTATGACCTCACCGCCGATCCGGGACAGGAAACACCGCTGGCGGACCCCGAAGAGGAGCAGCGCCTGACGGACCTGATGGCGCGATTGATGCAGGCAAACAGCGCGCCGCCCGAAGCATTTTCGCGGCTGGCGTTCGACGCGGCCGCAGAGGGGGCGGAATAACCATGGCACAGGTCCAGATCCGGGATGTTCGCAAATCCTACGGTACTGTGGAGGTCCTGCGGGGCATCGATGTCGCGGTCGAACATGGCGAATTCGTCGCCCTTGTCGGGCCGTCCGGTTGCGGCAAGTCCACCCTGCTGCGCATGATCGCCGGCCTTGAGGGCATTTCGGGCGGCGAGGTGCGGATCGACGGGCGGATCGTCAACGACATCCCGCCGAAGCAGCGCGACGTCGCCATGGTCTTCCAGAACTACGCGCTCTATCCGCATATGACCGTCGCCAAGAACATGGGCTTCTCCCTGAAGCTCGCCGGCAAGGCGCGCGACGAAATCGATCGGCGCGTCGTCGCCGCCGCCGAAATCCTCGACCTCTCCCCCTTGCTGGACCGGCTGCCGCGCCAGCTTTCGGGCGGGCAACGCCAGCGTGTCGCTATGGGCCGCGCCATCGTTCGCGATCCGGCGGTCTTCCTGTTCGACGAGCCGCTGTCGAACCTTGACGCCAAGCTGCGGGTGCAGATGCGCGCGGAAATCAAGGCGCTGCATCAGCGCCTCGGCACCACGACCGTCTATGTCACCCACGACCAGGTCGAGGCGATGACCATGGCGGACAAGATCGTGGTGATGCGAGGTGGCGTCGTCGAGCAGGTAGGATCGCCGCTGGACCTTTACGATCACCCCGACAATGTATTCGTCGCCGGCTTCATTGGTTCGCCAGCGATAAACCTGTTTGAAGGCCGTCTTGAAAACGGACATTTCACCGGAAAAGGCGGCTTCTCCGCTCCAGTCGGGATCAAGAACACAACAACCCCTGCGGACGTCGTTCTTGGTATCCGTCCCGAGCATCTCCGTCTCGACCCGTCCGGCACCGAGGCGACCGTCGTCGTCGTCGAGCAGACCGGTGCGGAAACACTGTTGCTGCTCGACATGCACGGCCAGAAACTCACCTATCTCGGCCGCGAGCGCCTGCACGCCCGCCCGGGCGAGACGGTTCGCGTGCTGCCGGATTTCTCGCGACTGCATATTTTCGATGCTTCGACCAGCCGACGCATAACCTAGCGCGGACCATGCCTCACCGCCGTGCGATTGGCGAAACGGGGCCGCGTGTCACGCGGCCCCGCTCATGTTTACTGTCCGCCCCAGGCTGCCGGATAGTCGGGCAACTTCTCACAGCCGCACATCGCGTGGTGCAGCGGCGGCATCTTGTCGTTGACGTAGAGATCGAGCGTTTCGGCGGTGATCGCCGGCTGCGGCATCACCCATTCCGGCCCGGGCACCGCCTCACCCTTCAGCACTTTCACGGCCGCGATGATCGGCGTGCGCCACTGGTAGGTCGGGTAGGTCGGCGCGATCGCCTTGAAGCCTTCGGCCTTCCATTTCATCAAGAAGTCCTGCTGGTCCTCGCCGGTGATGATCGGCAGCGGCAGGCTGGAATCCTCAAAAGCTTCCAGCGCCGCAACCGCCGTCGCGCCGGCATCCATCCAGATCGCATCGATCGATCCGCGTTGCAGATAGTCCTCCACGATCGACTTGGTCTTGGCATTGTCGCCTTCGGTGAACTCCTCGCCGATGACGTTCAGGCCCTTCTCCTTGAAGATGCGCTTGGCCGCCGAAGCGCGGGTCTCCAGCACGTCGACACCGGGCACGATGCGCAGCATCAGCACGTTTGCACCAGCGGGGGCTGTGGCCGCAACGAACTCGCCGGCCTGGATACCGAAGCCGTAGCCGCCGACCGGGTGGATGAAGGTCACCGGGCATTTGGTGTTGACGCCGCGGTCGAAGACGATGACCGGCAGCTTGGCGCAGGCCTTCTCGACGGCGGGCGTCAGCGCCGCCGTGGTGTTCGGCGAGACGATCAGCACCGAGCATTTTCCACCGTTGATCAGGTCATCGATGTCGGAAATCTGCTTGTCGTCGGAGCCTTCGGCATCGACATGGATGAGTTCCTTGATCTCCGGATGGAGCTTCACCTCTGCCTGCATGTTCGTCCAGCCGGTCACGCGCCAGGCATTGTTCACACCGGCATTCGAGAAGCAGATCGTATAGGGACCTTCCTTCTTGTATTTTGCGGTGTCGGCCATCTGGTCACCGTAATATTGCTCCCATGGCTCCCCCTCCGGGCCATTGGCTTTCGCCGTCAACATCTCACGCTGCCTGGCGAATTCCGCGGGGTCGTCGAAGTTCAGCTGTTGGGCTTGTGCCGTGCTCGCAAGCAGGGCAGCCGAAAGGGCGGCGGTCAGCAGTTTTTTCATGTCTCACTCCCATTTGATCATGATGTCAGATTCCTCCCGACGGCCTTTCGGCCGGCGAAATTCAGGTCCGGCCGGCGCGGTTACGCCGGTAGGTGGCAAGCACGACGGCGACGATCAGGATCACGCCCTGCACGACGTCGCGCACCGGTTTCGGCAAGCCGATGAAGTTGAGCAGCGTGAAGATCGCCGTCAGCGTCAGCGCGCCGGCAATCGAGGCCGGCACCGAGCCGCGCCCGCCGAGAAGCTGCGCGCCGCCGATGACGCAGGCGGTGATTGCCTGCAATTCGTAGCCGACGCCGACATCGGTCGAGACACCGGCAAAGCCGCCAAGCAGGATGCCGGCCGTCACGGCACTCAGCGACGAGACGACGAAGGCGATGATGCGCACCCGCTCCAAGGGAGCGCCTGACATCTGCGCCGCGCGCGGATTATCGCCGATGGCATGCAGCAAACGCCCGAGATTGGTGCGGTGCATGAGCCAGAACAGGCAGAGCCCGACCGCGATGAGCACCAGCAGCGCCACAGGCAGGAACTGGATGAGCGGAATGCCCTGAATGTTCACGCGCCCGAAGAAACGGAAGGTGTCCGGCAGGTAGCCGCGCGGCGACCCGCTCGACCACATGAAGGCGGCCCCATTCAGCGTGATCATCATGCCGAGCGTTGCGATCAGCGAGGGTACCCGCAGATAGCTGACGACGAGGCCGTTGACCACGCCGACGGCAAGCCCGACCGCATACATGACCGGGATCACCCACCACGTCGCATCGGCATTGTTGTTGAGCAGCATCGACGAGCCGACCACCGTCAGCGTGATCACCGAGCCGACCGAAAGATCGAAGCCGCCCGAAACGATGACGTAGATCTGGCCGGCGGCGAGGATGGCCAGCGGTGCGGCCCGCTTCAGGAAATTCATGTATCCCGTGGGCTCGACGAAATTCGGATTGGACAACGTGATGGCGACAAGCAGCGCGGCGAGCACGAAGAAGACCGGATTGATCTTCGGCAGGCGGCCGCCCCTTGCGGCGCCGGGCGCCTTTGCGGAACCGACGGTTTCCTGGATCATGCCACTATCCTCTTCGAACGCACGGCGTAGAAGGCGACGGCGGCGACGATGATGATGCCGCGCATCACCTGCTTGGCGAAGGCGTCGACGCCGGCGAGATTGAAGATCGAATCGATCAGCGAGAAGATGATGACGCCCGCGACAGTGCCCCAAATGCCACCCTTCCCGCCCGAAAGGATCGTGCCGCCGATAACGACCACGGCGATCGACTCGAGGTCATAGGCACCCTCCGTGCCGATCCACGGCGAGCCGGATTTCAGCCGGCTTGCGAGATAGAGGCCGGCCAACGAGGCGCACAGGCTGCAGATGATGTGGCTCGCCATCACCACCCGCGCCGTCTTGATGCCGGCCGCCCGCGCAGTGTCACGATTGCCGCCGACCGAGTAGATGTTCGAGCCGAAGCGGGTGAAGCGCAAGACAGCCCAGGCCGCCAGCACGAGGAGCGCCAGAGCAATGAGGCTCACCGGAAGGCCGAGCACCTCGCCATAGGCGAAATACTGGAAGGCATCCGGCACCGAGCCACCGAACCGGCCATGGAAGGAGGCGAGGCAACCCTGGATAATCAGCGCCATGCCGAGCGTCGCGATCAGCGGATTAACCTCCAGCCTGGTGATCATCAACCCGTTCAACGTGCCGACCACCGCGCCCATCACGAGCACGGCGAGGACCGCGGGCACCATCATCGCCGGATCGCCGTTCATGATCGCCGAGGAGACGACGGCGGACGCCGAGATCAGATGCGCTACCGACAGGTCAATCGAGCCGACGAGAATGGCAAAGGTCTGGCCAACGGCGGTGATGCCGAGCGCGATGGAACGGTTGAGGATGGAGATCGCCGCTTCCGGCGTGAGGAATCGCGTGAGGCCGAGGCTGAGCGCGATCACAATGTAGATGGCAAGCGCCGCGGCAAGCAGCAGAGCCGGTGCATAGCGCTCCATGCGCCAGGCAGGACGTTTGGTGAGGGTTGCCGTGTTCATGCCGCCACCGCCTCTTCGCCGGTTGCGGCAAGCATGACATCGGCTTCCGACACGCCGCGCGGGAACGCGGCCACGAGTTCGCCGGCGCGCATGACGAGGATACGGTCGGCGGCGCCCAGCACCTCCGGCAGGTCGGACGACACCATCATGATCGCCGTGCCCTTGCGCGCGAGATCACGCATCAGGTGATAGATGCCGGCCTTGGCATTGACGTCGATGCCGCGCGTCGGCTCGACGAAGATCAGCAGCCGCGGTGCCAGCGCCAGCCAGCGCGCGACGATCGCCTTCTGCTGATTGCCGCCGGACAGCGCCTTGATCTCCTGGGAAAAGCTGCCGGCCCTGACGTCGAGCTCGTGCAGCAGCTTGTCCATCTCTTCGGCGGAGGCGAACGGCGTCGCATCGGCCTTGCCCGCGAGGCCGGAAAGTGCACGCGCCGTCAGCAAACCATTGTCGGCAACCGACTGCATCAGCACCAGTCCCTCGGCCTTGCGGTCACCCGGTAACAGGCCGATACCGGCGCGAATGGCGTCGCGTGGATTGGTGAAACGCGCTGGCTTACCCGCAAGCAAAACCTCACCTTCGGCGAAGGGTGCAAAGCCGAAAATCGCCTGGGCAAGCGCCACGCGCCCTGCCCCCTGCAACCCAGCAAAACCGACGATCTCGCCGGCGCGCAGGTCAAAGGAAATGTCCTTCAGCCACTCATTGCCCGCATGGCGCACGGACAGCACGACGTTGCCGATCTCCCCCGGCGTTGCCGGTGCGGCATAAAAATCGCCGATATCGCGGCCGACCATGGCGCGCACGATCGTATCGGGTTGCGGCACATGATCGAATCTCGCGGCCGTCTCACCGTCCTTCAGAACGGTTACCCGGTCGGCCAGCCGCGTGATCTCCCGCATGCGATGGGTAATATAGACGATCGCCACGCCGCGCTTCTTCAGCGTGTCGACGAGCCCGAACAGCACCTCGCATTCCGCCTCGTTGAGCGCCGCGGTCGGCTCGTCCATCACGATGACCTTCGCATCGAGCGACACTGCCTTGGCGATCTCGACGAGTTGTTGGCTCGCGACGTCGAGATCGGCGACGACCGTATCCGGCTCAATGCGGTGCGCCGAGCCGAACAGCGCGAGCACCCGCCGTGCCTCCGCGTTCATTGCCTTGTGGTCGATCAGGCCAAGCCGCGTCGGCTCCCGGCCGAGAAAGATGTTCTGTGCGACGGTGCGCTCCGGCAGCAGGGAAAATTCCTGGTAGATCACGGCGATGCCGGCGCGGATCGCCTCCAGCGGATGGCTGAAATGCCGCTCCTCGCCGCCGACGACGACGGCGCCGCCATCCAGCAGATAGACGCCGGACAGGATTTTCATCAGCGTCGACTTGCCGGCACCGTTTTCACCGGCGAGCGCGTGCACTTCGCCAGGATGGGCGGAAAAGCTCACGCTCTTCAGCGCCTTCACGCCGGGGAAACTCTTGGTGATGCCGCGCATCTCGATTGCGGGATTGCTCATGCTGCTGCCCATGTCTTGCGAATGAACGTTGCGCTTTCGGAGAAAAGCGTCTCGAAATCCGGAAACAGCGGCCGCCAGACGCGGGTCGCCGCCGCGATAGCCGGCAGGCCGGCCCCGAAGGCCTCAAGCGTCAACCAGCCGTCATAACCGATCTCCTTCAACACGGTGAACATCGCCGCGAAGTCTATGTGCCCCCGCCCGGGGATGCCACGGTCGTTCTCCGACACATGGAAAATGCCGATATCCGGACCGATCAACCGGATGGCCTCTTCCTGCCGGCGTTCCTCCACATTGGCGTGGAACGTGTCGTACATGATCTTGAAGGCGGGGTGTCCAACCCGGTCGACATACGCGCGGGCCTGCTCCATCGTGTTGAGGTAATAGGTCTCGAAGCGGTTGAGCGGCTCCAGGCTCAGATGCATGCCGTGAGTTGCCGCCCGCTCGGCCAGCGCGCGGTGTGCATCCGCACCGTATTTCAGTTCGTCCTCGGTGGCGCCGGTGCCCGTGAAGACGCCGATCGGCGCGTGAAACGGGCCACCCATGCTCTCGGCGCCGAGCGCGATGGCGCAATCGAGCGCCCAGTCGAGATGCGCAAGCCCGCGAGCCCGCACCTCGGCATCGCTGCTGACGGGACTGGCCTCCGGCGTCGGCACGATCGACGTGGTCGAGCGGCCGAGACCGAGAGCGTCGAGTTTTTTGCCCAGGCGCTCGTAGTGAGCGACCTCGCCCTTGAGGACCGGCACCTCGACGCCGTCGTAACCGAGATCGCGCAGCCGCCCGATGCTGTCGAAATGACTGTCCGCGACGAAGTCCGTCAGGCACAGAAGGTTGATGCCGAGTTTCATGGCGCGCTCAATGCAGCTTGATGCCGAGATCGCGGCAGGTGGCACGCATCCAGGCCAGCGATTTCTCGATCATCGGTCCGGCCGCGCCCTCGCATTCGAGGCTCAGCACACCGTCATAGCCATGGTCACGCAGTTGGGCGAGGCAGGCCTTGATGTTCTCCGCATTGACGCCGTCGCCGAGCGCGCAATGGCTGACGGCAATGCCGGTCTGCCCACCACGCACCGAATCTGCCAGCGATTGCGACACGTCCTTGACGTGGACATGGCTGACCTTGTCGATGAAACGCGGAAGAAACTCGGTCGGCTCCTGGCCGGCGATGAAGGTGTTGCCGGTATCCATGTTCATGCGCAGCCACTTCGAATCGACGAAGGCCAGCATGCGCGCCATGAATTCCGGACGTGTCGTGAAATGACCGTGCGGCTCGATGTTGACGATGATCTCGTGCGCCTCCGCGACCTCGATGATCTTCTCGTAGCTGCGCTTCATCAGCGCCATCGATTCCTCTTCGCTCAAGCCCTCCGGCATGTGAAGCCCGTCGGTCGTGTCGACGCAGGGGCTGCCGGCTTGCGCGGCCCAAGCGATCGATTTCAGCACATAGGGCACGCCCCGGAGCGGCCCGTCCTGGCCGGAAAGCGGATAGGCGGCATCGACCTGGGAAAACCGCACGCCGTAGCGATCCATCTTGCGGCGCAGCAGCGCGGGGTCTTCGTAGAGCGCGACATGCGGTTGATAGCCGAGGCCATGAATCCAGCTCACGCCGTCAATCAGGCCACACTCGATGAAGTGCACATCGTTGTCGCTCGCCCACTGCAAGCATTTTTCGAACGACCAGTAGGCCGAATTGAACGCATCCGTGTGGAAGCCTATCCGCACCGGCAAATCCTCCCCATTTCTCCTCCATACCGTTGAGTTTCAACGGTAAATCACCAGCGCCTCGATTTGTCGCTTGATGATGGCCAAGCATTGCGCAATAAATCGTTGCCCGCGTTCGAAATAGAGGAGTGGTAAATTTTGAACACCGGCGGAGGAAAGTGATGAACAAAGCCAACAACGAACGGGCGGTCAGCCGGCCCGCGGTTTTTCGTGAGCCGGGCGCCCTGCTTTATGCCGGCAACTGCCAGGACCTGATGAAGGCGTCACTTGCCGGACAGGTCTCTCTCAATGCCTGGACGAGGCGGGGTTACCCGGGAACGGATCTTGGGAAGGCGCTGCCACAAGTCTGCTCCGTCGGCGGCTGGGACGCGACGACGCCACAGGACTGGGGGCTGCGCGAGCATTGCAACGAAGGTGTGAAGATCGCCTATCTCGCGCGCGGCTCGCTGACCATCACGATGGACGGCCGGAAGACCACGCTCAACGAAGGCCAGATGTTCGTCGTGCGGCCCTGGCAGTTGCATGCGCTCGGCGACCCGACCATCGGCGCCAGCCACATCATCTGGGTCCTGATGAACATGGGTGTGCGCCGTCCGCACGAGACCTGGCTCTGGCCCGACTGGATCGGCTGGCCGGAGCGGGACCGCAAAAGGCTGAGCGAACTCCTGTCGAAGAACGAGCAGATTTCCTACCTCGCTTCACGCGATGTCACGCGTACCTTCCTGGAGATTCACGAGGTGGTCGCAGGTGGCGATATCGAGGGCGGCGAGGCGAGGCTTCGCCTGCTGATCTCGATGATGCTGCTGCAGTTTCGCCAGATGCTGGAGAGCCAGTCGCCGGTGCTCGACCTTGCGCTGGCAAGCTCGAAACGCACGGTGGAAATCTTCCTGAAACGACTACGACACGCGCTCGACGAAGACTGGACGCTGGAGAACATGGCGGCCGAGTGCAACCTTTCGCGCACCCAGTTCACCCAGCATTGCCAGGTGCTGACCAACATGACGCCCGTCCGCTATCTCCAGATGCTCCGGCTCAACGCCGCACGCCAACTGCTCGAAGACGGCCGGCAATCCGTCACCCACGTCGCCTTTGACTGCGGCTTCTCCTCCAGCCAGTATTTTGCAACCTGCTACAAGAAGCGCTTCGGCTTCTCCCCTATGGAGACGCCTCGGCAGGACACGCTGGTGCAAAGCCGTGGGGACAAGCTCACCGCCGGCATTCACAGTTCAACATAGGCAAGCGACCGCTTGGCGGACAATGGAATTTCCGGGCCAGGGCATTCTGGCCCGGGTTTGTTTTTCCAGAGCGATTTTCACCACGAATTCCTTGGGCATGATGTTGCCCAAGGGACGCGTTCGGCACACACGGTACCCTTAGATTTTCTTGCGCAGACCCGAAGGTATTCGCGTTTGCTCGACGGAACGAGATGCAGGTAGCCTCATCTCCAGTCGATCAAACCTGCGTTTAGGATCTGCCGAAATGGATATGTTTTCGACCTATAGCCCAGGCAAGGGCCTGCCACGCCAGTTCTACCTGAGTGATGAGATCTTTGCGGCCGAGCAAGAGAAGATATTCCGCAACAACTGGTTCTTTGCCGGACACACGATCGAGTTGCCGAAGTCGGGAGACTATATCACGCTCGATGTCGGCGGTGCGCCGGTTGTCGTGGTGCGTGACCGTGACGGAAAGATCCACGCCCATCACAATGTCTGTCGACACCGTGGCTCGATCATCTGCACCAAGGAGAAGGGCACGGCGGCGCGCCTCGTCTGCCCCTATCATTCCTGGTCATACACCCATGACGGAGCGCTGATCGGCGCGCCGATGATGGGCGACGATTTCGACAAGAGCGCCCACAGGCTGAAACCGGTTCATGTCGGGGAGCTGCACGGGCTGATCTTCGTCAATCTCGCCGAGACGCCTTTGCCGTTCCACGAACTGCATGATCACCTTTCGCCCATAATGAAATCCCAGGGTATCGCTCGCGCGAAAATGGCGCTCATCCGCGACTATCATCTCGATGTAAACTGGAAAATCGTCGTCGAGAACAACCGCGAGTGCTACCATTGCGAGGCAAACCACCACGGCTACGTTTCGGTTCAGTACGATACCGAAAACGACAATCCGGCATTGAAGGACGAGATCGCCGAACGCCTTGCTGACTGCACGATCCGTTGGGAAAAGGCAGGTCTCGACGTCGCCCGCGTCAACACGTCGTCGAACAACACCGCCGAGTGGTTCCGTGCCAACCGCACGCCGGTGCGCAAGGGCATGGTCACCGAAAGCCCGGACGGCCAGTTGGTATGCGACGTGCTGATGGCCGGTTTCACCGATCCCGATATGGGAACCGCCCGCGCCAACACGAACATCAACTTCTGGTGCCACGCGAACGCCGACTATGCCCATACCGTGCGCATCACGCCGGTCTCGCCGACAAAGACGATCGTGCGCGGCTATTGGCTTGTCGATGAGGCGGCCGTCGAGGGCCGCGACTACGATCCCGAAAAGATCGCGGCTTTCCACGACCAGGTCATGTCGGAGGACTGGGAGATCTGTCGCCGGCAATGGATCGGCATCACCTCGCCCGGCTTCGAACCCGGGCCCTATTCCCCAACCAAAGAGCAGAACGTCGATCGCTACATCCGCTGGTATGCCCAGCGGATGAGCACCTGATCCTGCCGAATTGATGTCAGCCATGCACTCCGGGCCGGAAATCCTGCTTCAAGTCACCGATATCAAAGCGCTGACCGCCCGAGCTTCGGCCTACAGGTTGGTCTCGCCCTCCGGTGAGCGCCTTCCGGCCTGGGACGCCGGCGCTCATCTCAGCTTCCACCTCCCAAGCGGTCACTTGCGTTGTTACTCGCTGTGTGGCGACCCCACCCGGACGTCCGAATACTGGGTCGCCGTCCAGCGCGAAGAGCAGGGCCAGGGCGGATCACTGGAGGTGGCCAGAACGTTCACGCAGGGGGCCATAGTGCGTGCCGACCGCCCGCGCAACGGTTTTGCGCTGGCCGAAGATGCGGAACGCCATCTCCTGATCGCCGCCGGAATCGGCATCACCCCAATCATCGCGATGATCCATCATTTACGGCAGGCCGGGGCGGACTACTTCGCTCATGTCTGCGCACGCTCTCTCGAAGAAACAGCGTTCTGTACATTCATTCTCGACGAAATCGCCGCCGGCCACGCAGCGCTCCATCACGACGGCAACGATCCCGCCCGCCGCCCGGACATGCCCGCAATGGTCGGCAAGGCTACCGCCGGAACGCATGTCTATGCCTGCGGCCCGCCAGGGTTCCTCAACGCCTTTGGCAAGGCGACCGAAAGCTGGCCGCCTCATCAGATTCATGTCGAGTCCTTCGCTCCGAACGAGCGCTTGGCCGAGGGTGACCGGGCATTCGAAGTCGAGATCGCCTCAAGTGGTGAGGTCATCACCGTACCGGCCGACAAGACGTTGCTCGCTGCACTGGCCGAGCGTGGACATGGGATTGCGACGAACTGCCGGCAGGGAATATGCGGCTCCTGCATGGTCCGCTACATCGACGGCATTCCTGACCATCGGGACGAAGCGCTCTGCGAACTCGAGCGGCAGGATTATCTCACGGTCTGCTGCTCCCGGGCGCGTTCACCAAGACTCGTCCTCGATCTCTAAGAAATCACGTTGCGCCGGCAAGAGGCCGCTTCAACGGGCAAACAAACCATCTCGCTGTCGAAAGCCCCAACCGGAAAGGCCGAATATGCCCAGCAAAGTTCCCTCCCACGCCCGCATCGTCATTGTCGGCGGAGGCGCAATCGGCACCAGCATCGCCTACCATCTCGCACAGGCGGGAGAAAAAGACGTCCTTCTCCTCGAGAAAACCGCATTGACCGCTGGCTCCACATGGCATGCCGCCGGGCTGATGGGGCAGTTGCGCAGCAAGGTGAACCTCACCCGTCTGATGCAATACAGCGCCGACCTCTGCGCCCGGATCGGTGCCGAGACTGGCCAGGACGTCGGCTGGAAGAACGTCGGCAGCCTCAGGCTTGCCGCCTCCGATGCCCGCTGGGAGGAATTGAAACGCGCCCACACCGCCGCCAAAAGTTACGGCTTCGACATGGAGCTGGTTGGCCCCGACGAGATCAAGCGACTGTTTCCGCTTGTCGACGTCAAGGGGCTGCGCGGCGCGACCTGGATCGCCTCGGACGGCCATGTCGATCCCTATTCGTTGACCCATGCCTATGCCAAGGGTGCACGAGCCGGCGGCGTGCGCATTGTCGAGGGCGTTACCGTAACCGGCTTTGCCATCAAGGATCGCCGCATCACGACCGTCAAGACCACCGAGGGCGACATTGGCTGCGAGGTGGTCGTCAATGCCGCCGGCCTCTGGGCGCGCCAGCTCGGCGAGCTCGCAGGCATAGACCTGCCGATCACCGTGGTCGAGCACGAATATTTCGTGACGGAGAAGTCACCGCTGGTGCCAGACAATCTGCCAACACTGCGCGACCCCGACGCCAATTTCTACGTAAAGCCGGAGCCGGGCGCGATGGTGATCGGCGGCTGGGAGAAGGAAACCCGCGCCGCCTATGGCCTCGGCAAGCTGCCGATGAGCTTCGGTCAGGAACTGTTCGCCGACGACCTCGAGCGTATCGCCGAGGTGATCGAAGGGGCGTCGAACCGCATTCCGATCTTGAACGAACTGGGCGTGCGCTCCGTGGTCAATGGCCCCATACCGATCTCGGCCGATGGCGAGCCGGTCATGGGCCTTGCCGGCGACTTCGAGAATTTCTTCGTCGCCTGCGGCTTCACGTCCGGGATCGCGGCTTCGGGTGGGGCTGGACGCGCCATGGCAAACTGGATCCTGGAGGGCGACCCCGGCATGGATCTCTGGGCCTTCGACCTGCGCCGCTTCGGTCAGCCGCATGGCGGGCTTGCCTATCTGCGTGACAGTGCCATTGAGGCCTATTCGAAATACTACGCCGTCGCCTGGCCGGAAGAAGAACGCTCGGCCTGCCGTCCGCTACGTCGCTCGCCGCTATATGAGACCCTCACGACCAAGGGGGCGGTCAACGGCGTGAAATTCGGCTGGGAGCGGCCCAACTATTTCCTGAAAGCCGGCGAGCCGAAACCGCCGCTCGAAACCTTTGAGCGCGCGCCCTATGCCGCGGTCATCGGCCGCGAGCACCGGGCGGTCCGCGAGGGCGTGGTGCTGGTAGACCAATCGTCCTTTTCCAAATTCGAGGTTACCGGTCCGGGCGCGCTTCGTTACCTGCAATGGCTGGCGGCCGCCAATGTCGACCGCAGTGAAAATGCCGTAATCTATACGCAGTTCCTCAACAAGCGCGGCGGCATCGAGGCCGATCTCACGATCATGCGGCGGCGTGAGGACCGGTTCCATGTGGTGACCGGCTCGGCCTTCGGCACGCGCGACGGCGGCTGGATCCGCCGCCACATGCCGCGCGACGGATCGGTTCACGTGCAGGATGTGACGGGCGGCTATGGTGTCATCAATCTTTGCGGCCCGCTTTCGCGCAACGTTCTCGCCAAGGTAAGTGAGGACGATGTCGGCAACGACGCTTTCCCCTACATGACGTGTCGCGACATCCGTATCGGCTGGGCGCCGGTCATGGCCGCGCGTGTCACCTATGTCGGCGAGCTCGGCTGGGAACTGCATGTGCCCACCGAATACATGGCCTACGTCTACGAGACGCTGAGAGGGGCAGGTGCCGAGTTCAACATCGCCGACGTCGGCTACAAGGCAATCTCCAGTCTGCGCATGGAAAAGCGCTACCTGTATTGGGGCGCGGACATCACCCCTGACGACACCCCCCTGGAGGCGGGACTTGGCTTTGCCGTGTCGATGAAGAAGGGCGATTTCCAGGGTCGCGATGCGATCGCGGCCCAGAAGGCGGGCGGAATCGCCCGTAAACTCGCCTGCTTCCAGCTCGATGAGCCTCTGCCGGTCTATGGTGGCGAAGCAATGTCGGTAAACGGCCGCGTCGTCGGCATGACCACCAGCGGCGATTTCGGCCACACCGTCGGCGCTTCGATCGTCTTCGGATATCTCAAGGGCGAGGACATGGCGCTCAGCGAAATCGAAGTCGAGGCCTTCGGCCGCCGCAGCAGGGCAAGGATCGTGGAGCGGTGCGCCTATGATCCTTCCGGCGAGCGCATCCGCATGTAGTTCGAGACGGGGTCTGTACCAGAACCCCCGCATGGAGCGGGAGATGCCGCGCCGTTGACGGCATCTCCCGTTTGCCAAACCTGCGGGCGCTCATCCCATGCAATTTAACGGTTCATGGGGCGCGGACGACGCTCCGCTTCGCCGACACGGCGACTGCGACAAACGCACCGATCCCAATGGCACCAAGGGCGGCGCTGACGATGAGCGAAGCTCCTATCCCGAACGTCTCCATCGTTGCCGCGAACGCAAAGGGAGCTGCTGCGCCGGCAGCCAGCCGCGCAGCGGCCATCTTTCCGGTGAGGGCGCCATAGCCGTCGGAGCCGAACAGATAGAGAGGCAGGCTACCTTGGGCGATGCTGTTGATACCCGATCCGAGGCCGAGGCAAATGGAAAAGGCGACCGCCCCCGGAAGCCAGTCGCCGGACAGCGCCAGGATGACGACGCTGAGCACCATGAGCATGGCCGACATCAAGGCGAGGGCCGGTGGAGCCAGTCGCGTGCCGAAGATCATGTTGATCAGCCGGCTGAGGACCTGCGCCGGACCAAACAGGGCACCGATGACAACGGCAGCACTTCCAAGGCCGAGTGCCGTAAGCATAGGCACCATATGCGCGAGCATCGCGCCCAGGGTGAAACCCAGAAGCGCGAATGCAACAGACAAGAGGAGCACGGTGTTGCGGCGTCGTTCACGCGGAATCGCTCCGATGACATGTTCGCGCACCGGCCGCGATCCGCCCGTCGCGGCAAGCCTGCCTTTCCTCATAATCCAGAGATGCAGCGGCATGCAGACGGCCAAGTTGAGCGCAGCATAGACGAGATAGATCTCGCGCCAGGACAGATAACCCATCAGCGCCGTCGAGATCGGCCAGAAGATCGTGGAGGCAAAGCCGGCGATAAGTGTGAGATACGTGATGCTTCTGGAGGCGGATCGGGGATCGGCTTCCACCAGTGTCGCAAAGGCGGCCTGGTATTGAACCATGCCGGACGATATCTCCAGGAGCACGATGGCGAGGGCGAAGGCCGCCACGGACGGCGACCACGCGCAGAGGACCAAGGTCAGCGCAGACAGGGCCGAGCCGATCGTCATCACCGTTGCGGCGCCAATGCGATCCATTTGCCGGCCGATGTAGGGCGCCGCCAAGCCTCCAACGAACAGCGACGCGGAGAAGACGGCGAAGACCTGCGCGACGGTGAGGTCGATATCCTTGGCGACAGCAGGCGCCAGGATGCTGAAGCTGTAATAGAGGCTGCCGTAGCCGATGATCTGGGTCATGCCGAGCGCGATGACGATACCGACGGGCACTTTCGGGTTATGCAAGACGTCGTCCTCGCTCGGCGCATTTTCTCGCGCGCAGCCGATGCTCCACGCTTTCACTGATGGTGGGATGTCCCGCGGCCGCGGCCCACCATCAGGAACCATAACAGGCAGGCCAAGGCAACGACGTTTAGAGCCCGCCTATGCCTTCACCCGCAGGCCTTTTGGATCATGGGCCGCCGAAAGGTGGGCCGTCACCGCAAAGCGCTCGCCGGCAAGCTCGACCTCGAAGCGGCTCCCGGTCAGAAAATCCTTGTCCACGCCGGACGCATGTTCGATGAGGCCGAGAGCGACGGAACGGCCGAGCGCATGACCATAGGCCGCCGAGCGCACTTCCCCGATCGGCTTGCCGTCGCTGAGGATCAGTTCACCGCCCCACAATATGGGCGATGCATCGTCCACGGTGAACTGCACGATACGCCGGGCCGGCACACCCTTGGCCTTTGCGGCAACGAGCGCTTCCCGGCCGATGAAGCCGCCCGGCTTGTCCAGGGCAACCGCGAAGGCAAGACCCGCCTCGTATGGGGTGATATCCGGCGTCAACTCGCGGCTCCAGGCGCGATAGCCCTTTTCCAGCCGGAGCGCCTCCAGCGCATAGTAGCCGCAATCCAAAAGCCCGAAGTCGCGGCCTGCCTCGTGCAGCGCCTCATAAACGCCGACGGCGAATTCCGTCGGCACGATCAATTCCCAGCCGAGTTCGCCGACATAGGTCATGCGGTTTGCATAGGCCGTGGCATAACCGACATCGATTTCGCGGATCGTGGCGAAGGGAAAGCCTTCGTTGGAGAGATCGGCGGAGGTGAGACGGGCGAGGATGTCGCGCGACTTCGGCCCCATCAGTGCCAGGACGGCATAGGCGGAGGTGACGTCGGTGAGCGTCACGTGGGCATCCGCTACGATGTTCTTGCGGATCCAGTCCGCATCGTGCACGGCCTGCGCCGAACCGGTGACGAGAAGGAAGCGGTCGGCTGCCAGACGCATGACCGTCAAGTCGCTCTCATAGCCGCCGCGCTCGTTCAGCAGGCCCGTATAGACGGAACGACCGATTTCGACATCGATCTCGGCGGCGCAGATGCGGTTCAGCGCAGCCGCGGCATCCCGCCCCTGGACCAGCAGCTTGGCGAAAGACGTCTGGTCAAAGACGCCCGCGGTGTTGCGTGTCGCCTCCATCTCGCGCCTGACGGCCTCGTGCCAATTCTGCCGGCCGAATGAGTAGTCCGTGACCGGTGTCTCGTCCGCGGCGGCAAACCAGTTGGCGCGCTCCCAGCCCATCTTCGAGCCGAAGCAGGCACGCTTTGCAGCAAGCCGGTCATAGAGCGGCGAGCGGCGGAAGGGGCGTGCCGTATCCAGCTCGCGGTTCGGCCAGGGCATGGCATAGTGGAGGCCGAGCGTTTCCTTGACGCGATCATGCAGCCAGCGCGGATTGTTGTTGAAGTTTGCGAAACGGCGAATGTCGACGGGCCAGAGGTCCATGGTCGCGGCACCGTTGACGATCCATTCTGCCAGCGCCCGCCCTGCCCCGCCGGCACTGGCAATGCCCATGGAGTTGAAGCCGGCGCCGACGTAGAAATTCTTCAGCTCCGGGGCTTCGCCGAGAATGAAGTTGTTGTCCGGCGTAAAGCTTTCCGGGCCGTTGTAGAATTTCTTGACCTCCGAGGTCGCCAGTTGCGGAACGCGCTCCAGCGCATTCTGCATCAGGATTTCGAACTGGTCCCAGTCATCCGGCAGCAACGCGAACTCAAAATCGTCCGGAATGCCCGTCATGCCCCACGGCTTGGCCTCAGGCTCGAACCCCCCCATCACGAGGCCGCCGACCTCTTCCTTGAAGTAGATGTAACCGTCGGGGTCGCGCATCACCGGCAGGTCGGGATGCACGCCCTCGATCTTGCCGGTAACGATATACATGTGCTCTGCCGAATGGAGCGGTACAGAAACGCCGCACATCTGACCGACCTTGCGCGCCCATTGGCCGGCGCAATTGACCACGATTTGCGCCGCGATCGCGCCACGATCCGTGTCCACGCCGGTGACCGCGCCATTTTTCGTCGAAATTCCGGTGACCCGCACCCGCTCGACAATACGCGCGCCGCGGTTGCGGGCGCCCTTGGCGAGCGATTGCGTGAGATCGGTCGGATTGGCCTTACCATCGCCGGGCAACCAGACAGCGCCGACAAGGTCATCGATCGCCATGACCGGCCAGAGATCCTGCGCCTCCTTCGGCGAAATCACCTCGATCGCGACGCCCTGTGCGCGGGCGGAGGCCGCGGTACGTTTCAGTACCGTCATGCGATCGGCCGTGCGCGCCACCGAGACCGAGCCACAGTTCTTCCAGCCTGTGGCAAGCCCGGTCTCGGCCTCCAGTTCGCTGTAGAGCTGCGTCGAATATTTGATGAGGCTTGTCATGTTGGCATGACTGCGCAGCTGGCCGACGAGACCGGCGGCATGCCAGGTCGTGCCGCCGCTGAGCTGCCCCTGCTCCAGGAGGACGACATCCGTCCAGCCAAGTTTTGTCAGATGATAGGCGACCGAACAGCCGATGATGCCGCCGCCAATGATGACGACCTGTGCCTGTGTTGGAAATTCCTGCGCCATAAAGCGACCTCCCGAAGCTCTGGAAGGCCGCACCGTAGCAAAACGACGAGAAAGAACAAGACAAAAAGTTACAAATTATTACATTGCATCACTCGGCAACGATCAAAACTGGTCCTTTTCGCTCCAGCGCCTCGCAAATCGCCTCCGGCGGACGGCGATCCACGACCACGCCGGCGGCAAGTTCGAACCGTGGAATCCGCAGCGGCGTCAGTCGGCCGAATTTCGAGCTGTCGAGGAGGAAGTAGGCCTTGCCGGCCGTCGCCGCCATGCGCGACCGCTGTTCGGCGCCGTTGCGGGTAAAGTCCGTCACCTCGCCATCCGGCGACAGGCCACCGCCACCCAGGAAGGCGACATCGACGCGGAAGTGATTGATCGCCTCCAGCGCATCAACGCCGATGGAGGCTTCCTCGTCTCGATCGATCTCACCGCCCAGCATGTGCACACGCGTCATCGATTGCCGGCACATCAGAAGCGCGATCGAAAGCGAAGTCGTGCAAATCGTTAGGTTTTTTCGCTCCAACAACGCGTGGGCCGTCGCAAGCGTGGTCGTACCAGAATCGAGAAAGACCACCATGCCGTCACGCACCAGATCCGCCGCAGCCCGGCCGATCGCAGCCTTTGCATCGGCATTCTCTTCGCGCCGCGCGGTAAAGGCCGCCTCTGTCGGCTCGAACAGGGTCGCGCCGCCATGCACGAGATCGAGCTGACCGCGATCGGCGAGAAGCTTCAGATCGCGGCGGATCGTCTGACGCGACACGTCGAAGAACTCAGCAAGCTCGGCGATGCCGACCGTGCCGTCGGCAGCCAGGCGGCGAAGAATCTCGCCGTGACGGCGGGGGGCAAGAGCCCGGGCGCTTTGAGGATCAGTCATGTGGATATCTGCGGTCATTTTTGTTGTTTTGGCAAGCCGCGCTGTAAAACACACGAGCCTGGGCCGCTCCACGCCCCCGGCATGGCGATTCCAGCTCCAGCCTAACGCCTTCCCTGTCCATTTATGTTGCATAATGTAATTGTTTTTTGCACAATGCCTCCACCACCACGGGAGATCACAATGCAGCAGACATGCGCGCGGGGCGGCCGCTTCACTTTCTATCTGCTCGATGACTTCACCCTGCATGCCTTTTCCGCAGCGGTCGAGGCGCTTCGCCTGGCCAATGCGGTGGCGGGCCGCCCGATCTATGACTGGCATGTAGTGACAGGGGATGGCCAGCCGGTGTTGGGCGCCTGCGGAACCCGCATCGCGCCCGACGGAGCGCTTGCCGAGGCACGCGCATGGCCGCATCAGCCCGTACAGTCGCGCCTCATCGTCGTTTGCGGCGGGCGAGCAGCACCGCCAGAGGATCGGGCGCTCGAGGCATGGCTCCGGCTGTCCCGGCGCAACCGGGTTCCGCTCGCAGGCGTTGCCGGCGGGATCTACTGTCTGGCACGAACCGGCATGGCCGACGGCCACCGCTGCACCGTGCACTGGGAACATTTCCCGGATTTTTCCGAGCGGTTTTTCGCCGTCGACACACGCCAGAGCGCCTATGAGATCGATAATGACCTCTATACCTGCGCCGGCGGAAACGCGCCTTTCGATATGCTCCTGCGCATCGTGGAGGACGATCTGGGGCAGGATGTCGTCAATCGCATCTGTGAGCTTTCGCTTTCCGAACGCGTGCGCGAAGCGGGCGAGCGCCAGCGCCTGCCGCTGCAGGCGCGCCTCGGCATCGACAACCCGATCCTGATCCGCATCGTCGAGCAAATGGAAGCGAACCTCGCCGAACCGCTGAAACTTGCCGACATGACGCCGGCAAGCGGGCTTTCGCGTCGCCAGATGGAGCGCCTGTTCCAACGCGAGATGGGGCGATCGCCGGCGCGCTATTACCTCGATATGCGGCTGGAGCGGGCGCACCTGCTGTTGCTCAGTTCATCGCAGCCCGTCATCGAAATCGCCATGGCCTGCGGCTTCTCCAGCGCATCGCATTTTTCCCGGACCTATCGGGAGCGCCACGGCTGCACCCCGCTGGCAACGCGAATGGCCGAAGCCGACCGCCGCCGCCTCATCCTCGCGGGCGGTAAAGAGGAAAGCCGAATGGTTTTTGAGGAGCGCCGTGTCGCCTAGCGCGGCCCAGGCGCATTTCAGCGCCGATCCACGAGATTTTGTCAGGCAACCTCCGTCTCACGCTAGCGTCTAAAGAGCTTGCCCGGGCAAAATTGAGAAGGCAGCCAAGAATGCCTCACGCGAAGACGACGTTGTGCTCCTGCATGCGCAGGCGCGGGTCATACGATCGTATCTCGACCGGCCGGCCTTCCAACACCTCGAAACAGCGGGCCAACGTGTCGTCGGAAAGACGCCGCATCGCTTCGTCGGTGAAGAATGCCAGGTGTGGAAACAGGATGACATCGGGACGCCCGAAGAGGGCACTGAGGGGATGGCCCTCCTTCGTCAGGGGCTCCTGGCCGTAGACATCCAGCCCAACGCCGCCGAGGCGGCCTGCAAGCACGGCTTCCACCAGCGCTGCCTCGTCGATCAGCGCCCCACGCGAAACGTTGACGAGTATCGCGGACGGTTTGAGGCAGGCGAGTTCGGCCCGGCCGATCAGATGACGCGTCGAGGCGTTCAGCATGGTGTGCAACGAAACGAAATCGCATTGCCGCAACATCGCCTGAAGATCGTCGACCTTCTCGATTCCGGAAGCGGCCATCGCTGCCGCGTCGACATGCGGATCGTAGCCGAGAACGCGCGCCCGAAAGCCGGCGCCCGCCATGCGCGCCATGCTTCGGCCGATCTTTCCGGTGCCCACCAGCCCCATCGTCGCACCCGCGATATCGCGTCCCAGCCAACGCCCATCCGGCCAGATCCAACCATCGCGCTCCATGGCCCGGCCAATCTCGGGCAGGCGCCTGGCAAGCGCAATCGTCAGGGCAAAGGCCGCTTCGGCCACCGTCTCCTGCGCGTAGTCCGGCACGTTGACGACCGGTATGCCGCGCGCCATGGCCGCCGGAATGTCGATGGCATCGATGCCGACACCATATTTGACAATGCCCCGAAGCCGATTTGCCGAAGCGATGATGCGGGCGGTGATCGGCGTGTAGCACATCAAAAGGAGGTCGGCGTCTGCCACCTCCCGCATCAGCCTGTCCTCCGGGATGCCATCCGGCAACGTGATCAGTTCGACGCCGCGTGCGCGCAGGCCGGCGTCGATTTCCGGGCATTCGATTTCCTGATCCGTCCGGACGGCTTTCATGGCATTGCTCCTCGTTTGTCCGATACCGATTCCGTCAGCCCGCGAGGATCGACTGTTCGACGATTGTCAGTGCCCGATCGAGCTCCTCGCGGGAGATCACCAGGGGCGGCGAGAGCGTCATGACGTTGCCCTGGCTGATTTTCAGGCTCAAACCTGCATCCAGGCAGCGATAATAGGCCCGTTCGGCCAGCGCATTGTCCGGCGTGAAATCTGTCTGGCTCGCGACGATCTCGACACCGAAGAGCAGGCCGCGGCCGCGCACATCACCGATTGCTGCGCAGCGTTCGCCAAAGGTCCCGAGCCGGTCCATCGCGTAGGCGCCGAGTTCGGCGGCATGCTCGGTGAGCCCCTCCTCGAGGATGATCGAGATGGTCGTCAGCGCCGCTCGCGTGGTAACGGGGTTCTTTTCATGGGTGTAGTGGCCGATGGCATAATCGCCCGCAACATCGAGATCGCGTCGGGCGACGACGCCTGCAATCGGTAGGATGCCGCCACCGAGCGATTTGCCGAGAACGAGGATATCAGGAACGACCTCGTCGTGCTCGCACGCAAAGAAGCGTCCAGTCTTGCCGAGGCCGGTCGGAATTTCGTCGAAGATCAGCAAGGTCCCGTGCCGGTCGCAGGCCTCGCGCACCTGTTTCCAGAAACCCGGTGCAGGCGGATTGGGCGTTGCCCGCATCGGCTCGGCGACAAGGGCTGCAAAATCGCCCTCGCGCGCCAGCACGTAAGAAATCATGTTGGCGCAGGCGCGGGCGGAGCTTTCGAGATTGTCCTGGCCATAAGCGCAGTGGCGGTTCGCCCATGGCGCGACATGCTCGGCGCCCGGCAGGAGCGGGCCGGCGATGCCCGAGCGGAAGGTCGCCTCGCCGCCGACGCTCGACGCGCCGAAACCGGCGCCGTGGAAGGCGTCCCAGAAGGAAAGGGTCTTGAAGCGGCCGGTGGCGGCGCGCGCCAGCTTCAGTGCAACCTCGATCGCATCCGACCCACCCGTGGTGAACAGAACCTTGCCGAGATCGCCAGGCGCAAGCTTGCCCAGCATTTCGGCAAGCTCGACAGCAGGTTCGCAGGTGAAACGACGCGGCGCGAAACACAAATCGTCGATCTGGGCCTTGATCGCCTGTTTCAGCCGCGGATGGCCGTAGCCGATATGGTGGACACTGTTGCCGTGGAAATCCATGTAGCGCCGGCCGGCGGTGTCCTCGATCCAGATGCCCTCCGCCTTGGCGATGGCCGACAGGCAGGGGCTGGACAGGCTCTGGTGGAGGAACGCGGCGGCGTCGCGCGCCACGAGGGAATGCGTGCGCTCATCGCCCATCCGGGCGTTCCAGGCCCCACGCGCCGCCGTCGTGTTGGCTTCGCCCTCCGTGTGTACCAAGGCGGGTGCTTTGGCCTTCATCGTTTTCTCCGATCATCGCAACATCGTGTTGCGAAACCTATCGCATCTATCGGAGCGCGGATAAAATCGATATTATTCTAGAAAATTAAGAATTTCTCGATATTATGGAAGCGTCAATCTCAAAGGTCTTGGCCTCTCATGCGCTATGTCCAGCTTCGGGCTTTCCACCACGTGGCTCTCGCCGGCAGCTTTTCGCGGGCGGCGCGCACCTTGCACCTCACGCAGCCCGCCATTTCCGACCAGGTGCGCTGGCTGGAAGAGGAGTATGATGCCGCCCTGTTCGTACGAAAACGCCGCCAGATCGAACTGACGCCAGCAGGATCCCGGCTTCTGGTGGCGACGCGCCGCCTGTTCGATGCCGAAGGAGAGGCGCTCGAGGTTCTGCAGGAAGAGCGGTCACTACGGGCAGGCATGCTCAGGATCGCGGCCGATTCGGTGGATCACGTCCTCGACGTGCTCACCGTTTTCCAGAGCCGGTTTCCCGGCATCCAGATCAAGATCGTCGGCGGAAACTCGCATAGCATCGTCGAGGATCTGCTTGCCTATGATGTGGATATCGGGGTCCTTGGCGACATCGTCGACGAGCGGCCGTTCGAGGTTTTTTCGCTCAATGTCTCACCCGTCGTGCTCTTCGTCGCGCAGTCGCATCCCCTTGCGACCCGGGCAAGCCTTCCGCTCGAAGCATTGAGCCCGTGGCCCCTTGTCATGCGGGAGCAGGGTTCGCGCACCCGGCAGATGCTGGAGACACTTGCCGAGGCGCAAGGCGTAGCCCTCCGTTGCGCAATCGAGGCCGAGGGGCGCGAGGCCGTCCGACGGATCGTTGCCGCCGGGCTCGGTATCGGGGTCGTCTCCGAAGCGGAATTCGACAACGATCCGAGGCTGGTCAAGATCGCGCTCGAAGGCCATCCGCTTTCAATGCACGAAAAGCTGATCTGCCTGAAGGATCGTCGCAATAGCAAGTCGATCCAGGCGTTCTTCGCAACAGCGCGATCAATGCCGAGCGAGGCGCGTCGCGATCCTTCTCCCTGACGCAGAGGCCTAGGCCGCAGTCATCTCGGACAGCCAGTCACGGAATGCCGCAACTTTCGGCAGGTTTTCCTTCGGCCCCGAGGTGAGGAACCAGTAGGAACCAGCGGCCGGAAGGCGGACGTCGAAAGGCTCCACGAGCAAGCCGCTGGAAAGCTCACGTTCGATCAGTGCTGCCCGGCCCAGCAAGACGCCCTTGCCCTCCACGGCGGCCCGAATCGCCATGATCGACTGATCGAAGAACGACCCGGACGACGTATCGATGCCTTTGACGCCGGCATGGGTGAGCCATGTGTCCCAGTCTTCCGCATATCCGGGCACATGCAAAAGGTCGTGCCCCTTCAGATCCTGCGGGCAGGCCAGCGCCTCGGCATATTTCGGTCCGCAGACTGGAAATGCCTCGTCACAAAGCAGGAGCATCGCCTGGTGTTTCGGCCAGTTGCCCAGCCCGAACGCGATCGTCGCATCGACCTTGTCCTCACCGTGGTCGAGCGCCGTCAGCCTGAGGTCGATCTCAGGCTGACGCGCGCGAAACAGATCGAGCCGCGGCGCAATCCATTGACTGGCAAACGACGTGGGCACGTGCACGACCAGCATTTCGCGCGTGCCATGCCCGGCAAAACGGCGGCTGGCTTCGTCGATCGCGGCGAAGGCCAGTCCGAGCTCCTCGGCATAACGCCGACCCGGAACTGTCAGCCTGACGCCATTGGCATGCCGTGTAAACAGCTCCTTGCCGAGCCTGCCTTCAAGTGCGCGGATGTGCTGCGAGACGGCGGACGGCGTAACGTTCAGTTCAACGCCGGCGCCAGCGAACGTACCGAGCCGCCCGGCGGCCTCGAAAGCCCGAAGCCAATTCAGCGGCAAATGTGCGGAGGCCATGACACCCTTAATTTTTCTAATCCTACCTCACGGTAGTCGCGTTTGCCTGGCCTGGCAAGAACGACTCCAGTGCGGTCCGATCAGGATCGTGGGCACCTCCTATCGCCACGCCTGGGTGCGGGCCAGTAGCCCTCGGGCGATCAACGCGTGAATGAGCTTGGCGGCGACATTTGTGTAGAAGATCATCATGCCCATCGCCGCTGCCGGCGCGATATCGCCTGCATCATCCATGTTGAGCACGGCGACCGAAGCAAGCTTGGTATCGGTGGAGTAGAGGAACACCACCGCCGAGACCGTCGTCATCGCGTTGACGAACAGGTAGATCGCGATGTTGAGGATCGCCGGCAGGCAGACCGGCACCGTGACCCGGAAGAACAGCCTGTGGAACGGCTGTTTCAGCGAAGACGCGACGGATTCGAATTCCGGATCCATCTGCTTCAGCGCGGTCAGTGCCGTCAGATGCGCGACCGTGTAGAAATGCGTCACGGTGCAGATCACGAGGATCGCCATCGTTCCGTAGATCGAGTTCAGCGGGTTGGCGGGGTTGTTGAAGAAGAAGATATAGGCAAGGCCGAGCACCATGCCCGGCACGGCCATGGGCATCATCGCCAGGAAGTGGAAGAGGCTGCGGCCAAAGCGGAAGCCATCCGTCTTCTCCACCATATAGGCGCCGGCAAAGACGACGAGCGAGCCGAAGAATGCCGTCAACAGCGCCAGCTTGATCGAGTTGCCATAGGCCGCCCAGCCGCCGCCGTCCATCAGGTCGAAGGCAAAATTCTTCGTCGTCAGCGTCAGATCATAGGGCCAGAATTTCACGAGCGCCGCGATCTGGCACATGGCGATCATGCCGAGGATGAACAGGCTGACCAGGCAAGCGAAGCCGAAGCAGATCCTGTCCATACCGGCATTGGGTTTTGGTGCATAGGGCACGGCGCGGGCCGATAGCAGCGCCACCTGCCGCTTCTGCATGCGCCGGTCGACGGCGAAGGCGAGGATTGCCGGCACGAGCAGGATGACGGAAACCACCGCCCCCATTTCGAAATTCTGCTGGCCGATCACCTGCTTGTAGATATCGACGGCGAGCATGCTGTATTGCCCGCCGATCACCTTTGGCAGGCCGAAATCCGTGATGACCAGCGTGAAGACGACAAAGGCGGCCGAGACAATGCCGTAACGCGCACCTGGCACCGTGACGGTGGTGAAGGTGCGCCATTTGCTGGCCTTCAGCGACGCGGCCGCCTCGTAGTGCCGCGCATCTGCAATGGACAGCGCCGTCAGGATGATGAGGAAGGCATGCGGCAGCGTGAAGAAGACCGAGCCGATGACGATGCCGATCGGACCATAGATGGAATAACCCATCAGCCAGTCCTTGAAGACACCCTGATTGCCAAAGAGATAGACGAGCGCGATGCCCGGCAGCAGTGACGGCACAAGGATCGGGATCGTCAGGATACCACGGAAAAGACCCTTCAGCGGCATGCAGCTGCGCGTCAGTCCATAGGCGAGCGCAAAGGCGATGGAGATCGTCACCACGGTGCTGATCGCCGCCATCAGCACCGAATTGTAGATGGACCGCGCCAGTGCGGGCGTCGAGAAATAGGTCTTGAAGTTCTCGAGACCAAGGCTGCTCGCCGGCCGCAGCACGACACGCCGGAAAGTGCCGGAATCGTATTCCCGCCAATCCGTCCCCTTCTCCAGCGTCGAGCCGGCGAGGAAGGCAGTGTCACCGGTCGTGCCGCGAATGCGGTAGTGAACGGGGCTGCGGAAGCTGAAGTCCGGGAAGAACTTGGTCGCGGCGAGGCGACCATCGGAACTGCTGGCAAGCTCGTCTTCCGCGACGACGCCGAGCTCTTGGTTGAGCGCGGCCGCGGTGACGACCGGCCCCCAGTTCGTGCGCGTTTCGTCGCTCACCTGGAACTCGAACGCGGCGAGATCGAAGCGGTAGGTCGAGAGGGATTTCGACAGCATGATGAAGAGCGGCGCGCCCAGGGCAACGACCAGGTAGAGCCCGATGACGGCCATGAAGCCGAGCTTGATACGATCGTCGCGGGAGGTTTCCTGCCGCAGTCGCTTGCCGACCAGCGGCAGGTATGGTGCTTCAAGGTCGATGTTCATCCTCACGCACTCCTCGGAAAGAGCAGCAGGCGATCGCGCGGGATTTCCACCTGGATGACGGCACCCGTCTCGATGCTGAGGCGCCGGACCGCATTGACGGAGAAGTCGGCGACAAGCGAGCGCTCCCCGAGCCGTGGCGCCGTCAACCGCGTGCGCCAGAACATGCCGAGAAACTCCATCTCCCGCACTTCGGCATCGATGAGGTTCTGCGGCGTCGCCGGCCGGTCGGCCGCGTTGACGGCATGCGCATCGGCGCCATGCGGGATGATATCGACCGGACGTACGACGGCTGTCGCGGTGTCGCCCGTCGCAAAGCCTTCCGTCGGGCAGCAGAAGGCCGAATGACCGATCTCGACCTGGCCATCCGGCAGCACCTTGGCCGGAAACTGATTGGTCTCGCCGATGAAGTCCGCAACGAACAGGGTGCGGGGATGACGGTAGATGTCCGTCGGCGAGCCGACCTGTTCGATGACGCCGTGATTCATGACGACGATCCGGTCCGCCATGGCAAGCGCTTCTTCCTGGTCGTGCGTAACCATGATTGTCGTCACGCCAAGCTTGCGCTGCAGCGCCTTGATCTCGTGGCGCAGGTGTACACGCACCTTGGCATCGAGCGCCGACAGCGGTTCATCGAGCAGAAGCAGGCCGGGCGAAATCGCGATCGCACGGGCAAGCGCGATGCGCTGCTGCTGGCCACCGGAAAGCTGGGCTGGATATTTCTTGCCCTGCGCCGAAAGACCGACCGTTGCCAGAAGCTCGGCGACGCGGGCGGCGATATCCGGTTTCGAGCGGCCGGTATTTTCCAGGCCAAAGGCAATGTTCTGCTCGATGGTGAGGTTCGGGAAGAGCGCATAGGACTGGAAGACAATGCCGTAATCGCGCCGAGATGCCGGCAGGGTCGAGATATTGCGATCACCCTGCAGGATGGTGCCCTGCGTCTGGAGATCGAGACCCGCAATCGCGCGCAGCAGGGTCGTCTTGCCGCAGCCCGACGGGCCGAGGAAACAGATGAATTCGCCCTTTGCAATGGTGAGCGAGATGTCGCGCAGCGCAACGAAATCGCCGTAACTCTTCCAGAGATCGGTGATTTCCAGATAGGGCGACGGCTTATGTGCCTCTCCGGTGTCGCGGGCAATGCTTGTGGGTGTCGGTTCGATCGACATGGCATGTCTCATCTGCAAGCTCCGCTGGCTGTCAGGCAATGGTCGAGAATGCGAAGGGCGGAGCGCGAAAACGCCCCGCCCGGTCGATCAGGATCAGCTCTTGGGTTCCGACTTCGCGTCGTAACGCTTCTGCCATTCCTTGAGGATGGCGCCGCGGTTGTTTGCGGCCCATTCGAAGTCGTTGTCGATCATCTTGGAAGCAATGTCGGACGGCAGATGCTCGACCTGCTTGGCGACGCCGGGATAGGCGACGACGGCATAGCCGACATTGTACATCTCGTTGGCTTCCTTGGTCACCGACCAGTCGACCAGCGTCTTGGCCGCATCGAGATTCGCCGTGCCGGCGATGATGGCCGTCGCCTCGGCTTCCCAACCAGAACCTTCGGACGGGAAGATGATGTCGATCGGCGCGCCGGCGCTCTTGGCCTTGGCGCCCGGGAACTCGAACGACACGCCGATGACAGCCTCGCCGGCGCCCGCCATCTTGCAGGGTTTCGAGCCGGAATGCGTATAGGCCGAGATGTTCTCATGCAGTTTGTCCATGAAGGACCAGGCCTTTTCGTCGCCCCACATCTGCATCCAGCCCGAGACGTCGAGGAAGCCGGTGCCCGACGAGGCCGGGTTCGGCATCACAATGTGGCCCTTGTATTCCGGCTTGGTTAGGTCGTCCCAGCTCGTCGGCGCCTTGAGGCCGAGCTTTTCACCTTCCACGGTGTTGTAGCAGAGCGCCGCGACATAGGCGTCCATGCCGACCCAGCTCGGCGGTGTGTCCTTGTCGACGAATTTCTTGTCCAGCGCCGCGACATCCTTTGGCTCATAGGCCTCCAGCATGCCTTCGGTCTTGAGGAGAAGCAGCGACGTCGCGGCAAGGCCCCATACGACGTCGGCCTGCGGGTTGTCCTTTTCGGCAAGCAGTTTGGCAGTCATGATGCCGGTGGAATCGCGCACCCAGTTGATCTTGATGTCGGGGTGGGCCTTCTCGAAGGTCGCCTTATAGCGGTCAAGGTCAACGGCTTCGACAGCGGTATAGACCGTGAGCTGGGTTTCAGCGAACGCGATGGTGGGAAGCGCGGCGGTGATAGTGCCGGCAAGCAAAAAAAGCATGCGTTTGTTCATGATTGAAAATCTCCTCTGAAGGCCTGGAAAAACCGGGGAAGCGCGGCGGGCAATCTAGGCGTCACCCTTGTGTGGTCGGCTTCAGGAGGCATTCTGCGCATTGGTTTTCAGTAAGTAAAATTTATTATTCTTATCATTCGGAAGATAAAACCTATAGATCATTTGCCGCTAAAACAGGCACCCTCGTAACGTTTGCCGCCGCAATTGTCATAACTCGCCCCACCCGCAGGCAACAAAAAAGGAGCCGCACGAAGCGGCTCCCGGAAAGGGTGATCCCGTAGGGGATTGCTTGAGATCACCAGGGCAAAGAGAAGGTTTTCACATTGGTAAAGCTCTTCATGGCTTCGATCACGCCTTCCTTGTAACCGTTGCCCGAATCCTTGATGCCGCCGAAGGGGCTCATCTCGATGCGGTAGCCCGGCACCTCCCAGATGTTCACCGTGCCGACCTTCAGCCCAGCAATGTATTTCTGCATGCGGCGGAAATCGTTGGTGCAGACGCCCGAGGACAGGCCGAAGGCCGTCGAGTTGGAAAGCGCAATCAGCGCGTCGTCATCATCCGGTGCACGGACGATTGGGATGATCGGCGCGAAGGTCTCCTCCATCACCAGCTCGCTCGCGTGGGACACGTGGTCGACGACGATCGGCGGCAGCAGCGCACCGCGCCGGCCGGGATCGTAGAGGATCTGCGCGCCCTCCTCGGCCGCCTTGTGCACGCGGCGCTCGAAGACTTCCGCAGCCTTGGCATGCACGACCGTGCCCAGATCCATCGTCCGATCCATGGGATCGCCGAACCTGAGCTTCTTCGCACGCTCCAGCACCATCGGCACGAAGCGGTCAGCCACACGCTCCTGGCAGAGGATGCGCTTGACTGCCGTGCAGCGCTGGCCGGAATTCTTCGTGGCCCCCGCGACCGCAAGGTCTGCCGCTCGCGCGAGGTCGTCATCCGACAGGTCGTTGAGGATGATCAGCGGGTCGTTGCCGCCCAGTTCAAGGATCTGGCGCTTGTAATGCGCATGCGTCGCGATCAGCTTGCCGACCGGCACGCTGCCAGTGAAGGTGATGAGATCGAAATTCGGATTGGTGATCATCTCCATGCCGATATCGCCCGGCCAGCCGGTGACGACGGAGAGCATTTCCGGCGGCAGGCCAGCCTCGTAGAGAATGTCGGCGAGGACCAAAGCCGTCATCGGCGTCAGTTCGGTCGGCTTCAGCACCACACAATTGTTCGTGGCGATCGCCGGCGCCACCTTGTGCGCCACCATGTTGAGCGGATGGTTGAACGGGGTGATCGCCGAGATGGCGGTCAGCGGCTCGCGGGTGGTGAAGATCTTGCGCTGCTTGCCGTGGGGGGTGAGGTCGCAGGAGAAGATTTCACCATCGTCGTGAATGCACATCTGCCCGGAGAGCGTGAAGACATCGAACGCGCGGCCGACCTCATAGAGGGAATCCTGCTTGGAAATGCCGAGTTCCAGCGTGATGAGGTCGGAAATCTCCTCCTTGCGGGCAACCAGCAATTCGGCGGCCTTCAGGAGAATGCGCTGGCGCTCGTAGCGCGTCAGCTTCGGCTGGTAGGCGGCGGCGATCTCGAAAGCCTTGCGGGCGTGCTCCGCATTGCCGGCCGGGACGGTGCCGATGACGGCATCGTTCCAGGGGTAGTGCACCTCGACCACCCCTTCGGTATCGACCATCTTGCCGGCAATTCGCATCGGCTCGTGACGGATCGCGAATGTCGTTTCCACCTTGGTCATCGTTCGCTCCTTATTTTGCCGGCTGCGCGGCTGCGACGAGCGCGTAGTAGAAGGCATCGAAGTTGCGCAATGTGCCGGCGGAGAGAAGCTCGGGCAGCGTGCGGTTGGCGATGAAGGGCACTTCCTGCTCCGTCAGGCCGCCGTGCGAACGCAGCGGCTCGTTCAACGCTGCAAGGTCATGCCGGTGTTCGCTGGTGCCGAGTGTCTTGTTCTCCGACGAGACAAGCACGATGTCGCCGATGCGGTCGTCAGGCAGTTCGAAGCGCACACAGGCCTCCGGGCGGGACAGCACGACGTCGATGCCGTCGATCGCCCTCAGCCGTTCGATGATCTCCTCCTTGTCGGTGCCTTCCGACAGGTACGCCGTGGCAAACGAACCGAGCGCGCCGTGATGCACGACATAGGGGTCGGTGATCGGCAGGATGACGCGTGCGGCATCCTTGCCGAGCCATTCATCCAGCAGGTCCTGCACGTAGACGACGTCCGGCGTTCCGTCCGCCTTGTGCTTCGGCTTCATGCCGTGATCGGCGGTGACGACGATCGCCGCGCCGAGGGCATCGAGTTCGGTCAGGTACTTGTCGAACATCTCGTAGAAATCGTTCGCCTGCTTCACGCCCGGGGCATATTTGTGCTGCACATAATCGGTGGTCGTCAGATACATAACGTCCGGACGGAACTCCTTGAGCAGCTTGACACCCGCGGCAAAGACGAACTCCGAGAGTTCCGCGGAATAGACTTCCGGCACCGGGCGGCCGAGCCAGGCCGATGCATTGTCGATGCCGTGTTCCGCCTTGGTCGAGGTGTCGGACTTTTCGGACGAAAAGCAGACCGCACGGCCTTCATCGAATTTCAGGCCATGGCCGAGCAGCGCCCGCAGCTTGTCCTTGGCGGTCACCACGGCGACACGGGCGCCGGCATCGTAAAAGGCCTTGAAGACGGTTGGCGCGCGGAGGAACCGCGGGTCGTTCATCATCACTTCCTTGCCGGTCGCCGGCTCGTAGAGATAGTTGCCGCAGATGCCGTGGATGGAAGGCGGGCGGCCGGTGGCGATGGAGAGGTTGTTGGGATTGGTGAAGCTCGGGATGACGCTGAGCGCGGTGCGCTCCGTGCCCGTCTTGCGGATGCGCGCGAGCGTCGGCATCAGGCCGGACTTGATGGCCTCGTCGAGATAGGCCGGCTCGCAGCCGTCCAGGCAGATGGCAATCGCCGGGACGTTCGGCCAGGGATAGGTGCGCCGGTTGGCGGTGACGGTGATCGTGGACATCTGGTTCATCGGGAGTTCCATTCTTCGTTAAGCGGCGAGACGGCTGCGTTCTTCAAGGGCGATGGCTGGCGGAGCGGCGCTATCGACGCCCATTTCGGCGAGCGACGAGCGGGCAGCCTCAACCACGCGGCGCATGACATGCTCGTCCATGCGGCCGATGCAGCCGACGCGGAAACTGTCGACGACCGTCAGTTTGCCGGGGTAGATGATGAAACCCTTGTCCTTCATCAGGCTGTAGAAACGATCGAAGGCGAAGGCCGGGTGGGCCGGGCTGAAGAAGGTGACGATGATCGGCGATAGCCACTGGTCGGCAAGAAGCGTTTCGAACCCGGCCTCACGCATTCCGGCCACCATGACATCGCGGTTGCGGGCGTAGCGCCCGCCGCGGGCGACGACGCCGCCCTCCTCGCGATGCAGGCGCAGCGCCTCCAGGAAGGCGGCAACGACATGGGTCGGCGGCGTGAAGCGCCACTGGCCCGTCTTGTTCATGTAGTCCCACTGGGCATGCACATCGAGGCTCAGCGAATGGCTACGGCCCTTGGCGGCTTCCAGCTCGCTCTTGCGGGCGATGACGAAGCCGAAGCCCGGCACACCCTCGATGCACTTGTTGGCGGAGGAAACGATGGCTTCGTAGCGGAAATCGGCAAGGCCGGCCGGCACGGCACCGAAGGCGCTCATCGAATCGACGAGCAGTTTGCGACCATGGGCATAGACGGTGTCGGAAATTTCCTTCAGCGGATTGAGGATGCCGGAGCTGGTTTCGCAATGAATGACCACGACATGGGTGATTGCCGGATCGGCATCGAGTGCCGCGGCGACTTCAGGGCCGCGTGGCGGCATGTAGTCGCCCTTGTCGATCGTGATATGGTCGCGCCCGAGATAGGAGAGCGTCTGCGCGATGCGCTTGCCATAGGCGCCGTTGCTCAGCACCAGCACCTTGCCTTCACGCGGAACGAAGCTGCCGAGCATTGCCTCGACCGAGAAGGAACCGCTGCCCTGCATCGGGACACAATCGAACTCGCCCTTTGTGTCGCCGGCAATATCGAGGAGCTGGCGGCGCAGATCGCTGGTCATGGCACGGAAGTCGCCATCCCATGAACCCCAGTCCCGCAGCATGGCTTCCTTGACTGAATAGGCGGTCGTCAGCGGACCGGGGGTCAGCAGATAGGGTTCACCGAGCTTCGGTGATTCCAGCGGCGCGATCGTTCTGTCAGAAGCGGTGTTCGGCATGGTCCGTCCTCACGTTTTGCTTATCCGGGGATGACAATGCGGCTGAAAAACATATCTGTAAAATCGTTCTTTTGTATCGATACATAGATTTTTCTTATGTCCCTTAACTGTGGGCACCCGACTGCTTTCAAAAAGATCCCAGTCCAGCGCAGGCGCGGATAGGTCATAGCCGTGATCAACGAATTGGCCTCCGTTCGCGTCTGCACAATCTCCAGATGGCTCTTGCAGCTGTTATCGAAGAGGCGGCGCATATGCTCCTTCTCACGAGCCATCTCGCACGCGATGAAGGGGTCCGGCGAGCGCCCGACAGCGACAAACTCAAGGCGATTGTCGCAAGGTCATGGAGGCGCTCCACCGCGGGGATGGAAATGCAAAAACTATCACGCGCCGCTTTACATAAATCAAATCGTTGGTTTTAATGTATTCATAAACTCAACCTATATTCAGGGAGAGCATGCCACATGCGCTATGTTCAGCTTCGCGCCTTCCACAACGTGGCCATCCATGGCGGGTTTTCGCGCGCGGCGGAGGCGCTGTTCCTAACCCAGCCCGCGGTTTCCGACCAGGTGCGCAAGCTCGAGGAAGAATATGACGTCCTCCTCTTCAACCGAAACAAGAAGCAGGTAACGCTGACCCAGGCCGGCCAGCAGCTTCTGGAAATCACCCGGCGCATGTTCGATGTCGAACAGCAGGCGCTTGACCTGCTCTCGGAATCGCGGGCCCTGCGTGCTGGAAAGCTGCGGATCGTCGCCGACGCCGCCCACCACTTGCTCCACATCCTCGCCGCCTTCCGCCGCGCCTACCCGTCCGTGCAGGTCTCGATCAATGCCGGCAACACGGAGACGGTCATCACCAGCCTGCACGCCTACGAGGCGGATATCGGCGTTCTCGGCGAAATCCCGCAATCCAGCGATTTCGAGATCCTGAAGCTCAACTCCACGCCGATTATCGCCTTCGCGAGCCGCGGCTATCCACTGGGCGATCAGAAGGAAGTCTCGTTCGCCGAACTTGCCAAACACCCCCTTGTCCTGCGTGAGCGCGGTTCGAAGACCCGTCAGAAGCTGGAGGCCATGGCCGAACAATGCGGCGTCACCCTGACACCGCTCATCGAGGCGGAGGGACGCGAGGCGGTTCGCGAGATCGTCGCGGCCGGTGGCGGCGTGGGCTTCGTCTCCTCCGCCGAATTCGGCCAGGACAACCGCCTTGTTCCGATTCACATCAAGGCCCCGGAAATGCTGATGGACGAGGCGATGATCTGCCTGCGCGAGCGCAGCAACGGCAAACTCGTCAGTGCATTTTTCGACGTCGCACGACGGCTTTCGCGGGCGGAAGGCGCTCCGTGACGTCTCCCGTCAGGGGACCGGTCCGCCTTTAACCGAAGTTCCGCTTGTAGGTCGATGCGATGAGCGTTGTGGCGGCGGCGAAGGCGGCCTCCTCGTCGCGCTGCTCGATCGCTTCAAGGATCGCCCGGTGCTGGGCCAGCGACTGGCCGAAGCCGCCAGAGGCGGCCATGGTTTTCGGAATGCTGATCGACAAAGCAGCCCGGATGACCGAGGAAACCGGCAGCAGGAAACGGTTGCCGGCAGCCTGGAAGATCTGAAGGTGGAAATCGATATCGGCCTCGATCGCCGCGTCGATGCCGGCCTGCTCCTCCGCCATGCGCAGGAAGGCCGCACGGATCGCCGCATGGTGCGCGACCGAACCACGACGGGCGGCAAGGCGTGCTGCAAGCGGCTCGATGGAAAGACGGATTTCGAAAAGTTCTTCGGCGAGCGCGTCCTGGTCCTCGGCATCGCCCTGCCAGGACAGCACGACCGGATCGAGCGTGTTCCAGTGTTCTGCCGCCCGCACACGCGTGCCGAGCCGCGGCTTTGCCTCGATGAAGCCCTTGGTTGACAGGATTTTCAACGCCTCGCGCAGCGTCGTGCGGCTGACGCCGAGTGCTGCCAGCATGTCTGCCTCGCGCGGCAGGGTCTCGCCGACCTTCAGGTCGCCCAGCGTGATGCGCCGGCCGATATCGCCTGCAATACGGGCCGGCAGGCCGCGATCTTCCCGAGCGATTGGCTTCATGCACCCTCCCTTGCGTCTTCCCCGTACATAGACGGTCCGTCCTATTCGGGAAAGCCACCCAGGGCCGTTGCATAGCGCCGGGTCATGTCCAGGCCGATCGACGTGGGCCGCGAGGCGGGCGCTCGGTCGTGGATTTCGATGCCCGCACGCTCGCCGAACAGACGCTTGCCGTAGCAGATGAGGGTCTCGATGCCCTGCATGGTGAAGACGACACCCGGCAGCATGCGGCGATATTCCTCCTCGGCATGCGCGTCCCAGCCGTCGCAGAAGAATTCGTAGGCGCGCACGGCATAGTCGATGGAATCGGGTGCCAGGATCAGGCCACTACAGCCGATGCGTAGGTTTTCCAGCAGTTCCAGTCCGGCGCGGCCGTTGAAGACCGGCAACCGCCCCTCCGTCATCTCGATCAGGTGGGCGATATCGACGACCGGTCCCTCCCCCTTCACCAGGCGGATATTGGGATGTTGGCGCACGAGATCGCGAATGTCCGTCGCCGTCAGGCCCCGCCCCATCAGCGCCGGCGCGTTCTGGATAGCGAGCGGCAGGTCCGTGTTTTCGGCGACGCGGCCAAAGAAACGGATGTATTCGACGGCGGAATATTGGCCGACCATCGGCGGCTGGAGGATCAGCCAGTCGGCACCGGCGGCCGTCGCATGGCGCACCTGGCGCACCTGTTCCTCGACCGAGGCGCCGAAGATCGTCAGCGCGACGGGCACACGGCCGGCGGTGTCCTCGACCACCCAGTCCATGATCGCCATGCGCTCGGCCTCATCGAGCTTGGAAGCCTCCGTGGCAAGGCCGAGGGCCGCCATACCGTGCACGCCGCTCGCCAGGCAGATTTCCACCTGCTGGCGCATCAAGGCGCGGTCGAGCTTTTCCCGCTCATCGAAGAGCGCGTAGAGAATGGCGTGGATGCCGTGCAGGTCTTCAACGCGAAAATCCTTCACCATCGCCTCCTCAATGGCTCTCGCGGGGGACAGCATGGCCGCTGCCACCGACGAGAAAATCAAGGTCCGCCCCCGTATCGGCCTGCATGACGCACTCGACATAAAGGCCCTGGTAGCCGCGGGTCATCTCCGGCACCGGCGCCGTCCACTCCGCCTTTCTACGGGCCAGTTCGGCGTCGTCGACATCGAGATGCAGCCGACGGCCGGCGACGTCGAGTTCGATAAAATCCCCATCACGCACCAGCGCCAGCGGGCCGCCGACGGCCGCTTCCGGTGCCGTATGCAGGACCACCGTGCCAAAGGCCGTACCGGACATGCGGGCATCAGAAATCCGCACCATGTCGCGCACGCCCTTCTTCAGAAGTTTTTGCGGCAGCGCCATGTTGCCGACTTCGGCCATGCCCGGATACCCCCTCGGGCCGCAGTTCTTCAGAACCATGATCGAGCTCTCGTCTATATCGAGGTCCGGATCGTCGATACGCGCCTTGTAATGATCGATGGTCTCGAAGACCACGGCGCGGCCACGGTGCTGCATCAGTGCCGGCGTTGCCGCCGATGGTTTGACGATGGCGCCGCTCGGCGCAAGGTTGCCGCGCAGCACGGCGATGCCGCCGCTTGCGGTCAGGGCCTTTTCGCGCGGCAGGATGACATCGTCATTGAAGTTTTCGACGCCATCGATATTCACGCCGACGCTGTTGCCCGTGACTGTCAAAGCATCGAGGTCGAGGAGATCGGCAATTTCCTTCATGACGACCGGCAGGCCGCCGGCATAGTAGAAATCCTCCATCAGGTAGCGGCCGGAGGGCATCAGGTTGAGGATGGTCGGCACGTCGCGGCCGAACTGGTCCCAATCGTCGAGCGACAAGGGCGTGCCGGTGCGGCCGGCGATCGCAAGGAGGTGTACCACCGCATTGGTGGAGCCGCCGACCGCGCCGTTGACGCGGATGGCATTGGCGAAGGCCGCGCGTGTAAGAATCTTCGACAGACGCAGGTCTTCGGCGACCATGCCGACGATGCGCCGGCCCGTCAGCCGCGCCAGCCGGGCCCGCTCGGCATCGACGGCGGGAACGGCGGCGTTGCCGGGAAGGGCGAGCCCCAGCGCTTCCACCATGGAAGCCATGGTGGAAGCCGTGCCCATGGTCATACAGTGGCCGGGCGAGCGCGACATGGCGCTTTCAGCCGCCTGGAAATCCTTCTGCGACATCACGCCGGCGCGCACATCCTCCGAGAACTTCCAGACATCCGTGCCCGAACCGATGGTGCGGCCGCGGAAGCGGCCGTTCAGCATCGGCCCGCCGGAAATGACGATGGAGGGCAGATCGCAGGAGGCCGCGCCCATAACGAGCGACGGCGTGGTCTTGTCGCAACCCGCCATCAGCACGACGCCGTCGATGGGATTGCCGCGGATCGCCTCCTCGACATCCATGGAGGCGAGGTTGCGGAAGAGCATGGCGGTCGGGCGCAGGTTCGATTCACCGCAGGAGAAGACCGGGAACTCCACCGGCAGGCCGCCCGCCTCCAGCACGCCCGCCTTGATATGTTCGATAAGGCCGCGGAAATGCGCGTTGCAGGGTGTCAGTTCCGAGAAGGTGTTGCAGATGCCGATGACCGGGCGGCCGTCGAAAACGTCGTCCGGCAGGCCGTTGTTCTTCATCCAGCTCCGGTGAATGAACGCATCCTTGTCCAGCCCGCCGAACCAATGATGCGACCGCAATTTCCGGGACATTTTTGCTCCTCCACAAGTGCACGCTGGTAAGTTAGCTTTTCTTTTCTCATATAATCGGAGTTATTTTCGGTCAAGCTGCGGAATGGGCAAAGCGGACAAAGAAAAACCTCCGGCGAGGAGACGCCGGAGGTTTCGGGTGGGATGGAGAAATATGCCGAAAACGGTCAGGGGTGATGCAGGACACTCATGCCGCCATCGACCGTCAGGCAGGTGGCATTCATGAAGGGGCACTCGTCCGAGACCATGAAGAGCGCGGCCTTGGCGATCTCTTCCGGCGTCGCGATGCGCCCACCCGGATGGAGCTTCATCGTTGCGGCCTCCGCGGCGACGGGATCCGGGAAACTGTCCCAGTATTCGACAGCCTTCTGCGTGCGCACATAGCCTGGTGCCAGCGCGTTCACGCGCACGCCCTGCCCGGCATATTCGAGGCCGAGCGCCTTGGTCATGCCGAGCAGCGCATGCTTGGCGACCGGATAGGGGAAGGTGTGCGGGATGATGGTGAAGGCATGCGTCGAAGCGATGTTGAGGATGACGCCGCCGCCGTCTTCGATCATGCCCGGCAGCACGGCCTTGCTGCAGTTCCAGGCACCCTTGAGGTTGACGTCAAAGCAGCGCTCCCAGTCGGCATCGGATAGCTTCAGCGGCTCGAAGAAGACGTTGGCGCCGGCATTGTTGACCAGCGCGTTCGGCCGGCCGATTTCGCGCGTCGCCGCGGCGACTGCCCGTTCGATTGCCTCAGCATCCGTGATGTCAGCGGTCGCATGACCCACCTTGCCACCCGTCGCACGAAGCCGTTCGGCTTCCGCAGCGAGCAGATCGCTGTCTCGGTCGATCAGGAAGAGGCTCGCCCCTTCGGCAAGGAAGACTTCCGCGATGGCAAGGCCGATGCCCTGCGCCGCGCCGGTGACGATGACCCGCTTCCCTTGAAGACGTCCAGCCATATGTGATCTCCTCAGCGTTCAGCGGTTGCGGGATGTTTGCGAACAGCGATCGCCAGATCGCGTGCCGCAAGATCAAGCATGCGGTGCGAGCATTCGCGTGCCGCCGCCTTGTCGCGCATGCGCAGCGCCTCGACGAGCCGCTTGTGGATTTCCAACGCTTCGTCCCGTGCGTCCGCCGCCTCATTCGAGGCGTGCAGTGAAAATTCCAGTGCCGCCTGGATGATGCTCGCAAGCTGCATGAAGACCTGGTTGTGACTGGCCTTCAGCAGGCCGGCATGGAAGGCGACGTCGGCCTGCGTGAACGCTTCGAGATCACCCTCGGCGTCGCGCATGCGCTCCCAGGCCCGCTCGATTTCTGCCACCTCCTGCACCGTCGCCCGCGCGGCTGCGAACTCTGCCGCGAAGGGCTCGATGGCGCGACGCGCGTCGAGCACGCAGGTTAGGAGATCGAGTTCGAAGATGCGCGGGCCGATCCATTCCAGCACCTGCTGGTCGAGGATGTTCCACTCGTCCTTGGCACAGACGACGGTGCCGACACGCGAACGCCCCCGCACAAGCCCCTTGGATTCGAGGATCTTCAGCGATTCCCGGATGACCGTGCGGCTGACGCCGTAGCGCGTGCCCAGCTCGTTTTCCGTCGGCAGGAAGGCGCCGACCGGGAAGATGTCGGCGCAGATATCCGATGCGATCGTCCGCGTGACGTTCTTCTGCACGCGCGGACGGCGCACGCCGCCCTCGCCTTCGGGCACGCCCAAACCTTCACCCAGTTCCTGCACGGCCATTCTCCATCCCACTCTCAGCGATCCATAACCCAGTTCGCGCCCGATGACACGATGCGCATTCATCATTGGCGCCATCTCTATCATACACTGATATTCAATTCATCATACAAGCGCAATTGACGAATATGATGAAAGACTTTACACAAAAGCCCACTGCACGCGCAGTTAATTTGGGAGAGAGACAATGGGCTTTATCAAAGCAGCCATCCTGGCTGGCACCGTCGCCGTGTTCGCGGCCACCTCCGCCTTTGCCGCCGACGTGAAGATCGGCTTCATCGTGAAGCAGCCGGAAGAGCCGTGGTTCCAGGACGAGTGGAAGTTCGCCGACGTCGCCGCCAAGGAAAAGGGCTTCACGCTCGTCAAGATCGGCGCGGAAGACGGCGAGAAGGTTCAGTCGGCCATCGACAATCTCGGCGCACAGGGCGTCCAGGGCTTCATCATCTGCACGCCGGACGTGAAGCTCGGCCCGGGCATCGTCGCCAAGGCCGCCGCCAACGACCTCAAGCTGATGACCGTCGACGACCGTCTGGTCAATGCCGATGGCACCCCGATCGAAGACGTCGCCCATATGGGCATCTCGGCCACCAAGATCGGCGAGGCCGTCGGCCAGACGATCGTCGACGAGATCAAGAAGCGCGGCTGGGACATGAAGGACGTCGGCGCGATCCGCGTGTCCTACGACCAGCTGCCGACCGCCGTCGATCGCGTCGAAGGCGCGCTCACCGTGCTGAAGGCCGCCGGCTTCCCGGAAGCCAACATTTTTGACGCCCCGCAGGCCAAGACCGACACGGAAGCAGCGCTGAACGCCGCAACCGTCGTGCTCAACAAGAATGCCGGCATCAAGCATTGGGTCGCCGTCGGCCTCAATGACGAAGCCGTGCTCGGCGCCGTTCGCGCGACCGAAAGCGTCGGCATTGCCGCCGACAGCATGATCGGCGTGGGCATCGGCGGCGCGGATTCGGCGATCAACGAGTTCAAGAAGCCCACTGCCACCGGCTTCTTCGGCACCGTGATCATCTCGCCAAAGCGCCACGGCTACGAGACAGCACTCAACATGTACGAGTGGGTCGCCAACGGCAAGGAGCCGGAAAAGCTGATCCTGACCGCCGGCCAGGTTGCGCTGCGCGACAACTACGAAACCGTTCGCAAGGATCTCGGCATCGAATAATCATCCTCCCAAGATGATTTCATCCCGGCGGCGTGCTGCCGCCGGGCCTCTTTTGGGGGTTGCGACATGCAGGACTTTCTTGAATTCAAGGCGATATCCAAGGGGTATCCCGGCGTGCAGGCGCTCGCCGACGTTTCCTTCTCCGTGAAGAAGGGTGCTGTCCACGGCCTGATGGGCGAAAACGGCGCAGGCAAATCGACCCTCATCCGCGTGCTGTCCGGCGACCAGTCGGCCGATACCGGCGAGATCCGCATCGACGGCCAGTCACAGCACTACCGCTCAGTACGCGATGCCTTCGAGGCCGGCGTTATCGTCATCCACCAGGAACTCCAGCTCGTGCCTGAGCTGACGGTCGCCGAAAACCTCTGGCTCGGCCGATTTCCCGGCAAGGCCGGCGTGATCGACCGCACCCGTCTTGTCGGCGTGGTGAAGGAAAAGCTTGCGGATATCGGCATCGACATCGACCCGACCGTCAAGGTCGCGGCACTCTCGATCGGTGAACGCCAGATGGTCGAGATCGCCAAGGCGGTGATGGCCGATGCGCGCGTCATCGCACTCGACGAGCCGACCTCCTCGCTCTCCTCCCGCGAAAGCGAAATCCTTTTCACCCTGATCGACCGCCTGCGCGCACAGGGTAAGGTCATCCTCTACGTCTCGCACCGTCTCGACGAAATCTTCCGCCTGTGCGACAGCCTCACCGTGCTGCGCGACGGCAAGCTTGCCGCGCATCACCCGGAAATCGCCAAGGTCACGCGCGACCAGATCATCGCCGAAATGGTTGGCCGCGAAATCTCCAACATCTGGGGTTTTCGTCCACGCGAGCGCGGCGCCGTCCGTCTGGAGGTCAAGAACCTAGCCGGCTCCAAGCTGCGCACGCCGATCAATGTTTCCGTGCGCCAGGGCGAAATCCTCGGCTTCTTCGGCCTCATCGGCGCCGGGCGCAGCGAGATGGCGCGCCTCGTCTATGGCGCCGACAACCGCTCGCAGGGCACCGTCAGTGTCGATGGAGCAACCGTCACACCGGATAGCCCGTCGCAGTCGATCCGCTCCGGCATCGTGCTTTGCCCGGAAGACCGAAAATTCGACGGTATCGTTCAGGGGCGCAATATCGAGGAGAACATGGCGATCTCCTCGCGCCGCCACTTCTCCCCCTTCGGCCTTCTCCAGCCAAAGAAGGAGGCGGAGCTTGCCGAGCGCTTCATCGCGAAACTTCGCGTGCGCACGCCGTCGCGCAAGCAGGACATCATCAACCTCTCCGGCGGCAACCAGCAGAAGGTCATTCTCGGCCGCTGGCTTTCCGAACAGGGCGTAAAAGTCCTCATCATCGATGAGCCGACACGCGGCATCGATGTCGGCGCCAAGTCGGAAATCTACGAAATCCTCTATGAGCTCGCCGGCCAGGGCATGGCAATCATCGTCATCTCCAGCGAACTGCCGGAGGTAATGGGCATCACCGACCGCATCATGGTGATGTGCGAAGGCCGGGTCGCGGCCGATATCGACCGTGCCGATTTCGACGAGCGCCGCATCCTCGCCGCCGCGCTTCCCGATGTGTCCAATGCCAGCGAACTCCCCAACCAGCAGGTCCAGTCGCGATGACGTCTTTGAAAAAACTCCTCCTCGGCGAGCAAGGCCTCGTGGTCATCTTCGCCATCGCCTTTGCCATCGTGGCGCTGACGGTCCCCAACTTCCTGACCGAGCGCAACATGCTCGGCCTGCTGCAATCGGTCGTCACCATCGGCATCGTCGCCTGCACGATGATGTTCTGCCTCGCCTCGCGTGATTTCGACCTGTCGGTCGGCTCCACCGTCGCATTCTCCGGCATGGTCGCCGTCATGGCCTCGAACGCCTCGGGCTCGATCCTCGTCGGCCTCATTGCCGCGCTCATCTGCGGTGGCGGCGTCGGACTGGTCAACGGCGTGGTGATCGCCCGCTTCCGCATCAACGCACTGATCACGACGCTCGCCACCATGCAGATCGTGCGCGGCCTCGCCCTGATTGCCTCGGACGGCCGCGCCGTCGGCATCAACGATCCGGGCTTCTACCAGCTTGCGCTCTCGAAGTTCCTCGGCATTCCGACGCCGATCTGGGTCATGACCGCCTTCTTCATCGTCTTTGGTTTCGTTTTGAACCGCACCGTCTTCGGCAAGAACACGCTGGCGATCGGCGGAAATCCGGAGGCCTCGCGCCTTGCCGGCGTCAACGTCTCCAACATGCGTATCTGGATCTTTGCGCTGCAGGGCCTCGTCTGCGCCGTTGCCGGCGTGCTGCTCGCCTCCCGCATCACATCGGGTCAGCCGAATGCCGCAACAGGCCTCGAACTCTCCGTCATCTCGGCCTGCGTGCTGGGCGGCGTGTCACTTGCCGGCGGCCGGGCGGCGATGACCGGCGTCATCGTTGGCGTGCTGATCATGGGCATTGCGGAAAACGTCATGAACCTGCTCAACATCCAGGCCTTCTACCAATATGTCGTGCGCGGTCTGATCCTGCTTCTCGCCGTATTGCTCGACAACTTGCGCTCGGCCGCCGCCGGCCGGCACGTCTGACCCTGTGACGAAGGATATCATCCTTCTCGAAAAGAGCGGGCTCGCTGTCGAAGTGAGCCCGCTCGGCGGCGCCATCCTTTCGGCCCGCTGGCATGGCACCCCCATCCTCGCCCCGACGCCCTCGCCCGGCCTCGCTTCGCAGGTACTCGGCCGGGAAGCCTGTTTTCCCCTCGTCCCGTTCGGCAATCGCATCGAGGACAACGGTTTCCGCTTCGACGGTCGAAACTACAGGCTCTCACCCCGCACGGCCGATCCGCTCGTCCTGCACGGCGATGGATGGCTTGAGCGCTGGTCGACCCTCCGGCAGAATCGCCAGGAGATCGTATTTCGCTATGCGCAGGAGGCGAGCGCCACCAGACCCTTCGCCTACGAGGTGACCCAGACCATCGCCATTGACGAGGATCGCCTGAGCTTGTCCTTGACGGTCACAAACTGGGCAAACCATGCGCTTCCCTACGGCTTGGGCTTCCACCCCTACTTCCCGCGCACGCCGGAAACGCGCCTTTTCGCAGAGGCCGCAAACCACTGGAGCGAGCAAGAAAATCATTTGCCGGGTAGTCCCGGCCCGGTTCTGCCAGACATGAACTTTGCATCCGGCGCCCGGCTTCCTGCGTACTGGCTAAACAACGCATTCGACGGATGGAACGGCAAGGCAACCATCGAATGGCCGGAAACGGGAATTGCGCTTTCCATCGACGCTGACAGCATCTTCAAGCATTTCGTGCTCTATTCGCCATCGGCAGAAAGCGGTTTCTTCTGCTTCGAACCGATGACCCATCTTCCCAACGCCCATCACCAACAGAAGGGCGGTGGGCTCTATACGCTCACCCGAGGGGAACAGCTTGCCGGACAGCTGGTAATCCTCCCGCGCACTAATCGGGTTCAAAAGTAGAATTTTCTCGGCAATATGCATGAGGAGATTTTGATG
>NZ_JBXARJ010000013.1:0-198427 GCF_058808115.1 Shinella sp. GW821-FHT11G07
TCTTCATCAAAATCTCCTCATGCATATTGCCGAGAAAATTCTACTTTTGAACCCGATTAGTGCGCGGGAGGATTACCGCCCCAAGATCGCAGCGCGCTTCAGTAAGGCGCCTTGCCGAGCGTGCGAATGTAATCTTTGTTCGCCGCTTCGAGCCTTTCAAGAAAGCGTTCCGTATCGTCAAGCAAATGATAGAGGTCGAACGTATAGTCGGAGCGGTCCTGCAAGCCGGAAAAATAGGCGTAGTCCTGCGGAGGCAGCGGACGCACAACCCCCTCGAATACCTCAATTTCCTGGCCTTCGAGGAGTTTATGCCAGAACGGCGCGATAATGGAATGCGTGCGCACCGGCAGGGGCACGAGGCGAACGTTTGCGTGGCCTTGCATGCGCAGCGCCAAAGCGGTCTCGCCCCCTCTGCTGTACTCTGGATAGAGTAGTATCAGAGAAATATTGTTGGCTTTCGCCAACTGGGTACTGTCGCCATAGCGTGCGAGTGCCGAGGCGTATTTTTCGGAATTCTCCCATACCCCCAAGAGGGAACCGGGCAGATACTTGTTGAGTTGGTGCTCGTCGTAAAACCGCCTGTCGAGGGTGGTGTACGCGGAGAACGCAAAGACGTTGAATTTTACCTTCGGAAAGCGTCTGGCGAGTTCATCCGCGAAAATGAACGCGCCGGTGCAGGATTTGCTCGTGCCGATGATGTTGACGACGGACAGACTGTGCCTGCGGATATGCTGACTGAGATATTCCGTATTTTCCTTGACGTGATCGAGATACCAATCCCCCTTCATTTGTATGTTGTTTCGCTGGAATCCACGAAACATATACTTGGAAAATCCGAGAAGGATGGTCACTTGGCGCGCGCCATCGATCCGGTTGAAGAGGATTTTCGGCTGGGTCTCGAATTTGGCCGCCTCGGCATTCCTGCGCATGCGCTGGGCGATTTTCTTGCGTAATTGGTCGATTCGCTTTTGCGATGCATCCGCGTCCGGCCGCAGGCGCAGATGCTCCTCAAAGCTCGCCAGAGCGTCCTGCAATAGACCTTGGTCCTGGTAGATCAAACCCAACTGAAAATGCGAGGCAATATGACCGCCGCCGAGGGAGAGCGCATGGAGATGCGTGGCCTTGGCCAAATCGAGCTTCCCCTGCAGGCGCTGTGCGGTGCCGAGTTGCGCGTAGCGGGCGGCACTGGGCGATGGGGAATGTGTGATGGCGGCGGCAAAACAATCCTCCGCCTGCGCATAAGCCTTACGATTGAGAAAGGTCAGGCCCCGATGGTACCAGGCGGCGTAATTGTTTTCGCAGGCAACAATGGCTTCTTCAAAGCAGGTTTCCGCTTCCGCCATCTTACCCATTCGATAATAGGCCGAGCCGAGCGCGTAGTGAACTGCTGACAGCTTATAGGTGCTCGCCACCGGAGCCAGCGCGGCAACGACCGCGTCGTCATCCTTGTGGATATAGTAATTTTCAACCGCAGAGTTGATTCTCGACTTGTCCAGGACAGGCAAATCATAGGGCTCCCATTCAAAGGAGGACAAGCCTGAAATGTATTCGTAGAAGCAATCGAGGCGTCCCTCATTCTTCATATGGGCAAGCACATCATGCATGCAGCCCTTCAGCGGCCTATGGGAAACTCCCTCAATGTCCATGGCAGGAAGCGCCTGGTAGAGATCCACGATATCTTCGGTCCCGTACCAGATCTCCACATCGGTCCGGGCATGACGCGCGGCGACGATTTTGTAGAGGTCCGCGTGCTTTACCGGCATTTTCGGGGCGTAGGGCAGTTGGGGGTGCAAGTGGAATTGCGGCGCGAAAGCCACGATTTTCCCCACACCCAGCCGGCATCCGAACGCCAGGGCTGCGTAGCCCCCCAGGAAGCCACCAGCCACGACGATGTTTTCCGGCGCGAAGCGGCTTGTATAGTGTTGCAGGACCTCTGCCAGTTGATCCGCATTCTTTGACAGGCCGGCGATCGGACCATTGTACGAGGTGCGCTTAGGGTCTCGCAGGATCAGCTTGTTGATTTTGCTACGCGCGAACAAGCCGAAATCTGCCTTCTGCGAGCCTATGTCTCCAAAATAGACCAGAAGGCGGTCACTTTCGGGATTGGCTTCGAAGTGCAGAACATCCGGTTTGGCCTGCATATTAGCGCAAGCGCTCGAGCATATCCGCCTTGTTGACCTGCGTAATGGCCCACAAGCGTTCCTTTTGTTCTTGAATGTGGGCGCGCAGCCGGTCTTCGTGGGCGATGAAATAGTTCAATCGGTCGATCATGCTGGCAACGGTTTGCTGTCCCTGTGCGTTCGACCACGGCACTGCCGCGCTGAAGGCCGCGTGCTGGAAGTACTCGATCCCCATCGGCCGGCGGATTTCGTTCGGCGACAGGAAAACGGTAGGGGTATTGAAGGCCATGAAGGGCAGGAAGGAGTGCAGGCGTGCTCCGAACGCAAATCGATAGCCGTTGAAGCGGGCCGGCAGGCTTTGATAATCCATCCACACGTCTTGGAACTTCTTGTTGTGTTCGGACGAGGCGCCGAAACCTTCCGTGGCAACGATCTTCATGACTTTTTTGTCATGCGTGGTACCGTCGCACAACTCCAGGACATAGGGGTTGATGTCCATCGGGTGGTTGTCGAGGAAATAAACCTTGAGGCCCTGGGCGTTGGCATATTCCTTGAAGCGCTTGAGCGGATGGTTGGCGACGTTCTCTTTCGTCAGCACCGCGTTCAGCGGAAAGTTTATGGCGATGCGATCGCTGGTTTCCGGCTTGATGTTGAAGAGACGGTCGAGGAAGACCGACGGGCAGGGCTGGAAGACGAACTTGTCGCTGTCCTCGCTGGCGCAGAACGACGAAAGGCGCAGAATGTCGCGCGTGCCGCGCAGATAGAGACGCGTGGCAAGATGGGCAAGCTTCGCGATGTTCTGTTCGCTGACACTTGAGAACGGCTTTGCATTCTTGTGCGCGTCGAAGGGCGTGTTCGTACCCGTGCCGAAGCAGAAGATCTTCTTGCCGGCTTTCTGCCACGCGTCCAGGGTCTTCGCATTCAAGTGCCGGATAACCAACTCGTCGGGAGCGGTATCGGCGCGGTAGGCGCCGGACAGGAGGCCGCCGGGGCCGATTACGACGTTGCCGGTCGGGCAACCCAGCTTGTCCGCGCGGATGTGGCGGTACTGCGTGTCCAGGCTATCCTTAAACAGGGCATTGAAGGTCTGATGAATGAGAACGTCACCGGCATTGGAGCACGGCCCGTATACCAGCAAGTCGACTGCAGTTTTTTTTGTCATAGTTTCACCAATGAGCGCAGCACCGCTGCTGTATCTGTTACGCAAATTGCTTCGCTGCCCGTGGAAGGACGGCGCTCTAAAGTAGCCAAGATCGCGACACATTCTGCGCTTGAATAGACGCTGTGCACGAGACCTTCTTCGATCATCTCTTCGTAGTTTTCAACACCGGTAATATCCCACACGATACTGGGGACGCCAAAGTAGTCCGCCTCCAGCACGACGGTCGATCCAGCTGTCATATGGACGTCAACGAGTGGGAGGAGGTGGCTGAGCACGACATTGTCGACTTCCGGTGAGATAACCACGTTGTCGCGCGCAAGCGCGCCGCGTGCCTTTGGCGAACGTCCTTTCGGGTGCTTTCGCAGCAGCCATAAATAGTTCGAAGGGCTTTGGGCGATCGTCGCGGACAGTATTTCCGGCACGGTATTCTGATGCTGGAGCGTCACAAGGATCACCTTCTTGTAGGCTGCGAGCTTGGCTTTGAACGCGTCACTAAGGGGCGCGCCGAGATCCTTCTGTCTGTCCATCCAGGGAAAACCGCCGATGATCGGCTGATGTTTTGCGCCGGGTATTGTTGTCGAAAGATGGTCGAAGTCACGTTTTCCCCATACGCAAAAATAGTCGGGGAGCATTTTGTACCCTTCCGCCGGCATTTCATCCCACCACTTGTAGAGTGGACCCCAGCCCGTCTGCGTGCCGTGCTGCAGATCCACGCTCTTGATGCCAAGATCGGCAGCGGCTTGGCTCAGGGCAAGGTGAAACTCAAAACCCATGAAGAAAACGCATTTCGGGCGCATCCGCGTGAGGATCTGGTGGTAGATCTCGTACTGGTGGAAATGCCAGTCCATTATGTCGCTGACATCGTCGTCGCGAAACTGGATTGCCGGGAAGCTGGCTTGCAGTATTTCCACAAAATTTGGCGGCACGTCGAGCAACTGTACGTGCCCGACGCTGCGCAATTGGGGCGGCAGGATGTAGATGGGGGGGTGGACGCGATTCGTGTCCAGTAGACCGCGGCTCTTGAGAAGCTCGATCTTCTGTGCAGTGCCGACGGTGCGCGCCGCTTCGAAAACGGGGTCGGTAATGCGGTTGTAGATGCCTTCCGGTCCCGAAAACTGCTCGACGCCCCGTTGGTTGACGAAAAACAGGAAGTCGAGCGGGCTATTGGTCGCCAGTTCATCGATGGAGATGGCGCCGCACAACTCGCGATATTCCTTTTCCCATTCGGGCGGCAGCATGGGCTTCTGCGGATTGATCTTATTGTCCCGGCCTTCATAGACCGCCCGCAGGGTGCGCCAGAGCGCGAACCGGAAAACCGGCCAGATTTTTTCGCCGCGATACAGGATTTGATTTACGGGAAACAGGCGGGGGAAGGCAAGCAACTGCGCACGCAACGCTACGATATCAGCGGGAGTGCCCCCTCCCATTCCTATCGCCTTGCGCAAACGCCGAAAGTGCTTCTTAATCACTGATGGAATAAGAAATCCCATTTTCTTCAATGGATTAGCGCCTTTTCGTCGCCATTTGTCGATTTCTCTTTTAGGCAAGGCGTTCGATCAAGGCAAGCGCAGATTGATAACGGCGTGCTGAGCCGCACGATGTCTTCGTTTGCAGTCTTTTGTTGCAAGGCCGGCTCAAGGCGGTTGTATGCGTGTGTTGGGGGATTGACTTCAGAGAGCGAAATGCGATCAGTCACCAGAATCCGCCGTCTGACGGCGCAAACGCCTACCTTTGAAAATGTCCAGAAAACCGAAAATCCTATTCGTTATCTCTTATGACGCCTATGCGGACATCGCCGCCAGGCTCGCTCCCGTATTTTTATCAAAAGGGGCCAGCGTCCAATATCTTTTCCTGGAAAGGGATTCGGGGCGAGACATTGTTGTCAACGGCACGCTCACAAAAGCGCTGCGCAAGACCGGAGGGTTCTCCTACGCGTCTGACGGAAATCTTGCGGCCTCCGTGAGGGCCGCTGCTTGTGATGTGGTGTTTTTCTGCTGTTCCGGACGCCGAATCTGGAATGTGACGCGGGAATTCGAACATTCAGACGGCGATCGGCCGCTCTTCGTCAGCTGTTTTGCCGGCGTTACACTTTATCGGCAGGATGTCGGGTTTTCCCATCGGGTTGCCAGCGACATTGTCTTGTTCAATTCGAAGAACAACGTGAGGGACTACAAGAAGTTTTGCAAAAAGCACGGGGCGAGCGACGAAAACGCTTTCCTTCTCGGGTTTCCATCTTTGATGGGCGTTCAGCCACGTGCAGAGGTAAGTCCTTCGCTGCGCACGGTTCTCTTCATCGACCAGAACGTTGTGCCCTACAGCAAGGGGGACAGGACGGCCCTGTCCCGATTTTTGGTTGACTATGCACTCGCCTGGCCAGACAGGGAACTCATCGTGCAGTGCCGGGATCACAGTGGGCACAATTCTGCGCATCCCCCGAAATACCAGCTGCCGAAACTTCTTCTGTCATCGAGCCTCGGGGGAATTCTGCCCAAGAACCTGGTGGTGAAATACGACGCGCCGCAGGAAGCTTTGGGTAGATGTGATCTGTGCCTGGGCTTTGCGAGCACGCTTCTGATAAATGCCGTCAGCCGAGGGATCCCGACAGCGATCATTGCTGATTTCGGTTGGAAGGCCTCCTTTGGCAATCTCCTGTTTCAGGGCAGCGGCTTGGAGGCGACATTTGACGGCATACGCAACGATATCCTGCCGGCCGGCCCGGATCCGGAGTGGTTGGACGCGAATATAAGCAAGCCCGAAGCCGCGCTTGACGATCTGTTCGAAATTTTCGTCAACGCCGCTGACTATAAGCGCAGGCCGATCTTGAATGCATGCTTTGCCGAAAAATACTGGAGCGGCTACAACATAAAGAGGCGTGTCCGGTTTTTCCTGAGAAAGGTACGAAACTTGTTTGTGGGTGGGTGAAGACGCTCCGCTGCCCGGCAGAGGGTGCCTAACGACCACGAAGGCATATCGATAGGACGAAAGCCGGCAAGGAGGACACGCGGTGACGGCAGGCACTTTTTCGCAAGGAACGTTTGTCGGGCGCGTCTGGCGGCCGGATGTACAGGGGCCGGCGGTCGTGGTTTTGCGTGACGGCAAGCTCTGCGACATCACCTCAAAGATCATACCCACCATGCGCGATCTTCTGGAGAACGATGACCCCGCGGCGGTCGCGCGCTCTGCGTCTTGCGACCCCCTGGATACTCTGGATGCCGCGCTCGAAGCTTCCGTCGAAGGCGCGGGCGACTTTTCGCGGCTTCATCTTCTGGCGCCCTGCGATCTCCAGGCCGTGAAGGCCTGTGGCGTCACCTTTGCGCGGTCGATGATCGAGCGGGTGATCGAGGAGAAGGCGGCGGGCAATCCGGCTGTAGCGGAGAAAGTGCGCGGTCGTGTCACCGCCATCATCGGCGACAGCCTGCGCGACCTCAAGGCGGGTTCGGAAGCGGCAGCCAAGGTCAAGGCGGCGCTGATCGAGGAAGGCGTCTGGTCGCAATATCTCGAAGTCGGCATCGGGCCGGATGCCGAGGTTTTCACCAAGGCGCCGGTGCTCGCCTCGGTCGGCTGGGGCGCTTCGGTCGGCCTGCATCCGATTTCGAAGTGGAACAACCCGGAGCCGGAAATCGTGCTCGCCGTCGACAGCAAGGGCCGCGTCAAGGGCGCGACACTCGGCAATGATGTTAACCTGCGGGATGTCGAGGGCCGCTCGGCACTGTTGCTCGGCAAGGCGAAGGACAACAACGCCTCCGCCGCCATCGGTCCGTTCATCCGCCTGTTCGACGAGACCTATTCGATCGATGACGTGCGCAAGGCCGATCTCGACCTCTCGATCGAAGGGGAGGACGGCTTCGTGCTGAAGGGCCGCAGCACGATGCGCGAAATCAGCCGCGACCCGCTCGATCTCGTTTCCCAGACGATCGGAAAACACCATCAATATCCCGACGGCTTCATGCTGTTCATGGGCACGCTCTTTGCGCCTGTCGAGGACCGTGACGCGCCGGGGCAGGGCTTTACCCACAAGACCGGCGACCGGGTCACCATCTCGAATATCGAGCTGGGGGCGCTGGTCAACACGGTACGTCTCTCCACCGAATGCCCGCCCTGGACCTTCGGCATCGCCGCGCTGATGCGCAATCTCGCCTCCCGCGGGTTTCTCTAGGTCATGGGCGAGAGCGGTATGGACGAGACGAGCCGCAAGATCCTGCGGCTTTTGCAGAGCGAACCGGAGCTGACGGTGGCCCAGATCGGCGAGCGCGTGGGCCTCAGCCATACGCCGTGCTGGCGGCGCATCAAGGAGATGGAGCGGCTCGGCATCATCCGTGGCCGGATCGTCGCGGTCGACCCGAAGCTCGTCGGCTTCGAGGTCTCCGTCTTCTGCTTCGTGCGGCTGAAACAGCATGACGAAGTGACGCTGCTCGAGTTCGAGAAGGCGGTGAAGAACATGCCCGAAGTCGTGCAGTGCTACTCAATGACCGGCGAGCACGACTATGTGCTGCGCGTGCTGACCAGCAGCGTGCGCCAGTACGAGGAGATTTTGAAGAAGGCCCTGCTGCGCTTGCCGGGCGTCGGTTTCGTCAATTCGAGCTTCGCGCTCGATGAGCTGAAGAACACCCACCGCGTGCCGATCTGAGGCGCAGTAGGATGGCTTTGCGTCCACAGGCCCGCTTTGCGGATGCCATCCCTAAATCGTGATGCTGCAAGGGGAAAATAAGGACCCACTCCTCCCAATCCCGGCGTAGGCTCCTAGATATGGAGGATGGCTTTCGTGGAGGAGGGCCATCGAGGAGGAAGTCATGCTGAAGCAGAGCTTTTCTCTCGAGGACAAGTATACGGCGGAGGAGGGAAGGGTCTTCCTTTCCGGCATCCAGGCACTCGTGCGCCTGCCCATCGTTCAGATGCGGCGCGACCGTGCCGCGGGGCTGAACACTGCTGCATTCATCTCGGGTTATCGTGGGTCGCCGCTCGGCAATTACGACCAGCAGCTGGCGAAAGCCGGCAAACATCTGGCGGCGCGCGACATCGTGTTCCGGCCGGGGGTGAACGAGGATCTGGCGGCCGCCGCCGTCTGGGGCACGCAGCAGCTTCATCTGTCGCCCGGCGCCCGCAAAGACGGCGTTGCCGGCTATTGGTACGGCAAGGGGCCGGGTGTCGATCGCTGTGGCGACGTCTTCAAACACGCCAATGCCGCCGGTACCTCGAAACAGGGCGGCGTGCTGTGTTTTGCGGGCGACGATCACTCGGCAAAGTCGTCGTCCATCCCGCACCAGTCCGACCATGCCTTCATGTCGGCGCTGATGCCGGTGCTCTATCCGTCATCCATCCACGAGTTCGTCGAATATGGGCTGCTTGGCACCGCCATGTCGCGCTATTCCGGCTGCTGGGTCGGCATGAAGTTCATCTCCGACACGGTCGAGACCACGGCCTCGGTCGATCTTGCGGGCGAGCGCCGGCAGTTCGTCTTGCCCGAAGATTTCGAGTTACCGCCGGGCGGCCTCAGCCTGCGTTGGCCGGATCCGCCGCTGCCACAGGACGAACGGCTGCAGACCTACAAGGGCTATGCAGCCATCGCCTTTGCCCGCGCCAACAAGGTGGATGAGGTGACGCATGATGTGCCACGCGCCCGCTTCGGCATCATCGCATCCGGCAAGGCCTATGAGGATGTGCTCCAGGCGCTGAAGGAGCTTTCGCTTGGCCCGGCCGAGATGGCCGAGATCGGCATGCGTATCTACAAGGTCCGAATGCCCTGGCCGCTGGAACCGGAAGGCGTGCGCGAATTTTCGCAAGGGCTGGAAGAGGTGCTCGTGGTGGAGGAGCGCCGCGAGATCATCGAAAACCAGATCAAGCAGCAACTGTTCAACTGGCATCACGGCGAACGGCCACGTATCATCGGCAAATTCGACCATGAGGACCACCCGTTCCTGCCCCTGTCGCAGGCGCTGACGGTCGGCGTGGTCGCCCGTGCCATCGCCGCCCGCTTGCTGCACCTGGAGTTCGATGCCGGCCTGAAGACGGTGATCGCTGACGAACTCGCCTACCTGCTGGAGCGCGAAAAGATCCGCAAGGCGCATGCCGCGCCCATCGAGCGCGTGCCCTATTTCTGCTCGGGCTGTCCGCACAACACCTCCACCAAGGTGCCGGAGGGAAGCCGTGCGGCGGCCGGCATCGGCTGCCACTACATGGTGCAGTGGATGGATCGCGAGACGACGACCTTCACGCATATGGGCGCCGAAGGCGTGCCGTGGTCGGGCATCGCGCCGTTTACCGATGAAAAGCACATGTTCGTCAATCTCGGCGACGGCACCTATTACCATTCCGGCATCCTGGCGATCCGCCAGTCGGTCGCAGCCGGTGTCAACATCACCTACAAGCTGCTCTACAACGACGCGGTTGCCATGACCGGCGGGCAGACCGTCGACGGGCCGATCAGCCCCGAGGCGGTGACGCGCCAGCTGCATGACGAGGGTGTCGGGCCGATCTACCTCGTTTCCGACCATCCCGAAGTCTATTCGCCGTCCATGCTGGCACCGGGTGTCATCATTCGCCACCGTGACGAGATGGACCGGGTGATGCGCGACATAAGGGACGTGACCGGCTGCTCGGCCATCGTCTATGTGCAGACCTGTGCGGCAGAAAAGCGCCGCCGCCGTTCGCGCGGCCTTATGGAAGACCCGCCGTTCCGCCTGATGGTCAATCCGGCGGTCTGCGAAGGCTGCGGCGACTGTTCCACCCAGTCGAACTGCGTCTCCGTCGAACCGCTCGATACGGAATTTGGCCGCAAACGCAAGATCAACCAGTCGACCTGCAACAATGACTATTCCTGCCTCAAGGGTTTCTGTCCGTCCTTCGTGACGGTGGAAGGCGGGCGGCTGCGCAAGACGGCCCGCTCGAACCCGGATATGACAGGCATTCTCGAGCCGGAGATCGTCCGGATCGGCGACCGCTCCTACAACATCGCCATCGCCGGCATCGGCGGCACGGGTATCCTCACGATCAGCGCCATCCTCGGCATGGCCGCCCATCTCGACGGCAAGTCGCCGATGATCCTCGACATGGCAGGTCTCGCCCAGAAGGGGGGCGCCGTGATGAGCCACCTGCGCATCGGCCTCAAGGATCAGGACGTTTCGTCGCCGCGCATCATCACCGGCGGTGCGGACCTGCTGATCGCAGCCGACGACGTGGTGGCCTCCTCCAAGGATGCCGTGACGCTCTGCGACCACCACCGCACGACGGGCGTGATCAACACCAGGCTGACGCCGGTCGCCGATTTCGTGCGCAAGCGGGACTTCGACTTCCGCCGACGCGAGGTCGAGGACACGGTGCGCGCCGCATTGCGGGCGACGTCGCACCTGCTCGATTTCACCACGGTCGCCGAAAAGGTTGCCGGCAATGCCATGGCGACGAACATCCTGATGACCGGTTTCGCCTGGCAGAAGGGACTGATCCCGCTCACCCGCCAGGCGATCGAACAGGCGATCGTGCTGAACGGGGTGGCGGTCGACGCCACGCTCTCCGCCTTCGGCTGGGGCCGGCTGATAGCCGCCGATCCCGCCCGCGCCGAGCGCCTGCTGGAGCCGGGCAAGCGGACCGCGACATTGGAGACCATGGCAACGGAAGAGCTGATCGCGCACCGCATGACGCACCTGGCGGCCTACCAGAACGCGGCCCTCGCCAGCCGCTACCAGGCGCTCGTGGATCGCGTACGGGAAGCCGAAAAGGCGGTTGTCCCGGATGACCGGCTGACGCGAGCGGTTGCGCATGTCTATGCCCAGCTTCTCGCCTACAAGGACGAGTATGAGGTGGCACGGCTCTTCACCGATCCGGCCTTCAAGGCGGGGCTTTCCGAGCAGTTCGAGGGCAACTACCGCATCGCCTTCAACCTCGCGCCGCCGTTCCTGCAGGGGGAAGATGCGAACGGCTGGCCGCGCAAGCGCCGCTTCGGACGCTGGATGCTGCCGGCCTTCGGTGTGCTCGCAAGCCTCAAGGGCCTGCGCGGCACGGCCTTCGACCCGTTCGGCCGCACCACGGAGCGCCGCATGGAGCGCCAGCTCATCACCGACTATGCGGCGCTGGTCGAGCATGTGCTGAAAAACCTCTGTCGTGAAAACCTCGACGCGGCCGTTGCGCTTGCCTCGCTTTACGGCGAGATTCGCGGATACGGGCCGGTGAAGGAGGATGCCGCGAAGCGGGTGAAGGCGCGCGAAGCGGAAATGCGTGTGGCCTTCGACAGGGCGGAACGACAGAAGACGGCCGCCTGAGGCGGCGACAAGGGGAGGATGGATATGTACGACGCCGGCATGAGTTTTGGGCTCGGGGAAGACATCGAGGCGCTGCGCGAAAGCGTACGGCGGTTCGCGACGGACCGTATCGCGCCGCAGGCAGCCGAGATCGACCGCACGAACAACTTTCCCATGCCGCTCTGGCGGGAGATGGGCGACCTCGGCCTGCTCGGCATTACCGCGCCGGAATCCTATGGCGGCTCGGGCATGGGCTATCTTGCGCACTGCGTGGCGATGGAGGAGATCAGCCGCGCCTCCGCCTCGGTGGGCCTGAGCTACGGCGCCCATTCCAATCTCTGCGTCAACCAGATTATCCGCAATGCGACATCCGAGCAGCGCCAGAAATACCTGCCGAAGCTGATCTCTGGCGACCATGTCGGCGCGCTCGCCATGTCCGAGCCGGGTGCCGGCTCCGACGTCGTCTCGATGAAGCTGCGTGCCGAAAAACGCGGTGACCGCTATGTGCTGAACGGCAACAAGATGTGGATCACCAACGGGCCGGATGCGGATGTGCTGGTCGTCTATGCCAAGACCGATCCCGAGGCGGGCTCGCGCGGTATCACCGCCTTTCTGATCGAAAAGGGTTTTGCCGGCTTCTCGACCGCCCAGAAACTCGACAAGCTCGGCATGCGCGGCTCCAACACCTGCGAACTGGTTTTCGTCGACTGCGAGGTGCCGGAGGAGAACGTGATGGGCACGGTCGGCCGCGGCGTCAATGTGCTGATGTCCGGCCTCGATTATGAGCGTGTCGTGCTCTCCGGCGGCCCGCTCGGCATCATGGCGGCCTGCCTCGACGTGGTCGTACCCTATATCCACGAGCGAAAGCAGTTCGGCCAGTCGATCGGCGAGTTCCAGCTGATGCAGGGCAAGGTCGCCGACATGTATGTCGCGCTCAACGCCTGCCGCGCCTATGTCTACGCCGTCGCCAGCGCCTGCGACCGCGGCGAGACGACCCGCAAGGACGCCGCCGGCTGCATCCTCTACTCCGCCGAGATGGCGACGAAACTGGCGCTCGAGGCCATCCAGTCGCTGGGCGGCAACGGCTATATCAACGACTACCCGACCGGACGCCTGCTGCGCGACGCCAAGCTCTACGAGATCGGCGCCGGCACGTCCGAAATCCGCCGCATGCTGATCGGCCGTGAAATCTTTCAGGAGACGCTGTAATGCCGGTCATCCCCTCGGCCGTGAACACCCGCAGCGAGACGTTCGAGACGAACCGCAAGGTCATGCTCGATGCGCTGAGGCTTGTGGAAGAGGCAGCAGGCGCGGCCATGGATGGCGGCGGCGCGAAAGCGCGGGAGCGCCATGTCGCGCGCGGAAAGCTGTTGCCGCGCGACCGCGTGGCGCAATTGCTCGATCCGGGTTCCCCGTTCCTCGAAATCGGCCTCACCGCCGGCCACGGCCTCTATGATGGTGCCTCGCCCTCCGGCGGCATGATCGCCGGCATCGGCCGCGTCTCCGGCCGCGAATGCATGATCGTCTGCAACGACGCGACGGTGAAAGGCGGCACCTACTATCCGATCACCGTGAAGAAACACCTGCGCGCGCAGGAAATTGCCGCTGAAAACCGGCTGCCCTGCATCTACCTCGTCGATTCCGGCGGCGCCAACCTGCCGAACCAGGACGAGGTTTTTCCCGATCGCGACCATTTCGGCCGCATCTTCTACAACCAGGCGCAGATGTCCGCGGCCGGCATTCCGCAGGTCGCCGTCGTGATGGGCAGTTGCACGGCGGGCGGCGCCTATGTTCCGGCGATGAGCGACGAGACTGTCATCGTCGAGAACCAGGGCACGATCTTCCTCGCCGGCCCGCCGCTGGTGAAGGCCGCGACGGGCGAGGTGGTGACGGCCGAGGATCTGGGTGGTGGCGACGTGCACACCCGCCTTTCCGGCGTCGCCGACCATTTAGCGCGCGATGATCGGCACGCCTTGTCGATTGCCCGGCAGATCGCCGCGAACCTCAATACACGTAAGCCGGAAGTTACGAAGTCCGGCAATGGCGATGCACCGCTCTACGACCCGGAAGAGCTGCTCGGCATCGTTCCGGCCGATACACGCACGCCCTATGATGTGCGCGAAGTGATTGCCCGCGTGGTCGATGGCTCGCGCTTCGACGAGTTCAAGGCCCGGTTCGGCACCACGCTGGTTTGCGGCTTCGCCGCCCTGCACGGCCTTTCCGTCGGCATCATCGCCAACAATGGCGTGCTGTTTTCCGAAGCCGCGCTGAAGGGCGCGCATTTCATCGAGCTCTGCGCCCAGCGCGGTATTCCGCTGGTCTTCCTGCAAAACATCACCGGTTTCATGGTCGGCCGCAAATATGAGGCGGAAGGCATCGCCAAGAACGGCGCCAAGCTCGTCACGGCGGTCGCGACGGCAAATGTGCCGAAGCTCACCGTGCTGATCGGCGGATCCTACGGTGCCGGCAATTACGGCATGTGCGGCCGGGCCTATTCGCCGCGTTTCCTCTGGACCTGGCCGAACAGCCGCATCGCCGTGATGGGCGGTGAGCAGGCGGCCGGCGTGCTGGCGACCGTCAAGCGCGAGGGCATCGAGCGCACCGGCGGCAGCTGGAGCACCGAGGAGGAAGCCGCCTTCAAGCAGCCGACCATCGACATGTTCGCTCGCCAGAGCCACCCGCTCTATGCCTCGGCCCGGCTCTGGGACGACGGTATCGTCGATCCGCGCAAGACACGCGATGTGCTGGCGCTCTCGCTCTCGGCGGCGCTCAACGCGCCGATCGAGCCCACCCGTTTCGGCATTTTCCGAATGTAGAGGAGGCAAGTCCATGAAGCGCGAAACAGTCAATGCCAAGAATGCCCCTGCCCCGCGGGGCGGTTATTCGCAGGCCGTGAAGATCGAGGATTTCAAGACGCTGCTGTTCATCAGCGGCCAGATCCCCGTCTCGGACGACGACAAGGTGCCCGAGGGCTTCGAGGACCAGGCGCGGCTCGTCTGGCGCAACATCGACGCCCAGCTGAAAGCTGCCGGGATGTCGAAGGCCGATCTCGTCAAGGTCACGACCTTTCTCGCCGACCGGCATCACACTCTGGCCAATCGCGAGATCCGCAGCGAATATCTCGGCGGCGTCGCGCCAGCCATGAGTGTCGTCATCGCCTCGATCTTCGACGAAAAATGGTTGCTCGAAGTCGAAGCGATCGCCGCACAATAGAAAGCCGAAACGCGCATGTTCAGGAAAATCCTCATCGCCAATCGCGGCGAAATCGCCTGCCGCGTCATCCGCACCGCCAGGCGCCTGGGCGTCGCGACGGTCGCCGTCTATTCCGATGCCGACCGTGAGGCGCTGCATGTCGAAATGGCCGACGAGGCTATTCGAGTCGGCCCTGCGGAAGCGGCAAAGAGCTACCTGAACATCCCGGCAATCCTTGAGGCGGCAAAGGCGAGCGGGGCGGAGGCGGTGCATCCCGGCTACGGCTTCCTATCGGAAAACCCCGCTTTCGTCGAGGCGGTGGAAGCCGCCGGTCTCGTCTTCATCGGCCCCTCGGCAAGCGCCATCCGCGCAATGGGTCTCAAGGATGCAGCAAAGGCGCTGATGGAAAAAGCGGGCGTGCCCGTGGTGCCCGGCTATCACGGCGAGAAGCAGGATGCCGCTTTCCTTGCCGGTGAGGCGGATGCCATCGGTTACCCCGTGCTGATCAAGGCGCGCGCCGGCGGCGGTGGCAAGGGCATGCGGCGGGTGGAACGGCCCGCCGATTTTGCCGCGGCACTGGAAAGCGCCCGCCGCGAGGCCGAAAGCGCCTTCGGCGATGGCCGCGTGCTCGTCGAAAAGTACATGGCCAAGCCCCGCCATATCGAGGTGCAGGTTTTTGGCGATAATCACGGCAATGTCGTGCATCTTTTCGAGCGCGACTGCTCCCTCCAGCGCCGGCACCAGAAGGTCATCGAAGAGGCGCCGGCGCCCGGCATGACGGAGGAAATGCGCGCGGCGATGGGTGCGGCTGCGGTGCGGGCGGCGGCAGCGATCGGCTATAGCGGTGCCGGGACGGTCGAGTTCATAGCCGACGTTTCGGAAGGCTTGCGGCAGGATCGCTTCCATTTCATGGAAATGAACACGCGCCTTCAGGTCGAGCATCCGGTGACGGAGGCGATCACCGGCCTCGATCTCGTCGAGTGGCAGCTGCGCGTCGCTGCCGGCGAGCCATTGCCGAAACGGCAGGCGGACCTTGCCATCAATGGCTGGGCCTTCGAGGCGCGGCTCTATGCGGAAAACCCGGCGCGCGATTTCCTCCCGGCAACGGGCCGCCTCTCGGTTTTCGACCTGCCAGACGGTGCCCGCATTGATTCCGGCGTGCGGGCCGGTGATCTCATCACGCCCTTCTACGACCCGATGATCGCCAAGGTCATCACCCACGGCAGCACCCGCGCGGAAGCTCTGGCGAAACTGGGAACGGCGCTGGAACAATGCCGCGTTGGTGGCGTGACGACAAATGCCGGCTTCCTCGCCCGCCTGTGCCGTCTGCCGGCCTTTGCCGCCGGTGATGTCGATACCGGAGTGATCGGCCGGGCGGGAGAAGGGCTGCTGGCTGAACCCGATGCCCCCGAGGAGGCTTTTGCACTGGCTGCCCTGTCGTCGCTCGGCTTCCTTGACGCGCCGGCCGACCCGGACCCGTGGGGCGAGATCCGCGGTTTCCGCCTGTGGGGCGAGGCCGCACAGACGGTTTTTCTGGATCACGGCGGCGCGGAACATGCCCTGCGCGTCACGACGCTCGGCCAGGATCGCTTCCGCATCGAACGCAACGGCCTGGCAACGAATATCCGAATTCGATCGTCGAACGGCCGTTCCTTGCAAGTGGACCTTGATGGCCATGTCCTGCCGGCAAGGGTGCACAGCGACCGCGCCGACATCGTCGTCTTCTTCGCCGGCCATAGCCATGCCTTCGCACGCGCGGAAGAGGCAAGCCATCATGGCGAGGCGGCCGCCGGTGGCGACCGACTCTCGGCGCCGATGCCGGGCCTGGTGCGCATCGTCTCGGTGGAGCCGGGTGCACGCGTGACGAAGGGCGATCCGCTCGTCACCATGGAGGCGATGAAGATGGAACTGGTGCTGGCAGCCCCCCGCGACGGCGTGGTGGCCGCTGTGCCCGTCGCAGTCGGCGACCAGGTGGCCGAGGGCGCGCTTTTGCTCTCGCTGGAGCCCGAGGAGGCGGCATGAGCCGGCACATCGAAATCGTCGAGATGGCCGCCCGCGACGGCTTGCAGAACGAGAAGGCGATCATCCCGTCCGCCGACAAGATCGCGCTGATCGACGTGTTGTCGGATTGTGGCTTCAGGCGTATCGAGGCGACGAGTTTCGTCAGCCCCAAATGGGTACCGCAGCTTGCCGATGGGGCGCAGGTGATGGCCGGTATCAAGCGCCGGGCCGGCATTTCCTATGCGGCGCTGGTGCCCAACATGAAGGGTTACGAGGCGGCGAAGGCGGCAGGCGTCGATGAGGTCGCTGTCTTCCTCTCTGCCTCCGAAGGGTTTTCGCGCGCCAATCTCAACTGCTCGATTGCCGAAAGCATCGAGCGCGCCCGGCCGGTCGCGGAAGCGGCGAAGGCAGACGGCATTCCGTTGCGCGGTTATGTCAGCTGCGTCGTGCAATGCCCCTATGACGGCCCGGTCGAGCCCCGCGCTGTGGCAGCGGTGACGGAACAGTTGCTGCGCCTCGGCTGCCATGAGGTAAGCCTTGGCGACACGATCGGCCGTGCACGGCCAAACGAGGTCGCGGCCATGCTGGACGGGGTGCTCGTCGTCGCCGCCCCGGAAAATCTTGCTGGCCATTTCCACGATACGAGCGGATTGGCGCTCGACAATATCTGCATTGCACTCGATCATGGACTGTCCGTCTTCGATGCCTCGGTCGGCGGGCTCGGCGGCTGCCCCTATGCGCCCGGTGCGCGCGGCAATGTGGATACGCTCGCCGTCGTCGATATGCTGGCGGTGGAAGGCTACGAGACGGGGCTCGACCGGGACAAGCTGGCGGCGGCTGCGGCCTTTGCGCGGCAGATCACCGGCAAGGGCGATTCCGGGAAAAATGGCTAGCTGTTTGCGATAGCGCTAGAGGAAGAGGTAGTCATGAATTTCGAGACCATTTCCGTATCCGTCGACCGGCGCGGCGTCGCGGCCCTGACGCTGCGCCGACACGCGCAGCACAATGCGCTGTCCGGCCTGATGATCCGCGAACTGACCGCCGTTGCCGGCCTGCTCGGCGATGACAGGGCGGTGCGCGTGGTCGTGCTGAGCGGCGAGGGCGAGAGTTTTTGCGCGGGCGGCGACCTCAACTGGATGAAGGAACAGATCGCCGCCACCCGCGAGGAGCGCATCGCGGAAGCGCGCCGGCTGGCGCTGATGCTGAAGGCGCTACGCGACCTGCCGAAGCCGCTGGTCGGCCGGGTCAACGGACAGGCCTATGGTGGTGGCGTCGGCCTCATCAGCGTCTGCGACGCGGCGGTCGCCGTGGAAGGCGCTCGCTTCGGCCTGACCGAAACCCGTCTCGGCCTCATCCCGGCGACGATCAGCCCCTATGTCGCCGCGCGCATCGGTCCTGCGGCCTTCCTGCGTTTCGCCACCTCCGCCCGCCTGTTCGATGCGCCGACGGCCCGCGATATCGGCCTGGTGAGCGGCATTGTCGCTGCAGACGGGCTGGATGCGGCGATCGAGGCGGAGATTGCGCCCTATTTCACGGCGTCGCCGGAGGCCGTTGCCGCTGCCAAGGCGCTCGCCCATGCACTCGCCCTGCCGATCGACGACAAGCTGATCGAGATGACGCTGACGCGGTTGGCCGATACCTGGGAAACGCCGGCCGCAGCGGAGGGAATTGCGGCGTTTCTGGAGAAGCGTAAGCCGAGCTGGGTGCCGACGGATTCCGGCAAATGATCGCGGCAACGCGGGTGCTGTTTGGAATTCGGCCTCTCAATGAACCCTCTGGCCACAATTGAAAGCAGTCTCCTGCGAAATGAGACCGTTGAGGGGAAGTCCCCTTCTCCCCGCTGGGGAGAAGGGAATACGAATCACGTCGCCAATTCCATCGCTATGGTGAAGGCGGCAGGCTGTATTACTCGATAAACACCCGCACACTCGCCGCCCTTCCGGCGGCATCGATCACCGTCAGCGTCGAAAAACCCGCACCTTCTGGCATCCATTGCGTCGTGCGCCGGCGCGAGGCGTCGGGCAGGACCCTGCCATTTGCGAGCCAGCGGAAGGGTGCGCGGCCGCCTTGCAGTTTCAGCACCAGCGGCGAGATATCTGCGCCCGTCGTGGCGCCGAGTTCGACATGGGCCCCTTCCGGCGGGTAGATGATTTGCGGGGCCGGTTCACGCGCCGCGGTGGCGACGAGGCCGTTGGCGGTGATCGCGAAGCGGCGCAGGCTCGCCGGCAGTTCCGATTGTGCGATCCGCACCGCGCCGGCCGGCGCGCGCGGCAGCGCGGTGATGGCAACGCCGGAACGGGAAAAGGCCTCAAAGAGGATGGGGGCGGCGGCACCATATCCGCTCAGGCCGGGCACGGCACCATTGTCGGCGCGGCCGACCCAGACGCCGAGCACGTGGCGGCCGTCATACCCGACGGACCAGGCGTCACGGTAACCATAGCTGGTGCCGGTTTTGTAGGCGATGCCGAGGCGGCGGCTGCCTGTCGGCGGCGTGACGGCGGAGAGCACGTCGGAGACCTGCCAGACGGCGACGGGGTCGAGCAGCGGTTCGCCCTCGATCTGCGCGGCCGCGCGGGAAATGCCGTCGCCGAGCCGGACGGGCATGCCGCGGTTGGCGAGGGCCGCATAGAGCTGGGTAAGATCGCGCAGCGTGATGCCGAGGCCGCCAAGCCCGATGGCGAGACCCGGTGTCTCGCCCGGCGGCAGTACGGCCTGCACCTCGGCGCGGCGGAAGCGCACCATCAGCCGCGTCGGGCCGATGGCTTCGAGCAGGCGCACGGCGGGCACGTTCAGCGAAAGCTGCAGCGCCTTGCGTACGCTGACATCGCCCTGGTAGGTCATGTCGAAATTGCGTGGGCGATAGCCGGAAAAGTCGGAAGGTCGATCCTCGACGATGGTTTCCTGCGCGACCAGCCCCTCCTCGAAGGCGAGGCCGTAGATGAAGGGTTTCAGCGCCGAGCCGGGTGAACGGCGGATGCGCGTCATGTCGATCCAGCCGGCGCGGCTGCCGTCGAAATAATCCGCCGAGCCGACCTCGCCAAGAATTTCGCCGGTGCGGGCATCGGCCATCACCATGGCGATGGAGATTTTCGGGCCAAGCCGTTCTGCTGCCTCGCGCGCGACGGTTTCGAGACCGTCCTGCACGGTGCGGTCAAGCGATGTCTCGTGCTTGATCGCCTTCGGGTCCTTGCGCAGCGCCAGTTCCGAAAGATGGGCGGCATAGGAGGGCAGCTGCCGGCGGCGATCCGGCACGGCTTCGGCGGAGGCGCGTTCAGCTTCGCCCTCGCCGATGATCTCGGAGACGGCAAGACGATTCAGCACGCGCTCGCGGGCCTTTTCCGCAACGGCGCGGTGCCGGTCCGGCCGGCGCTTTTCGGGAAGCTGCGGCAGGGCGACGAGCAAAGCGGCTTCGGCGACGGTGAGCCGCTTCGGCTCCTTGCCGAACCAGGCGAGGCTTGCGGCGCGCACGCCCTCCAAGTTGCCGCCATAGGGGGCGAGCGTCAGGTAGAGATCGAGGATTTCAGCCTTGGAAAGCCGCCGTTCGAGCTGGATGGCGCGCGCCATCTGGCGCAGTTTCGCCAGCATCGAGCGGTTTTCGCGCGGCTCGATCAGCCGGGCGACCTGCATGGAGAGCGTGGAAGCGCCCGAGACGATGCGACCATTGGTGACGAACTGGCCGGCGGCGCGCAGCAAAGCCAACGGATCGATACCGGCATGCTCGCGGAAGCGCCGGTCCTCATAGGCAACGAGCATGCGGATGAATTGCGGATCGACATCGGCGGCCGTGGTCTTCAGCCGCCAGAGGCCATCCGGTGTCGCGAAGGCACGCAGCAGGCGGCCGTCGCGGTCGAGCACTTCTTTGGAGACGGTCTCCGCCACCGCGACCGGCGGCGGATAGGCCTTGTCCGCATAGTCGAGCCCGAAGGCGAGGGCGGCGATAACTGCCGCCCCGCCGAGGGAGCCTATGAGGAGCTTGCGCCAGAGCGCCATCGATCGGACCCCTTACTCAGCCTTGGTGACCTGCATGCGGCCGGTCGCCGTGCGGGCGGAGTACTGCGGACGATACATGTCCTCCACCTGCGCTGCCGGCAGGTCATAGGTGCCAGGGGTGACGGCGCGTACGACATAGGCGAGGCTGACCTCGCGGTTGTCGCCCGCGTTTCGGTTGAAGGCCGCGACGAAACGGTCGTAGCGGAACTCCGTATGCGCCGCCTCGGTCTCACCGAGCCAGTCGAAGTTCGAAAGCTTCGCGCTGTCGACGAGGCTCGGATTGTCGATCTCGAAACCGGCAGGCAGCAAGTCGGTGATGATGATGCGCGACGGCCAGTCATTGTGCTCCGTCACCTTCAGCACCACGACGTAGCGCTCGTTCTGCGTCGCCTCCGTGATGTTCGCCTCCTCGCCGTCGAGCGTGTAGTAGGTGCGCTCGATGGCAAAGCCGTCGCCGCCGGCCGGCAGCGGGTCGGCGGGAGCCGCGACCGTGGTCAGCACGGCGGAGACCGGCTCGCCGGAGCGGTTGGCAATGGTCAGCGGGTTTTCCATCAGGGACTTGCCCGTCATCTGCGCGGCGTAGCCGCCGGCGCGCTCGGCGCCGTTGATTTCGAGCTTCAGGTCCTTGTCGGCATCCTTCACGGACCGGGCGGCGAGCAGCATCCAGGTCTGTTCCTGCGTGCTGGTCCAGCGCTTGTCCTCCCACTGCTTGGCGACGAGCTTCGTCAGTTCCGGAATGACATTCGGAACCGGCCGGCTTTCGGCGGCAAGCGCCAGGATGGCGGCGCCGTCGCGCAGCGACGAGCCGTAGTCGGTGCGCGAGAGGCTGGCATTCAGGATGCCGTCACGCGAGAGGCCGAGCGCATTGGAGAAAATCGTCATCGAGCGCTGGGCATCGCCATAGAGACCGAGCGCGCCGGCAAGCTGTGCGCGGGCGAGCGGCGAGGAGAACTCCGAGAGCTTCGTGTCCGCGTAGTAGCGCAGATCGCTGATCGCGGCCTTGCGGTTGCGGGCGAGCACATAGAGCGCATAGGCGATCTCGGTGCCCTGGGTGGAGACATTGACCTCATAGGAGATGGAGTTCTGCAGGTTGGAAAGTGCCTGCAGCATGGCCTGCTCCGGCACGTCGAACTTCTGTTCGCGGGCTCTCGTGAGGAAGTCCGTCACGAAGGCATCGAGCCAAAGGTCGCCATAGCCCGGCGACCAGAGGCCGAAGCTGCCGGACGAAGACTGGTTGGCAAGCACGCGGTAGATCGCGTCCTGCACGCGCTTCTGCGTTTCCGTGTCCTCCGGCAGGCCGGACTGCTTGGAAAGCTCGCTCAGATAGAGCAGCGGTAGCGCGCGGCTGGTCGTCTGCTCGGTGCAGCCATAGGGGTAGCGGTCGAGCGCCATCAGGAGTGCCGGGATGTCGAAGGCCGCGGCGCGCGAGACGCTGAGGCTGACGGAGGCGCCGGCAAGCTGGCTGTCGGCCAGAAGCTGGTCGTCGATCGTCAGGCTGCCGTTTGCGGCAATCTCGATCGGCCGGCGCGTGGTGATCGGCATGGCGGCCGGGCGTACGGGCACATTGAGTGCCTGTTCAAGCGACATGCCGGAGCCGTTCGACAGTTTGACCGTCACGACGCCATCGCCTGCCTCGCCGCCAATCAGCGGGAGCGTGAGCGCCGTCTTGCCGCCGGGCTCCAGCTTGATCGTCTGGCCGGCACCGGTCTGCTCGACCATGACCGAGGCATTGTGCGTGACCTCGACCGTATAGTCGCCGGCAGGCGCATCCGTGTTGACGATGTCGAGCCTGAGATCCGCACGGTCCCCGGGTGCGAGGAACTTCGGCAGGCTTGCCGTCACGACGACCGGATCGCGGATGATGACGTCCTTTGATGTGCTACCGACGCCCGTCTTGGTCCAGGCAACGGCCATGATGCGGGCCGTGCCGTTGAACTGCGGAATGTCGAAGCTGACCTTGGCCTTGCCGTCCGCATCGAGCTTCACGGGGCCGGCGAAGAAGGCGACCAGCTTTTCTGTCGGAGGCTTGCCCGAGAGCGCGCCTTCACCACCGTCACCGCCGGTGCGCAGGCGCCCCGTGGCACCGAGCGAACCGTCGATCAGGCGGCCGTAGAGATCGCGGATTTCCATGCCGAGGCGGCGTTGGCCGAAATACCAACCGGCCGGATCGGGCGCTTCATATTTGGTGAGGTTGAGGATACCGACATCGACGGCGGCGACCGTGATATAGGCCTCCTCGTTGGCGCCCGCACCGGCCACCTGGAGAGAGATGTCGAGCGGCTGACGCGGCAGGGTCTTTTCCGGCACGTCGAGGGCGACGTTGAGCTTGCGTTCTGCCGGATCGACCTTCAGCCAGGTGATGCCGATGGCGCGCATCGGCATGCGGCTTTCCTGGTCGGAGCCCGGGCGGAACAGCGTCGCGGTGACGTAGGAGCCCGGTCCCCATTCCTTGGTGATCGGGATTTCCACCTCACCGCCCTCGGCGCCGACCGCGGCGGTCTGGGTGGCGATCAGGCTTTCGGCGCCGACGGTGATCAGCACCTGGCCGGCATGGCGCGGCGAGATCTTCAGCTTGGCCGTATCGCCGACCGCGTAGTTTTCCTTGTCGAGCGAGATTTCCAGCGCGTCGGGCGTTTCCGTCGAGGTTGCAGCGACATACCAGCCCGCGTCGAACTCGACGCTCGTCGCCGGGCCATCCGGTTCGGGGCTTTCGACTTCGAGACGGTAGCGGCCCCAGGTGACGGGAACGGAGATCTTGCCGCCATCCGACGCGACGTCGAGGGTGCCGTTGGAGACCTGCTGCGTCGACAGCACCGGCTCATAGCGCCAGGAGCTGCCGTCGCGGTACCATTGATAATTCCGCTCGACGGCAAGCAGCTTCCAGGGCAGGCCCTGCATGGCCAGTTTGGCACCATCCGGGCCGACAGCGACGACGTGGAAGTTCGCGATGCCGTTTTCCGAGAGTTCACCCTTGAATTCCGGCTTCACGCCGATCATCGGGCCGGTCGCCTTGACGGGCAGCGTCAGCGAGCGTTCGACGGCGCGGCCACCGGCCTCCATCATGCGCAGCGTCACCAGCGCTTCGAGGCGCTGCGTGGTCGAGGGGAGATCGGTGACGGTGACGTCGAAAGTCGTCTTGCCCTCGTCGTCGAGCACATCGAGGCCTTCGAGCGGCGTCGTGCTTTCCTCGATCGCTTCCTCGTCCGTCAGGCCGAAGACATATTCCGGAAAGGCCGGGTCCGCGCGTGTCGGTTTCAGCGCGACATCGCCCTCGATCTCAAGGCCCGCACCCGGCGCACCGTAGAGATAGCGGCCTTCGACGGAGACGGGGGCCGGCACGCCGGTTTCGATGTCCTTCGCCGTGCTCGTCATGTCGAATTCGATGCGATCCGGCACGAAATCGTCGACGAGGAAGGTTTTTTCGGCAATCGCCGTGCCCTTCGGGTCGGTGTAGATCTGCATCGTCCAGGTGCCGCGCATGCTGTTTTCTTGCAGCGGCAGATCGATGGCATGGCCGCCGAGGGCTGCGCCATCGGAGATGAGGCGGCGGTCTTCCACGCCGTCCGGCCGGTTGAAGACGAAGGTGAGTGGCAGTTTTTCGACCGCATTCGCCTCGATGTCACGGGCGAGTGCGGTGGCATGCACCGTCTCGCCGGCGCGGTAGATGCCGCGTTCGGTCCAGGCGAGCACGTCGATGGCGCCGGGTGCCGGGCGGCCGGTGACACCGCGGTCGGAGAGGTCGAAGCCGGCGCGTGTCATGTCGAGGAAGACGAAGTCGGATTCGCCCTTCTTGGCAAGGATGACGGCGGGCGTCATGGCGGCGGTGCCACGCATCAGGCCGGCGGTGAAGGTCGCGCGGCCCTCCGCATCGGTCGTCGCGGTGCCGAGCACTTCGTTGTTGGTGGCAATCAGCTGGAGGTCGACGCCTTCGAGCGGTGCTGCGCTATCGAGCGAGCGGGCGAAGACGTTGAGGCCGTCCGTGCCGGCATAGGTGGTGAGGCCGACATCCGAGACGACGAACCATTGCGTCGCCTTCGCGTCCCATTCGTTGCTGCGGCCGTTCGAGGCGGCGGCGGTCAGCACATAGACGCCGGGCTTGCGCTCCGGCAGTGCCTCGTCGACCGGGAAGCTGGTGACGACGTCCTTGTTGAGTTCCGGTGAAATCTCGATCTTGCCCTGCCAGACGAGCTGGCCGTTCTGGCTTTCGATGCGCTCGGCGGAATAGCCGTCGAGCTGGGTCAGGAACCGGCTGTCGGCGAGAAGCCCGGCGATCGCGCGATCACCGACGCGGTAGAGCTTCAGGTCGGCGCTGTCGGTGTTGACCGAGACGATCGGAATGCCGCGGCGCACGCTGCCGGGCAGCACGAAGCCGTCACCCGTGAAGCGCACTGTGGCGGTGCGGTCCTGCACGTAGATGTCGAGATCGACCATGGATTCCAGCGGCTCGTCGACCGCGGACGGCAGGCCGGGGCGGAAGGCGATCTTGTAGCGCTGGCCGTGGTTCAGCCCCTCGACGCAAATCTGGCGGTCCTTGGCCTCGACCGCCTTGGGCGCCGCGCCATCCAGCGTGACGAAGGAGGCGTAGTCGGCACCCGACTTGACGAGCGGCTCGGAGAACTCGACGCAGGCGCGTGGTGTCGCGCTATCCGAGTCGATCGTGTGGTTGACGATGCGGAAGCCCTGGCGGGCGCGCAGACCAAGATAGGCCGAACGGACCGCGACATCGTCCTTCAGCTCCAGGCTCGCCCTGTAAGCATTGATGCCGGCGCGGTAATTGCCCGATTTGTCGAGCGTATCGGCGAGCACGGCAAGCGCGCGCGCCCGCGTCTCGGTGGTGCGCGACAGCTGGTAGGCGTTGATCGCCGCAAGCGCGCCCTGGCCGGCGAGATAGCTGTTGCTGACGGCGCGGCCCATGGATTCGGCCGTTTCGATCCAGAGATAATAATCGTCCGGCGCAAGCGAGAGCGCGCCCTTGTAGGCGATGAGCGCCTGGTCGAAGCGGCTGGAAGCGGATTCGATTCGGCCAAGCGAGCCGAGGCTTTCCGCGCCCTGGCCGGTATGCTCGGTTGCAAGCGCCAGGCCGTCGCGGAAGGTGCGGGCATCACTCATCATGTAGTCGCTGATGAAGGGCATGGCCGGCGGCGCGCCGATATCGGCGGCATTGTCAGCCTTGATGATCTTGCCGGCGATCGCGCCCTGGAAATGGTTGAGCTGGTTGAAGTCGCTCTTCAGGAAACACCACTTCACCTTGGGATTATAGGTGAAGGCGCGGCAGGACAGGTCATCGACGCAGTCGGTCTTGCACTGGTCGAGCGTCACGTCCTGCACGGTGCGCAGGTCGAAGCCGAAATAGTCGCTGTTTTCCGTCGTTACAACGGTGCGCGTCTCTTCGGCATGGGCGGGAAGGGGAGGTGAAGCGACGGCCGCCAGAAGAAGTGCCGAGAAACCGAAGATTGCGCGCATAGACATCAAGTCCTCCTAACGCTGCCCGTCTCTTTGCCGCCCCCACTGTCCAGACCCCGGATCGGCTTGTCAATCGAAAGACGCCATTGTCGGGGAGGTCGGAAAGGGGTGGCGCATGGAACCAGGTGGAAGACGTTTCAGCCTCGCCGTTCAATCGCCGGAAATGCAGAAAATTTCAGGAACCCATCTGTTAACCTTTTGTTAACCATATGCGCGCAGACTTCACTCCATCAACGAGCGTTCTCGTGTCATACCGCTGTAACAGCGGCTCGCTAGAAACCTCGTCAGACACGAAAGTCGTGTTTCGGCAAACGCAGTGACCACGGATGTACTGGCACTGAGCGAAACACTTCCCTGGCCAAGCCGGGATGAGGAAGCGGGGGTTCGGCCCTCGCTTTTTTCATTTCCGGCCTTTGCCAAGCATCTCGTGCTGGACCCCTCCCGGTGATTGCTCTACCGATGAAACCCGCCCTCTAGACGGTTCACCTGCCGTCCTTCCATTCTCCTCCGGGACGGTTTCATGTCGGATGTCGCTCTCAACGTTTTGCCTGTCTTCGCGCTGATCCTGATCGGCTGGGTGCTCGTGCGCACCGGCTATCTTCGGGAGGAACTGGGCGAGGGGCTCGGCGAATTCGTCTTCCGGGTCGCCGTTCCGCTGCTGCTGTTTCGCACCATCGCGGAAGCGGATTTTGCCGGCGAATCGCCGCTGCGCATCTGGATCGCCTATTTCGGCGGCGTCGCCGTCACCTGGACGGTGGCGCATCTTGTGGCGACGCTCGGCTTCAAGCGGGACCGGCGCATCGGGGTTCTTGCCGGCGTTTCCTCGGCCTTCGCCAACACCGTCTTCATCGGCCTGCCGCTCGTTGCACGCATCGTCGGCGATGAGGGGCTGGTGGCGATCTCGGTGCTGCTTTCGGTGCATCTGCCGGTCATGATGATTGCCGGCACCATTCTCATGGAGAGGGCGGAGCGGAAGGAGGGCACGCGCGCGCCGCAGAGTTTCGCAGCCCTTCTGCTCGGCATCGGCAAGAGCCTCGTGCGCAATCCGCTGGTGATCGGCCTCGCCGCCGGCGCGCTGTTCCATGTGGGCGGCGTGCCGCTGACAGGCCCGGTGAAGGTGGTGGTCGACCAGCTGGCGGCGATGGCGGCACCGGCGGCCCTCGTTTCCATCGGCATGGCGCTCAACAAGTACAAGGTCGGCGGCAATGCCGGCATCGCGCTGGCGATGACCAGTCTCAAGCTCGTCGTGCTGCCCGGCTCCGTCTATGTCGCGTGCCGCCTGCTCGGCCTCAGCCCGGAATGGACGACCGCGATGGTGCTGACATCCTCCGTACCGACAGGCGTCAACGCCTGGCTGCTCGCCAACCATTTCGGCGTCGGTCACGCACTCGCCTCCTCGACGATCACCATGACGACGGCACTCGGTGTTTTCACAGTCTCCTTCTGGGCCTGGTTGCTCGGCTGAAACGGTAGGCATGAATATGGTGTGGAAGCCAGATCTCTACGGCTGACGAACGGCGATTCGTGGCTGCCCCCCTCATCCGGCCCTATGGGCCACCTTCTCCCCGAGGAGAGAAGGGAAGGAAAGGAATGGAGCCTCCCGTTTTCCCCTTCTCCGCAGCCGGGAGAAGCTGCCAGCAGGCGGATGAGGGGCTTCCAACAACAAAAAACCCGGCGCGAAGACCGGGTTTTGTTTGTCTGTCTTGCCGTTGGCTTTTTTACTGAGCAGCCGGCTGTTCGGTCGTGGTGCCGTGCGTCGTGCCGCCTTCGGCGGGGGTGGAGCCCTCGGTCGTGGTGGTCGCAGCGCCACCCTCTGCCGGGGTCGTTGCACCTTCGGTCGTCGTCGCAGCCGCGCCGCCGTCAGCCGGAGCCGCACCCTCGGTAGCGGTCGCGCCGCCGTCGGTCGTTGCCGCTGCACCTTCGTTCGATGCGGTCGGCAGCGCCACCGGATTGTCGGACAGCGTGCGCAGATAGGCAATCAGGTTGGCGCGCTCGTCGTTCTTCTTCAGACCGGCGAAGCCCATGGCGGTGCCCGGAACGTGCTTCTTCGGAGCTTCGAGGAAGAAGTTCAGGTGGTCGTAGTCCCACAGCACCTTGTGGCCTTCGGAGAAGGTGGTCATGCCGGCGGAATAGCTGAAGCCCTCATGCGAGGCGATCGGGCGGTTCACGATGTCCCAGAGACCGGGTCCGACCTTGTTCGGGCCGCCCTTCTCTGGGGTGTGACAGCTCGCACATTTCTTGAAGACCGTTTCGCCGGCGCCGGCATCGGCAGTGGCCAGCAGGGTTGCGATCGGAACAGCTGCGGGAGCTTCGCCACCGGCTGCTTCGCCGCCAGTTTCCTCGGCAACGATCGCGAAACCTTCCTTCTCGGGATGGCCCGAATGGAAAATGCCTTCAGAAGCGATCGACACGGACATCAGTACGAAGACGGTGCCCAATAGGGCACCTACGCCCATGTTCACATAAGAGTTCATCCAAACGCTCCCCTAGGGACCGGCGGACATACGCCGGCCAGTCTTGAAATCGCGCGGAACCTATGTCTTTTGCTGCTTCGTTGCAACAGTGATTGTAGCCCCCGCACTGAGACGTTTTGACACTTTTCCCGGGGGTTTTGAAGGGCCTGAGATGAATCCCGCCAATTTTGACAAGACCCTCGTGCTCATTCCGGCGCGCATGGCTTCGACCCGTCTTCCCGGCAAGCCGCTCGCCGATATTGCAGGCCTGCCGATGATCGTCCAGGTGGCGCGCCGGGCTGCGGCTGCCGAGGTCGGGCGGATCGTCCTTGCCGTCGATCATACGGATATTTTTGACGCGGTCGTGGCAGCCGGCTTCGAGGCGGTGATGACCCGCGTGGATCACCAGTCCGGCTCCGACCGTATTCACGAGGCGCTGACGAAGAGCGACCCGGAGGGCCGCGCCGAGTTCATCATCAACGTGCAGGGTGACCTGCCGACCATCGATCCGGAAACGATCCGTGCCGCGCTTCGCCCGCTGGAGAATGCCGCGACCGACATCGCAACGCTGACCACCGAAATCCGCGACGAGGAAGAGAAGACCAACCCCAACGTGGTGAAGATCGTCGGTTCGCCGCTCAGCGAGAGCCGCCTGCGCGCGCTTTATTTTACGCGCGCGACGGCGCCCTACGGCAAAGGCCCGCTCTATCACCACATCGGCCTCTACGCGTATCGCCGCAAGGCGCTCGAAGCCTTCGTCGCGCTCAAACCCTCGACGCTGGAAAAGCGGGAATCGCTGGAACAGTTGCGGGCGCTCGAAGCCGGCATGCGCATCGATGCAGAGATCGTTGACACCGTTCCGCTCGGTGTCGATACTCCCGCCGACCTCGAAAAGGCCCGCGCGATGCTCGCGGCCCACCCTGTTTGATACGGATTCTCCTGCCATGATCATGAAAACCAACAAGATCGCCTTCCAGGGCGAGTACGGCGCCAATTCCGACATGGCCTGCCGCGACATGTTCCCGACCATGGAGCCGCTGCCGTGCCAGACCTTCGAGGATGCCTTCCTCGCCGTCGAAAATGGCGATGCCGATCTCGGGATGATCCCGATCGAGAACACGATCGCCGGCCGCGTCGCCGACATTCATCACCTGCTGCCGGAATCGCGCCTCCATATCGTCGGCGAATATTTCATGCCGATCCGCTTCCAGCTCATGGTGCTGCCGGGTGTCGCGAAGGACGAGGTCCGCACCGTGCACAGCCATATCCATGCGCTCGGCCAGTGCCGCAAGATCGTCCGTCTCAACGGCTGGAAGCCGGTGATTGCCGGCGATACGGCAGGTGCGGCAAAACTCGTGTCGGAAACCGGCGACCGCTCCATGGCGGCCCTTGCCCCGCGGCTTGCGGCCGATCTCTACGGCCTGTCGATCATCGCCGAGAACGTCGAGGACACCGAAAGCAACGTTACGCGCTTCGTGGTGCTGTCGCGTGACGAGAAGCAGGCCGAGCAGGGTGGCGAGGACATCGTCGTCACGACGTTCGTCTTCAATGTGCGCAACATTCCGGCCGCGCTCTACAAGGCGCTCGGCGGTTTTGCCACCAATGGCATCAACATGACGAAGCTGGAAAGCTACCAGATCGACGGCAAGTTCACCGCGACGCAGTTCTATGCCGATATCGAAGGACATCCGGACGAGCCGCATGTCCGCCGGGCGCTCGAAGAATTGCGCTTCTTCTCGGAGAAGGTCCGCATCCTCGGCACCTACCGTGCCCATCCGATGCGCAGCGCGTTTTAGGGCGGGTTTTACCCTCGATATTGTCTTGCGTCATCGCGTGGCGGGCATGCGCCCGCCCGGTAGGGCCTATGCCTCCGGCTTTCGATAGGTCGGGTCCCCGGGCCACGCTGACAATGCGATGTCTGCCAGTTGTTTCAGTTTTTCCCGGCATGCCCCGTCGTAGGCCTGGGCCGACATGCCCTGCACGACCGCCATATAGAAACGCGCGAGCGCATCAGTGTCGGTATCGGTCGGGACTTCGTCTTCGCTGACAGCGCGGTCAAGGCGCGCTTTGATAGCCTGCATCGCAACTTCACGGCGCGCGGCGACGTCTTGGGCGACAGACTCGCTTTCCTCCGAGTGTTGAAGGACAGCGGTGGACACAATGCAGCCACGCGGCTTGTCCGGCTGGGTAATGCCCTGCACGACGTCGTGAAGGTAAAATGCGATCGCCTCGTAGGCCGTTGGCTCGGTCTGCAGCGCCTCGCCCCGGCACTTGCTTTCCCGCTCGATACAATGGTCGAGCGCTTGCCTGTAGAGCTCTTCCTTCGAGCCGAACGTTGCGTAGAGGGAAGGGGGCGTGATCCCCATGGCCCTGGTCAGATCGGCGATCGAGGTTCCCTCGTAGCCGTGCTCCCAAAACAGCCGCGCCGCGACATCGAGCCCGACATCACGATCCAGCACTCTCGGTCTGCCGCGTTTCCGGGCGGGGGCATTAGTTTTTATATCGATCACTATAATAATCCCTTGACAGGCATTTCCCGGTATTTATTGTATCGATCATTATAAAAATATCAATGGAGCGAACGATGTCTGGAAAACTGGCGACCAAAACAGCTCTTGTGACCGGAGGTTCGCGTGGTATCGGTCGCGCTATCGCGCTTGCCTTTGCGAAGGAGGGGGCGGCCCTCATTGGCGTGCATTACGGCAATAACGCGGATGCCGCCAACGCCACCATCCGCGAGATCGAGGCTCTCGGAACAAAAGGTGTCGCTATCAAAGCGGACCTAAGCAAGGGCAAGGAAGCGGCGGACAGTCTGTGGGATCAGTTCAAGACGGCGGCGGTCGCGGCGACCGGTGAACCCGGGCTGGACATACTCGTCAACAATGCTGGTATCGCCCAGGCGTTCTCTCTGGCTCAAACCAGCGAATCTTTCTTCGACGAGACGATGACGATCAACTTCAAGGCGCCGTTCTTCCTGATCCAGGCCGCAGCCGATCATATTCGCGACAATGGACGGATCATCAACATCTCGACGGGTTTCACGCGCATCGCCGCGCCTAGCCATCCCGCATACGCAGCATCGAAGGGTGCGCTTGAAACGCTGACACTGGCGCTTGCGCCGGACTTCGGTCGTCGCGGCATCACGGTCAATGCGGTCATGCCGGGTGTTACCGACACGGACATGAATGCGGAGTGGCTGGCGCAGCCGGAGGCGCGCGCGGGCGCAGAAGCGATGTCGGTCTTCTCGCGTGTCGGCACGGCCGCGGATATTGCCGACGTGGTCGCGTTCATCGCGTCGAACGAGGCCCGCTGGACCACGGGGCAAATGATCGACGCCACGGGCGGTGCCCGTATTTGATCGTATCGTTGACCGAGACACTGTTCACGGCCAAACCCGGGCTCCGTTGATCAGCCCTTCCAGTCGAGCCAGTCGCGCATCAGCCGGTGCGCGATGGCGCCTTTCGGCGGCGGCATCGTGGTGCCGGGGGCGGCGCCCGACATGGCGCTGCGCTCGATCATCGCCGCGGTCTCCTCGCGGGTGAACCAGCGGCAGTCTTCCAGCTCCTGATCGTCGAGACGGATGTCGAAGGAGATCGCCTCGCCGTAGCAGCCGATCATCAGTGAATGCGGCATCGGCCAGGGCTGCGAAGCGTGATAGCGCACGCGACCGACCTTGATGCCGGATTCTTCCAGGGTCTCGCGGCGCACCGTGTGCTCGATCGTCTCGCCCGGTTCCAGGAAACCGGCAAGGCAGGAATACATGCCTTCCGGGAAATGCGGCGAGCGGCCGAGCAGGCAGAGATCGCGCTCGATATCGATGACCAGCATGATCGCGACCGGATCGGTGCGCGGGAAGATCGTGTGGCTGCACGCCTCGCAGACCCGGCGATAGCCGCCGATCTCGGAGCGTGTCGGTGAGCCGCATTTACCGCAGAAACGGTTGTTGCCGTTCCAGGTCATCAGGCTGGAGGCCTGGGCAAACTGGCCGAGCAGGTCGTCATCGAGCATCTGCTGGCGATAGAGCGTGCGCCCGTCGGTGGCCTTCAGCGGCTCCTGCAACGTCTCGGGATCGGCGCGCACGGGAATGGCCAGCCGCGGCTCGCCGTTCTTCAGGTAGCCGAGCAGGATGGACTCTTCCGGGATCGGATCGAGTTCGGCGAGCTCGTAGGGCGCAAACAGCGGATCGATGATCTTCTCGTCATGCTTGACGACGAGTTTGCCGCCGGCGAGCGCGAAGGCGTGCACCGTCTCGGCTTTGAAGGCCTGTTCCAGGCAATCCGGCGCGCGGTGCTCCGACTGGCGGTCGAGGCTGTTTTCCGCAAAGGCCACCATGGTGCTGGGCTCGGGATGCGGGCGGTAGAGATCGAAAAGCGATGGCTTCATGGTGCGAGTGCGTCCAGCAGCTTGGCGGAAAAGGCCTTGGTTTCGTCTGCCGAGCGCGGCTCGGCGGTGCCGTAGCCCCAGACGGGGCCGGGCCAGTTCGGGTCACCTTCGTTGCGCGCGATGATATGGACGTGAAGCTGGCGGACGATGTTGCCGAGCGCGCCGGTATTGATCTTCGTTGCCCCTGTCACCGTCTTCAGCGCCTCGGAGACTAGCACCGTCTCGAAGGTCAGCATGGTCTGGTCGAGTGGTGTCAGGTCGAAGACCTCGCTGACATTCGGGCGCTGCGGCACGAGCACCAGCCATGGCCAACGGCCATCCTTCATCAGGCGCAGTTCGCACAGGCCGATCTTCGTCAGGAGATCGCTGTCGCGCACAAGCCGTTCATCGGGTCGAAAATTGCTCACAGGGCTCTCCCGAAATGCTTGTTTCGAAGCAGTTCCAGCAAAACTGTGCCGTGATTTTGCGCCTGGAACTGCATAAGACAATAGGAGTCATGCCACGCACCCGATCCGGCTCCAACAGTTTTTTATAAGCCACGCTTGCATTCGGATGGAATATTGCCGATATGGGGGACGGGAGGTTGGTGGTGGACGAGCCACTCGCCAACCGGGTCAGGTCCGGAAGGAAGCAGCCCCAACGAGCCCGGCACGGGTCATCGTGCCAGCCTCCCACCTTTCCGTCCTGTCGGGACAGACGTTCTATCAACGGCAGGGTCTATGAGCGACGAAACCCCAAAACCGTCCAGCGAAAAGCCCGCCGCCTACCGGGTGCTCGCGCGCAAGTACCGCCCCAAGGATTTCTCCGACCTCATGGTCGGCCAGGAGCCGATGGTCCGCACGCTGACCAACGCGTTCGAGACCGGGCGTATCGCGCAGGCCTATATGCTGACCGGTGTGCGCGGTGTCGGCAAGACGACGACCGCACGCATCCTCGCCCGCGCCCTCAACTATAAGACAGCCGAGATCGACAAGCCGACGATCGACTTGCGCATTCCCGGCGAGCATTGCCAGGCCATCATGGAAGGCCGGCATGTCGACGTCATCGAAATGGACGCCGCTTCCCATACCGGCATCGACGATATCCGCGAGATCATCGAGCAGGTGCGATACCGCCCGGTTTCGGCGCGCTATAAAGTTTACATCATCGACGAAGTGCACATGCTCTCGACGCAGGCCTTCAACGGCCTGTTGAAGACGCTCGAAGAGCCGCCGGAGCATGTGAAGTTCATCTTCGCGACGACGGAAATACGCAAGGTTCCGATTACGGTCCTCTCGCGCTGCCAGCGCTTCGACCTGCGCCGCATCGGCGCCTCCGATCTCGTCGGCCTGTTCACCACCATTCTCGGCAAGGAAGGTGTCGACGCCGAGCCGGATGCGCTCGCCATGATCGCGCGTGCCGCCGAGGGCTCTGCCCGTGACGGCCTTTCGCTGCTCGACCAGGCGATCGCGCATGGCGCCGGCCGCGTCGAGGTCACTGCCGTGCGCTCGATGCTCGGCCTTGCCGACCGTGCGCGGATCGTCGATCTCTTCGAGCATATCGTGAAGGGCGATGCCGCGGCAGCGCTCGCGGAGTTCGCCGCGCAATACGAAGCCGGTGCCAGCCCGCCCGTCGTGCTGACCGACCTCGCCGACTTCACCCACCTCGTCACCCGCATGAAATATGTGCCCGATGCCACCGGCGACCAGTCGCTGAGCGAGATCGAGCGCGTGCGCGGCGTCGAGTTTGCCAATTCTCTCGCGGTGACCGCGCTTTCGCGCATGTGGCAGATGCTGCTGAAGGGCATTCCGGAAACGGAAGCCTCCAGCCGTCCGGCTGGTACCGCGGAAATGGTCATCATCCGCCTCGCGCACGCCGCAAACCTTCCGTCGCCGGAGGACGCCGCGCGCCGCCTTGCCGAGCTTTCGGCGGGGGAGGGCGGTGGCAATGGTGGACGTGTTCCACAATCATCAGGCACGCTTGGCGGCAACAGCGGCGCGTCGGCGTCGGTCTCCGCCGTCTCGCGGCAGCCTGATGCTCCGGCGCAGCGCGCCCAGGCAGGCGGCGCAACCGTGACCATGCTGCGGCCCATGCCGCAGGCAGACCCGACGCCCGAGCCTGTAGGGCGCATCGAGCCGGTGGAAGCTCCGCAGCCGGCGGCAACGCCCAAGGTGCCGGTCAATTCGCTTTCGGATCTCGCCGATCTCTGCACCAAGAACCGCGACATTCGCATTCGTGCGCTGCTCCGCGCTTTCGTGCGTCCCGTGAAGATCGAGCCCGGCCGGCTGGAGATCAGCCTGGCCGACGACGCGCCGAAGTCGCTTGTCTCCGAACTCCAGAACCGTCTGCAGGAATGGACCGGTTCGCGCTGGATGGTGATCCTGTCGCGCGAACCCGGTGGCCCGACTTTGTCGGAAGCCGAAACGCAGGCGCAGGAAGCGCGTGTCGCCGATGCGCGCCAGGATCCGGACGTCGCAGCAATCCTGCAGCGTTTCCCGGGCGCCAAGATCACCGACGTGCGCATCAAGGTGCAGGAAACCGAAGACGAACCCGAGACCGTCGAGGCTGCTGCCGTGGCGGAATCCGCCGAGGGCGATATTCTGCCCGGCGACGATATCGAACACTAATAGCCAGATAAAAGAGGAGAGACCGATGCGTGACATCATGGGCATGATGGGCAAGGTCAAGGAAATGCAGGCCAAGATGGAGAAGATGCAGGAGGAGATTGCCGCACTTGAGGTGAACGGCACCTCCGGCGGCGGTCTCGTCTCGGTCACGCTTGATGGCAAGGGCAACCTCAAGGGCCTGAAGATCGATCCCTCGCTCTTCAAGGAAGACGACGTCGAAATCCTCGAAGACCTGATCGTCGCCGCCCACAAGGACGCCAAGGACAAGGCCGAGGCAGAGACCGCTGAGCGGACCAAGGCGCTGACCGCCGGCCTGCCGATTCCGCCCGGCTTCAAACTGCCGTTCTGATGTTGTAGGGTCGGGGCTTGCGAGGAGAGATTCCGATGAGCCTGATGACCCTGCTAGTCTTTGCCGGTGCGCTGATGATGGCGGCCGGTTCGCCCGGTCCGAGCATCGCGGCGCTGGTCGCCCGCGTGCTATCGCGGGGAGCCAAGGACGTATTGCCCTTCCTCGCCGCCATGTGGATCGGCGAGGGCATCTGGCTCACCTGCGCCGTGCTCGGCCTTGCCGCGATTGCCGAAAGCTTCCACGCCGTCTTCGTCGCCATCAAATGGTTCGGCGTCGCCTATCTGCTCTATCTTGCCTGGAAGATGTGGTTCGCGCCGACCGATACGGGCGACGCGGCGCTGCCGGAGGCGCGCTCCGGCCTGAAACTGTTCTTCGCCGGGATGACGGTGACGCTCGGCAACCCGAAGATCATGATGTTCTATGTGGCACTCCTGCCGGCGATCATCGATCTTGGCGCGGTTACGCTCGTCGGCTGGGCGGAACTGGTGGTCACCATGTTCGTGGTGCTGGTGGCGATCGATCTCGCCTGGGTCTTCCTCGCCTCGCGCGCCCGTCTCTTCCTGAAGAGCCCGCGCGCCGTGCGCATCGCCAACCGCGTCAGCGCAGGCACTATGGCCGGGGCTGCGGCCGCCATCGCCGCCCGCTGATCAGCCGGTCAGCGCAGCGCGCAGCTTGTCGTTGATGGGTGCTGCGAGATAGCGGATCCGGTCTTCCTCGGAAATGTTCTTGCCGTAGGTGCGCAGCAGTTCCGGCATACTGACCGGCTCGCCGTCGAAGGGGGTGTAGGTCACCGCGTCGCCGGCCTGGATCACGCCGTCGTGGAGCACGCGACAGTAGAAGCCTGGGCGGCCGGCCTGCATGAAACGCCGGGCAAAGGCCGGGTCGCCCATGCGGGCGGTCAGCGTGTTGCAGGGAATGCGCGTCGAGGTGACTTCGAGAAGCACGCTTTCGGTTTCGAATCGGTCGCCGACCGAGACCGCACGGCTGTCGACGCCCTCGATGACAAGGTTTTCGCCGAAGGTGCCGGGTTCGATCGTGCGGCCGAGTTCCTTCGACCACCAGTCGAGGTCAATGGAGCCGAGGCCATAGACGGCCTGCTCCGCCCCGCCGTGATGCTTGCGGTTGCAGATCGCGTCGCCAAGCAGTCCCTCGCGATCGACGACGATCGCCGCATCGGTCGGCGTCTTGAAAATGCCGGTCTTGTAGCTTTTGCCGGGGACTGGACGGGCAACACCCGTGCACACGGCGAGGATTTTGATCAAGCGTTGGCCTCCCTGAGCATGTCGCGCGAAAAGTGCGGCACGCGGTTTTGCGGTAACGACATGCGATAAACCAAAGACCAGAGCGACAGAGCAGATCTGGAAGATCGCGATGCGCTTTGGATTCCGTTTCCCCTTGATATGGGCTAGATACCGGCAATGGCAAAACGAGTCACCGGCCCCGAAATCGAAAAACTCATCCAGCTTCTGGCGAAGGTGCCGGGGCTCGGGCCCCGCTCGGCGCGCCGGGCAGCACTCCATCTCGTCAAGAAGAAGGACCAGTTGTTGGGTCCGCTCGCCGAGGCGATGGGGGAAGCGTATCGCAAGGTGCGCATCTGCTCGTGCTGCGGCAATGTCGATACGAGCGACCCCTGCACGGTCTGCACCGACGTGCGTCGTGACCATACGATGATCATCGTCGTCGAGGACGTTTCGGACCTCTGGGCGCTGGAGCGTGCGGGCGCGATGAACGCCGCCTATCATGTGCTCGGTGGCACGCTTTCGCCGCTCGACGGGATCGGGCCTGACGACCTCAACATCCGCGGCCTCGTCGATCGCGTGGTGAAGGGTAGTGTGCGCGAGCTCATCATCGCCGTCAACGCCACCGTGGAGGGCCAGACGACGGCGCACTACATCACCGACCAGCTCTCCGGTCTCGACGTGAAGATCACGCGGCTGGCCCATGGCGTGCCCGTTGGCGGCGAGCTCGATTATCTCGACGAAGGAACATTGACGGCCGCATTGCGCGCCCGCACGGTAATCTGAGGGAGACGCATGTTGACCATCCGCAATGCTATCAAGGGCGCGCTTGGCGCCGCGCTGATCTCGCTTGGTCTCTTCGTGCCGGCCGAGGCCGCCTCCAAGGATGAGGTCGAAAAGATGTTCCGGACGTGGATCGACAAGGATCTCTGGCCGGCGGCGCAAAAGACCGGCGTTGGCGAAAAGACCTTCCGCGCGGCGATGGAGGGCGTGACGCTCGATTGGGACCTGCCCGATCTCGTGCCGCCCGGTTCCAAGCCGACGAAGGATCAGGCGCAGAGCCAGGCGGAATTCTCCTCGCCGGGCGCCTACTTCTCCGAAAAACGCCTGCAGGGGCTCGCCGGAAAGGGCAGCAGCCTCGCCAAGACCCATGCCGCAACGCTGCGCAAGATCGAGCAGCGTTTTGGCGTGCCAGGCGAGATCGTCGTTGCCGTGTGGGGCCGCGAATCGGGCTTTGGCAGCGCGAAAATCCCCTATTCGGCGGTGGAGGTGCTGGCCACCAAGGCCTTCATGTCGACCCGCAAGGACATGTTCCGCAAGGAGCTGATCGCGGCCCTCCACATCGTTGATGGCGGTGACCGGACGGTCGAGCAGTTGAAGGGCTCGTGGGCCGGCGCGCTCGGCCAGCCGCAGTTCATGCCGACCAGTTTCCTGCAATATGCCGTCGATTTCGATGGCGACGGCGTGCGCGACATCTGGGGCTCGGTGCCGGATAGCCTCGCCTCGATTGCCAACTATCTCGCCAAGAAGGGCTGGCAGGCCGGCCGTGGCTGGGGTTACGAAGTGACGATCCCGGCGGGTGTCTCCTGTGCGCAGGAAGGGCCGGACCTCGAAAAACCGATCTCGGCCTGGGCAGCCACTGGAATCACGCGCATTTCCGGCAAGGGGTTTCCATCCGGCGAGGCGAAAGCCTCCGGCATGATGCTGGTTCCGGCCGGCACGCACGGGCCGGAATTCATCGTCACGCCGAATTTTTACGTGCTCAAGGAGTATAACAACTCCGACCTCTATGCCCTGTTCATCGGCAATCTCGCCGATCGCATCGCCTATGGCAGCGGCCCGTTCCGCGGCGAATGGGGTAACGTCGGCAAGATGCTGCGCTCGGACGTGCTCGCCATGCAGAAGGCGCTCGTCGCCAAGGGCTATGATGTCGGCAAGGTCGATGGGCTGCCCGGCTACAAGACGCGCCGCTCGCTCGGCGACTGGCAGGCGAAAGCCGGCCTCGCATCAACCTGCTATCCGGATGCCTCGCTGAAATCCAAGCTGAAATAAGGGTTAGAGTTTGTCAGGGAAAAGTGGAACGCGGTTTTCCCGAAAAGACAAACGAAAACAAAAGAATCGAGAGTCTGTCTGGTTCAGACGGAATCAGACAGACTCTAGTGGATTTCCACCTGCTGCTTGAACCGCTCGTATTCGTGCGGAATGATCGTCTGCCGCTCGATCATGCGGTGGACGCGCGGGTCCTCCGCGCCGCTGTGCAACTGGCGTAGTTTCTCGCCGTTTGCGGCATCGGCATGGGTGCGGCGCTGGTTGTGGCGCACATATTCCACCCAGGTCGGCACGTGGTAGGTCTCGGTCCAGATCGTCGGATTTTCCAGGTCGCGCATCAGCGCCCATTGACCCGCACCGTCACGGATGCGGATGCGCCGCCGCTCGGTCATGGCCTCCAGGAATTCCGGAATGTCGCCTTCCGCAATCTCGTAGTCGATCAGGACGACGATCGGACCGCTGCGCGGTTTCAGGTCGAGCGGCAGGTCCGGTTCGCTGAAGCGATTGAGCGGATCGACATTGAGGCTTTGCAATTCCGGCAGGCCGAAGCGCAGGCCGAGTGCAGCCCCCGCAATCATCACCACGGAGGAGGCGAGAAGGGCGGTCTGCGCGCCATGCGTATCGGCCGTGGTGCCCCAGATCCAGCTTCCTGCCGCGATGCCGCCGAAGGTGGTCGTCTGGTAGAGCGAGAGTGCGCGCGCCACCACCCAGCGCGGCGTCGAGAGTTGTACGGTTGTGTTGAACAGCGACAGTGCCATCACCCAGGATGCACCGGCGATCGAGAGGACGGCGCCGGTTAGAAGGGCCGTCGTGCTGAGCGCCGAGACGGTCGCGCTGATGGCAAAGCCGGCGAAGGCGAGGCGGGCGATGGTCTCGCTGGTGAAGCGTTCGCGCAGCCACGCATTCATCAGTGCGCCGCCGATGGCGCCGAGCCCGAAACAGCCGAGCAGGATGCCATAGGTCAGCGGCCCGCCGGAAACGAGGTCGCGGGCGATCAGCGGCAGTAGCGAAAGGGTGGAGCTTGTCGCAAGGCCGAAGGCGAAGCCGCGCAAAAGCACCTTGCCGATGTTCGGCGACATCGAGACATAACGCAGGCCCGCCGAGACGGCGCGGCCAAAGTCTTCGCGGGGCAGGGTGCGCGGCGAAACGGTGGGTTTCCAGCGAAACAGCACGAAGAGCAGGGCGAAATAGCTGAGCACGTTCGTGGCAAAGGCCGCTGCGGCGCCGGCCGCTGCAACGATGGCGCCGCCGATGGCCGGGCCGACGCTGCGGGTCAGGTTGAAACCCATGCTGTTGAGTGAAACGGCTGCGGGCAGGTCTTCGCGCGGCACCATGTCGCCGACCGAGGCCTGCCAGGCGGGATTGTTGAGCGCCGTGCCGCAGCCGAGCAGGAAGGTGAAGGTCAACAGCAGCCAGGGCGTGATGACGCCGTACCACGTACAGAGTGTCAGCGCGATCGCGACCGTCAGCATGAAACACTGGGCCGTCAACATCAGCTTGCGCCGGTCGAAATTGTCGGCGAGCGCGCCGGCGGCGACGGAAAACAACATGATGGGCAGCGAGATCGAGGCCTGCACCAGCGCCACCATGTTGGCCGAAGGCGAGATGGAGGCCATCATCCAGGCTGCACCCACCGCCTGGATGAGCCCGCCGAAATTCGACACCAGGCTCGCTGCCCAGATCACCCGAAAGGTTTCGTTTCGGAAGGGGGCGAGGGGGGATTTTCGGTCTGGCACGGCAGGCACTCATTCTCGACGCAGCGTTGTCAGCAATCTAGTCCATAGGACAAAAGGGGCAAGGCGGTGACGGAGAAAGTGGACGTAAAACATCGCCCACAGGCAGACGTGGTGGCCGACCTTGCAATTCCGGCGGAGTGCGTCTATATCAACCTCAAATTCTTGATCGTCAGATGAAGAGTGGGCCCGCGAGGACCCGCTCTTTTTTATTGCCCCGATCAAGCGCATGATAACGACCATCCCGGGAGGGCATGTCATGTCCGACACGACCCAGACAGAAACTACCGCCGTCGAGCCGCGGCTGATCGTCGAGACCGGCCTCGACCGGCGCGTTGCCGACATCATCGAGCCGGCCATCGAGCAGATCGGCTACCAGCTGGTGCGCGTGCGTCTTTCGGCGCAGAACGGCGCGACGCTGCAGATCATGTGCGAGCGTCCGGACGGCACGATGACCGTCGAGGATTGCGAGAAGGTCTCGATGGCCGTCTCGCCGGTGCTCGACGTTGAGGATCCGATCGACAAGGCGTATCATCTCGAAGTCTCGTCGCCCGGCATCGACCGGCCGATGGTCCGCAAGTCGGACTTTTCACGCTGGCTTGGCCATTTGCTGAAATGCGAGACGTCGATCCTCGTCGACAGCCGCAAACGCTTCCGCGGGAAGATCGTCGCGGCGGACGAAAACGGCTTCACGCTGGAGCGCGATCAGCCCGCAGCCGGCGAAGAGCCGACGGTCGTCATCCCCTTCACGGCGCTGGCCGAAGGCAGGCTGATCCTGACCGACGAGCTGATCCGCGACGCGCTGGCCGCCGACAAGAAGGCGAAGGCCGCGCAGGCCGCCAACCAGAACGACGAAGACGGCGACGAAGAAGAATAAGTTTTGCGTGCGTTCCGTCCCGGGGGCGATTGCCCTGATCGCGGACGGAGCGGAGAGGACGGAACCGGAGCGAGCAATCCGCTCCCCAGCGCCGGCGGCAATTGCCCCGGCCAGACCATGGAGACCTGAGACAATGGCAGTCAGTGCGAACCGGCTTGAGCTTCTGCAGATCGCGGATGCCGTGGCCCGTGAAAAGGTCATCGACCGCGAGATCGTGCTTGCCGCGATGGCCGACGCCATCCAGAAGGCAGCCCGCTCGCGTTACGGCACGGAATCGAACATCCGCGCCGACATCAATTCCAAGACCGGCGAAATCCGCCTCCAGCGCCTGCTGGAAGTCGTCGAACACGCCGAAGACTATTCCACCCAGATCCCGCTGGAGCTTGCCCGCGACCGCAACCCGGACGCCAAGCTCGGCGACTTCATCGCCGACCCGCTGCCGCCGATGGATTTCGGCCGTATCGCCGCCCAGTCGGCCAAGCAGGTCATCGTGCAGAAGGTGCGCGAAGCCGAGCGTGACCGCCAGTTCGACGAATACAAGGATCGCATCGGCGAGATCGTCAACGGCACGGTCAAGCGTGTCGAATACGGCAACGTCATCGTCGATCTCGGCCGTGGCGAAGGCATCATCCGCCGCGACGAGATGATCCCGCGCGAAAACATGCGCTACGGTGACCGTGTTCGCGCCTTCGTCTACGACGTGCGCCGCGAGCAGCGCGGCCCGCAGATTTTCCTGTCGCGTACCCATCCCCAGTTCATGGTGAAGCTGTTCACCATGGAAGTGCCGGAAATCTACGACGGCGTCATCCAGATCAAGTCGGTTGCCCGTGATCCGGGTTCGCGCGCCAAGATCGCCGTCATCTCTAACGACTCGTCGATCGATCCGGTCGGCGCCTGCGTCGGTATGCGTGGTTCGCGCGTCCAGGCCGTCGTCGGCGAATTGCAGGGCGAGAAGATCGACATCATTCCGTGGTCGCAGGATCCGGCGTCGTTCATCGTCAACGCCCTTCAGCCGGCCGAAGTCTCCAAGGTCGTTCTGGATGAAGATGCCGAGCGCATCGAAGTGGTCGTTCCCGACGAGCAGCTTTCGCTCGCCATCGGCCGCCGCGGCCAGAACGTCCGCCTTGCCTCGCAGCTGACCGGCTGGGATATCGACATCCTGACGGAAGCCGAAGAGTCCGAGCGCCGCCAGAAGGAATTCAACGAGCGCACCGCGCTGTTCATGGATTCCCTCGACGTCGACGAAATGGTCGGCCAGGTTCTGGCCTCGGAAGGCTTCGCCGCCGTGGAAGAACTGGCCTATGTCGATCTTGGCGAAATCGCCGGCATCGAAGGCTTCGACGAAGACACGGCCCAGGAACTCCAGACCCGTGCGCGCGAACATCTCGACCGTCTCGAAGCGGCGATGGATGCCAAGCGCAAGGAGCTTGGTGTTTCCGACGAACTGCGCCAGATCGACGGCCTGACGAGCCCCATGCTTGTCGCGCTCGGCGAAGACGGCATCAAGACGATGGAAGACTTTGCAGGCTGCGCGGCTGACGATCTCGTCGGCTGGTCGGAGCGCAAGGATGGCGAGACGAAGAAGTTCGAGGGCCTGTTCGCGAAGTTCGAGGTCTCACGTGCCGAAGCCGAAGCCATGATCGTTCAGGCGCGCCTTGCGGCCGGCTGGATCACGGAAGCGGATCTCGCCACGGAAGAGCCGGTCGTCGAAGGCGGCGAGCAGGACGCCTGACCGGCGTCCCGCGGCTTCCAGAAAAAATACGGCTCGCGGTTTTGCGTCCGGAATGGCGGGAACCTATATGAGTAAGAAGGACGACGGCGTGAACGATCGCATGTGCATCGTGACGCGCGAAAAGGGCGAGGCGGATGATCTGATCCGCTTCGTTGCAGGCCCGGACGGCGTTATCGTGCCGGACCTCAAGCGTCAGCTTCCCGGGCGTGGTTGCTGGGTGAAGGCGGAACGGGCGATCGTCGACAAGGCAGTCGCCAAGAAGCTTTTCGGGCGTGCGCTGAAGGCGGAAGCCAAGGCGGGGCCGGAGCTCGGTGCCGAGGTGGACCGGTTGATCGCCGCCCAGCTCGGCGGCATGATGAACATGGCGCGCAAGGCGGGCCAGTTCATCACGGGTTCGTCCAAGGTCGACCAGGCGGTGCGCGCATTGGCGGCGCTCGCGGTCTTCCATGCGACGGACGCGGCCGCAGACGGGGTCAGGAAGATAGACCAGGCGCGCAAGGCGGCAAGCTTCCTGCGCGATGATGAGACGGAAATACCCTCCTTCAGGCTGCTGTCGGAGGGTGAATTGGAGGGGCTTTTGGGAAGTAATGCTTTTATCCATGCCGCAGCGCTTGCAGGGCAGGCGGGTGAGGGTGTAGTGAAGCGCGCAATCATGCTCGAAAAATACCGGGGCGGCGACCCGGTTGGAGCACATGGCGGCGCTGGCCAGCCAAACCAATGACGCGGTCACCGGCGTTACGCCGGCCGAAATCGCATTGGATGAACACAATTGAACGACAGGGCCTGGTGATACGCATCCGGCTCTGATCTTAGGAACGGAACGGAATGACCGACAACGAAGACGACAAGACGATCAGTGTGGCTGGCAAGAAGACCCTTAGCCTGAAGCCCTCGGGGGTTCAGCAGGGAACCGTGCGCCAGGACATGGGTCGTGGTCGCACCAAGGCCGTCGTGGTCGAGACCCGCACAAAGCGCCATTTCAGCCGCCCGGGAGACGAACGCCCGGCGCCGACGCCTGTCGCGCCCGTGCAACGTGCACCCGAGCCGCAGCAGGCACGCCCCGTGCAGCAGCAGACGCGTCCCGCGCAGCAGTCGTCGCGGCCTGCGCCGCAGCCGCAGCGTGTCGAGCAGAGCCGCCCGCGGGTCGGCGTCGTGCTGAACCAGCTTTCCCCGGATGAGGTCGAGGCCCGTCGCCGCGCGCTTGCAGAAGCGCAGGTCCGCGACGCCGCCGAAGCCAAGCAGCGCGCCGAAGACGAGGCACGCCGCAAGGTAGAAGAAGAAGCCCGCCGTAAGGTCGAGGAAGAAGCCCGTCTTATCCGCGAAAAGGAAGAGGCCGAGCGCCGCGCCACCGAGGCCGCCGCTCCCGCTCCCGTTGTGGAAGAGGTTGTCGTGCAGCCGGTTGCCGCAAGGCCGGCCGCTGGCGAGGCCCGTCCGCAACCCGCGCGCACGCCGCCGGCTGCAACGCCGGCACCCATTGCCGGTCGCGGTCGCCGCGAAACGGAAGCAGAAGAGACCGCCCGTCCGCGTGGTGGTGCTCCTGTCAACCGTGGCAAGGTCGTGCGTCCGGAGCCTGCAAAGGTTCCCGCCCGTCCGAAGACCGATGACGGTCGCCGCCAGGGCAAGCTGACCCTGACGACGGCCTCGACCGACGAGGACGCCACGCAGCGCGGCCGTTCGCTCGCGGCCATGCGTCGCCGCCAGGAGAAGTTCAAGCGCAGCCAGATGCAGGAGACCCGTGAAAAGGTCATGCGCGAGGTCATCCTGCCGGAAACCATCACCATTCAGGAACTGTCGCAGCGCATGTCCGAACGCGCCGTCGATGTCATCAAGTTCCTGATGAAGGAAGGCCAGATGATGAAGCCGGGCGACGTCATCGACGCCGATCTGGCCGAACTGATTGCCGTCGAATTCGGCCATACCGTCCGTCGCGTTTCGGAGTCCGATGTTGAAGAAGGCATCTTCAACATTGCCGACGACGAAGGCGAGATGGTGTCGCGTCCGCCGGTCGTCACGATCATGGGTCACGTCGACCACGGCAAGACCTCGCTGCTCGACGCCATCCGCAAGACCAGCGTTGTTTCGGGCGAAGCCGGTGGCATCACCCAGCATATCGGCGCCTATCAGGTCGAGCATAACGGCCAGAAGATCACCTTCATCGACACCCCCGGCCACGCCGCCTTCACGGCCATGCGTGCCCGTGGTGCGCAGGCGACGGATATCGCGATCCTGGTGGTCGCAGCCGACGACAGCGTGATGCCGCAGACGATCGAATCGATCAACCACGCCAAGGCGGCCGGCGTGCCGATCATCGTGGCGATCAACAAGGTCGATAAGCACGAAGCTGATCCGCAGAAGGTGCGCAACCAGCTGCTGCAGCACGAAGTGTTCGTGGAAACCATGGGCGGTGAAGTGCTCGACGTCGAAGTTTCGGCCAAGACCGGCCTGAACCTCGACAAGCTGCTGGAAGCCGTTCTCCTTCAGGCCGAAATTCTCGACCTCAAGGCCGACGTCGCCCGCACAGCCGAAGGCACCGTCATCGAAGCCCAGCTCGATCGTGGTCGCGGTTCCGTTGCAACCGTTCTCGTTCAGAAGGGCACGCTGCGCCCGGGCCAGATCATTGTTGCCGGCGACCAGTGGGGCCGTGTCCGCGCGCTCGTCAACGACAAGGGCGATCACGTCAAGGAAGCCGGTCCGGCCATGCCGGTCGAGATCCTCGGTCTTTCGGGTACGCCATCTGCCGGTGATCGTTTCGCGGTGGTCGAAAACGAAAGCCGTGCACGCGAAATCTCGGAATACCGTCAGCGTCTCGCGCGCGACAAGGCCGTTGCCCGTCAGACGGGTCAGCGCGGCTCTCTCGAGCAGATGATGAACCAGCTGCAGAACACCGGCATGAAAGAATTCCCGCTGCTCATCAAGGGCGACGTGCAGGGTTCGATCGAAGCTATCATCGGTGCTCTCGACAAGCTGGGCACGGATGAAGTTCGCGCCCGCATCGTTCATTCCGGTGCCGGTGGTATCACGGAGTCCGATATCTCGCTCGCCGAAGCCTCGAACGCGGCCATCATCGGCTTCAACGTTCGTGCCAACGTTCAGGCACGCCAGGCGGCCGAACGGGCCGGCATCGAAATCCGCTACTACAACATCATCTACGATCTGGTGGATGACGTGAAGGCAGCGATGTCGGGCCTGCTCTCGCCGGAACGCCGCGAAACCTTCCTCGGCAATGCCGAAATCCTCGAGGTGTTCAACATCACGAAGGTCGGCAAGGTCGCAGGTTGCCGCGTCATCGAAGGCAAGGTCGAACGTGGTGCCGGTGTGCGTCTCGTGCGCGACAACGTCGTCATTCACGAAGGCAAGCTCAAGACGCTCAAGCGCTTCAAGGATGAAGTCGCCGAAGTGCCGATGGGCCAGGAATGCGGCATGGCTTTCGAAAACTACGAAGACATTCGCGCTGGCGACACGATCGAGTGCTTCCGCGTGGAGCACATCACCCGTACGCTGTAAGCGTCCGGCGATCCCAATATCGTGCGAGCGCCGGACCGTTTCGGCGCTCGTATTTTTTTGAAGGTGACGACCATGCCAAGAGCAACAACCTCAGCGCCGTCGCAACGCATGCTGCGCATAGCCGAGCAGGTGCGCGCGGCGATCACCCAGGTCCTTCAGCGCGGCGAGATTCGCGATTCGCTGATCGAGAAGACCGTGATTTCCATCTCGGAAGTCCGTATGTCGCCTGACCTGAAGCACGCAACGGCCTATGTAACGCCGCTCGGCGTCAAGGATCATGACGTGGTGATCGAGGCGCTGAACCGCAATGCGAAGTTCATTCGCGGCCGTCTTGGACCGCATCTCCGCCAGATGAAGTATATGCCGGACGTGCGCTTTCTCGACGATACGAGCTTCGACAACTACAAGAAGATCGACGAACTCCTGCGCTCGCCGGAAGTCGCGCGTGATCTCGCCGCCGATGACGGCGAAGACGACAAGTAATTCCAGCAAAGTGCGCAATAGTTTTGCGTGCAACAAATAGATAGGGCGGGTGAGCGGGCGACTGCGAGCACACCTGCACTGACAATTCAGGAACAAGATGTCCAAGCCACGCAAACCCAAGGGCCGGCCGATTTCCGGCTGGCTGATCCTCGACAAGCCGTTCGATTTCGGCTCGACGGAAGCCGTCGCCAAGATCAAATGGCTGCTCAAGGCCCAGAAGGCCGGTCATGCCGGTACGCTCGATCCGCTCGCCTCCGGCATGCTGCCGATCGCGCTCGGCGACGCGACCAAGACCGTGCCCTATGTCATGGACGGCCGAAAGATCTATGTCTTCACGGTCACCTGGGGCGAAGAACGCACGACGGATGACCTTGAAGGCGAGGCCACCCAGAGCTCCGACACGCGTCCGACAGCCGATGCGATTAAGGCGATCCTCGGCGAATATACCGGCGTCATCCAGCAGATCCCGCCGCAGTTCTCCGCAATAAAGATCGATGGCGCACGAGCCTACGATCTCGCCCGCGAAGGGGAAGTTGTCGAGATCCCGTCGCGCGAGGTGGAAATCCATCGCCTGGAGCTGATCGGCTGCCCGGATGAGAACACGGCGGAATTTGAAGTCGAATGCGGCAAGGGCACCTATGTGCGCGCACTCGCCCGTGATTTCGGTCGTCAGCTCGGCTGCTATGGTCACATTTCCGGGCTGCGCCGCACCTTCGTCGCGCCTTTCGGCGAAGACGATATGGTGCCGCTGGCTGACCTGGTCGCGCTGGAAAAGATCGAGGACGAGGCCGAGCGGCTGGCAGCCCTCGATTCATTCCTGATCGACACCGGCGAAGCGCTTTCCAGCTTGCCGCAGATCGTCATCAACGACGACCAGGCGCATCGCCTGCGTCTGGGCAATCCCATCATCCTGCGCGGCCGCGATGCGCCGGTCGAGGCGGACGAAGCCTATGCGACGGCACACGGAAAACTGGTGGCGATCGGCGAGATCGGCGGTGGCGAGTTCCGTCCGAAGCGGGTCTTTGCCGGCTAAATTTGACGGGGCGGAACCAATCGCTGCCGACTTGATTTCACCACAAGCTACAGGCTTTATGGGCCTGTGAGGTTCGCTTGAACGCGGGCCGGGCGGTGCTTTGCCGTTGCGGCCGCCTTCGGGCGAAGGTTGAAAGGGCCGGCTGTTGAGGATTGCGTCGACTGACAGAACGGTGTCCGCCGAGGATGCGGGCGAGGGCACCGGCCCCGTTCTGAGCCGCCGGCGCATGCATCATCCGGTGGTCTTCTACCTCGTCTGCCTCATTCTCGTTATTGTAATCCCGGCATTCCTCTTCTCGATCGTCGTGCTGAAGCGCACCAACGAGGCGCAGGAACGCATTTTCGAATCGCTGCTGCGCACCTCGACGGGCGCCGTTAACCGCGCGGTCGAGCGTGAAATCTCCGGAATGTTCACGACGCTGAATTTCCTGTCGACGTCGGACGGTCTTCTGAAGGGCGATTACGCCGTGCTGCATACGCAGGCGAGCAAGGCACTGGAAGGCACGGATACCTATTTCCTCATCATCGACCAGACGATGCGCCAGCTTCTCAACACACGCGTGCCCTACGGCACGCCGCTCAACAGGGCCTCCGAACCAGTGTCTGCCGGTCTCGCGCTGGCGCGGGGCGAACGCATGGTCTCCGACATCTTCTTCGGCAAGACCGCGCAGCAATGGGTGTTCAACGTCTATCAGCCGATGCAGCTGGCAAATGGCAGGCGCGTTCTCCTGACGCTGACGAAGAATGCCGAGGCGCTGCGGCGGGCGGTCAACCCGGATATTCTTTCCCCCGGCTGGAATGCCGCCGTGCTCGATAGCCAGGGAACGGTCATCGTCTCGACGGACGAAAATCAGAAAGCGGGTGAAGCTTTCTTCCTGCGTGTCGTGCCGTCGCTGCGCCTCGGGGTCAGCCCGATGCGGCAGGGGGGTGTCGACTATCAGGTCGTGACCGAATTTTCCTCCCTCGCCGGCTGGCGCATGATCGCCTGGGCGAAATCGTCGGACGTGCAGGCACCTGCCGTCTCCTCCTTCCTGTGGCTGGCGATCGGCGGGGTGGTTTTTGCCCTTCTCGCCGCCGCCAGCGCCGTCGGTATCGCCCGCGTCCTGTCGCGGGACGTCCGGCTGCTCGCGTCCGACGCCCGCCGGCTCGGCCATGGTGAGCGGATCGCGACGCGTCCCTATGCCATCTCCGAACTCGAAACCGTGTCGCGGGCTCTGTCGGAGGCTGCGGATGCGCGCGTCAAATCGGAAAACGAAGTCCGCTTCCTGATGCGCGAGGTGGCGCACCGTTCGAAGAACCAGCTCACCGTCATCCAGGCGATGCTGAACCAGTCGGCGGCGGGTGCGGAAAATGCGGGCGACTTTGCCGAGGCATTCCGCAAGCGCGTCGCCGGCCTTGCCCGCTCGACGGATCTGATGATCGCCAATGCGACGCAGGGCGTAAACCTTGCGGAGCTTGCCAAGAACCAGCTGAAGCCCTTCACGCCCGATGATGCGACGCGCGTGCAGATCGCCGGGCCGGCCGTGCTGCTCGACCCGCAGGCCTCGCAGACACTCGGCATGGCGCTGCACGAGCTTTCCACCAATGCCACGAAATACGGCGCGCTCGCCAACGAGACTGGCGTCGTGTCGTTAAGCTGGGTGGCATCCGGTGAAAACCTGAACCTCGTCTGGCGTGAAAGCCGTGCGACGATCGACAGGGAGGTCATCGCCGCCAGCCGCAAGGGTTTCGGCAGCGTGGTGCTGGAGCGCATGCTCGGCATGGCACTCGATGCGAAGTTGGAGTTCATCGTGCATGATGACGGCATCGAGTGGCGGGTGACGATCCCGCTCGCCCGGCTGCGCGATGAGGACGTGCATCAGCAGGGCGCTGCCGAATGACAGGCTTGATCCTTTCCGGGCATGGTAACGGGTGTATTTCATGAGGTCATTTCTGCCTGCGTTTGCCGCGTCAGCCTGCCTTTCCGTCGCCTTGGCCTCCCCTGCGGCTTCCGCCGCCGGAAACACCCAGTGCCTCGTGGACGATCCGACCGGTACGGCGCTCAACGTGCGTTCAGCGCCGAACGGGTCGATCCTGACGACGCTTGCCAACGGCACGGCGGTCGAGGTTGTCAACGAAATGCGGATCGGCACGAAACACTGGCTCTTCGTTACGCGCCAGGGAGAGCGGCTTGGCTGGATCTTCGGCGCCTATGTTGTCTGCAAGCAGGCCGGCGATGCGCGCGAGGCGGCTCCGAGCCAGCCGGCGGAGCAGCGCTAGGCCCGCAGGAGAGGCCTGCAATCAGGGCTCTTCCCTTTCATAAGGGAATGGTTTATAGGCACCGCCAGCAATGGGGGCTTATGCCTTCTTGCCTTCACGGCCATCGCTGGACGACATCCCGGCTTTTGGCGTCCTCGTTCTCCATTCCTGAAAGGACACACGATGTCGATTACTGCTGAGCGCAAGGCTGCGCTGATGAAAGAATACGCAACCGTCGAAGGCGACACCGGTTCCCCGGAAATCCAGGTTGCTATCCTGACCGAGCGCATCAACAACCTGACCGGTCACTTCAAGGACCACAAGAAGGACAACCACTCCCGTCGTGGCCTTCTGACGATGGTTTCCACCCGCCGCTCGCTTCTTGACTACCTCAAGAAGAAGAACGAATCCCGTTACAGCAAGCTGATTGCTGCCCTGGGCATTCGCCGCTAAACAATTCCGGCGGGCGTTCTTCGTGAGCGCCCGCCGCTTTCTTTTGCGGAAGAGAATTCCGCCAGACCGTTTTGCCTGTGCCGGTTGCGACCGCCTCGTGAAACGGGATTCTCCAGCAGGCCGGATGCGCCGGTCCTGCGGAACCAACCGATGACCTGTCATGGGGCAGGATTGCAGGATGCTTCAGGCGCGCGCCTGTCGTCGGCCGGGCTCACAAAGCCTTCGCCCGCAGAGATCGCGAGCCGACCTTCGGAAGCCTCCCGTTGTCTTGCCCATGATGTGTCATGAAAGCGGATAGACCACCTGCGCCCTATGGCGGCGGTGCGCGTATCCGCCAAGAAGGACAACACATGTTCGATACCCATACGGTTGAAATCGAATGGGCGGGCCGCCCGCTCAAGCTGGAAACCGGCAAGATCGCCCGCCAGGCTGACGGCGCCGTTCTCGCGACCTACGGCGAAACCGTCGTTCTCGCCACCGTCGTTTCCGCCAAGGCGCCAAAGCCGGGCCAGGATTTCTTCCCGCTGACCGTCAACTACCAGGAAAAGACCTACGCCGCCGGCAAGATCCCGGGTGGCTACTTCAAGCGCGAAGGCCGTCCGTCGGAAAAGGAAACGCTGGTTTCCCGCCTGATCGACCGTCCGATCCGCCCGCTCTTCCCGGAAGGCTACAAGAACGACACGCAGGTTGTCGTCACCGTCATCCAGCATGACCTCGAAAACGATCCCGACGTCCTGTCGATGGTCGCCGCTTCGGCAGCGCTCACGATCTCCGGCATTCCCTTCATGGGCCCGGTCGGCGGCGCTCGCGTCGGCTACATCAATGGCGAATATGTCCTGAACCCGCATCTCGACGAGATGAACGAGTCCGTTCTCGACCTCGTCGTTGCCGGCACGCAGGACGCCGTCCTGATGGTTGAATCCGAAGCCAAGGAACTGAACGAAGACGTCATGCTCGGCGCCGTCATGTTCGGCCACAAGGGTTTCCAGCCGGTCATCGACGCGATCATCAAGCTTGCCGAAGTCGCTGCCAAGGAACCGCGCGACTTCACCCCGGAAGATCATTCCGCGCTGGAAGCCGAAATGCTCGGCCTTGCCGAAACCGAACTGCGCGCTGCCTACAAGATCATCCAGAAGGCTGATCGCTACGCTGCCGTCGACGCCGTCAAGGCCAAGGTCAAGGCACACTTCTTCCCGGAAGGCGTTGAGCCGAAGTACACGAACGAAGTCATCGGCGCGGTGTTCAAGCACCTGCAGGCCAAGATCGTTCGCTGGAACATCCTCGACACCAAGAGCCGCATCGACGGCCGCGATCTGGACACCGTTCGTGCGATCGTGTCGGAAGTCGGTATCCTGCCGCGTACCCACGGTTCGGCCCTGTTCACCCGCGGTGAAACGCAGGCGATCGTCGTTGCCACGCTCGGCACCGGCGAAGATGAGCAGTATGTCGACAGCCTGACTGGCATGTACAAGGAACGCTTCCTGCTGCATTACAACTTCCCGCCCTACTCGGTCGGTGAAACGGGCCGCATGGGGTCCCCGGGCCGCCGCGAAATCGGCCACGGCAAGCTCGCCTGGCGCGCTATCCGCCCGATGCTGCCGACGGCGGAACAGTTCCCCTACACGCTGCGCGTCGTTTCCGAGATCACCGAGTCGAACGGCTCGTCCTCGATGGCCACGGTCTGCGGCACCTCGCTTGCCCTGATGGACGCCGGCGTTCCGCTGGCAAAGCCGGTTGCCGGTATCGCCATGGGCCTCATCCTCGAAGGCGAGCGCTTTGCGGTTCTCTCCGACATCCTCGGCGACGAAGACCACCTCGGCGACATGGACTTCAAGGTTGCCGGCACCGCTGACGGCATCACCTCGCTGCAGATGGACATCAAGATCGCCGGTATCACCGAAGAGATCATGAAGGTCGCGCTCAGCCAGGCACAGGGCGGCCGCAAGCACATCCTCGGCGAGATGGCCAATGCCATCACCGAAGGCCGCTCGCAGCTCGGCGAATTCGCTCCCCGCATCGAAGTCATGAACATCCCGGTCGACAAGATCCGTGAAGTCATCGGCACGGGCGGCAAGGTCATCCGCGAAATCGTCGAGAAGACCGGCGCCAAGATCAACATCGAAGACGACGGCACGATCAAGATCGCGTCCTCGTCCGGCAAGGAAATCGAAGCGGCCCGCAAGTGGATCCACTCGATCGTCGCTGAACCGGAAGTCGGCATGGTCTACGAAGGCACGGTCGTCAAGACCGCCGACTTCGGCGCATTCGTCAACTTCTTCGGCCCGCGCGACGGCCTCGTGCACATCTCGCAGCTCGCTCAGGAGCGCGTTGCCAAGACCTCCGACGTCGTCAAGGAAGGCGACAAGGTCTGGGTCAAGCTGATGGGCTTCGACGAGCGCGGCAAGGTTCGCCTCTCCATGAAGGTCGTCGACCAGGCGACCGGCAAGGAAGTCGCTGCCGACAAGAAGGGCGACGGCGAAGCCGCCGAGTAACCCTACCCTTACGCATCGAGGGGGCGCGGAGCGGCACGTTCCGCGCCCTTTTCTTTGATCTCTTTGTTCTCTCGCCCGCCGAAAGCCCACCATGACCCGCGACGCCCTGAAAACCCTGTTCCATCCCTTCGCCTCCGGCACGCTCGGCATGCCGGGCGAGGGCGAACGTTATCTTTTCCTCGGCGCCGAGGCTGGCCAGCGCCCGCCGGAGGGTTTTGCCGCGACGCTCGATGCCGTGCAGCCGTTGCGCTCGCTGTATCGCGGGCTGGAAGCCGTGCGCGCGCCGGTCAAGCCGGTCGTCGAGGGCGAGGATTATGACGGCGCGCTCATTCTCATCAACAAGCACAAGGGCGAGAACGAGAACCGCATTGCCGAGGCACTGCGCCGCGTGCGCACGGGCGGCATCATCGTCGTTGCCGGCGGCAAGGAAGACGGCGTCCAGTCCATGCGCAAGCGCCTAGACCAGCTGGGCCTCACTGGCGACTATATGCCGAAATATCACGGCCTCGCTATCTGGTTCGCCCGTCCGGAAGACCCGGCCGAGGCGATTGCCAAGCTGGCCGCAAAGCCGGTGCGCATTGTTGGCCGCTTCACCGCTGCTCCCGGCATGTTCTCGCATGACCGGATCGACGACGGCTCCGAACTGCTCGCGACCCGCATTCCGGAAGATTTCCACGGTCATGCCGCCGATTTCGGCGCCGGCTGGGGCTACCTCTCGGTGATGCTCGGTTCCCGCGCGCCGCAGGTGAAGGGCGTCGATCTGTTCGAAGCGCATTACGATGCACTGGAAGCCGCCAAGGAAAACATGGCGGAGAACTGCCCGAACATTCCGGCACGTTACTACTGGTTCGACCTGACGGCTGAAACGCCGCGCGATCACTACGACCTCATCGTCATGAACCCGCCCTTCCATGAAGGCCAGGCGACCGATCACGGCCTGGGCGGCGCGATGATCCGTGCGGCAGCGAAGGCGCTCAAGGTCGGTGGTCGCCTGCTGATGGTCGCCAATCGCGGCCTGCCCTACGAGCCGGTGCTCAAGGAAGCCTTCAAGGAGAGCGGCGAAGTCTGCCGCAATGCGCGCTTCAAGGTGCTGTGGGGCAAGCGCTAAAACACGTCGCGCAAAAGTGCGTAGCGGTTTTGCAATAACGATATGCGAAAAATCAAGGAGCTAAAGCGCAAGGAGCGAATCTGAAAGATCGCGACGCGCTTTAGGCTTTCCCTCGCCGTATTGCCGCGCAGCCGCGTGGTGCCCACGCGGCTGCAAATGCTCACAGCGGCAGGGCAAAGGTCTGCTTGATCGTCTCGCTCGGCACGTCCGTCTTGACGGTCTGAATGCCGTTCTTGCGGGTAAGATTCGCCGCCTGGAAGCGGCGATAGTCGGCGAGATCCGCGACGACGACGCGCAGCAGCGCGTCGCTCTCACCGAGCATGATGTAACACTCCACCACCTCCGGCAGCCGCCTCATCGCTGTGATGAAATGGTCGATCGTCTCGGCGTCCTGCGCAGTCAGCGAAACGCGGGCGAACATGGAAAGCTGCAAGCCCACCTTCGCCTGGTCGACAACCGCGACATAGCGGCTGATCACGCCGGCATCCTCCAGCAATTTGACCCGGCGCAGGCAGGGCGAGGGCGACAGACCGACGCGTCGCGCCAGTTCGATATTCTGCATCCGGCCGTCCTGCTGGAGTTCGCGAAGAATGCGGCGGTCTATGTCATCGAGCTGCATTGGAATCCTCACGATCGTTCAAGCCAGTCATCGGCATCGAATGCCAAACTCTTTCCCAAGCCTGGCATCTTGGCAACCCTGTTGCGCTGGAGGTTGGCTAGGCTGTCCGGGTTTCGATGAGGAGAGCGGCATGGATTGGGCTTGGGATCTGGCAGCAACGGGCTTTGCCTTCGCCATGGCGGGCACGCCGGGGCCGAACAACACGATGGTGGCGGCATCCGGGGCGAACTATGGTTTCCGCCGTACGCTTCCGGTCGCGACCGGCATGGGCATCGGCGTCGCCGTCATCATCTTCGTCGTAGCAGCAGCGGGTGGATCGCTCGTCTCCGGGCCAAGGGTGCATTTCGTGCTGAAATGGCTGTGCGTCGCCTATCTTCTCTGGCTGGCCTGGCGCATCGCCAATGCGGCACCCACCGGGCTTGCCGCAGAGAGCGGAAAGCAGCGGCCGTTTACGTTCGTCGAAGGCGCGCTGCTGCAACTCGTCAATCCGAAACTCTGGGTGATGGTGGCAGGCGCTGTCGTAACCTATGGTAGCGGCAGCCCAGGAGATCTGGCGATCCCCACGGCATTCGCCGCTATCTTCGGCGGTGCAACCATTGCCAGCACCGTGGCCTGGACATGGGTTGGCGTGGGGGCCTCACGCTTCATCAGAAGCGAGCGCAGCCTGAAACGCTTCAATCAGGCGATGGCGCTGCTGCTGGTGCTTTCTCTCGTGCCGGTCGTGCTCGAGTAGGAGCCGATTGCCATTTCCCTCAAAGAGGTCCACCATCGCCGGACTGTTCCCGTTCAGGAGACCCGTAATGGCTTTTGGACCAGCAAGACCGCCGATCACGGAAGATGTGGCGGAAGTCATCGCCAAGGAAGTGAAGGAAGGGGAGGGGCATACGCCAACCTCCGAGGTGCCGCTCGCCTTTTTGCGGCGCAGCACGGCCGGCATAACGCCGGAAATGAACAGCCGTGTCCGCACGCTGTTCCTGAGCATTCTTGCCGCTGTGATCCTGCTCGTCGTGGTGCTGATGGCGCTTTGAGCGCGGAAGGAAACGGCGCGAAGCGTTTCAGCTTCGCGCGCGCAATTCCTATTCGCTGTCGGCCTTGGCGAGGCGTTCCAGCGTCGGCATGGAGGTGATGTTGTAGCCGGAATCCACATAGTGGATTTCGCCGGTGACGCCGCTCGACAGGTCGGAGAGCAGGTAGAGCGCCGAATTGCCAACGTCTTCGATGGTGACGGTGCGGCGCAGCGGCGCGTTCTTCTGCTGCCAGGAAAGCATGGCGCGTGCATCCGAGATGCCAGCGCCCGCCAGTGTGCGGATCGGACCGGCGGAGATCGCGTTGACGCGGATGTTGCGCGGGCCGTAGTCACCGGCAAGATACCGTACCGAAGCTTCAAGCGCCGCCTTGGCGACACCCATGACGTTGTAGTTCGGCATGATGCGCACCGAGCCGCCATAGGTCAGCGTCAGCATCGCACCGCCGTCGGTCATCAGGTCTGCCGCGCGCTTGGCGATCTCCGTAAACGAGAAGCAGGAAATGACCATCGTGCGGGAGAAATTGTCGCGCGAGGTGTCGGCATAGAGGCCTTTCAGCTCGCTCTTGTCGGAAAAGCCGATGGCGTGCACGACGAAATCGAGCTTGCCCCACTTCTCCTTGATCGCATCGATCGTCGCATCGACCGACGCAATGTCCTCGACGTCGCAGGGAATGACGAAGTTGGAGCCAAGCTCGGCAGCGAGCGGCTTCACGCGCTTGCCGAGTGCTTCACCCTGATAGGTAAAGGCGAGTTCCGCACCCTGATCGGCAAGTTTCTGGGCGATGCCCCAGGCGATAGAGTGGTTGTTCGCGACCCCCATGATGAGGCCGCGCCTACCTTTCATGATCCCCGTCATGCCTGTCATCCGTTATGGCGCTGGAAGACCAGCGTGGCGTTGGTGCCGCCGAAGCCGAACGAGTTGGAGAGAACCGTATCGATCTTGGCGTTGTCGATGCGCTTGCGCACGATCGGCACGCCGTCGAATTCCGGGTCCAGTTCGGTGATGTGGGCGCTCTCGCCGATGAAGCCAGCCTGCATCATCAGGAGGCCATAGATCGATTCCTGCACGCCGGCAGCACCCAGCGAATGGCCGGTCAGCGACTTGGTCGACTGGATGTGCGGGATCTTGTCGCCGAACACTTCGCGGATAGCGCCTATTTCCTTCGAATCGCCAACAGGCGTCGAGGTGCCGTGCGTGTTGATATAGTCGACATCGCCCTTCACGGAGGCAAGCGCCTGGCGCATGCAGCGGATGGCACCCTCGCCGGACGGGGCGACCATGTCGTAGCCGTCGGAGGTCGCGCCGTAGCCACCGATTTCGGCGTAGATCTTGGCGCCGCGGGCCTTGGCATGTTCCAGCTCTTCGAGAACCAGCACGCCCGCACCGCCGGCGATGACGAAACCGTCGCGGCTGACGTCATAGGCGCGGGACGCGGTCGACGGCGTGTCGTTGTACTTGGAGGACATGGCACCCATGGCGTCGAAAAGGTTCGACATGGTCCAGTCGAGGTCCTCGTGGCCGCCGGCAAACATGATGTCCTGCTTGCCCCACTGGATCATTTCCGCGGCATTGCCGATGCAGTGCGCCGAGGTCGAGCAGGCCGACGAGATCGAATAGTTGACGCCGTGGATCTTGAACCAGGTGGCGAGCGTCGCGGATGCCGTGGATGACATCGCCTTCGGCACGGCGAACGGGCCGATGCGCTTGGGCGAATTGTTCTTCAGCGTGATCTCGGCCGCTTCGATCAGCGTGCGGGTAGACGGGCCGCCCGAGCCCATGATGATGCCGGTGCGCTCATTGGCGGCGTAATCCGCCTCCTCGAGGCCGGAATCGGCGATCGCCTGCTTCATCGCGACATGGTTCCACGAGCCGCCCTGCGAGAGGAAGCGAGCCGCGCGACGGTCCACCATTTCGGTCGTGTCGATGTTCGGCGAACCCCAGACCTGGCACTTGAAGCCGTGGTCGGCGAAATCCTGGCTGAAGCTGATGCCGGAGCGCGCATCACGCAGCGACTGCGTCACTTCGTCAGCATTGTTCCCGATGGAGGATACGATCCCCAGACCCGTGACAACAACCCGTCTCATGATTCCTGACCTTTTCTAGAACGTCTCATTGTGAAGGCGGCGTGGCGCCGCCCTCAGGCTTCCGGCGGCCATCGCCGCCTTAGGCTTCCTTGTCCTTCGACAGGCCGACGCGCAGGTCGGTCGCCTGATAGATAGTCTCGCCGTCGGCCTTCAGCCAGCCGTCCGCCGTGCCGAGCACGAGGCGGCCGCGCATGACGCGCTTGAAGTCGATGCCGTATTCGAGGAGCTTCGTTTCCGGGCGGATCATGCCCTTGAACTTCACTTCGCCGGTGGACAGCGCCATGCCGCGGCCCGGTTCACCCAGCCAGCCGAGGAAAAAGCCGGTCAACTGCCACATGCCGTCGAGGCCGAGGCAGCCCGGCATGATCGGGTTGCCCTGGAAATGACAGGGGAAGTACCAGTCGTCGGGCTTCACGTCGTATTCGGCGCGGATATAGCCCTTGTCGAAGGCGCCGCCGGTTTCGGAAATGTCGGTGATACGGTGGACCATCAGCATGGGCGGCAGAGGAAGCTGGGCATTGCCGGGGCCGAAAAGCTCCCCGCGGCCGCAGCGCAGAATTTCCTCATAGTTGTAGCTGGATTGCCTGGTCGTCATCGAATGTCTCATCCCCGGTCTGATACGCTTTGTAAGCGTTAGATTTAGAGAAGGTGCGGCACGAATTGAAGCACCCGGTCCTTCCCTTTTTGTCGCCCTACCCATTCTGAGCGGGACGTTATTTCAGCAGTCCGCATACATGATGCTTGCCGCGACAGCCAGTGCAAAGTGGTGCAGTGAAAGCAAAGGGCCCGGTTTTCCGCATGTTGCACGCCATTCAAGTGCCGTAATCCTATTGAATCCCGGCAGCGCTAAAGTTATATCGAAACGTCGACATTGTTGTTCAAGGCCAGACAAGCGGATCCGTCACCCATGACGCATACACACGAGATGCCCATCGAAGAGCGCTTGCGCCACTGCGGCCTGCGCCCGACGCGCCAGCGCGTGGCACTCGCCGACCTGTTGTTCGCCAAGGGCGACCGTCATCTGACGGTCGAGGAACTGCATGAGGAGGCCGTCGCTGCCGGCGTCCCGGTCTCGCTTGCAACCGTCTACAACACGCTGCACCAGTTCACCGAAGCGGGCATGATCCGCGTTCTGGCGGTGGAAAGCTCGAAGACCTATTTCGACACCAACGTGTCGGATCACCACCATTTCTTCGTCGAGGGCGAAAACCACGTGCTCGACATTCCGGTGAGCAACATCGCGATCGGCAACCTGCCGGAGCCGCCGGAAGGCATGGAAATCGCCCATGTCGACGTGATCATCCGCCTGCGTCCGCGCAAGGCCTGACCCCTCACATCACATCGTCCGGATGCCGCCCCGGCCGTGGCCGATAGACCGGGAAACGCCAGCCGAATCGCAGGGCCCCACCGCGCACGATGAAGGCGGCGGTGATGCCGATTGCCGACGCGATCCAGAGCGGTACGCCCGTCGCGCTCGCCGCCGTGAAGGCCGCCGCACCAATCAGCGCAGCCGTGACGTAGACCTCGGGGCGCAGCAGCACCGATGGTTCTCCGGCCAGCAAGTCCCGAATGATGCCGCCACAGCTGGCCGTCAGCACCCCGGTGGTGATCGCGACGGTCGGCGATCCGGTCGCGGCAAGGCCTTTCGCAGCCCCCATGACACAATAGGCGGAGACGCCCATCGCATCGAGCCAGAGCAGCAGGCGGTAACGTGACTCGATGCGGTGAGCGAGCACGAAGACCAGAAGCGCGACGACCACGCAGACGATGAGGTAGGTCGGTTTCACCACCCAGAAGACGGGGGTCGCAAGGATGACATCGCGGAACGTGCCGCCGCCGATGCCGGTCGCGGCGGCCAGGAACAGGAAGCCGATGATGTCGAGCTGTTTGCGCGAGGCGGAAAGCGCGCCAGTGGCGGCAAAGACCGCGACGCCCGTATAATCGAGCAATTCCAGGATCGGCACGCTTCCCCTCCTTGTGCGCTTTTCGCAGCCCAAGCCTCGCGACAGCTTTGCCGCGCTAGAGTGTGCGCCCACAGGTCCGGGTAGAATCAGGCAGCGCGCCGGCTCGTCCGCATAATGACCGAATCGCCTGCCATGGAAAGGTTTGAGAGATGGCCATCCGCATCAGAATCCTTGCGCTCCTCTCCGCCGCGCTCGTTTCCACCGTCCTGCCGGCCCGCGCGGCAGAAATCGTCCCCGATGCGCAGGCGGTCGTGAAGGCGGAAGTCGCCAAGCGCTGCAAGGCGCCGATCTACGGTGAGGATTTCGCCGAAAACGTCGATTTCAACAATGACAGGCTTGTCGACGCGATCTTCAATCTCGGCGCGGTCAATTGTGATGGCGTGCCGGGCGGCCTCTGCGGTAATGTCGGTTGCCCGCACGAATTCTATATTCAGGTCGCCGAGGGCGGTTATTTTCTCGCGGCCAACGCCGATCTCTACGGCTACGAGCTGAAGCAGCGCTACGGCAACAAGGTGCTGGAACTCAAGGCCAATGCCGCAAGCTGCGGGCGTGAAGATTCCGACTACTGCGTCATGACGATCCGCGTGCGCGGCGCGCAGTTCGACACGATTTCCAAAAAATAGGTCTATTCTGGGAAGAGCGCGTGCGTGCGGCCCGCAAAATAATAGAGCAGCAGTCCCGTCCACTCCCTGAGCGCCGTCGTCGTCAGCTGGCTGTTGGTCGACGGCTGCGTGAAGTCGAATGTGAGACTGGCGCGGCCCGTCGTGCGGAAATCCGTCGGCCAGGGCAGCACGTCGAGCCCAAGCTTGCGGAAGAGGCCGACCGAGCGTGGCATATGGAAGGCCGAGGTCACCAGCAGGCAGCGGTCGAGGCCGTTCTCTGCGAGAAGCGCCTTGGTGTTTTCGACATTCTCGAAGGTGGTGCGTGAATCTGTCTCGCGGATCAGCCGGTCGGCGGGCACGCCGAAGGCCTCGAAAAAGCGCGTTGCGACAACCGCGTCGCCCTCATAGCTGCCACTGAACGAGCCGTCGCCGCCGGAAATCAGGATGCGCGCTGCCGGGAACTCCCGGGCGAGCCGCAGCGTCTCGATGAAGCGGTCGCCGGCCTGGTTCATCTCGAAACCGCCGCGGGCCGCGATCACCTCAGCCTCCACGCCGCCCCCGAGCATGATGACGCAGCCCGGCCCGCCGGCCGGCAGCTCCGCCCGTGGAATGCGATCTTCCAGCGCCTGCAGCAGGACCGAACCGGTCGTGGTGAAGAGCGTCACGAAGAGGACGAACGCGGCAGCGACGCTCGCCCATGTCCGGAGGCGGTTCCACTTCAAAAGCCCGACCAGCAGGCCAAAGACGAGAAGCAGCAGGGCGAGCGACAGTGGTTGGGCCGCGAGCCAGAAAATCTTCGAGGCGTAATAGGTCACGCGTTACCCGCTGTTCGTTATCATGTCGCCGTCAGCGTCAGGCCCGTCCCAGTGCCGGAGCTGCAGCCTTGCCGCGCCGCAGATAGAGGATGCCTGCCGCAAGCGCAATGCCCGCGACGAGAACCGCTATGGCAATGAACGGGCGATAGGCGATCCAGGCAATGGCGATGACGGCCGGGCCGATCAGCAAGGTAAGGATGAGGGCAATCGCCGACGTGCCGAAATTGACGATCGAGCCGAGGAAGGGGATGACGTCGGCAATCACGCCCAGGATCGACAGGATGAAGGCGAAGCCGACGAAGATGCCGATGAGGCCGCCGGCGCGCACGAGCCAGGTGATCAGCGTGTTCTCGCTCTGCGCCGCATCGAACATCGCTGCCGCATCGACGAGACCGGCATCGCTGAGGAACAGGTCGCGCCCGTTCGTCGTCTTGTAGGGCGTAATGCCGCTGCCGCGCTGGGCGCCGACGAAACTTGCCTCGTCAATGTCGGAGCGCTCGAAGCGGATGCGGATGTCGCCGATCTGCGGGTCTTCCGGATTGAAGGAGAAGATGGCCTGGCCGGCGATCGTCGAGACGGGTTTGCCGAGCGTCACGGCCTCGCCCATCCGGTTCGCCTCGATGGCGGTTAGCGGCACGGGCCGTTCCTCGCCGAGGCGGGCGACCGCACGTCCATCGATGCTGAAGGCGCCGATCGTGGCGGAAGCGACCGGGAAGCTCGCATCGTCGATCGGCTTTTGCGGGTTGTCATGGCCCGACTGGCGGAAATTGCCGGAGTTGATTTCGTTCTGCTTCCATTCCTTGTGGTAGGAATAGGTCGTGACGGTTTCCTCACTGCCGCCGAGCTGCTTGCGCGTCTCCGACTTCGAGGTCTCCACCCACTGGTACATCTCGACGATGCGGTCGAGACCGGCCGCGCCTTCAGCCGAAACGCCGAGCACGTCGTCTTCCGGCACGCCGACCGGCTTCACCGGCCCCGAAATATGCACCAACTTGCCTTCGTTGCCCGGATCGACGCTGCCATTCTCGACAGAAACGACAAGCCCCGCGCCCTCGACGAGCGCGCGATAGGTTTTGACCGAGCGGCCCTCGTTCCAGAATAGGAGCCAGATGCAGGCGATGAGAAGGATGAAGCCGATCACGATCTTGATCAGCGCCCCCTTCAGCCTGGAGAACCAGGAGGTGGTCGTCGTTTCCGTAAAGCTCATGATGTCCCCCGACAAAGCGTGCGTCCTAGCCTGAGACGCCCGGCAAGTGATGCTTATTCGCGGTTCCTGAACTGTGCAAGCGGGGATATGATGGTCGACAGGTGAAGGGCGGGGTGGCGGAACATCTCACCCTGACAATCGTTTGTTGCTGGAATGGAAGGGAGCATGTCCATGACCGATGACCGCAACGAAAAAATCCGCAAACGCGCCCACGCACTCTGGCTGCAGGAAGGCCAGCCGGACGGCAAGCCCGACGACCACTGGTATCAGGCCGAACGGGAAATCGACCAGGGTGAAGGCGAGATCGAGGGCGACGATGTCCCGAACCTCGCAGCACTCCGCGAAGCCGCCCGCCAGCATAACGATGTATTCTTGGTAAAGACCGACTTGGAAGATGCCGACCAGCGTGAAGCGACACCGGGCATGCGCGAACAGCCGTAGCGCTTCCGCATTCTGCCGATCTCCAGCTCGATCAAGTATGTGCTCACTGTCCTGGTTGGCATCGAGGAATTCGATAATCTGCTTCTGGGGTTTTTGCGGAAAATCCCGCATGGCGCTCCCAGTGCCCGAAAGTGACAACGTCGTCTCATATGGAGGGCTCCGCTGAAGCGGAGCCCTTTGTAATTGCGGATCAATGGGGTCCGCGAAGGGAGATCGTTAGATCATGCCGCCCATGTCCGGCATGCCGCCACCGGCGGCGTCCTTCTTTGGCAGATCGGCAATCATGGCTTCCGTCGTCACGAGCAGACCAGCAACCGAAGCCGCATTCTGAAGCGCGGTACGAACCACCTTGACCGGATCGACAATGCCCATGGCGATCATGTCGCCATATTCAGAGGTCTGGGCGTTGTAGCCGTAGTTGTCCGTATTGCTTTCGAGAATCCGTCCGACCACGATGGAGCCTTCGTCGCCGGCGTTTTCGGCGATCTGGCGAACCAGCGACGGCAAGGCCTTGCGGATGATGGCGACGCCGGCATTCTGGTCGTCGTTCTCGCCCTTGACGTCGAGGACGATGGAGGCGCGCAGCAGGGCGGTTCCGCCGCCGGGCACGATACCTTCCTCGACAGCAGCACGCGTCGCGTTGAGCGCGTCGTCGATGCGGTCTTTCTTTTCCTTCACTTCGATTTCCGTCGAACCGCCGACCCGGATCACGGCAACGCCGCCGGAAAGCTTGGCAAGACGTTCCTGCAGCTTTTCCTTGTCGTAGTCCGACGTGGTTTCTTCGATCTGTGCCTTGATCTGGGCCACGCGGCCTTCAATCTCGGCCTTGGTGCCGGCGCCATCGACGACGGTGGTGGTTTCCTTGGTGATCGAGACTTTCTTGGCATGGCCGAGCATCTCGAGCGTGACGGTCTCGAGTTTGATGCCGAGGTCTTCGGAGATCACCGTGCCGCCGGTCAGGATCGCGAGATCCTCCAGCAGGGCCTTGCGGCGGTCGCCGAAGCCCGGAGCCTTGACGGCAGCGATCTTGAGGCCGCCGCGCAGCTTGTTGACGACGAGGGTCGCAAGCGCTTCGCCTTCGACATCCTCCGAGATGATCACCAGCGGCTTGCCGGTCTGAACGACTGCTTCCAGGATCGGCAGCATGGCCTGTAGATTGGAAAGCTTCTTTTCGTGCAGCAGCACGTAAGCGTCTTCCAGATCAGCCACCATCTTCTCGGCATTGGTGACGAAATAGGGGCTGAGGTAACCGCGGTCGAACTGCATGCCTTCGACGACTTCGAGCTCTGTCTCGGCGGTCTTGGCTTCCTCGACGGTGATGACGCCTTCGTTACCGACCTTCTGCATCGCGTCGGCGATGTACTGGCCGATTTCCTTCTCGCCATTGGCCGAGATCGTGCCGACCTGGGCGATCTCTTCCGAGGTATTGATCTTCTTGGCCTTGGCGAGCAGGTCCTTGACGACGGCGGTGACCGCAAGGTCGATGCCGCGCTTCAGGTCCATCGGGTTCATGCCGGCAGCGACCGCCTTGCCGCCTTCGCGAACGATGGCCTGGGCAAGAACGGTTGCCGTCGTCGTGCCGTCGCCGGCGATGTCGTTGGTCTTCGAGGCGACTTCGCGAACGAGCTGGGCGCCCATGTTCTCGAACTTGCCTTCCAGTTCGATTTCCTTGGCGACGGTGACGCCGTCCTTGGTGATGCGCGGCGCGCCGTACGACTTGTCGATCACGACGTTACGGCCCTTGGGACCGAGCGTGACTTTCACGGCGTCAGCGAGGATATCGACGCCGCGTAGCAGCTTTTCGCGTGCATCACGGCCGAATTTGATCTGTTTGGCAGACATGGAAAAACTCCCGGGCCGTTGGCCCTCTGGTCTCTATGATAGGAAACGGCAGAAACGCTCGAGATCAGGCGATGACGCCCATGATGTCGGCTTCCTTCATGATCAAAAGGTCCTCGCCGTCGAGCTTGACCTCAGTGCCCGACCACTTGCCGAACAGGATGCGGTCGCCAGCCTTGACGTCCAGCGGGACGACCTTGCCGGACTCGTCACGAGCACCGGAACCGACGGCGACGATTTCGCCCTCCTGCGGTTTTTCCTTGGCGGTGTCAGGAATGATGATACCGCCCTTGGTCTTGGCTTCAGCCTCGATACGGCGCACGACGACGCGGTCGTGCAACGGCCGGAAAACGGTACTTGTCATTTTTTGGGTTCCTCGGCGGGAACGCGGCCCAATGGCCGATCCCGCCAAACACTCTTAGCACTCCCGCGCCGAGAGTGCTAGCGGAGTTTCTTGTTTGGTTGTGCTGGAAAATGGTCGGGGATAGGAAGCCCGTAGGCAATATGCCGGTAGCCAATGGGAGAAGGCGAGAAATATCACGCCTATTCTGACGTATCGCAGCTCGAAGCATTTAACGGGAAAGTTCGCTAATTCTTGCCAACGTCGCGCGCTGCCTTCATATCGGGCCTATGACCCGTGATTCCAAAATTTTCGTCGGCCTTAAATCCACGCGCAAGAAAGCATCTCCGTCTAGCGAGCCTGTCGGCCCAAAATGCCAATGGGATGGTTGCGAAAAGAGAGGCACGCACCGCGCGCCCGTCGGACGAGACGCCGAAGGCCTGTATCTGCTGTTCTGTCTGGAGCATGTGAAGGAATACAACAAGGGCTACAATTTTGCGACAGGCCTTTCTGATGCAGACGTCGCCCGCTACCAGAAAGAGGCGACGACCGGCGCGCGCCCGACCTGGGGGGCGGCGGTCAGCCAGGGATCCGAAGTTCCGATGCCCTTTACCGTCCGCTCTGGTTCTGCAAAGGCATTGAATGCCCGCAAGACCGCGGCCCAGCGCCAGGCACAAAGAGCCGAGCTCCAGAAGCGAAAACTCAAGGTGCTTGAAGCCAAGGCATTTGAGACACTCGGTCTTTCGCCGGATGCGACGCCGGAGGAAATCAAGAGCCGCTACAAGGAAAGACTCAAGATGCACCATCCCGACACCAACCAGGGAAACCGCATTTCCGAGGATGAGCTTCGCGCTTCAATCGAGGCGCATAAGATTCTCAAGTTGAATGGATTTTGCTGAGAGATTCATCTCTACAGCGGTAGCCCTGCGGGCGTTGAAATGACAAGCTGAGCATTGACCGCCTCGGAGGACAAGACGCGTTTGTTCATCTGTCTGCCTTGCAATGCGATGGTTCGCTCCGCGAAGGCGATACTATCGGCTTCGCGGTTGAACAACGCCGATAGCCAGCCGCGGTATGTCGAGTGGTCACAACAACGTATCTCAATCTGTGGAAGGCCTATCCATGACAGCGTCGTCGAACAGTCGGATCAAACCTTGACCGGTTCCAACCTGCCCCCATCGCTTGAACGGCTCGGCTGGTCGGATTTCTTCGCCGCTCAGGTCGAGCCAGCCGAAGCGGATCTCGCGCCCAGGCGCGTCGCCTCGGTTCACCGGGCCCGTATCGACACGATCGATGCCACCGGACCGGTGGGATTTGAGCTGCCAGCTAGCGCCAACACTGCTGATTTTGCGGTGGGCGATTGGGTTCTTGCCGATCCCCTGACAGGCATGTTTGTCCGCCGTCTCGATCGAAAGACCGTGTTCCAGCGGCGCGCGGAAGGCGGACACGGCCAGCAGCTTGCCGCCGCCAACGTGGATACGCTGTTTATCGTGACCTCGTGCAATGCCGATTTCAACCTTGGAAAGCTGGAACGCTACCTGATCATGGCCAACCAGGCGGGAACCAATCCGGTGATCGTGCTGACCAAGGCTGACACCGCCGATGACGCGGGCCTATTCGAACAGCAAGCCAAGGCGCTGCAGCGTGATTTGCCCGTCATTGTCTTGAATGCGCGCTCGGGCGATGCCGTTTCCCTGCTGAAGCCCTGGTGCGGTGCTGGCCAGACAGTGGCGCTGGTGGGGTCCTCCGGCGTCGGAAAGTCGACGCTGGTGAACACTCTGGCCGGGCCGGCATCCGGCACAATGCAGAAGACCGGAGGGATCCGTGAGCATGACGCACAGGGCCGGCACACCACGACCGCACGATCGCTGCATGCCATTTCAGGCGGCGGTTGGGTTATCGATACGCCGGGAATACGAACGCTTTACGTCAGTGACGTTACCGATGCGATCGATACGCTGTTTGCCGAAATCACCGACCTGACCCCGCTCTGCCGATTTCGCGACTGCACCCATGTCCACGAGCCGGGCTGCGCCGTGCAGGCGGCGGTCGCCACCGGGACCCTCAGCGCCGACCGCCTGGAACGCTGGCGCAGCCTGCTTGCGGAAAACCGCGACCGAACGCCGGTCGTCAGCGGACCACGCGGCAACAAGATTGTCCGCAAGAAGAAATACTGAGGTTAGGCCGGATCGGCAGTCGGGTTTCCCAAATCGCCCGGTCGCTGTTTCATGGGCGCCGCGTTGAGCCCGGCAAGCGTGGCGATCCGCGGCACTCAGGCTCGGGCAACCAGTTGCCTATCACTGATTGTCTCTGGAACACATTGGCTGATCTGTCGGGAGTGTTGAGGTAGTTGGAAAACAGTGCACAAGCGCTTCAGCCGCGGGTGCACCGGCCATCGCCGCATCGATGTTCACCAATTCAAGTGGAAGAAGCCGCCGGACTTCTGCGAAATAGGGCCTGTTGAGCACCACAACGCGGACGCATCATGTGTTGCCGCGAAATGTGAGACGTTGATTGTTCTTGGCCACGTTTTTTTGCTCGTGGTGTACCAAAATGGGGAGATACCCTAGTCGACTAAGGATATATAGGAAAATCCAATGCTTGGAAGAATTGGTGGAGCTAAGCGGGATCGAACCGCTGACCTCTTGCATGCCATGCAAGCGCTCTCCCAGCTGAGCTATAGCCCCATAACGGGTCCGGCTAGGCCGGTTTTCCGGGAACCGAAGCGGCGTTTCCGTTCGGTGTGCGGCTTATTACTTCCGGTGATCGGAGATGGCAAGCCGAAAAATGAAATCCGGCCGGTTTTTTTGAAACCGGCCGGAAAAACAACGTCTTATGCTTCGTCTTCGTCGCCGGTGACGCCGATCAGGCCGGTCATGTCGTCATCGTCGTCGTCTTCGTCCTGTTCCAGGAACGTATCGTCTTCGTCGCCGTCGATTTCGACTTCGTCGTCGCCGAGATCGGGCAGGTCGTCACCACCCGCTGCTTCGTCATCGGCATCCTCGAGCGAGACGAGTTCGACTTCCGTGTTCTCGGTATCGACTTCGTTGACTTCCTCTTCCTCGGCCGCCTTTTCGAGAACCGCAACCGCAGCCGTCTCTTCAAAGAAGGACAGCGGATAGGACTTGCCCGTATAGGGCGAGACAATCGGATTGCGGTTCAGGTCATAGAATTTCTTGCCCGTTTCCGGGTCGATGCGTTTGGTTCCGAGTTCCTGTTTCGCCACAGTCAAAGCCTCTCAGGTGCCGAATGTTTCCGGCGGGGCCGGGGGTCCCGGCGCGTTGGACGTAGAATGATTAGCCGGTCCCCATAATCGTCTTGGGCAATCCTGTCAAAGCCAAACTTGGAGACGGTCCGATCCGCGGCCTGCGACGAATGTTTTTCGGCAGGATGATGACGCTTTAAATCGTTTGTGATAGCAAGCCCGCGTTCTCCCCGGCGCGCTCCGTTCGGGGAGCGGTGGATGTATATAAGGAAGACGCCCATGTCGCACGGCGCCAGTGCACGGCCCGCAACCGCCCGCAAGTCCTCCGGCCTTTCCGGGACCGTTCGCATCCCCGGTGACAAGTCGATTTCTCACCGTTCCTTCATGTTCGGCGGGCTTGCCAGCGGTGAAACCCGCATCACGGGCCTGCTCGAAGGCGAGGACGTGATCAATACGGGCAAGGCGATGCAGGCCATGGGCGCCAAGATCCGCAAGGATGGCGACACCTGGATCATCAATGGTCTTGGCAATGGTGCGTTGCTGGCACCGCAGGCGCCGCTCGATTTCGGCAATGCCGGCACCGGCTGCCGGCTGACCATGGGCCTCGTCGGCGTCTATGATTTCGATTCCACCTTCATCGGTGATGCGTCACTCACCAAGCGCCCGATGGGCCGCGTGCTCAACCCGTTGCGCGAAATGGGCGTGCAGGTGACCTCTGACGCCGGCGACCGCCTCCCGGTGACGCTGCGTGGTCCGAAGACGCCAACGCCGATCACCTATCGCGTGCCGATGGCCTCCGCCCAGGTGAAATCCGCCGTGCTGCTTGCCGGCCTCAACACGCCGGGCATCACGACGGTCATCGAGCCGATCATGACGCGTGACCACACCGAAAAGATGCTGCAGGGCTTTGGCGCCAACCTCTCCGTCGAGACGGATGCGGACGGTGTGCGCACGATCCGGCTTGAAGGTCGCGGCAAGCTCACGGGCCAGGTCATCGACGTGCCGGGCGATCCGTCTTCGACGGCATTCCCGCTCGTTGCCGCGCTTCTGGTTCCGGGGTCCGACGTTACGATCCTCAATGTGCTGATGAACCCGACCCGCACCGGCCTTATCCTGACGCTTCAGGAAATGGGTGCGAATATCGACGTCCTGAACCCCCGTCTTGCCGGCGGCGAAGACGTGGCGGACCTGCGCGTGCGTTCCTCCGAGCTCAAGGGCGTGACGGTACCGGAAGACCGCGCCCCGTCGATGATTGATGAATATCCGGTACTCGCCGTCGCCGCCGCTTTTGCGGAGGGCACGACGGTGATGAACGGCCTCGAGGAACTGCGCGTCAAGGAAAGCGACCGTCTTTCCGCCGTGGCGATCGGCCTCAAGCTCAACGGTGTCGATTGCGACGAGGGCAAAGCATCGCTCGTCGTGCGCGGCCGCCCGGACGGCAAGGGCCTCGGCAATGCCTCGGGTGCAGCCGTCGCAACGCATCTCGACCACCGCATTGCCATGAGCTTCCTCGTCATGGGCCTCGTCTCGGAAAACCCGGTGACCGTCGATGACGCGACGATGATTGCGACGAGTTTTCCGGAGTTCATGGACCTGATGGCGGGCCTGGGCGCGAAGATCGACTAGACGCGCCGGTCAAACCCGCATGAGGCTTCTGCGCATCGCGCTCGTCTTCTCGCTTCTGACGGTGCTCACCCAAATCGGGGGTGCAGTTTACCTTTTGGGGCGCTGGTTCGCCCGTAAGGCGAGACTCACTGGTTGTTTGGCACGCGTTGCAGTTTTCGCGGCGCTCTATGCCTCGGCGACTGTTGCAGCTTCCTTTCTGGCGCCGGCCTTCGGGCGTGTGGCGTTATCTTGTTTTGATAGCGGGAATTTGCGGGTCCAGTCGCCGCTCTATTGCGCGCTGAACCGCAACTATCTGGCGATAGATACCAAACGCGCCGCGGAAGGGCTTTCGGCGGCGATGGCCGCGAAGTTCCCCGGAACCGTTACGCTCGTTCTTGATGCCAATTTTCCATTCCTGGATGGCTTTCCTCTTTTGCCGCACCTGTCGCATGATGATGGGCGCAAGCTCGATATCGCCTTCTACTATCGGGATGAGGCAGGTGTCGCTTTGAACCGGGCAACGCGCTCTCCGATCGGATATTTCGCATTTCAAGAGCCGGCACCAGGTGCCGTTTTGCCTTGCAGCGGGCGTCGCGATCTCTTGACACTCCGGTGGGATATGGGGTTTCTGCAAGGGCTTTTCCCGGCATGGGCGCTGGACGAAGCCAGAACGGGTGCAGCCTTACGCTGGCTCGCATCGGAAGGTTCGAAATACGGGGTGGAACGCATTTTTATCGAGCCGCATCTATCGCAACATCTCGGTGTCTTCAGCCCGAATGTGCGGTTCCAAGGATGCAGGGCCGCGCGCCATGACGATCACATCCATTTTCAGGTGAAAGAATGACCTTCACAATTGCCATCGACGGTCCTGCTGCTGCCGGCAAGGGGACGCTGTCGCGCCGCATTGCGGAAGACTACGGCTTTCATCATCTCGATACGGGTCTGACCTACCGGGCAACGGCGAAGGCATTGCTGGACGGCGGCCTGCCGCTTGACGACGAGACTGTCGCCGCCGATGTGGCGCGCAATCTCGATCTCGGCGGGCTCGACCGCTCGGTGCTGTCCGCGCATGCCATCGGCGAGGCGGCGTCCAAGATTGCCGTCATGCCCTCCGTGCGCCGGGCTTTGGTCGAGGCGCAGCGGAATTTTGCGGCGCGCGAGCCCGGAACGGTGCTCGATGGGCGCGATATCGGCACGGTGGTTTGCCCGGATGCGCCGGTAAAACTCTATGTTACGGCCTCGCCTGAGGTGCGCGCGAAGCGTCGTTACGACGAGATCCTCGCCGGCGGTGGGGTGGCCGATTTCGAGACGATCCTCGACGATATCCGCCGCCGTGACGAGCGGGACATGGGCCGGGCGGACAGCCCGCTGAAGCCCGCCGACGATGCGCACTTGCTTGATACCTCGGAAATGAGTATAGAGGCGGCGTTTTCGGCGGCAAAGTCGTTCATCGACGCCGCGCTTAAGCAATAGAACGAAGCCTGTCCCCGCGCCGGATTAGCTGCCCTTGAGGCAGCGGACAAAGTTTTGTTTATCATCAACGCTAACCCCCGGCGCCTGTGCCCGAGAGGCACACCAGGAGTTTTCATGTCTCAAGCAAACCCCACGCGCGAAGATTTCGCAGCCCTGCTGCAGGAATCTTTTGCCACGAACGATCTCGCCGAAGGCTATGTTGCCAAGGGTATCGTTACAGCCATCGAGAAGGACGTCGCCATCATCGACGTCGGTCTCAAGGTTGAAGGCCGCGTACCGTTGAAGGAATTCGGTGCCAAGTCCAAGGACGGCACGCTGAAGGTCGGCGACGAAGTCGAAGTCTATGTCGAGCGCATCGAAAACGCGCTGGGCGAAGCTGTTCTGTCGCGCGAAAAGGCTCGCCGCGAAGAGAGCTGGGCCAAGCTCGAAGTCAAGTTCGAAGCCGGCGAGCGCGTCGAAGGCGTCATCTTCAACCAGGTCAAGGGTGGCTTCACCGTCGATCTCGACGGCGCCGTTGCCTTCCTGCCGCGTTCGCAGGTCGACATCCGTCCGATCCGCGACGTCACGCCGCTCATGCACAACCCGCAGCCCTTCGAAATCCTCAAGATGGACAAGCGTCGCGGCAACATCGTTGTTTCGCGCCGTACGGTTCTTGAAGAGTCGCGCGCCGAGCAGCGTTCTGAAATCGTTCAGAACCTCGAAGAAGGCCAGGTTGTTGACGGCGTCGTCAAGAACATCACCGATTACGGTGCGTTCGTTGACCTCGGCGGCATCGACGGCCTGCTGCACGTCACCGACATGGCCTGGCGCCGCGTCAACCACCCGTCGGAAATCCTGTCCATCGGCCAGCAGGTCAAGGTTCAGATCATCCGCATCAACCAGGAAACCCACCGCATCTCGCTCGGCATGAAGCAGCTCGAGTCGGATCCGTGGGATGGCATCGGTACCAAGTACCCGACCGGCAAGAAGATTTCCGGTACGGTCACGAACATCACCGACTATGGTGCGTTCGTCGAGCTGGAGCCGGGCATCGAAGGCCTGATCCACATCTCGGAAATGTCCTGGACGAAGAAGAACGTTCACCCCGGCAAGATCCTGTCCACCAGCCAGGAAGTTGACGTGGTCGTTCTCGAAGTCGACCCGACGAAGCGCCGCATCTCGCTCGGTCTCAAGCAGACCCTCGAGAACCCGTGGCAGGCATTCGCGCACAGCCACCCGGCTGGCACGGAAGTTGAAGGCGAAGTCAAGAACAAGACCGAATTCGGCCTGTTCATCGGCCTCGACGGCGACGTCGACGGCATGGTGCACCTGTCGGACCTCGACTGGAACCGTCCGGGCGAGCAGGTCATCGAAGAGTTCAACAAGGGCGACGTCGTCAAGGCTGTCGTTCTGGATGTGGACGTCGACAAGGAGCGTATCTCGCTCGGCATCAAGCAGCTCGGCAAGGACTCGGTCGGCGATGCCGCCACGTCCGGCGACCTGCGCAAGAATGCCGTCGTTTCGGCTGAAGTCATCGCGATCAACGATGGCGGCATCGAAGTGAAGCTCGTCAACCACGAAGACCTCACGTCGTTCATCCGCCGCAACGACCTGTCGCGTGACCGTGACGAACAGCGTCCGGAGCGTTTCTCGGTTGGCCAGACCGTTGACGCCCGCGTCCTGAACTTCTCGAAGAAGGATCGCAAGATCCAGCTTTCGATCAAGGCTCTGGAAATCGCTGAAGAGAAGGAAGCCGTTGCACAGTTCGGTTCGTCCGATAGCGGCGCTTCGCTCGGCGACATCCTCGGCGCGGCTCTGAAGAACCGCAACAACGCCGAGTAAGCCTTGCTTGCCTGACCAATAAGAAGCCCGCGGAGAGCGATCTCCGCGGGCTTTTTCGTTACGAGGTTTTGGGGGCGCTCAGGCCCAGTAGTCGCCAAGCTTCTGGTAGAAGACGAGGCCGGGCTCGATCACGCCGACCATCTCCGCCGTCTTCTCGCGCTTGCGGGCCATGTCGGCGCTTTCAGGCTCGCCCTCGGAGGCGTCCGCTTCCGCGTCCTGCTGTGCTGCGTCGTCGCCTCCGGCTTCACTGTCTGCCGCGTCTTCACCGGCAGCTTCGTCTTCTTCTGTATTCCTGTTCTCCGACCATTCGAGGTCTTCCTCGGCAGGCAGGTAGGGAACGAAGGCAAGCGGTATTCCGTCACGCGGCATCGCTGCCGGGAGCAACCTGTCCGGCGTCACGTCGACCACCGTTGCCGATTGGGCGGCTGAGCGAGCCGGCATCGGCAGCGCCTCGTCCTGCTCTGTAACCTGCCGTGGCGAGGAGAGGGCGGTCTCAGGCTTTGCCTTGTTGCCTTCGGCCGCCGTTTCGGTCTCGATGGCCTGCTGTACGCTCTCCTCCGGGTGGCCGGTCTCGGCGAGTTCGAGTTCCGGCTCAACCATCGCATCGAGCGGTCGCTCCAGCAGTGCCCGAAGAAAGCTTGCTTCCTCGGGCGAGAGATTTTCGACCAGATGAGCCACCGCCTGCATCAGCAGGGCGGGCGGTACATCACGTGCCACGGCTTGCAGCACGCTGCGGGCCAGCGCCTGTCCCGTCGCGTTGGCGGTCTGTGCCTTTGCGGGCAGTTCCTCCCGCTTTGCTGCCGGTGTCGCGGTTTCAGGTTCTTCCGCATGTTCACCGTGGCGGACGACCCCTGCTACGGCTTCCACGGGCTGCTGGTCGCCGTGTTTGGCGATGGGCAGCGGCGAATGCAGCTCTGTCCGGGCTGCCGCATTTGTTTCGGCGGGCAAGCGGTTTACCAAGGCGGGATCCAGCCGGCCGGCAACGGCCTCCGCCGCGCGTGCCACCACGGCGCGTGGCTTGCTGCTGCCGTCGGCATCGAAGATGCTTTTCAGCGCCGCTTGCAGCGCACGCGCATCGCCGGATTGGCCCGCCTGCTGCGTGCCTTGGCGGCCGATGGCGATAAGTTGCTGGGCGGTCAGGCCGAGTGGCTTGCGCTCCGCACCGGCAGCATGAAAACTGTTGTCGCCCTGGTCGAGATCGACGTTCGCAAGGAGAGCGGCCAGTTTTTGCGCTTCCGGCCCGCTCGGATTGCGCAGGATCTCAGCGAGCACGCGCGCCGGAATGGCAGAGAGCAGATTGCCCTGGCGGCCGATGATGCCAAGCTGCTGGTTGGCAAGGCCAATCGGCTTCTGCTGGTGCTCTGCCCCACCTTCGTCGGCGATCGGAAGGCCCGTTGCGATAAGACTGGCAAGCTTTTGAGCTTCCGGCCCGCTTGGATTGCGCAGGGCCTCGGCAAGCACACGCGCCGGAATGGCGGAGAGCGGGTTGCTGCCCTGGCGGTCGAGAATGGCGAGCTGCTGGAGCGTCAGGCCGAGCGGTTTCTGCGGATGTTCCGCACCTCCGCCATGAAAGTCGCCACCGTCAGGAAGCGAAAGGCTGGTCGCAATCAAGGTGGCGAGTTTCTTCGCCTCCGGCCCGTTCGGGTTGCGAATGATTTCGATCAGACTACGCGCGGGCATGGAGGAGAGCACGGTGCTGATCAGCTTTTCCACGCTCGGGCGAAGTTCCGGCGGAAGCTTGGCGAGAATATCGGCAAGCTTGCGGCCATTCTCGCCCTCGCGGCCCGGCAGGGTCTTCAGCGCGACAAGTAACGTCTCGAGCAGGTCACGACTGGGGCTCGCCTCGGCGCCTGACGGCAGATGCTTGAGCATGGTTTCGATGAGCCGGAGCAGCACGTCCGCCCGAAGATTGGCGAGTGCGGCGGCGGAGAGCTGCGGCCTGGCGGTCGCATCGACCGAGCCACCCGCCGGAAGGGCGGGGGAGGGCTGCGAAGTCCCGGTCGTTGTTGCCACGCGCGGCAGCATGCCTGCCTCCTGTTCTCCATCGCCGATGCGTTCCCGCATCGCCAAGGCCTGCCAATGTTCCATCGTCCGTCGGATGGCGCATCATGCGCGACGCTGCGAAGGGTGAGCATTCGGCCCGGACGAACCGGGCATTTTACGCGGAGGCGGCGGGCAATCCGGCAAGCACTGAACCGCTTAACTGTACCGGACGGGAGGAACCCTGGACTCCGAACATCTACTGACCCTTACAATTGGCATTTTATGGTTAACGAAATCCTAATACGGGCGAAAAACCTTCGCATGTGCAGCAACGACAGCAAGATTTCACCTCTTTTACAGGGGCTTGCCCCTTATGCTCACCTCGCGTAAATCTTCCCCACACTGTTAACCGCCGATACATGCGGGCCGCGGATGCGGCGGAGATCTCTCGATGAACCTCACCAATTTCATCCTCAACACCGACAGCTACAAGTTCAGCCACTACCTGCAATACCCGCCGGAAACCCGCGCCATCTCCTCCTATGTCGAGGCACGCGGCCATTCCGAGCAGGCAGAAGTCTTGTTCTTCGGCCTCCAGATGTTCCTCAAGGAATATCTCTCGAAACCGGTGACGGAAGCGGATGTGGACGAGGCCGAAGCGATCGTGACGGCGCACGGCCTGCCGTTCAACCGCGCGGGCTGGACGCATATCGTCAACAAACATGGTGGCTTCCTGCCGCTCTCCATCGAGGCGCTGCCGGAGGGCACATTGGTGCGCCGTGGCGTACCGGTTGCGCAGGTCGTCAACACAGATCCCGACTGCTACTGGCTGACCTCCTATATCGAGACCTCGCTTCTGCGCGCCATCTGGTATCCGAGCACGGTCGCCTCGAACTCGCGCAAGGTGAAGCAGATCATCCAACCGATCCTCGACAAGACCTGCGACGACCCTGCCGCCGTCTTGCCTTTCCGCCTGCACGATTTTGGCGCGCGTGGAACCACGAGCTTCGAGCAGGCGGGCATCGGTGGCGTGGCCCATCTCGTCAATTTCATGGGCACGGATACGGTGAGCGCGGTGCTCTTTGCACGCCGCTACTACGGTGCGGACATGGCCGGTTTTTCGATCCCGGCATCGGAACACTCGACCATGACCTCTTGGGGCCAGGAGCATGAGGCCGATGCCTATGGCAACATGATCGACAAGTTCGGCGCCAAGGGCCTCTATGCCGTCGTGTCGGACAGCTACGACATCAACAATGCCGTCACGGAAATCTGGGGCAAGCAGTTGAAGGACCGGGTGCAGTCTGCCGGCGGCACGCTCGTCGTCCGGCCGGATAGCGGCGACCCGGTGGAAACGCCGGTGCAGGTCGTGCGCCAGCTCGCCTACGCCTTCGGCACGCACCTCAATGCCAAGGGCTACAAGGTGCTGGACAACAGCGTGCGCGTCATTCAGGGCGACGGCATTTCGCCGGCCGATATCGGTCTCATCCTCGGTCGGCTGGAGGCTTTCGGCTTCTCGGCGGAGAACATCGCCTTCGGCATGGGCGCGGGGCTTTTGCAGAAGGTCAACCGCGACACCTATTCCTTCGCCATGAAGGCCAATGCGCGGCAGGACACGCAAGGGGCCTGGCATGACGTGTTCAAGCGCCCGGCGACCATGAACCTCAAGGCCTCGAAGGGTGGTCGGCAGGCCGTAGTGGCAGGCGCCGGTGGCCTGGAAGCCGCCCGCAGCGACCAGCTGGTGGGCCGCGAGAACCTGCTTCAGCCGGTCTGGCGCGACGGCCAGCTGCTGCGCGACTGGACCTTCGACGAGATCCGTGCCCGCGCCGTCTGACCTCTTGCAACCGCGCGTGCGCCGCGCCATCTTTCGCTCGTTGACTGGAGACGAGAGATGACGGTTCGCCCGCCACAGGCCCTTGCCCCCTCTTTCACCAAGGATACGGGGCTCAATATCCTCGAATACGAGTTGATGTCCGAGCGGGCCGATGCGCTCGGCCGGCACGGGCTGAAGGTCGAGAAGGCTCTGGCGCTGCTCAGTGAGCGCCTTGCCGCAGGATGCGGCGAAACCGAACGCGAAGACCTGCTGAACGACGCGGCCGACAAGGTCTGGGCCTTCTTCATCCAGCGGGAAATGTGCGGCCTGCGCAGCCAGAAGGACGCGGTCCGCCGCTACGGCATTCCGCCCGAGGTGATTGCAAGGCTCGGCATCGTGCGGCGGAAGGCGTAGGCGTCAGGCGACGAGCTGGCGCGTGATCAGATCGTAGATGCCGTTGTCGTCGACCCGCAGTGCAAAGACCTCTTTCTTCGCCTCTTCCCGTTCTTCCAGTTCGCGGGTGCTTGCGGCATCAAGGTTGCGGATCGCCTCGCCGGTGGTTTCGGCCGCGGCTTCCTTGTTCTTGAACAGGGTGTTGTCGGTTTTCGCAGGCGCTTTGTCGGTAATCTCGGTGGCTTCCGCGCCTGCCGCGAGCAACTGAATGGTATCGAGCGCAGCGGCGGACGGATCGGCGGCTTTCTTGTCTTTCGTCTTGCCGGCGCTCGCGTCTTCGTGGGCTTCGCCGACAGCGTCCTGAAGCTCCTGTACGTCCTCGAGCTTCTTGCCGGCTTCCAGCTTGCGGATCGTGTCTTCGCGCTCTTTGCGCGTCTCCGCATCCTCGACGCGGGTCGGGTCCCGCCGGGTGCGGTCGAGCTTCAGTTCCTCGATCGATTTCGGGTTCGCCGCGTCTTCCAGACGGGCGAGCACCTTCTGCATCTCGGGTGTCAGCGCCTTTTCATCATGCGCCTTCTCGGCCAGCGCTTCCTTCACCCGCTCGGCTTCGGTGCCGTAGGGATTGCGGATCGCGGCAACGAGGTCGCTCGCTGCGAGGCCGAGCTCGGAGAGGCCGGTCTTCTTCTCCAATGTCGCGATATCGGCAGGCAACTCGCCGCGCTGGCGCGTCAGCATGCCGGAGAGGCGCTGTTCGAAGTCGGCGTCCGTCTCGTCTTCGCCCTGCGTCACGTCGGCGGTCAGCGCGAGGCGTGCGACGAGGTTTGCCGTCGCATCGTCGGAGGGGCCGCTCATCGCCTGCTTGACGGCAGTTAGTGTCGTGCCGAGCGAGCCGAGGGTGACGTTGAGCGTGCTTCCCTTGGCGGGAAGTGCGATGCCGTCGATGAGCGTCAACTGGTCGGCAAGGCGCTGGGCGAATTGCCGGCTGGATTCACCATCCTGCTGGGTGAGGCCGAGTGCATCGCTGAAGCGGGATACCAGCTTGGCAAGCGTGTCTTCGGCTCCGGCATTGCTGCCGAAGAAATGTTCGTTGATACGGGCGTTCGCCTGGCGTGCCGTGTCGTCCGAGCGCAGATGTGCCTGCTCTCGAATTTCGTCGGGCTTGCGCCCGCTCGCCTTCTCCGCTTCCTTGCGCTGGCGTTCCTCCAGCGTCTCGACGATCGACTGCATCGCCGAGACGGCGGCAGTGGATTGCGCGCTCTGCAGGGGTGTCAACATGGCAACCTCCGGTCTCATCGGAGGATAGGACGGGTCTATTAACCAGGCGTTAATCCTGTGCCCGTCGGATTTCGGGGGTATCCGGCGGCTGCGGCCGGCAGACGACCGTCACCAGCACGAAGCTGACATAGAGCAGGAGATACCACGATCCGAGCTTGGTGAAGGGCACCATGTGCCAGGTCTTTTGCCCCGGATAGAGCCACACACCCGTCGCCGTACCGATGTTTTCGGCGATCCAGAGGAAGATGCTGGTGAGGAATGCCGCGACGACGAGCGGCATCCAGCGCGGCTTCGCCTCCACCGTATAATAGATGCGCACCCGCCAGAACAGCAGCACCGTCGCCGCGAACAGCACCAGGCGGATATCGATGATGAAGTGGTGCAGGTAGAAATTGGCATAGATCGCGATCGCCAGCAGCGCCGTCATCCAGAAGGGCGGATAGTGCGTGAAGCGCATGTCGAAGATGCGGATGGCGCGCGCCATGTAGCTGCCGACCGAAGCATACATGAAGCCGGAAAACAGCGGCACGCCGCCAATGCGGAAGATAGCGTCCTCCGGATAGACCCAGGAGCCCATATGGACCTTGAAGATCTCCATGGCCGTGCCGACGAGATGATAAATCAGGATGACCTTCGCCTCCTCCAGGCTCTCCATCTTCAGCTTGAGGAAGGTGACCTGAATAGCGAGCGCCATCAGAAAGAGGGCGTCGTAGCGATGGATCGGCCAGTCAGGCTGCCAGATGAGCTTCGTCAGGATGATCAACCCGAGCATGAGGGCGCCGAACAGGCAGGCCCAGGCCTGTTTCAGCCCAAACAGGATGAACTCGGCAAGCCCGGGAGGAAGGGCCGCAAGCCGGCCGCGGATCAGCCGCCGCAGCGGTTCCAGCGCCGGCCCGGTCTGATGCTGCTGTCCGTTTTCCACGGACTGGCTCAGCTATGCGCGAAAATGTCGGTCTCGTCCCAGCCGAGCAGATCGAGCTTGGCGCGGGTCGGCAGGAAGGCGAAGCAGGCATCCGCATGGGCAAGCCGGCCGTCACGCACGAGGCGGGCATTGAGCTTGTCGCGCAGCGCGTGGAGGTGGAGCACGTCGGACGCGGCATAATCGAGCTGCGCCGGCGACAGCGTTTCGGCCGCCCAGTCGGAGGACTGCTGATGTTTGGAAATGTCGACTTCGAGCATTTCCTTGAGATTGTCCTTCAGGCCGTGCCGGTCGGTGTAGGTACGCGTCAGGCGCGACGCGATCTTGGTGCAGAAGACCGGCGTGGTGGTGACGCCGAAGGTATGGAACAGCACGGCGATATCGAAGCGGCCGTAGTGAAAAATCTTCTGGCGGCTCGGGTCTTCCAGCATGGCGACGAGGTTCGGCGCTTCCTTCTGGCCGGCAGCGATGCGGATGACATCCGCCGTGCCGTTGCCCGGCGAAAGCTGCACCACGCACAGCCGGTCGCGGCGCGGGATTAGGCCGAGCGTCTCGGTGTCGATGGCGATCGCACCGGTATAGCGGGCCGCATCGGCCGCCGAGATGTCACCTTCGTGATACCGGATTGCACTTGCCATGAAAAACCCCATCTAAGCAGCACGAATATCCGCAGGCCTATAGCGCAAGTTTTTGCCCTGCGGTACCTCTTTGTGGATTGCGAAGGATCGGCCGCCGGCCGGAAGAGATGATGACGATACGATTGACCCTTGCCGCCCTTGCCATGCTGACGATCGTCCCGACCGCCCAGGCGCAGGTTTTTCACGACCTGCCGGGCGTTGTCACGACGGAAGAGCATGAGGCCGAAGATCGTGTGACATGCGAGCCGCGCTATGTTCCTCCGCCGGAAAACAGTTCCAGGCAGATATGGGGACACACCGTCTATGATTGCGTACGTGGCGGCGTGACGATCACCGGTAGAGGCCAGCCACTGTCACGCGAGCGGAGTTTGCGCGGTCTCGACTGGTAAGACACAGGCCGCCCCTTCGCTTCGCCCATCCCATCGAGACTGTCATCCGGAGGAGCCATGACCGACGATACCTTGCCGCTGGTGATCAGCGCGCCCGAGCCGCGCACGCTGGACCTGATCTTCACGCCGGCGGCGGAGGCCGAGCTGCGCAGGACCTACCGGATCGTCGAGGCTGATGCGGAAAACGTTGCAGGGCTCGGCGACGATGTCCTGGCGGAGGCGCGCTACATTCTCGGCCAGCCGCCGCTTTCGGCAGAAACGCTGGCGCGCATGCCGAAGCTGCGCTCGATCCTCAATGTCGAAAGCAACCTCCTCAACAACATGCCCTATGAGATCCTGTTCGTGCGCGGCATCCATGTCGTGACGACGGGGCAGGTCTTTGCCGAGCCGGTTGCCGAACTCGGCCTTGCCATGGCGCTGAACCTGGCGCGCGGCGTGATCGACGCGGATGTCGCCTTCCGCGAAGGACAGGAGCTGTGGGGCGGAGAGGGTAATCAATCCGCCCGCCTGTTGTCCGGTTCCGAGATCGGCATCGTCGGCTTCGGTGATCTCGGCCGCGCGCTGAACCGCCTGCTCTCCGGCTTCCATGCAAAAATCCGTGTCTTCGATCCCTGGCTGCCGCCGTCCATGCTGCGCGAGGCGGGCGTCGAACCGGCGTCGCTCTCCGAAGTGCTGGCGATGAGCGATTTCGTCTTCGTCGTTGCGTCAGTGACGAGCGAGAACAAGGGCTTTCTTGGCGCAGAGGCTTTCGCCTCGATGCGCAAGGGCGCTGCCTTCATCCTGCTCAGCCGGGCGGATGTCGTCGATTTCCCGGCACTGATGGCGGCTGTCGAAACCGGCCATATCGTTGCGGCAAGCGACGTCTATCCGCAGGAACCGCTGCCGCTCGAGCATCCGGTGCGCACGCTCAAAGGCTTCGTTCGTTCGGCGCATCGCGCCGGCGCGCTCGACAGCGCCTTCAAGAAGATGGGCGATATGGTGCTGGAAGACATGGCGCTGATGGACCGCGGCCTGCCGCCGATGCGCTGCAAGCGCGCTGAGCGCGAGACGGTGTCGCGCATGCGATCGAAACCGGTCAGCGTCAACTGAAAGAAAAGGCCGTGGCGGGAAACCGCCACGGCCTTTTCGATTCTTGATGGTGGTCAGGCGCGTTTGATGACCTTGATGAGCACGAGCAGGATCACTGCGCCGATCGTTGCGTGAATGATGGCGGCAAGGATGCCGCCGCCGATCGAGAAGCCGAGCCTTGGAAACAGGAAACCGGCGATGAAGGCGCCGACGATGCCGACGACGATGTTGCCGACGAGGCCGAAGCCGAAGCCCGAGACGATCAGGCCCGCAAGCCAGCCGGCAATGGCGCCGACGATGAGGAAAACGAGAATGCTTTCAATGCCCATACTATGCTCCCTTTGACAGTTCCATCTGTCTCTGCTGAATCTGGCAGCCGTTCTCAGGAAAGCAAGGGGCGCTGAAAACTTCTCTTCAGCCGCTCAGACGATGCCGCCGCCGCCACTCGCAACCGCCGGCCGCTCGCTTGTCACCTTCGCCCGGTAACCTGCCGACCGATAGGTCGCGACCGGATCGATCGCGCCGCCCGCGCCCAGCCGCGCCATGGCAAGGATCGGCTCGACATCCGTGCGGAAGCCGGCCTTCAGCGTTTCGGAGGCCATCAGAGCATCGTTGCCGTCCTGGTAGCCGACAAGGGCTGCGCGGTCGACGATCAGCCCCTGCGCATAGGCGCGGCACACTTCCATGGCGCTGCGCATCAGGCTTTCGATCGGGTCGGTGACGTTGTGGCTCTGGTCGAGCATGTGTGCCGGTGAAAAGCCCTCGGCTTTTCGCACTTCGGCATCGACCAGCTCGTTGAAGACGAGGAAGAGCCGGTAGGGATCGATCGAACCCGTATCGAGGTCGTCGTCGCCATATTTCGAATCGTTGAAATGGAAGCCGCCGAGCTTCTTGAACTGGATGAGCCGGGCGACGATCATCTCGATATTGACGTTCGGCGCATGATGACCGAGATCGACGAGGCAATAGGCCTTGGGGCCGAGCTCCTGGGCGATCAGGTAATTGCTGCCCCAGTCCTGCACGACCGTCGAATAGAAGGCAGGCTCGTACATCTTGTGTTCGGTGAAAAGCCGCCAGTCTTCCGGCAATTCCTTATAAATGGCCTTCATCGCATCGAGATAGCGCTCGAAGCTCTTGGTGAAGTTGGCCTGGCCCGGAAAGTTCGTGCCGTCGCCGATCCACACCGTCAGCGCCTTGGAACCCAGCGCATTGCCGATGGCGATGCATTCCAGATTGTGCTCGACGGCCTGCTGGCGCGTTGCGGCATTGGCGTGCGACAGCGAGCCATATTTATAGGAATGCTCCTGCTGCGGCGCGTCAGAGAAGGTGTTGGAGTTCATCGCGTCGAAGCCGAGGCCCAGCGCATTGCCCCGTTCCTTCAGCTCCTTGAGGTCCGTGACCTTGTCCCACGGGATATGCAGGGAAACGGCCGGTGTCGCGCGCGTCAGTTCCTGGATGACCGCGCAGTCCTCCAACTTGTCGAAAATGTTGCGCGGTTCGCCCTCGCCGGGAAAGCGGGCAAAGCGTGTACCACCGGTGCCGACACCCCATGAAGGTACGGCGACCGCATAGGCCGCGACCTTGTTCTTCACCGCATCGATATCGACGCCGCGACGGGCAAGCTGCGCGCCGAGATGCTCATAGTCGCTCTTCAGGTCGGCGAGACGCCTGTCGTTCTCGCGCCCAATCACGTCCTTGGAAATCATCGTCATGACAAAATTCCTCAGCGCGTGAAGGACTGGGCATTGCCCGCGTCGACATTGACGATGTTGCCGGTCGATTTGGCCGACATGTCGGAGGCAAGGAAGTAGATAGCCTCGGCGATATCCTCCGGGAAGACCGAGAGCTTCAGCATGGAACGCTCGCGGTAGTGCGCTTCAAGATCGTCGGTTTTGTAGGTCGCGGCGCGCTGTTCCTTCCACTCGCCGGTCCAGATTTTCGAGCCGCGCAGCACCGCATCCGGGTTCACCACGTTGACGCGGATCTGCTCGGATGCGCCTTCAAGCGCAAGGCAGCGGGCAAGATGAATTTCGGCGGCCTTGGCCGTGCAATAGGCGGATGCGCCGGGGGAGGCGGCAAGGCCATTCTTGGAGGCGACGAAGACCACGTTGCCGCCCGCCTTCTGCCGGCGGAAGATGCGGAAGGCTTCGCGCGCCACGAGGAAATAGCCGGTCGCGAGAATGCCGATATTCTTGTTCCACAGCTCCAGCGTCGTCTCCTCGATGACGGCGGAGGAAGCGAGGCCGGCATTGGAGACGAGGATGTCGAGACCGCCGAACTCGACAAGCGTATCGGCAAAGCTCTTTGCCACCAGCGCCTCGTCGGTGACGTTCATGGCGACCGAGCGCACGACATCCTTGCCATAGCGGCTTGCCAGCTCGCTTTGAGCCGCTGCAAGCGCCGCCTCGTCGATATCCGCCAGCACCACGCAGGCACCCTCCGCCATCAGGCGGTTGGCGGTGGCCTTGCCGATACCGCCGGCACCGCCGGTGACGAGCGCGATGCGGCCGGCAAGGCTCTTCGGCTTCGGCATGCGCTGGAGTTTCGCCTCCTCCAGCAGCCAGTATTCGATGTCGAAGGCTTCCTGCTCCGGCAGGCCGACATAGTCCGAGACGCCGGAAGCGTCGCGCATGACATTGATGGCGTTGACATAGAACTCGCCGGAAATCCGCGCCGTCGCCTTGTCCTTGGCAAAGGTGATCATGCCGACGCCCGGTACCAGATAGACGACGGCATTGGGATCGCGCATGCCGGGACTGTTGTCCCGCTTGCAGCGTTCATAATAGGCGGCGTAATCGGCGCGGTAGGCGGCCACCGCATCCGCAAGGCCTGCGAGCGTCTTGTCGATATCCGGGTTGGCAGGGTCGAAATCCACGACCAACGGGCGGATTTTCGTGCGCAAAAAGTGGTCCGGGCAGCTGGTGCCCAGGGCTGCGAGCGGCGCCAGGTTCTTCGATGTCACGAAGTCGAGCACGGCTTCACCGTCGTCGAAATGGCCGACCTTCTTTTCATCGAGGCTGATCATGCCGCGAATGACGGGCATCAGCTTTTCGGCGACCGCGCGGCGCTCGGAGGCAGGCAGAACCGGCTTTACCGCGCCGCCGAAGGCTGGTGCATTGTTGTTGTCCTCGAACCAGCCGATTGCCTTGTTGATGATCTCAACGGTCGTTTCGTAGCATTCCTTCGCCGTATCGCCCCAGGTGAAGAGTCCATGGCTCTCCAGCACGAGGCCGCGGGCTTTGGGGTTTTCCAGGCAGAACTTTTCGAGCCACAGGCCGAGTTCAAAGCCCGGTCGCTTCCAGGGCAGCCAGCCGATATCCTCGCCGAAAATCCGCTGCGTCAGCTCGCGGCTATTCTTCGCGGCGGCAATGGCGATGATTGCATCGGGGTGCATATGGTCGACATGCTTCTTCGGCACATAGGCATGCAGCGGCGTGTCGATCGAGGCGGCGCGCGGGTTGAGGTTGAAGGTGCAGTGGGGGAGGTAGCCCACCATCTCATCCTCATGCTCCAGGCCGCGATAGAGGCCCTTCAGCGCATTCAGCTTCTCCATGTAGAGGGTGGCAAACCCGTCCATCTTGATCGTGCCGACATCGCCGCCCGAGCCCTTGACCCAGAGAACCTCCGCCGCGCCCGCCCCGAGCGGGTCCGTCTCGATGGCCTTCGCCGAGGTGTTGCCGCCGCCGTAATTGGTGATGCGCTTGTCGGAGCCGAGCAGGTTCGAGCGATAGAGCAGGCGCTCCGATTCGCTCATCGTCGACGCCTTCGCGTCATCCCACAGGTTAGCAAGGCGTGCGCCCTGGTTCTTCTCCAGCATCGGCATTTCCTCCCGGTGTTTCTCATGCGCAAGGCGATGGTTCTCATTCGCAAGGCTATCGCCGCGCTTGAACGCATGCTTTCAGATCACATGAGAGTTTCGCCGATGTCAATCATAAACGATCAAAAACAATCATACTGCGCTGCACAATGAAAAAATATGATTGATTGTGATTGACATTGCGCGATCGTGATGGAAGCATTGCAAGCACTGGAGGAGCCATGCACGAGAAGGAAAGACATCGGATCATTCTGTCCGCGGTTCAGGAAAAGCCGGTCATCACCGTGCCCGAGCTGGTAGACCTGACCGACAGTTCCGAGGCGACGATCCGCCGCGACATCGCAGCGCTTCACGTGCAGAAGAAGCTGCGCCGGGTGCGCGGCGGCGCCGAGGCGCTGCATCCGCCACAGTTCGTCGGCCTTGCCGGCCGGCCCTTCACGGTGAACGAGACGCTGAACACCCGCCAGAAGCAGGCGATCGCCAAGGAGGCGGTCGGGCTCTGCGAGGATGGTGACCCGATCATCATCAATGGCGGCACGACGACATTCCAGATGGTGCATTTCCTGACCAACCGCCGCATGCAGGTCTTCACCAACTCGTTCAACATCGCCGAACACCTGCTGAAACATTCGAAGAACACGATCATGCTCTCCGGCGGCACGATCTACCGCGAGCAGAACATCGTGCTCAGCCCGTTCGACAACGACGTGACGCGCAATTTCTATGCGCGCCGCATGTTCATGGGCGCACAGGGCCTCGGGCCGCTCGGCCTGATGGAGGCTGATCCGCTGCTCATCCAGGCAGAACAGAAGCTGATCGATCAGGCGGACGAACTCGTCGTGCTGATCGATTCCACAAAATTCAAGAAGCGCTCCAGCCTCATTCTCTGCGGGCTGAAGCGCATCGCAACCGTCATCACGGATTCGGGCATCGAGGACAGGGATGCCGCGATGCTGGAGGAGGCCGGCGTCAACCTGATCGTTGCAAACGTTCAGACCGACGCCAGAACGCAGACTGCACCCTCCTCGGCATGACGCCGGAGGGTTGATTTTCACTGGGAGGAAACGTCGTGAAAATTCTGAAGACATTGCTTGTGACCGCGGCCGTCTCGGTCGCGATGATGGCAACCGCACAGGCGGAAACCAAGAAGATCGCTCTCGTCGTCAAGGCGCTCGGCATCGGCTTCTTCGAAGCCGCCAACAAGGGCGCGCAGGAAGCCGCTAAGGAACTCGGCGACGTCGAAGTCATCTATACCGGCCCGACGACGACGACCGCCGAGGGTCAGATCGAGGTGATCAATTCGCTGATCGCCCAGAAGGTCGATGCTATCGCGGTTTCGGCCAACGACACAAATGCCCTTGTACCGGCCCTCAAGAAGGCCATGGACCGCGGCATCAAGGTCATCTCCTGGGATTCGGGCGTCGCCCCCGAAGGCCGTTCGATGCACCTCAACCCGTCGTCGAACCCCTTGATCGGCAACATGATCATCAAGCTTGCTGCCGACAATCTGCCTGATGGCGGCGATGTCGCCGTGCTCTCCGCAACAGCCACCTCGACCAACCAGAACGTCTGGATCGAGGAAATGACCAAGGTGCTGCCGAACTACAAGGGCATCAACGTGGTCGCGACCGTCTATGGCGACGATCTTGCCGACAAGTCCTACCGTGAGACGCAGGGCCTCATCCAGTCGCATCCGAACCTGAAGGCGATCATCGCGCCGACCTCCGTCGGCATCGTCGCCGCAGCCCAGGCCGTCACCGACGCCGGCAAGGTTGGCCAGATCAACGTCACAGGCCTCGGCCTGCCGTCCGAAATGGCCGGCCATGTGAAGTCGGGCGCATCAAAATCCTTCGCGATCTGGAACCCGATCGACCTCGGTTACTCGGCCACGATGATCGCCTATGACCTGATCGGCGGTGCGGAAGCCAAGCCCGGCGCGGAACTGAAGATGGGCCGCATGGGCACCGTCAAGCTCGACGACAAGAACGAAGGCGCCATGGCCGACCCGTTCATCTACGATGCCAAGAACGTCGAAGAGTTCGCCAAGATCTTCTGATCTGGCTTTACCCCTTCTCCCTTCGGGGAGAAGGTGGCCGAAGGCCGGATGAGGGGGCTTGGCCGCGGCGTTGCGCCCGTGGCTACCCCTCATCGCCTCGCATTCGCTTGGCATTTCTCCCCGCTGGGGAGAAGAGGAACCGCGACGACGGCACGAAATAAGACAATCGCTCCGAAATTTTGCTGGTGGACCGAGACTTGCTGCAGGACACGACCACATCGCGGATGAAGCCCGCCATCGCACTTGAGGGGATCTCGAAATCCTTTCCCGGCGTGCGCGCGCTCGCCGAGGTCTCGCTCGCGCTCTATCCAGGTTCTGTGACCGCGCTCGTCGGCGAGAACGGTGCCGGCAAGTCGACGCTCGTCAAGATCCTCACCGGCATCTATCAGCCGGATGAGGGGGAAATCCGCGTCGATGGCGTAGAGACGCGTTTTCCGACCGCCACGTCCGCCGCCAAGGCCGGTGTCACCGCCATCCATCAGGAGACCGTGCTGTTCGACGAGCTGTCGGTCGCCGAAAACATTTTTTTGGGGCACGCCCCTCGCACCCGCCTCGGTCTGATCGACTGGAAAAAGATGAACGCGAATGCGCGTGCGCTGCTGTCCCGCGTCGGCGCTGATCTCGACCCGTCGATCCGCCTGCGCGACCTCGGCATCGCCAACAAGCACCTCGTTGCCATCGCTCGCGCGCTGTCCATTGATGCCCGCGTCGTCATCATGGACGAGCCGACGGCTGCCCTGTCACATAAGGAAATCCACGAGCTCTACGAACTGGTCGACCGGCTGAAGGCGGATGGCAAGGCGATCCTCTTCATCAGCCACAAGTTCGACGAGATTTTTCGGATCGCCGACCGCTACACCGTTTTTCGCGACGGGCGCATGGTGGGCGAGGGGCTGATTGGCGAGACGACGCAGGACGATCTCGTCCGCCTGATGGTCGGCCGCGATGTCGGCCAAGTTTTCCCCAAACAGGATGTTGCGATAGGCGAACCGGTGCTCACCGTCTCCGGCTATCGCCATCCGACGGAATTCGAAGACATCAATTTCGAACTGCGCCGTGGCGAAATCCTCGGCTTCTACGGCCTCGTTGGCGCCGGCCGCTCGGAGTTCATGCAGTCGCTGATCGGCATTACCAAACCCTCTGCCGGAGCGATCAGGCTGGATGGTGAGATCAAGGTCATCCGCTCGCCGGCGGAAGCGATCGAAGTCGGCATCGTCTACGTGCCGGAGGAGCGCGGCCGGCAGGGCGCGATCATCGGCCTGCCGATCTTCCAGAACGTCACGCTGCCCTCGCTCACGCGCACCTCGCGCGCCGGTTTCCTTCGCATGGCGGAGGAGTTCGCCTTGGCACGGGAATACACCGCCCGCCTCGATCTGCGCGCCGCCTCGCTCGATCAGGATGTCGGTACACTCTCGGGCGGCAACCAGCAAAAGGTGGTGATCGCCAAGTGGCTGGCGACGCGCCCAAAAGTCATCATCCTCGACGAGCCGACCAAGGGTATCGACATCGGATCCAAGGCCGCCGTGCACGCCTTCATGAGCGAACTGGCGGCCTCGGGACTCAGCGTCATCATGGTCTCCTCCGAAATCCCGGAAATCATGGGCATGGCCGACCGCGTCATCGTCATGCGCGAGGGCCGCATCGCCGGCCGCTTCGAACGCGCGGACCTCACCGCAGAAAAACTCGTGCGCGCCGCCGCCGGCATTCAGGAGGCCGCATGAAACTTTTGCTGAATAACCGCGAAATGCTGCTGGTCGTGGCGATCGTCGCCCTTGTGGCGTTGATCGCCCTCCGCTTCCCGCCTTTCGTCACGCCGGGCAATCTTGCCAATGTCTATAATGACACGTCGATCCTGATCATCCTGGCGCTCGGCCAGATGGCGGTCATTCTGACGCGCTGTATCGACCTCTCCATGGCCGCGAACCTCGCGCTGTCGGGCATGGCCGCGGCGATGATCAATGCGGCGATACCGGGCCTGCCGATCCCGCTCGTCATCCTGACCGCCATGGCGCTCGGCGCCGTGCTTGGCTCGATCAACGGCCTGCTCGTCTGGAAGCTCGACATTCCGCCGATCGTCGTGACGCTCGGCACGCTCACCATCTATCGCGGCTTGATCTTCCTTCTGTCCGGTGGCGCCTGGATCAATGCACACCAGATGAGCGATGCGTTCAAGGCGCTACCGCGCGCAGCCGTGCTCGGCTTCCCGCTGCTCTCCTGGCTGTCGCTCGTCATCATCGGCATTATGGTCGTGGTGATGCGCCGTACACCGCTCGGCCGCGCCTTCTTTGCGGTCGGCGGCAATCCGCATGCGGCGGTCTATACCGGCATCGACGTCGGCCGCACGCGTTTCTTCGCCTATTGCCTCTCCGGCACGCTGGCCGGCCTCGCCGGTTATCTCTGGGTCTCGCGTTATGCGGTTGCCTATGTCGATATCGCAGCCGGCTTCGAACTCGATATCATTGCGGCCTGCGTCATCGGTGGTATCTCGATTGCCGGCGGCATCGGCTCGGTCGGCGGCGCGCTGCTCGGCGCGCTGTTCCTCGGCGTCATCAAGAACGCGCTGCCCGTCATCAACATCTCGCCCTTCGCCCAGATGGCAATCTCCGGCATGGTCATTATCATCGCCGTCGCCGTGAATGCGCGCGCCGAAAAGCGCAAGGGCCGGGTCATTCTCAGGAAAGCGGAGGCTATCCATGGCTGAGACCCAGATGGTTGCGCGCCACATCCCCGATCGGCTGGAAGGCCGCGGCGCGCGGCTGGTGAAAAGCTGGGAGACACTGCTGGTCGCCGTGGCGCTGGCGATCTTCCTCGTCAATTCCTTCGCCTCGCCCTATTTCCTCGATCCCTGGAACCTGTCGGACGCGACCTTCAACTTCACCGAAAAGGCAATGATCGCCTTCGCCATGGCGCTCGTCATCATTTCCGGCGAGATCGACCTCTCCGTCGCGTCCATTATCGCGCTGACCTCCACCGCGATGGGCTACGCCGTGCAACTCGGCTTCGATACGCCGGCGCTAGTCATGGTCGGCCTTGCCACCGGCCTGCTCTGCGGCGCCTTCAATGGCCTGCTCGTCACCGGTCTCGGCCTGCCGTCCATCGTCGTCACCATCGGCACGATGAGCCTGTTCCGCGGCCTCTCCTTCGTCATCCTCGGCGACAAGGCGTTTACCGGCTATCCTGAAAGCTTCTCCTGGTTCGGCCAGGGCTATGTCTGGTGGGTCTTCTCCTTCGAACTCTGCCTCTTCGTGGCACTCGCGGTCATCTACGGCGTCGTGCTGCACAGGACGAGTTTTGGCCGGACGGTCTATGCGATCGGCAACAACCAGACGGCAGCGCTGTTTTCCGGTGTGCGGGTCGGGCGCGTCAAGTTCGTACTCTTTCTTTTGACCGGCCTGATGGCAGCGATCGCCTCGATCTGCCTGACCGCGCGCCTCGGCTCGACGCGCCCCTCCATCGCCATGGGCTGGGAGCTGGAAGTGGTGACGATGGTCGTGCTCGGCGGCGTCAACATCCTCGGCGGCTCGGGCACCATTCCGGGCGTCGTTCTTGCAGCGCTCATCATGGGCATGGTGACCTTCGGCTTCGGCCTCTTGAATGTGCCGGGCATCGTCATGTCGATCTTCATCGGCCTGCTCTTGATCTCCGTCATCGCGCTGCCGATCCTCTATCGGCGCTTCCGCGGCCGCAGGAGCCATTGAGCCATGGAGAAATACGCGTTTCGCATGCGGCTCAATCCCGGCTGCTCGGCCGAATACAAGGCACGGCACGATGCGATCTGGCCGGAGCTTTCCGCCCTGTTGAAGGAGGCCGGCGTTTCGGACTATTCCATACATCTCGACGAAGAGACGAACCTGCTCTTCGGCGTGCTCTGGCGGCGCGACGATCACACCATGGCGGACCTGCCGAACCATCCCGTGATGAAACGCTGGTGGGCGCATATGGCTGATATCATGGAGACGAAGCCGGACAACGAGCCGGTCGCCGTGCCGCTCGTTACCGTCTTCCATATGGATTGAAGCGATGGCCCCGCCAAAAACCATCGCCGTCGTCGATATCGGCAAGACGAATGCCAAGGTCGTACTCGTCGATGGTGAAAGCTTTCAGGAAATCGCCGCGTTCACCATGCCGAACGGCGTGGTGAACGCGGCACCCTATCCGCATTTCGACACGGAAAAGCTCTGGACCTTCATCGTGGAGAGCCTTGGCGCCCTCAACCGCGAGCACTCGATCGACGCAATCTCCGTCACCACCCATGGCGCTACCGCCGCGCTGGTTGGTGAGGATGGTCACCTTGTCCTGCCGGTGCTCGACTACGAGCACGAAGGCCCGCAGGAGCATGCCGACACGTATCGCGCGGTCCGCCCGCGCTTCGAGGAGAGCGGCACCCCGATCATGCCCATGGGACTCAATGCCGGCCTTCAGATCTACTGGCAGTCGAAGCGTTTTCCCGAGGCCTTCGCGAAGGCCCGCCACATCCTGATGTATGCGCAATACTGGTCTTTCCGCCTCACCGGCATCGCGGCCAGCGAGGTAACGTCACTCGGTTGCCATGCCGACCTCTGGGAGCCGCGCAACGGAAGGTTTTCCAGCCTCGTTGCAAGCCAGGGCTGGACCCGGCTGATGCCACCGGTGCGCAAGGCAGGTGACGTGCTCGGCCCGATCCGCCCCGAGGTCGCTGCGGGGACAGGTCTTCGACCGGATGTGCCGGTCCATTGCGGCATCCACGATTCCAACGCCTCGTTGCTGCCCTATGTGCTGACGCGAAAGGAACCCTATGCGGTCGTCTCCACCGGCACCTGGGTCGTGGTCATGGCGATCGGCGCGCGGTCGGTCATGCTGGACGAAGCGAGAGACACGCTGATCAACGTCAATGCGCTCGGTGATCCGGTGCCGTCGTCGCGCTTCATGGGTGGGCGAGCCTTCTCTCTGCTCGGCGGCAAGTCCGGCGAGCTGCCGCCTGCGGCCATCGCTGAGGTGTTGGAGCGTAGCGCCATGCTGCTGCCGTCGCTGCCGGAGGAATCCGGGCCGTTCCCCGGACGCAAGGCGACATGGACCGTGCCGCGCGAAGAGTTGAGCGAGGATGAGGCGCAGGCTGTCATAGCCTTCCACCTTGCCCTCATGACCGCGACTTGCCTCGATCTCATCGGTGCGGACGGACCGGTGATCGTCGAAGGCCCATTTGCCGCCAACAGGGCATTCCTGATGATGCTGAAGGTCGCGATGGACCGCCCGGTGCTGGCTGGCGGCAGCGCGACCGGCACGAGCATTGGTGCTGCCTGCCTTGCAGCGGGCAGGGCGCCGGACCCCGCACTTGTTGCGATTACGGACACATTGCCGAAAAACGCGACGGACTATGCGGCGCGCTGGCGCGCGCTTGCCGGGCAGGGATAATAGCCTTCAGCGGCTATGCTCAGAAAACGCGGGCCTTGGCCGGCGCGCGCGCCGCATCGATATCGAGAAGAAGATAGATGGCGGCGAGTGTTGCGGAAGCAATCACAGTCGCGCCCAATGCCAGAACAATCATTGCTCTTTCCTCCTGACATCATTGTCAGCCTAGGCCCTGACCCTACGCGCGCGACCTTGTCTGAGGCTGACGCAGCATTGGGCAATGTTAATTTTAGCGAACCCGGAAGCAAGCCATGAACTATTAACCTTCAGGCAAGGAATTAACCATAAACATTGAACTACGCGTCGGAATGGGAAATTCGCCGTTTCTCACCCAGGCATGATGCCGACCCGCCGTACCGGATTTGAACCGGTATTCGAGTTTCACCGAATTTGATCATGGATCGACGGGTGGCATCGCGTGCGCCGGCTTGCCGGTACGCTACCGCCCCTTGAGCACGGCCGGTCAGCCAACCTCTCCTCCATGCGAGAATTCAATGAGCCACCCTTTTCGGGCGGCTTGGCATTGTTGGTTTGGGAGCGATTTGGTGCAGGAAATGCCAGCAGAACAGGCCCGAACGGGACAGGCGACCAGCCTGCGCGACCGTTTGCGTTTTGCCGGCGTCGACAGCAGCCAAGGTGATACGCTCCGCCGCCACCGCCAGACGCTCGAACGGCACGTCGAAACGGCGCTTCGCGATCTCTTCCAGCGTTTCCAGACCTTTCCCGATGCCGCACGCCTCTTCCAGAGCGAGCGCCAGATCGACCGCCTGCACGACCTCCAGAGCTCCCACTGGAGCGTGCTGACCGATGCGCGGTTCGATGCGCTTTACGCCGAGCGCGTCAAAGTCCTCTCCGACAGCGAAAGCCAGATGGGTCTCGACCCGCGCTGGCGCATTGCCGGCCATTCTGTCGTCGTCGAAACGGTCGTCTCCGGCCTGATCGAGGACTACTGGCCGAAATCGATTTTCCCCGGCGCCGGCAAGGCGCGCCGCAAGGAACTGACCGACCTCGTCTCCGCCTTCCTGCGCACGGCCTTTGTCGATGCGGAAATCGGCGTCTCGCTGCGTTTCAACGAACTGCGCCACGCCCACCAGCGGGCGCTTGGCGAACAGCGCCGGGAGGACCGCGCCGAACTTGACCGCGTGTTCGGGGATACGATCCGCAGCCTGTCGCAACTCGATTTCTCCGCCCGCGTTGCCGGAGAGATGCCGGATGCCTGGCGTGACCTCGCCGAGACGCTGAACGGTGCGCTCGACGAAATCCAGTCCCGTCTCACGTCGGCAGCCGACCGGGCGACAGAAAGCGACCGTCTCGTCGGCACGCTCGCCTCGGGTGCGGGTGCGCTCTCGGCCCGCTCCGCCGAGCAGTCGGCGACACTAATCGACACGGCAAACGCGCTCGGCAGCATTGTCGAACGGGTCCGCCAGACGCTCGGTGAAACCCGCAAGGCGCAGTCGGCCGCAGCCTCCACACAACAGTCCGTTGCCCACAGCGGCAACATCGTCGGCGAGGCCATGTCCGCCATGGCCGACATCGAGGCTTCGGCGGAAAAGATCGGCCAGATCATCGGCGTGATCGACGAGATCGCCTTCCAGACCAACCTACTGGCATTGAATGCCGGCATCGAGGCCGCACGGGCCGGCGATAGTGGCCGCGGCTTTGCCGTCGTCGCGCAGGAAGTGCGGGCCCTTGCCCAGCGTTCAGCGGATGCGGCCCGCGAGATCAAGCAGCTCGTTACCAGCACGAAGTCGCAGGTCGAAACCGGCGTCGAGCACGTCCACCGCACCCAGGATGCGATCGGCAACATCGTGCGCCAGGTCGAGGGCATCAACGACGCGATCACCGGCATCGTGCGCGTAAGCGCCGTCGATGTAGATGGACTTGGCAGCGTCACGGCCGATATCGGCCGTGCCAGCCGTGCGCTCGAAGCGGACGCTTCGGATGCAGGCCGCGTCGGCGAGGCAGGCGGCGACCTGCATGCTGTCATTCTCGAACTCGGCCGGACGATCCGGGAGTTCCATGTTTCCCCAGGCCGCGATCTTCGACGCCCGGGCCGCCCCGCATCGGTGGACCAGTATGTGGCGCCGGATCGCAACGAAGCGCAGGCGTCTCCCCTCGATTTCCTCTCGGCACGCGCCGTCGGCTTTGGAGGCTGAGATGACGAACAGGCAACCCCGGCATTGGTTCTCGACGGCACGCAGCCGGCTTTCGGAAGAAAGCCATCCGCCCGCAGTGCCGAACAGGGCGACGATGATTTTGGACAGACGCAGACAAGGAACCCGGTAATGGCGAGCAAGAAAGCCGTTCAGAAAAGTTTAAGCCTTGCCCCCGTTCTCGATCTCAACGAGGCGACGGCGCTGCATACCCAGCTCATGGGCCTGAAGGGCAATCCGCTCGTCATCGATGCTTCGGCGGTCGAGCGGGTCGGTGCGCTCTGTGCCCAGGTGCTGATGGCCGGTGCCAAGAGTTGGGAAGAGGACAGGCAGCCCTTCACCTTCGGCAAGGTTTCCGATCCTTTCATGAAGACAATGCAACTTATCGGCGTGAACATTGATCACTTGCTGGCACAGGAGATTCGGCAATGAAGAAAAAAGTCCTCACCGTGGATGATTCACGGACAATCCGGAACATGCTTCTGGTTACCCTCAACAATGCAGGCTTCGAGACCATCCAGGCCGAAGACGGCATCGAGGGTCTGGAAGTTCTCGAAAACGCCAACCCGGATGTCATCGTCACCGACATCAACATGCCGCGCCTCGACGGCTTCGGCTTTATCGAAGGCGTGCGCCGCAACGAGAAGTACCGGGCAATCCCGATCCTGGTCCTGACCACCGAAAGCGATGCCGAGAAGAAGAACCGTGCACGCCAGGCCGGCGCCACGGGCTGGATCGTCAAGCCTTTCGATCCGACCAAGCTGATCGACGCAATCGAGCGCGTAACCGCCTAATTCACTAGTCCAGGATTCTCCCGATGGATATGAACGAAATCAAAGAGATCTTCTTCCAGGAATGCGAGGAGCAGCTCGCGGAATTGGAATCCGGTCTCTTGAAGCTGAACGACGGGGATCGCGACCCGGAAACGGTCAACGCCGTTTTCCGTGCCGTGCATTCGATCAAGGGCGGTGCCGGTGCATTCGGCCTGGATGACCTCGTTTCCTTCGCCCATGTGTTTGAGACGACACTGGATTGCGTTCGATCCAACAAGCTGGAGCCGACCCAGGATGTCCTGAAGGTCATGCTGAAGTCCGCCGACGTTCTGGCGGACCTGACCAATGCCGCCCGCGACGGCGGAAGCGTCGACGAGGCCCGTAGCCGCACACTCATCCGCGAACTCGAAGCCTTGGCGAACGGCGAAACACCGGCGGCTGCTGCCGAAGCGCCCGCGCCAAAACCTGCAGCCGCTGCTCCCAAGGCGGCCGCACCGGCGCCGGTCGTGGAAAAGCCCGCGGTCAACGACGAAGGGTTCCAGCCGATCCCGTTCTCCTTCGGCGATTTCGACGACGAACCGGCTGCGCACTACGTTCCGACCTGTCAGGTCCTCTTCAAGCCGAAGAAGGATCTCTACGCCAAGGGCAACGAGGCCGTCCTCCTGCTGCGCGACGTTTCCCGCCTCGGCGACATGAGCGTCTATTGCGACATGGATGCCTTGCCGACGCTCGATAAGATGAACCCGGAGGAAGCTTACTTCTCCTGGAAGATTTCGGTCACGACCGAAAAGGGCGAGGATGGCGTGCGCTCCGTCTTCGAATTTGCCGAATGGGATTGCGACCTCGACATCCGCACCATCGAGGAAGACGTCGTCAGCGAAGCGGCAGATGACGAAGAGCTGCCGATGCAGCCCGTACCGTTCGACCTGTCGATCCTCGATGATGGCGGTTCTGTCGCTGCCGAGGATGAACCGGCAATCATCGAAAGCGATGCCGCTGCCGCCGTTGCCGCCGCAGAAACCGCAAGCAAGGTTGCGCAGGTCACAAGCCGCGCCGCCGACAATGCCAAGGCCGCTGCCGCCGCATCGGCAGCGAGTGCAGCGCAGGCAAACCAGGCTGCTGCCGCCGGCCAGACGATCCGCGTCGATCTCGATCGCGTCGACCGCCTGATCAACCTTGTCGGCGAGCTCGTCATCAACCAGGCGATGCTTTCGCAGAGCGTCGTCGAGAACGACAGCAACGGTACGTCCTCCATCAATATGGGCCTCGAGGAGCTGCAGCAGCTCACCCGCGAGATCCAGGACTCGGTGATGGCGATCCGCGCGCAGCCGGTAAAGCCGGTCTTCCAGCGCATGGCCCGTACCGTCCGCGAAATCGCCGACATCACCGGCAAGTCGGTGCGCCTTATCACGGAAGGCGAGAACACCGAAGTCGACAAGACCGTCATCGACAAGCTCGCCGAACCGCTGACGCACATGATCCGCAACGCGGTCGACCACGGCCTCGAAATGCCGGAGAAGCGCGAAGCCCTCGGCAAGAACCCGGAAGGCACGGTTCGCCTGACGGCAAAACATCGTTCCGGCCGCATTGTCATCGAGCTTGCTGACGACGGCGCCGGCATCAACCGTGAGAAGGTGCGCCAGAAGGCGATCGACAACGACCTGATCGCGGCCGATGCCAATCTGTCGGACGAAGAAATCGACAACCTGATCTTCCACGCCGGTTTCTCCACCGCCGACAAGGTTTCCGACCTTTCCGGCCGCGGTGTCGGCATGGACGTGGTCAAGCGCTCGATCCAGGCACTCGGCGGCCGCATCTCGATCTCGTCGAAGCCGGGCCAGGGCTCCGTCTTCACCATGAGTCTGCCGCTGACGCTTGCCGTTCTCGACGGCATGGTGGTCACGGTTGCCGGCCAGACGCTCGTCGTGCCGCTGACGGCCATTGTCGAGACCTTGCAGCCGGAAGCCTCCGCCATCCATTCCTTCGGCGCCTCGCAGCGGCTTATCTCGATCCGCAACTCGTTCTGCCCGCTGGTGGATGTCGGCCGGATCCTCAATTTCCGCAACATCCAGGCCAACCCGATGGACGGCGTGGCACTCCTCGTCGAATCGGAAGGCGGCGGCCAGCGCGCCCTCATGGTCGATGCGATCCAGGGCCAGCGCCAGGTCGTCATCAAGAGCCTCGAGGCGAACTACACGCACGTTCCGGGCATCGCCGCGGCGACCATTCTCGGCGACGGCCGCGTGGCCCTCATCCTGGACGTCGATGCGGTGGTTGCCGCATCGCGCGGCCACTCCCTGAGACAAGACATCTCGCTTGCTGCAACCGGTTGAGACGATGACGTACGCAGGAAAGAACATCATGCACGGGCGCGAGCTGATCGCGTTCAGGATCGCTGACCAGGAGTTCTGCGTGAACGTCATGTCGGTCCGGGAAATCCGTGGCTGGACCCCGGCGACACCGATGCCGCACGCGCCATCCTATGTCCTGGGCATGATCAACCTGCGCGGCGCCGTCCTGCCGATCGTCGACATGTCTCAACGCCTCGGCATGAAGCCGGCCGAGCCGACCGTCCGTCATGTCATCATCGTTGCCCAGGTCGGGCCGAAGGTGGTGGGGCTGCTCGTCGATTCGGTCTCGGACATCCTCACCGTCACCGACGAGAACATCCAGCCGACGCCGGACATCGCGAACGAAGCGGAAAAGGGCTACGCCCGCGGCATCCTCGCCATCGAGGGCCGCATGATCTGTCTCATCGAACTCGATTCCCTCTTCCCGCATACGGAAAGCGAAGCCGCATGACCTATTCCCCGGCCATCGATACGAGACAGTCTCCGGACGAGTGCCTGGCGAGCGGCGAATATCCGCTGACGCGCAAGGATCTCACCGAGATTGCGGCCATGATCTATGCGGATGCCGGCATCTATCTCAACGAGACGAAGGCCTCGCTCGTCTATTCCCGCCTGTCGAAGCATATCCGCCAGCTCGGCCTCAAGGGGTTCCGGGAATATTGTGCGCTCGTCTCCTCACCGGCCGGTGCGGGGCCGCGCAAGGAAATGCTGTCGCATCTGACGACCAATTTCACCCGCTTCTTCCGCGAAAACCACCACTTCGACCATCTGAAGAGCGACGTGCTGCCGGATCTTCTGGCGCGGGCCCGCAATGGCGGCCGCGTGCGCATCTGGTCGGCCGCCTGCTCGGACGGGCAGGAGCCCTATTCGATCGCGCTCACCGTGCTCTCGATGATGCCGAATGCCGCCGATTACGATTTTCGTATCCTCGCGACGGATATCGACCCGAAGATTCTCGCAATCGCTCGGGCCGGCGCCTACGACGCGACGGCGCTCGAAACGGTCAATCCCGCCATGCGCAAGCAGTTCTTCCGCGAGACGGAGGTCGGCGGCCGGCAGAAATGGCAGATCGACGACCGGGTGAAGCGCCTCGTCACCTTCAACGAACTGAACCTGATGGCGCAGTGGCCGTTCAAGGGGCCGTTCGATGTCATCTTCTGCCGCAACGTCGTCATCTACTTCGACGAGCCGACGCAGGTGAAGATCTGGTCGCGTTTCGCCGGCATGCTGGGCGACAACGGCCATCTCTATATCGGCCATTCGGAGCGCGTTTCCGGCGAGGCGAAAAACCAGTTCGATAATATCGGCATCACAACCTACCGCTACACCGGCAAGCACAGGAGGAGCGTATGATGGCACCCGCGCGCGTACTCGTCGTTGACGATTCGCCGACCATGCGCGGCCTGATCACGGCCGTGCTCAATTCCGACCCGGACGTCAATGTCGTCGGGCAGGCCGGCGACGCCATGGAAGCCCGCAACGCGATCAAGCAGCTCAATCCGGACGTCGTGACGCTGGATATCGAGATGCCGAACATGAACGGGCTCGAATTCCTCGACAAGATCATGAAGCTCCGGCCGATGCCGGTCATCATGGTCTCGACGCTGACCCATCGCGGCGCGGAAGCCTCGTTGATGGCGTTGGAAATCGGCGCCTTCGATTGCGTCGGCAAGCCGCAGCCGGGTGACGCCCGCCCGTTCGGCGATCTCGCCGAAAAGGTGAAGGCCGCCGCCCGCTCGCAGCGCCGGTTCCATGCCGACCCGCCGCCGCTTGCACCGACCGCCACGAGCGTCAACCCGGTTGCCAGCTACAAGCCCGGTCGCAGGGTCATCGCCATCGGGTCCTCGACGGGGGGCGTCGAAGCGCTCATCGCCGTGCTCCAGAAGTTCCCGGCGAATTGCCCGCCGACCGTCATCACGCAGCACATGCCGCCGAGCTTTACAAAGAGCTTTGCGGAGCGGCTGAACCGGCTCTGTGCCCCGGTCGTGCAGGAAGCGACCGACGGCGCGCGGCTCGAAATCGGGAAAATCTATCTGGCGCCCGGCGGCGAGCGCCATCTCCAGATTGCCAACGTGCATGCACCTTGCTGCCGGTTGGTGGAACGGGATCCGGTCAACGGCCATCGCCCTTCGGTGGATGTGCTGTTTGATTCGGTTGCCGAACTTGCGGGCCGCAACGCCGTCGGCGTCATCCTGACCGGCATGGGCCGGGACGGGGCAAGCGGCCTTTTGAAAATGCGTCATGCAGGCGCTCGGACCATCGGTCAGAACGAAAAAACCTGCGTCGTATATGGAATGCCGAGAGTGGCTTTCGAATTGGGTGCCGTAGAACACCAGTTTCCGCTCTCCTCCATAGGGGAGGAAATCTTGAAAATCACTGCGGCCCGTAGAGAAGGGAGCGAATAATGTCTATCGCTGAAAAAATTAAAGTCCTCATAGTCGATGATCAGGTGACCAGTCGCCTGCTGCTGGGTGATGCCCTGCAGCAGCTTGGCTTCAAGCAGATCACGGCAGCCGGTGACGGTGCGCAGGGCATGGCCATCATGGCCCAGCAGCCCCATCACCTCGTCATCTCCGATTTCAACATGCCGAAGATGGATGGCATCGAGTTCCTTCAGGCGGTGCGGTCCAACCCCACCACCAAGAAGGCAGCCTTCATCATCCTGACCGCACAGGGCGACCGTGCCCTGGTGCAGAAGGCGGCGGCGCTCGGTGCCAACAACGTTCTCGCCAAGCCGTTCACCATCGAGAAGATGAAGGCGGCCATCGAAGCAGTGTTCGGGGCATTGAAATGATAGCAGAAGCCGGGACGCGCCGCGTCCATGTCATTCAGGGCGAATACAAGGTCCTCAACGATCCGAATGTGGTGCTCACCACCATTCTCGGTTCGTGCGTGGCCGCCTGCATGCGTGACCCGGTCATTGGTGTTGGTGGCATGAACCATTTCCTGCTGCCGGGGTCGGCCGAGGCCATGGCCTCGGGCGGCGACGCCACACGCTACGGCGTGCATCTGATGGAACTGCTGATCAACGGCCTCCTCAAGCAGGGCGCGCGGCGCGACCGGCTGGAAGCGAAGATCTTTGGCGGCGCGAAGACGATCGCGCGCTTCTCCAATGTCGGCGAACAGAACGCGCTGTTTGCCAGGCAGTTCCTGATGGACGAAGGCATCAAGGTCGTCGGCGAAAGCACGGGCGGCGAACACGGGCGCAAGCTGGAATACTGGCCGTCGAGTGGCCGCGCGCGGCAATATGCGCTGACCGGCGTCGAGACGCAGAAGACGGTGGCGCTGGAGCAGCGGCCCGTTCCTGTCGCGCGGCCCGTCGAAAGCTCGATCGAATTCTTCTGATCGGGCAATCGCGCCCGAAGGAAGCGAAAATACCAAGGTATGTGTGTTGCCGGTCCCGATCATCGATCTGCCGGCCCCGCACGGGGGAAAAGGGTTACCCATGCAAGCCGAGTATCTGAGTGCAGCGACTGCCATGGAGGAAGCCCTTCCGGATGTCCTGATGCGTATCGTGTCCGAACTGCACGACGTCGCCTATCTGATCGAACGGATCGAGCCGCAGCTGGCCGCTGTTCACGGCGAAACGGGAGTGCACGCCGCCGAACGCATGATGGTGCTGCAGGGCATCGACCTTGCCGTGCAGAAGACGCGCGGCCTTGCCGAGTTCATCGACACGATCACCGGAAGCATTCCGGAAAACTGGGTCGTTGACGTCACGACGGCGCTCAATCTGGTGAAGCTTGCCGATATGCAGAAGGCGCTGAGCAATGGAATGCGCCACGGCCATTCCCAGCCTATCGGCAAGGCGGTCGGCGACTTCGAAGCCTTCTAGTTGATTTGAAAGAGTAATCAGCTTTTCAGATGGCGCCCTTGTGGCGCCATTTCTCGTTGTCGCATGCCCCTTCGTCCCGCATGGCAACGACATGTTCGCGCAAGTTTCAGCGGCTAGTCTCCACCTCGGGTCAGTTAGATCCGCGTATTCCATGGGGCAGGCGGCGCGTGCGGAAATGTGCCGGTTTCGTCCCACGAGATTGAAAATTTGTCTGATAGCGCCGGCATGTTGCCCGGTGTCCAGGCGACTAGTCCGTGCGGGAACAGAATGAATCTGTTGGAACAGTTGACGAAAGTCTACAAGAACCTGGCTTCGCTGGGGCAGGCGAAGCTCGCGATGCTGGCGGGAGCCGCCGTCGTTTCGATCGGTCTCGTGCTTGCAGCCGGGATCCTGGTAAACAAGCCCGCTTACGAGACACTTTACGTCGGACTAGAAAAGACCGACGTCAACCAGATCAGCCTGGCGCTCGCCGAAGCCAATATCGATTTCACCACCGGAACGGCAGGCGACAGCATCGAGGTCCCGGTCGGCCAGACCGGCAAGGCGCGGCTCTATCTCGCCGAACGCGGCCTGCCGAACAGCGCCAATTCCGGCTACGAACTCTTCGACAAGGTCGGCTCCCTCGGCCTTACCTCCTTCATGCAGGAAGTGACACGCGTTCGCGCCCTTGAAGGCGAAATCGCCCGCACCATCCAGCAGATCAGTGGCATCGCCGCCGCCCGGGTGCACATCGTCATGCCGGAGCGCGGCAACTTCCGCAAAGCCGAACAGGTGCCGACCGCCTCCGTCATGATCCGCGCAGGCGCGCAGGTCGGCCGTGAATCGTCGGCCGCGATCCGCCACCTGGTGGCAGCCTCGGTTCCGGGGCTTGAGGTCGATGGCGTTACCATCCTTGACTCCGCCGGCCAGCTTCTCGCCTCCGGCGACGATGCGGAGAACGGTGCGGTCAACCGGTCGTTGACGGCCGTGCAGACCATACAGAGCGAAGTCGAGCGCAACATCGAGAAGGCGCTTGCTCCCTTCCTCGGCATGGAGAATTTCCGCGCCAGTGTCACCGCAGCACTCAACATGGATACGCAGCAGATCCAGGAGACGGTCTACGATCCGGAATCGCGCGTCGAGCGCTCTGTCCGCGTGACGCGGGAAACCCAGAAGTCCGAGCAGCAGGCCGCCAACAAGGCCGCGACCGTCGAGCAGAACATTCCGCAGGGCGGTCCCCAGGGCGAGGCCAACGGCCAGAAGTCGAGCGACGCGGCGGACAAGAAGGAAGAGCAGACCAACTACGAAATCAACAGCAAGACCGTCGCGACCGTTCGCAACGGCTATGCGCTCGAGAAGCTGTCAGTCGCCGTCGTCGTCAACCGGGCCCGCATTGCGGCCATGGTGGGAGAGCCGGCGGATCAGGCGAAGGTCGACGCCTATATCGCGGATATGCAGAAGATCGTCTCGTCCGCAGCCGGTCTCAATGGCGAGCGCGGCGATGTCGTGACCATCACCGCGATGGAATTCCTCGATCATCAGCTGCTCAACGAGGCCGTGCCCGGACCGGGCGTCATGGAGGTGCTGACGCGCAATCTCGGCGGCATCATCAATGCGCTCGCCTTCGTCGGTGTCGCCTTCCTGGTGGTGTGGTTCGGTCTTCGCCCGGCGGTCCGCTCCGTCACCGGTGGCGGCGCTGCGGCCAATGCGCTGGAAAGCGATGCGGCCGGCCTCGAGCTGCCCGACTTCTCGCCCGCTGCCGGCATCGGTGGCCCTGGTGCTACCCTCATGGACGGCTTCGGCGCGGACTTCGGCTTCGACAGCACGGACGACCTGCTCAATGCTGGCGACGACGGCGACGGCACCTTCAACCGTCGCGTCAAGGAAGGCCCGGAACGCCGCCTCGGCCGGATGGTGGACATCAGCGAGGAACGTGCTGCGAAAATCCTGCGCAAGTGGTCCGCCGAGAGAGAAGCAGCCTGACGGCTCCTCCCATAAGAACGATCAAAACGCGGCCCGCAGTGGCCGCGTTTTCGTTTGCGGGAAAGAATACGCCTGCCGTTTTTTGAGCCCGGCCTGTCGCTTTTCGGCAACGCTTGTTCAGCCCGCGCGCAGCAAATTCGTTCATTCGGACTCCAAGCGTCGGCAGGCGCGTTCACGGCCGTGTGATTGCTGAAAAAATTTTACCACCACATTGGTTGAGAGCGGCATGGGCAGGCCGCAATTTTCACTCGAATTAGCACGGGCTTTTGTTCGGGCGGTTGCGAATAATGCATGGTTAACAATCGCTTAACGCTATGCCTTTCAGGAAGGCAGACAAGCAAATCACTCCCCTCAAGTCGATTCACAGAAGGTTGCAAAAGTAAATCCCGAGAAGATGGCGGTGGTTTTTAGCGATAGCCGATGTACACTTTAGTTACTGATTCGTTTGGTGATTCTTGCCGATGCGGCCTGAGCGGGAAGGGTTTTGGATGGTTCCAAAATCCTTGACGGGAAGGAGGCGGGAGTTCTCCGTTCGGAATCGGAACAGGGGGCTATCATGGAAACGATCCGGTCGGATGTCGCGGCCCGGGAATCCTATGGATTCACCGCGGAAGCGAGTGAGCGTAAGAGTGCGCGTGAGCTTCTGGTTCAACATCTCGGCCGCTGTGCAAATCGCGCCGGCCTTTCCTCCGGTCTGAAAGCGCTGACCGACTATGTAAGCGCTTCGCATTACCTTCTCGTTCGCCACGACGTCTCGCCCGAAGCGGGCCTCGAAACCGTCGTCGCCTCGGACTGGCCTTTTGACATGGTGCGCACGATTTCCGGTGCAGTCATCGCCAGCCAGTCCCGCATGAGCGAGCTGGACAAGTGCCTCGGGCTGCTCAAGCCCTGCTTCCACCACCTGGCTGATGACGTCGCGGTGCCGAAAGGCACCAGCCGCGAATATTGCGTCATCGCTTTCCATGTCGGCCGGGTGCGCATGTCGCTGCTGCTCCTCTTCCCGGAGCATTTCATCCTCTCGCAGAGCAAGCTGCGCGACGTCGGCGTCATGACCGGTTACTTCGCCAGCGTCTGCTGCCAGGGAGCGATCCTGCGTCATGACCGCGAGATGGAACTGACGGAACGTGAGATCGAGTGCCTCTACTGGATTGCCGAAGGCAAGACGAGCGACGAGATCGCCGTCATCCTCGGCATTTCACGCAACACGATCAACAACTACATCACCAGCGTGATGCGCAAGACCGCGACGAAGACGCGGTCGGAAGCAATCGCCTGGGCCGTTCGCAACAGCCTGGTCTGAGGAGAACTGCCATGAACATCCAGCTTTCCGGTCCTGCCGCCCTCGAGGTGGAAATCCGGCTCGCGCGGCCACCGAAGATCGCGCGGGCGTCCGATTTCGTTTCCCGCCTGCAGATGATGCAGACGGTCATCGGGGCCGAGAATTTCGCGGTTCTCCGGGTTGCCGGCCATGGCCTTCCCTCGGCGCGCAAGCTGACGCTTTCACTGCACAACTGGGGCCGTGACATCGGTACGAACACCCGTACGCTCCTCGACGCGTATGGTTCGGCGATGCTTGCCCATCTCGAAGCCTCCATGCTGCCATTGATTTGGGAAGGTGCAGGCAACAACCAGTTCGCCGAATCGGGTGCCGAACCCTTCACCACGCGCCTCCCGGCGCAACTCCTGCCCTGGTCGGGCATCGCATTCCCCATCCGGCTGGGCGCGCATGGCAATGGTTATGTCGTCTTCATGGGCACCTTCATCTCGCCCTCCAGCGACCTGATCGTCGATATCCATATGAAGAGCTGCCAGGTGCTCATCGACATGCTGGCCTGCGAGGAAAAGAGGCTGGCGCCATCCGAAGCGCTCAGCGAGCGCGAGATCGCCTGCCTGCAGATGGCCGGCGACGGCTGCATTTCAGAGGCGATTGCCGAGAAGATGGGGCTTTCGGTGCACACCGTGAACGCCTATCTCGGCACAGCCACCACGAAGCTCGATGCGGTGAACCGCATCCAGGCAATCGCCAAGGCCATTCGCCTCGGTTACATCAACTGACAAATGAATGCGGCCATGCCCGGCATGGCCGCTGCCTTTTTCGTCAATGGGCCTGTGGCGACGACGGGCTGGACTTCACGTAGCGCGCCTCTGCGAGGCTCTTGCGCAGGAAAGCCGTGTTGTCGTCCGGATCAGCTGCCGGGTCGTTAAAGGCGACGTGGGTGACCTCTACGCCGGCCGTGTCCTTCTGAAGCAGCAGTTTCGCATAGACCGTCACGCCCTGCGGGCGGAGTTCCATGTCCAGCGTTACCTCCGGCTCCGTGTCCCAGTCGAGGCGATAGTCACCGCCGGCGCCGAAATTGACCGTGCCGGGCAGGAAGTAAAGCTCGGCGGCTGAAGAGACCAGGTCGGCCAGATTACCGTAGCACTCGAAACGCAACAACGAGACAAGATCGGCTGCATCGAGCAATCTGAGCTCTGTGGCGACCGGGCAAATTGCTTCTGCAACAATCTTCTCGCGTTCGGCGGAATAGGTGCATTTTCTCATCGGATCTAGTTTACCCGTCTGGTCTGGGGCGAAGCTGCATATACCCGGTGAATCAGTTCCGCCACAGCTTTGTAGAACACCGGTGGAATGACACTATCCACCGAGACTTGCGCAAACATTGAGCGTGCGAGCGGTGGGTCTTCAAAAACGGGAATTCCGTTTTCTTCCGCGATCTCGCGAATCTTCAGGGCGACAAGGTCCTGTCCCTTGGCGACGATCACCGGCGCGTCGCCTTCTTCGCGCACGTAACGCAACGCAACGGCAAAGTGAGTCGGGTTGGCGATGACGAGGGTGGCGCGCGGCACTGCGGTAATCATGCGCCTGCGGGCGCGGTCGCGCTGGATCGAGCGCATGCGCGCCTTGACGATCGGGTCACCCTGCGACTGCTTCATTTCCTCCTTCACTTCCTGCTTCGTCATCATCAGTTCGGAAAACCAGTGATGGCGGGTCCAGGCGAAGTCCAGGCCGGCGATGATCGCGGTGGCGAAAAGAATGATCAGCAGCACCTTGTTGATGTCCGAGACCATCATGTAGATCAGCGCCGCCGGCTCGGAAAACATGGTGTCGAGCGAAGCGAAATAGTTGCCGCGCATGGCAAGGGCCACGACCAGCGACACGATCAGGATCTTGATCAGCGACTTGCCGAATTCGACGAGGCCCTGCTTGCCGAAGAGGCGGCCGAGGCCCTTTATCAGGCTGAGGCGGGACATTTGCGGTCGCACCCGCTCCAGTACCGGGCTTGGCAGGTTCTGAAGGATCGACGAGATCACGCCGAAAGCCATCATCATCACGAGGATGGGTAGCATCAGGGCACCTGCCTCCCAGCCGAGATGGCGGAAGATGGCAATGACGTCCGTGCCGGATTTGAGATTCCAGGCCTCCGGCTGTTCGAAAAAGTCGCGCAACGTTTCGTTCATGCGGGCAATGCCGCCCGGCATGAAGAAGACGAGGTAGAGATAGATCGCCAGCGTCGAGGCGAACATGGTGATTTCGCGGGAGAAAGGCGTATTGCCCTTCTCCATGGCATCCTGGATTTTCTTCTCTGACGGGAGTTCTGTTTTACTGTCCTTGTCCTCGTCGGACATGTCGCGCTCCCCGGTGGCCATGGTCGGCCAAAAACAAACGGCCCGAACCCCCTGAAAGGAGATTCGGGCCGCAGATACGCTCCGCCTGTGGCGTCAACGTGTCAAGGAGGGTCAGGCAGCCTGCCGCTCTTCTTCCTTTTCCTTCAACTGTATTTGTCCGGCCGCCGCGAGGCGGATGGCTTCCTGCGTGATCGAGCGGCGGGCGATGGCCACTTCGCGCGGGTTGACGCCCTGGTCGCCGGCAGCGAGATCGGATTCGATCATGCGGCGCTGGCGTGCGCCGATGCAGGCGAGGATTGCCTCGCGCAGTTCCATCGGCGTGCCGCGCAACGCGGCCGTGATGATGTCGCCGGAGACGTCGTTGAAGAGCGAGACGCGGCTCTTCTGCGGCATGTAGAGCACGTCCTCGAAGAGGAAGATCTTCGGGCGCACCTTCTTGACCGATTCGGTCGAGACCGTTTCGAGCGAGGCGAGCATTTCGTCGACCTGCGACTTCTCCAACTCGTTCATGAGGTCCGCGACCTTGTTGGTGCCGACCGCGTTGCGATCCGCATCCAGCGCGTTGATCATCTCGATGACGCGGGCCTCTACGATCGCGGTCGCCTTCGGGCTCGCGTCCTTCAGGTTGACCGTACGGTTGATGACATCGGCGCGGCGCTCTTCCGGAATTTCGAGCAGCACCTTGGCGCCGAAGGCGGAGGGCATCATCGACAGGATGTAGGCGATCGTCTGCGCATGTTCGTTGAGCAGGAATTTCGCAACAAAGACCGGGTCGGCGTCCTGCAGACGGTCCCAGATCGTCGTCTCGAAGGCCTGGAAGGCGGCGCGGCGGCCAAGCAGGCCATCCACTTCGTCCGGCGTCAGGCCCTCTTCGAGAATGCCTTCCATCATCTTGGCATTGTCCATCAGTCCTGCACCTTCGGTGAACAGGTCCTCGAACTCGTTGACGAGGTCGATCAGTTCATGGGGCGGGATGGCACGCAGGTTCTGCGCGGCGGCGATGATCGCCTGGAGCTCGCTCTGGGTGAAATACTTCAGCAGCTTGCCGGCAACACCCTTGCCCATGGCGAGAAGGACGGCTGCAGCCTTCTCAACCGCCGAAAGCGGTGTTCCTACCGCTGTGGAGGTGCCGAAATTTTCGAAATCCATCATGGATCATCCTCCTGAAACCTAAACCGGTATCAGACCTTTCGTGTACTCTTCACTTCGATGAGCTTCACCCCGAAGCGGGTGTCGTCGTTTTCAAGAACGGTGATTTCGCCCCGGCCGATTACGCGGCCGTTGACCATGACCTCGACGGGCTCGCCGATGCGGCGGTCGAGCGCAATCGTGGCGCCCTCGCTGAGGTTCATGAGGCTGGAGACCTGCATCTGCGACGAGCCCAGAACGATCTGCAGATCGATCGGGATGTTCATGATCAGGTCCATGTTGGACTCAAGCGCGCTGCCCGGCTTCGAGGCTTCGCCAAGGTCCGCGGAGAAATCGTTGCCGCCACCGAAGTCGGAGCCGCCGAAATCCGAACCGCCGAAGCTGGTGTCGGCGCTGAAATCGGATGCCGCGCCACCACCGAAGTCGGAGCTGCCGAAATCGCCGCCGAAGGCGGCGAGCGGGTCGTCGTCGACGGTCGCCGGCAGGCCAGTGCCCATCGCGCCGGAAACAGCATCCTTCTGAAGAACGCCGCGCAGGTCGTCGATCGCCTGCTCCAGTTCCTGGTCGCCCGCGTTGAGGGAAGGCGTCATGTCGTCAAGGGGTGTTTTCTTCGGTGCCATATGACCACTATTCCATTCGAAACTTGCCTGAGGCGTTCCGCTCGACAGGCTTCATGCCTAAACTATCCGATGATGTGCTGGAGGATGTCGTCCTCCGAGCCGTATGTATCCTTGACGCGAACCGTGTAGCGGGCGCCGGAGCGGCCGAATTCGCAGACGTAGAGATTGCGGCCGTTGGCATTGACCTCGACGCGCACGTCACCCGATTCGTTGAACGGGATGATGTCACCGGCCTGAAGCCGGCTGATCGTGTCGAGCGTCTGCGCTTCGAGGCGGATGCGCGCCTCGAGCGTCACCTTCGAGCGGCGGACCTGCTCGCCGAGCTCTTCGCTCCACTCGACGCGGGTTTTCGCCGCGTTGGCAGGCTTGGGGGCGGTGACCGTCGACTTCAGAAGAACGTGCTGCGGAATGATGACGTGGAAAGTCGATAGAACAGGCCCGATGCCGACGGACATGTTGATCATGGCGACGAAAGTGTCGTCCGAACCGTCCTCCGCAGGCTTGCGCGTCTCGGCGTTGTGCGACGGGCCGAGGAAGGGTTCGTAGCTGTTCGCATCGGTGACGGCGGTTTTCAGCACGCTGGAAATACGGTCGAACATCATGGCGGCGAGATCGAGCTCGATCTTGGAGAGCGGGCGTGCTTCCGGATCCTCGATCGAATCGCTGACGGCGCCGAGCATGTTCTCGACGAGCGTGATGATCATCGGGCTGTCGCAGATCAGGGTGAAGCGATCACACCAGTTGCGCAGCGACGCATCGCAGCAGGCCATGGCGCCGCCGAGGCCCGATATCAGCGGCCCGTATTTGCCGGTCTCGAAACCCGCATAGGAAACGGCGACCTCGAAGCCAAGCTCGCTTTCCAGCATGTCCGGCAGGAATTCCGCGAAGACCTCGCCGAGGGTGGCGCAGAGCTTGGAGATCGTTGCCTGGTCGCCGAGCCGGCCGGTGAGGCGGGCGAGAACGATCGGGTCCATGGCGGGCGGTGCAGTCACGGTCGCGTCTCTCATCTCTTAGGCCGCCTTCGATCCGCCGCCAGGGTTCATCATTTCCTGCTCCACCGCGTCGATCGACGGGCGTTCGTAGGAGGAGATGGTCTTGCGGCCATATTCCAACGCTACCTGCGGCACGGAGCCGTTCATGTAGGCGAGCAGCGTCTGCTTCACGATGATGTAGAGGCGGTTCTGCTTTTCGCGCACCACCTTGATGTTGGTGATGATCGGGGTGACGATCGAGTAGGACAGGAACACGCCGAGCAGCGTGCCGACGAGGGCGGCCGCGATCTTGCCGCCGAGCACTTCAGGGCTTTCGTTGATGGCGCCCATGGCCTTGATAACGCCGAGAACGGCCGCGACGATGCCGATTGCCGGGAAGGCGTCGCCCATCGTGCCGAGTGCGTGGTAGGGCTTCATCTTGTCGCGCGTGATCGTCTGGATTTCCTCATCCATCAGCGCCTCGATCTCATGGCTGCGGGCATTGCCGATGATGATGAGGCGGACATAGTCGCAGATGAAGGCCGTCAGTTCATGGTTGGCGAGAACCGTCGGGGCGGACTGGAAGATCGTGGATTCGGCCGGGTTGTCGATATGCGCTTCAATCTCGTTGCGCGACTTCGTGCGCAGGTCCCGCATCAGGCTGTAGAGCACGCCGAGCGTATCGAGATAGTGGCGCTCCTTCGGAACCTTGTGCTTGAAGGCCTCGCCAAGCGCCTTTCCGGTCTCCTTGATCACCTTCATCGTGTTGGCGACGATGAAGCCGCCGATCCCGGCGCCGCCGATGATGAGGAGTTCGAAGGGTTGGTTCAACACCTCCAGGTGCCCGCCCATGGCCATATAGCCGCCGAGGACGCAGCCGAAGGTAACGATAAGACCGATGATGATGTTCATGAGCGCTGGTGTCCCGACACAATTCTGACCGTTCTGGAGATACGGTTCCAGCCTTGCGTGAAGCTGTACCTAACGGCGGGTTCACGGATCAGGTTCGCGCAAGCAAAAACCCGCAGGATCATGGCTCAAAACGGGCAATCGTGCCCTCTTGCACCTTGATCGGCGGCCAATCGTGACGACCACCTATACAAGCTACAAGCTGATTACCGCCGACCTCCAGACGTCGCTGAACCGCGTGTCGGAGCAGCCGGACGTCAAGCGGGAGACCGAATATTACCTGTCGAAGATCGGCGGCGTGAAATCGGTCGACGACTTCTTCGCCGACAGCCGGCTTTATAACTATGTCATGAAGGCACATGGCCTGGAGGACATGGCCTATGCCAAGGCCTTCATGCGCAAGGTGCTGACTGAAGGTGTCGACGACAAGGACGCCTTCGCCAACAAGCTTACCGACACGCGCTACAAGGCCCTGGCGGAATCGCTCAATTTCGCCAAGTATGGCGAACTCGCCACCACCTTCGAGCGCGCCCAGAAGGGCATGGTCGACAAATACACCCGCCAGACGCTTGAGCTCAGCGCCGGTGAGGACAATACCGGTGTTCGGCTCGCGCTCTATTTCGAGCGCATGGCATCCACCGTCACATCGGGCTATTCGATCATCGCCGATGACGCGCTGGCGCAGGTCGTGCGCACGGCCTTCCAGCTTCCGGCGGAATTCGCCGCGACCGATATCGACCGCCAGGCCGCCTACTATGAAGACGTGCTTGATCTCGAGGATTTCAAGGACCCGCTGAAGGTCGGAAAGTTCCTGGAGCGCTTCACCGCGATGTGGGAACTGGAAAACCCATCCGGCAGCTACGACCCGCTGACGGCCTTCCAGCCGTCGAGCCTCACCGGCATTTCGACCGACCTGCTTCTATCCATCAATAACCTGAAACTCGGAGGTCGCTGACATGCAGACCGGGCTCTATGTATCGCTTTCGTCCCAGCTTGCGCTCGACCGCCGCCTGACGACCCTCGCCGACAACGTCGCGAACTCGACGACCGTCGGCTTTCGCGCCACGGAAGTGAAATTCAACCAGGTGATCAGCGACCAGAAGGTCGCCGACGTCGCCTTTGTTTCGCAAGGCAACGAATTCATCTCGACGCGCGCCGGCGGCATGACCGAGACCGGCGGCACCCTGGATTTCGCCATCAAGGGTGATGCCTGGTTCCAGGTGGAGACGCCCTCCGGCCCGACACTCACCCGCGACGGTCGCTTCACGCTGACGGAAGCCGGCGAGCTGGTGACGCTCAATGGTTACGCCGTGCTCGATGCCGGTGGCGGGCCGATCCAGCTTGATGGTGCCAATGGGCCGATCGTGCTCAGCGCCGATGGCCAGCTCAACCAGAACGGCCAGCCGGTCGCGGCACTCGGCCTCTTCTCGGCGGATCTGTCCGGCGGGTTCACGCGGGCCGGCAACAGCGGCATCATCACCGCCATTCCGCCGGAACCGGTGATCGATCGCCTCGATGCCGGCGTGGTGCAGGGCTATGTCGAGGAATCCAACGTCAACGCCATCGGCGAGATGACGCAGCTCATCCAGGTGACGCGCGCCTTCGAAAGCATCGCATCGCTGTTGCGCGACAGCGAGGAATCGATGAACGAGGCGGTGCGCACCCTGGGTGGAAGCCGGTAAACGATCATGGCGGCGACAGACAACAGGACACCCAACAGACCCGAAGGCGGCCGCATGCTCAATGCGCTTGCTGGCCTCGTGAAGCGCTATTCGTCGCCGGAATTCTCCGTCGTGCACGGTGGCCATGTCCAGACGATCGCCGCCGGCAACTATACGGTGAGCGGCCTGTCGCGCCATGTACGGCTCGGCGAATTCGTGGCGCATCGCAGCCCCACCGGCATCCATCTCGGCGAGGTGGTGCGTGTCGAGCCGGATTCAGTCGTGGTCTGCCCGATCGAGCCGGGCGAGCCGATCAGCATCCATGACACGGTCATCCGCAAGGGCGCCTTCCGTGTCGCGCCGACAGCCTCCTGGTGCGGCCGCACGATCAATGCGCTTGGCGAGCCGATCGACGGGCTCGGACCCCTAGTACAGGGGGACGATCGCCGCTCCATCCACAATTCCGCGCCGCCGTCGATGACGCGCAAGCGTGTCGAAAAGGGTTTCAGCACGGGCGTTCGGGCGATCGATATCTTTGCACCGCTCTGCCTCGGCCAGCGTCTCGGCATCTTCGCCGGTTCGGGTGTCGGCAAATCGACGCTGCTGTCGATGCTGGCGCGCGCCGATGCCTTTGACAAGGTCGTCATCGCGCTTGTCGGCGAACGCGGCCGTGAAGTGCGAGAATTCATCGAAGATACGCTCGGCGACAATCTTTCCAAGTCGGTCGCGGTTGTCGCGACCAGCGACGAAAGTCCGATGCTACGCAAGATGGCGCCGCTGACCGCCGTCACCATCGCCGAACATTACCGCGACCAGGGCGACAATGTGCTGCTCATCATCGACAGCGTGACGCGCTTTGCCCATGCGATCCGCGAGGTGGCGACGGCTTCCGGCGAGCCGCCGATCGCGCGCGGTTATCCGGCCTCGGTTTTCACCGAACTGCCCCGCCTGCTCGAACGTGCCGGTCCCGGCGCGGAAGGATCCGGCTCGATCACCGCGATCATCTCGATCCTCGTCGACGGCGACAACCACAACGACCCGATCGCCGACTCGACGCGCGGCATTCTGGACGGGCACATCGTGATGGAGCGCAGCCTTGCGGAGGAGGGGCGCTACCCGCCGATCAATCCACTTGCCTCGATCTCGCGCCTCGCTCGCAAGGCCTGGACGCCGGACCAGGAAAAGCTGGTCTCGCGCCTGAAGGCGCTGATCCATCGCTTCGAGGAAACGCGGGACCTGCGCCTCATCGGCGGCTATCGCCCGGGCGGCGATCCCGATCTCGACATGGCGATCAAGCAGGTGCCGATCATCTATGAGGTTCTGAAACAGACGCCGAGCGAACGGCCTGCGGCCGATTCGTTTTCCGATCTTGCCACGGCGCTGAAGAATGCAGCCGGGCAGGGCGGTGCACCGGCACGAGGAAGGGGATGACAGTGACGGATTTCGACGCGGACGAGAGGGTTCAGCCGATCAAGCGGTCGGAAGGCGGGCGCTACAGTACCGGCGACAAGGTGCTTGCCGGCGTCGGCGTGCTGCTTGCTGCCGGGGCCGCCTTCTTCCCCTGGTATGTCTTCCTCAATCCGGGGAAGTTCTCCGTGCCGGCGCTGTGGGAGGGCAAGACCCGGGACCTGCCGGAGACGGCGGCCAGGGAGGTGATGAGCGTTTCGCCCGCCGCCATGATCGACAACGACGACACCCCGCCGCTCGAGAGCGTCGACCCCGTCGCGACCGCCACCACCGCTGGCGGCAGCACGGAAAAGACGCTGGGTGCGCCGCTGGATACCGGCCTCGACCAGCCGCTGCCAGCAAATTCCGGCTTCCGCCTCATGCATGTGGCGAACGGCCGGGCGCTGATCGAAGACGCGCGCGGCATGTATATCGTGCGCGTCGGCTCCATCCTGCCGGACAACAGTCGCCTGGCGACCCTCGAACAGCGCGACGGCGCCTGGGTCATCGTCACTTCGAACGGCGAGATCGTCAAACGCAACTGAGGCAAACGGGCCTCAGTTCACCTCTGATTCGGCCGGTCCGCCATGTCGCGACCGGTCGTCCGCTCGCGGTCGAAAAGGTCGCTGGAGCACTTTATTTTACCGGAAATTCAGGCACTTGCAGACGCCCCGCCACGGGAGCAAGTCCCACGCAAGATTGGCTCCGTAGGTTCATCTCGAACAAGGATGGAGCTTGTCATGCAACCGATACAACTGTTTGAACTGGCATCGAAGCAAGCCGATTGGCTCTCAGTCCGCCAGAGTGTGGTTGCAGGCAACATCGCCAACGCCAACACCCCCGGGTTCAAGGCGAAGGACGTCACCCCCTTTCAGGCGGTGCTCGAAACCACGGGCATCCGCATGGCGGCAACGCAGCCGGGCCATTTCACCGAAAGCGAAATGGCAAGCCGCGTGATCGAAACCAAACCCACCGAAGAGATCGGCGTGCAGGAGTCCGGCAACACTGTCGGTATTGCCGAGGAACTCATGAAAGAGGGCCAGGTCAAGCGTGATTTCGAGTTGAATGCCGGCCTCGTAAAGGCCTTTCATCGCATGATGCTGATGACAGTCAGAAGGTAAAAAATGGATCCGCTCGTAGCTTCAATGAAAGTCGCGGCCTCGGGAATTGAGGCGCAATCTACCCGCATTCGCATCGTTTCGGAAAACCTGGCAAATGCCCGTTCCACCGGCGACACGCCTGGCGCGGACCCGTTCCGCCGCAAGACCGTGACCTTCGCCTCCGAGCTCGACCGGGCGACCGGTGCCTCGCTGGTTCAGGTCGAGCGTCTCGGCGTCGACGAGGGCGAGTTCTCGACCGAATACGACCCCGGCAACCCGGCGGCAAACGAACAGGGCGTCGTCAAGATGCCGAATGTCAACATGCTGATCGAAATGGCCGACATGCGGGAAGCCAACCGCTCCTATGAAGCCAACCTGCAGAGCATCAAACAGTCACGCGATCTGATCAGCGCGACCATCGACCTCCTGAGGGCATCGCAATGATCGAGAGCATCAAGGGCGTCAATTCGCTCTTCTCCACCGGCGCCCTTTCGAGCGTCACCAACGACACGTCCAGCACCGTATCCTCTGCCGCCGCGCAGGGCACCGGTACGGGCATGAGCTTCGCCCAGGTGATGGGCGACATGGCGACGGAAGCGACCAATTCGCTCAGACTGAGCGAAACCAAGTCCTTCGAAGCCATCCAGGGCAAGGCGACGACCCGCGAAGTGGTCGACGCCGTCATGAACGCCGAGCAGACGCTGCAGACCGCCATCGCCATCCGCGACAAGGTCGTCACCGCCTATCTCGAAATAGCCAGAATGCAGATCTGAGGACCGGACATGAAAGCCCTTGCCATCGCCGCCACCGGCATGAACGCCCAGCAGACCAACCTTGAAGTCATCGCGAACAACATCGCGAACATCAACACGACCGGCTTCAAGCGCGCCCGCGCCGAGTTTTCCGACCTGCTCTACCAGACGGAGCGCGCCGCAGGCGTGCCGAACCGTGCCAACCAGTCCGTCGTGCCGGAAGGTGCGATCATCGGTCTTGGCGTGAAGACCGCCGCCATTCGCAACCTGCACCTCCAGGGCGGCCTGACGAGCACCGGCAACTCCTTCGACCTCGCCCTGATCGGCCGCGGCTGGTTCCAGATCGAGGCGGCGGACGGCACCACGCTATATACGCGCGCCGGCGCCTTCAACACCAATGCCGATGGCCAGCTCGTCACCCTCGACGGCTATACGGTCGTGCCCGGCATCACCGTGCCGCAGGATGCGACGGAAGTGACCGTCAGCAAGTCCGGCCAGGTCTTCGCGACGGTCGGCGGCGATCAGCAGGACCTCGGCCAGATCACGCTGGCAAACTTCGTCAACGAAGCCGGCCTCGAGCCGCTCGGCGAAAACCTGTTCCGCGAAACTGCCGCTTCCGGTGCAGCCAATGTCGGCGCTCCGGATGAAGCGGGCTTCGCCTACATCCAGCAGAATTACCTCGAAGCCTCCAACGTTGATCCGGTCAAGGAAATCACCGATCTCATCTCGGCACAGCGTGCCTATGAGATGAACTCGAAGATCATCCAGGCAGCGGACGAAATGGCGGCCGTGGTCAGCAAGAACCTGAGATAACAACGGACATACGGGGAACATGATGTTTCGCCTGACAGCAGCTCTTCGCAGAGGAAAGATCGTCTCGGCCCACGGCCGTGCAGCCTTGCTCGCGCTCCTCGGCCTATTCGTGGCCGATGCCGCGCTTGCGGACATGCGCACCGCCGTCGTGCCGAAGCGCATCATCTATCCCGGCGAGGAGATCCAGGCGGGACAGCTCGAGGAGGTCGAGGTCACCAACCCGAACCTCGTCAACGGTTATGCCGAAAACATCAATGCCGTCAGTGGCTTGATTTCCAAGCGCACGCTGTTGCCGGGGCGGGTCATCCTCACCTCGGCGCTGCGCGAGCCTTTCGCGGTTTCCCGCGGCACCACCGTCCAGCTCGTCTTCGACAACGGTTCGCTGATTCTGCGCGCCTCCGGCACGCCGCTACAGGACGCCGCGGTCGGTGAACTCATCAAGGTTCGCAACAAGGATTCCGGTGTGATCGTTTCCGGCACGGTCATGGGCGATGGAACCGTGCACGTGGTGGCGAAATGATGCGTTCCCTCTTCCTCCGCGCTCTCGCCGTCGTTACCTGCCTCGCCCTTGCGGTCGGTCCGGCCCTGTCGGCCGCCCGCATCAAGGACATCGCCTCGCTTCAATCCGGGCGCGAAAACCAGCTCATCGGCTACGGCCTCGTCGTCGGCCTCCAGGGCACGGGCGACAGCATGCGTTCGTCGCCGTTTACCGAACAATCCATGCGCGCGATGTTGCAAAACCTCGGCATCTCGATGGTCGGTACGCAGAGCCGCGCGAAGAATATCGCGGCCGTGCTCGTCACCGCCAATCTGCCGCCCTTCTCCAGCCCCGGCAGCCGTATCGACGTGACCGTCGGTTCGCTCGGTGATTCGACGTCGCTGCGCGGCGGCACGCTCGTCATGACGTCGCTGACCGGCGCTGACGGTCAGATCTATGCGGTCGCGCAGGGCTCGATCGTCGTCACGGGCGTCAGCGCCTCGGGCGACGCCGCGTCCGTCCAGCAGGGTGTTACGACCGCCGGCCGCGTACCGAACGGCGCGATCATCGAACGCGAGCTGCCCTCGCGCTTCAAGGATTCGTCCGACCTCGTCCTGCAGCTTCGCAATCCGGACTTCTCGACGGCGGTCGGCATGGCGGATGCGATCAATCGTTATGCAGCCGCCCAATACGGTTCGCCGATCGCCGAATCGCGCGATTCACAGTCCGTCCACGTCGCCAAGCCGAAGATGGCCGACCTTGCCCGTCTAATGGCGGATATCGAAAACCTTGTCGTCGAAACGGATGTGCCGGCGCGTGTCGTCATCAACGAACGCACGGGAACGATCGTCATCGGCCAGGACGTGCGAATTTCGCCGGTCGCCGTCAGCTACGGCACGCTCACCGTGCAGGTCAACGAGATGCCGCAGGTCGTGCAACCCGAACCCTTTTCCGACGGCGTGACGGCAGTCGAGCCGAACACCGACATTCTCGTCCAGCAGGACGGCGGCCAGGTCGCCCTGCTCGACGGCTCCAGCCTGCGCTCGCTCGTCTCCGGGTTGAACAGCATTGGCGTCAAACCCGACGGCATCATCTCGATCCTGCAGAGCATCAAGACTGCAGGCGCCCTCCAGGCAGAACTGGTGCTGCAATGAAGACCGAGCCCACCCTTTCCGCGGCGGCAAAGACCCTGGCCCGCAAGCTTGCCTTGCCGGTCGCCGGCTTTGTCCTGATGGCCATTCCCGGCGCCTTTGCCGAAGAGCGCCCCGTCATCTCCACCACCAGTGCGAGTGCCGACGAAATCCGTGCGTTCTGCACCAATATTGCGGATGCCGCGCGCGACCAGCGCTACCTCATTCAGAAGCAGGAACTCGAAACCCTCCAGAAGGATGTCGACGAACGCATCAAAGTGCTGGAAACCCGACGTGCCGAATACGAGGACTGGCTCAAGCGCCGCAACGATTTCCTGAAGATGGCCGAAGGGGGCTTGGTCGAAATCTACCGGAAGATGAAACCGGATGCCGCCGCCGCACAGCTTGCGGAGATCAATCCGGAGATCGCTTCGGCGATCGTGATGAAGCTGCCGCCGCGCCAGTCGAGCACCATTCTCGGTGAAATGCCGGCCGACAAGGCAGCCCTCCTCACCCGCATTATCGCCATTGCCGGCAATGCGAACACGCCAAAGGATCCGTCATGAAGAAGACCGCCTCTGCTCTGGCCGTCGTGCTGGCTTTGACGAGCTGCTCCAGCCAGGCTCTGAACGAGATCGGCAAAGCGCCGGCGATGAGCCCTATCGGGAGCGGCCTCAACTATGCCGAAACGCCGCAATTGGCGGCCTATCCGAAGCAGCCGCGCACGGCCGCCGCCGGGTATTCTATCTGGAGCGACCAGCAGTCGGCGCTCTTCAAGGATTCGCGCGCCTTCAAGGTGGGCGACATCCTGACCGTCAATATCCGCGTCAACGACCGCGCGACCTTCGACAACAAGACCGACCGCTCGCGCACCAACAAGAGCGGCATGAACATTGGCATCGGCGCCAGCGGCGATCTCCCCGATGTCGAGGGGAAAGGCGACCTGACCTACGGCTCGTCGACCAGCACCAAGGGCGACGGCACGACGGAACGCTCCGAGCGGCTGAACCTGCTCGTCGCGGCCGTCGTGACCGGCGTCATCGAGAACGGCAACCTTCTGATCAGCGGCTCGCAGGAAGTGCGAGTCAACCATGAGTTGCGCATCCTCAACGTGGCCGGCATCGTGCGGCCTCAGGATGTCGATTCCGACAACATGATCGCCTACGAGCGTGTCGCGGAAGCCCGCATCTCCTACGGTGGCCGCGGCCGCCTGACCGAAGTGCAGCAGCCGCCGTGGGGCCAGCAGGCCGTCGATCTGTTCTCGCCGCTCTGACGCGGACGAGCCCAACAACCCGGGAAGAAGCACATGGCGGAAGAAGAACAGGGCGACGGCCCGGCGAAGAAGAAGCCGACGCTGATCATCACCATCGCGGCCATCGCCGTGCTGACGCTGCTTGCCGGCGGCGGCGGCTGGCTCGTCGGCAACATGCTGGCACCGCCTCCCGCCGAAAAGCCGGCGGAAGAGGTGGCGAAGGCTGAACCCGAGGGCGGTGCTGCAGAAGGCGAGGCGGGGCAGGAAGTGCCCCACATCTCCACCGAAGCGAACGGCATCGTGCTGCTCGATCCGATCACCAGCAACCTTGCCTACCCGTCCGACAACCGCGTCCGTCTCGAAGTCGCGCTCATGTTCAAGGGCGCGCCGAACGTCGCGCTTGCCGAGGAAATCCACCAGGATATCCTGGCCTACATGCGCACGGTCTCGCTTCAGCAGGTGCAGGGACCGCGCGGTTTCCAATATCTCAGGGAAGACCTGCAGGAGCGGGTTGACCTCAGGTCGGAAGGGCGCGTAACCAACGTCATGTTCCGAACCTTTGTGATCGAATGATTCGTGCCCTTCTGACCTTCGTCGCCATGATGGCGATGACCGGTATGGCCTACGCCCAGCAGCAGTTGCAGCTGCCGGAGGGGCTTCTCAACGGGCAAATCGACGGCTCGGCCGCCTCCTGGATCATCCGCACCTTCGGACTGCTGACCATCCTTTCGGTCGCGCCCGGCATCCTCATCATGGTGACGAGCTTTCCGCGCTTCGTCATCGCGTTCTCGATCCTGCGCTCCGGCATGGGGCTTGCCACCACGCCGTCCAACATGATTCTCGTGTCGCTCGCGCTGTTCATGACCTTCTACGTCATGGCGCCGACCTTCGACCGCGCCTGGCAGAACGGCGTCGAGCCGCTGATCGCCAACCAGATCGACGAAACGGAAGCCGCCAAGCGTATCGCCGAGCCGTTCCGCGAATTCATGGTGGCCAATACCCGCGACAAGGATATCGAGCTCTTCATCTCGCTTGCCGAAGAGCGCGGCCAGACGGTCGTGCAGGACAACGTTGCGGACCTGCGCGTCGTCATCCCGGCCTTCATGATTTCTGAAATCCGCCGCGGCTTCGAAATCGGCTTCCTGGTCGTTTTGCCCTTCCTCGTCATCGACATGATCGTCGCCACCATCACCATGGCCATGGGCATGATGATGCTGCCGCCCACATCGATTTCGCTGCCCTTCAAGATCCTGTTCTTCGTGCTCATCGATGGCTGGAATCTGCTCGTCGGCAGCCTCGTGCGGTCCTTCAGTTAGACCCTCTTAACCATACAGATTTACCCGTCGTTCACCCTGTTTCCCAGTGGTTTGCGCCCCCTTGCCCGATTTAAGAAGTTGGCAAGGATTGGCTGCGAGGTTTGGGCTCACACGACGGGTTTGGTATCCCTTCAGGTCTCTGGAGAAACCGAGTTGGCATGACGCCGAACCGCCGTAACCGGTAAGTCTTTTAGTCCGGTATGTCCCCCATCAGTATTTAGTTCAAAGGGACAACTAGAATGTCGAGCATTCTCACCAACACCTCTGCCATGGCAGCTCTCCAGACGCTGCGCACGATCAACAACGACATGGAAACGACGCAGGGCCGCATTTCGTCCGGCCAGCGCGTTGGCGCGGCCAAGGACAACGCTGCCTACTGGTCGATCGCGACCACCATGCGTTCCGACAATGCAGCCCTTTCCGCTGTTCAGGACGCTCTCGGCCTCGGCGCCGCCAAGGTTGACGTCGCTTACGGCGGTGTCGAAGCTGCCATCGACGTCGTCAAGACGCTGAAGCAGAAGCTCGTCACCGCAACCGAGCAGGGCGTTGACAAGGTCAAGGTCCAGGAAGAAATCACCCAGCTTCAGGACCAGCTCAAGAGCATCGGCGCATCCGCCACGTTCAACGGCGAAAACTGGCTGGCCGGCGGCTCCGCCGAAACCACGGTTGTCACCGGCTTCGTGCGCGGCGACGACGGTACGGTCAAGGTCACGACGGCAACCTACGACTCGGCTGCAAACGCCCTGTTCGGTGCCTATGACCCGTCCACCGGCGAAGTCGACGACAGCACGGGCTACCTGGCCGACACGCTCGCTATCGAGCTGACCGACGCCACGACCGACGCTGAAGTTGCAGGCCACCTCGACACGATCGAAACGGCTCTGACCAACCTCGCCAAGGCTGGTTCGAACCTCGGCTCGCTCTCCATGCGTATCGGCCTGCAGGAAGACTTCGCTTCGAAGCTGACTTCGGCCCTCGACAAGGGTATCGGCCGCCTGGTCGACGCCGACATGAACGAGGAATCGACCCGCCTGAAGGCTCTGCAGACCCAGCAGCAGCTCGCCATCCAGTCGCTGTCGATCGCGAACTCCAACTCGCAGAACATCCTCTCGCTCTTCCGTTAATAAACGGACGGGAAACGGCGCGGAGGCTGACCCGCGCCAGACCCCAAAAAAAAGGCCGCACCCGGCGACGGGTGCGGCCTTTTTTTATTTTTATTCGGCGAGAAAGAATTCCTTAACTTTATTGCGGTCTTCTTGGGTCATCGAAACGGTGGGTTAACCAAACAACTTAACCGGTTGGCAGGCATGATGCTGACCACCGTTCCCCGGTAACATCCGGAATGCCCTTCCTCAGTCAGCCATTCAAGGGGCACTTTTAACATGACCAGCATTCTGACCAACGTCGCGGCAATGTCCGCGCTCAATACCCTGCGCTCTATCGGCAGCGCCATGGAAACCACGCAGGGCCGCGTATCGTCCGGCATGCGCGTCGGTGAAGCCGCCGACAACGCCGCCTATTGGTCGATCGCTACCACCATGCGCTCCGATAACATGGCGCTTTCCGCCGTTCAGGACGCCCTCGGCCTCGGTGCTGCCAAGGTAGATACCGCCTATGCCGGTATGGAAGCCGCCATCGACGTCGTGAAGGAAATGAAGAAGAAGGTTACGGCGGCGACCGAACAGGGCGTCGACAAGGCCAAGGTTCAGGAAGAAATCACGCAGCTTCAGCAGCAGCTGGTTTCCATCGCCTCCGGCGCAGCTTTCAACGGCCAGAACTGGCTCGTCTTCGACAGCACCGCTGCCGACGTCGTTGCCGACAAGACGATCGTTTCGGGCTTCGTTCGTGATGCTTCCGGTACGGTCAAGGTCAACACCACGGTCTACACGCTGGACGAACTGACCGCCGATGGCCAGAACGTCCTGTTCGGCACGGTCGACACGGCCGATCACCTCCAGAGCGCCGGCGGTATCCTCGGCACGTCTGGTGACGACATCGACCCGACCGCCAACACCTACTCCATCACCGACACCGTCGTGACGCTCGACATCACCGACTTCACCGACGCTGAGATGGCCGAAGCCCTCAACCTGACGGAAGCCGCCATCCAGCTGATGACCAAGGCTGCTTCGCAGCTCGGCTCGATATCCATGCGCATCGACCTGCAGGAAGACTTCGCTTCCAAGCTCATCGACGCCATCGACAGCGGTATCGGCCGCCTCGTCGACGCCGACATGAACGAAGAATCGACCCGCCTCAAGGCCCTGCAGACCCAGCAGCAGCTCGGCATCCAGGCCCTGTCGATCGCCAACTCCTCGGCCGAAGGCATCCTCACGCTCTTCCGTTAATCGGAAGACGAGGCCTAAACCCTTCGCATTATTCAGGAGGCCCCGGTTTTGCCGGGGCCTTCGTCGTTCATCGGCAGACGCCTTAAAGCGGCGCGTGCAGGAAGGTCGACATTCTAGCATTCTCTGCCTTCCGGGCGAGATAGAGCCTGGCCGTATCGAGTGCCTCGCGGATGGTCACGTCCATGTCGAGATAGCGATATGTGCCGAGCCGCCCGACGAAGGTGACGCCGCTTTCCTGTTCGGCGCGGGCGACATACTCGGTGAGCTGCGCCTTCTCCTCGACCAGTCGGATCGGGTAGTAGGGAATGTCCTGCGGTTCGCAGGCGCGTGAGAACTCGCGGTAACAGACGGAACCGGCATGTTCTTCCCACGGCGAGAAATGCTTATGCTCGGTAATCCGGGTGTACGGCACCGAGACGTCGCCGTAGTTCATCACCGCACAGCCCTGATAGTCGCCGTCATAGGTGAAGCGCTCGAAATCGAGCGTGCGATAGCCGAGCCGGCCGAGCTCGTAGTCGAAATAGCCGTCGAGCGGTCCGGAATAGAAGACGTGGGCGAAGCTCTCCACGTCGTCCCGGTTGAACACGGTGTCCAGCGTCACCTTGATGTTGGGATGATCGAGGATACGCTCGATCATGTCCGTATAGCCGTTTTCCGGCATGCCCTGGTATTTATGGAAGAAGTAGTTGTCGTCGTAGTTGAAGCGCACCGGCAGCCGCTTGAGGATCGAGGCCGGAAGTGCCGTCGGCGAGCAGCCCCATTGCTTCTGGGTATAGCCCTTGAAGAAGGCCTCGTAGAGGTCGTTTCCGACGAAGCGCAACGCCTGCTCCTCGAAGGTCTGCGGATCCGTGATCGTCCTGTCCGCCTGATCTTCGAGGAAGGTGCGGGCCTCGTCCGGTCGGAAGGTCTTACCGAAGAACTGGTTGATCGTGTGCAGGTTGACCGGCAGAGAATAGACCTGACCACCGCTCGTCGTCTTCACGCGGTTCTTGTAGGGCATGAAGGTCGTAAAGCCGTTCACATAGTCCCAGACCTCGGTGTCGTCGGTATGGAAGATGTGCGGGCCGTAGATGTGCACCATCACGCCGGTCGCTTCGTCCCGCTCGGTGTGGCAGTTGCCGGCGATGTGGCTGCGCGAATCGATGATCTCGACCTTGTAGCCCTCCTGTGCGAGCTCGCGGCCGATGACGGCGCCGGAAAGCCCGGCGCCCACGATGAGGATTTTCTCTTTCACACCCATGCCAATCTGTCCTGAATTGAACCTGTCGCGTCAGCCTGCAGCCCGCAGCCGTGGTGCATCCGCCGGAAACAGCCGGTCGCGCATCAAAACCTCATAGGCTTCGATCAGTGCGGTCGGTTCCCAGCCGCGCTCCTGCGGGCCAAAGCTCAGATGGCTCACCATGAAGTCGGAATAGATCGCGGACGGCCGGTCCAGGAAGGTCGGCACGCCGATGGTGAGGGCGTGCTCGTCGTCGCCCTGCGGCAGCGCCATGTGACGCAGGTCGCGCCCGAGCCAGGCGATGAAGTTGATCGACTGCCGTTCGGTCCAGTCGACGACGGGTTCGGGGAGGGGAAGGGCCGCGCCGCCGGTGCCGAGGAAGAAAGCGTGCAGCTGGGTGGCGCGTTCCGCACTCTCCCAGAGGGTTCCGCCAAAACCGCCCGGCGGGCGCTCGAAATCGCCGACGCTTGCCGGAAGGGAGCCCGCCTGCTGCTGGAAGTAGGCGCAGACGCCATTGTTCACGACGTTTGCCGAGACGATGAAATAGTGCGGGTTGGCGCGGCGGAACTGGATGAAGCCGTCCAGCTTGTCGATGTCGAGATAGACGATGTCATCATCGCACTTCAGGAAGACCGCGTCGGAGAAGGCGTCGATTCGCGTTGCGTAATATTCGTAGGCCTGGAAGTACGGCAACTGCTCCCGCGGATTGCCGATATAGCGCCGGGTCCGGGCGTTGACGTCGCAGAGTTCGAGATCGGCGCCCCAGCCGCCGCGAATGAGAACCGAGGCGCCGGCGCCGAGGTTCAGCTCCGGCCAGGTGCCGATCGTCGCACCGTTGATTCGCAGCGTCGGCACGCCGGCCGAATCGATCATCAGCGCGACCTCATTGGGTTGTCCCGGGGAGAGCGCGCCCGGCGTCGGCTTGGTCCAGAGATTGGCCTGGTTGTCCCGGTCGAAATTCTGGAGTTGGTCGCGCGTGATCTTGCGAAGCGCGGAATGGGTGTTCTTCCAGCCGCCGACCACGATTTCGTAGCACTCCTGCGACCGATCGTTCGGAACGATCGCGATGTGCAGATCGTGACGAATCCGTGCGCTCGTGCGGAAGGAGGCCTGGGGTGTCACGGTCCCGGCCGCCTGATACGGCACCTTCGAGCCCATGTAGCGGGCGGGGCCGAACTCCCGGGTCACCCAGGCGTGGTCTTCGTCCGCGCGGGTGAAATCCCAGATGTGCCACTCGTCGATGATCCCGAGATCCAACGCCCGCCGGACGTACTGGGTCAGGATTTCCATCCGTTTCTGCCGTCCGGCAAAGGTCACCAGGATAACTGGGGTCATGCTGTCCTCGTCATTCAGAATTGTCGATCGCTGCAAGGCTGTCGTCTGCCGGGTGATTATCCGGCGGAGGTCCAGAGGCGGGCATCGGGTGAAAGCGGTGCGAAGTCGTTCAGGATGGCAAGCTGCGCGCGATAGCGCTGCCGGTAGGCCTGGTCGTCTTCGAAGTCGATGTTCGCGGCTGCAAGTTCAGCGCCCACGTCGTAGTAGAGGTCAAGGTTGCGTAGGTCAGGAACGGGCGTCTCGCCACGCTCCGCCTCGCCCTGCATCTGCCAGAACAGCTCCTCGAGCCGGCGGGCAAGGGCGGGCATGTCGCGCAGCGCGCAGGTTTCCCGCTGCTGCTGGAGGGATTCCTTGACGGCGGCAAGACGGGTCGGATCCTTGGCGAAAGCGACGGCCTGGCGCACATAATCGTCCGGGCTCTTGCAGACGAGTTCGGGAATGCCCGCCGCCACGACGATGCTGGCGCAGAAACGCGAGGCGAAACTCTTGCCGGCGACGGTCAGTACCGGCAGGCCCTGCGTGATGGCGTCGGCCGCGGTGGAATGCGCGCCGTAGGGGAACGTATCGAGGAACAGGTCGGCAAGGCCGATGCGGGCGAGGTGATCCGGGTTCTGGGTCTTGCCGGCGAAGATCAGTCGCTCCGGCGCGACGCCAGCCTGTTCGGCCATCTGCTTGACGCGCTCGTTGACGCTGTCATCGCCAACCAGCAGCCACAGCACGCTGCCTGGCGTCGCGGTGAGGATGGCCATCCAGCGGGCAAAGCAGTTGGCGGTGATCTTCTGCATGCCGTTGAAGCTTGCGAAGACGAAGGCATCTTCCGGCAGGCCGACCGCCGCTCGCGTCGGGCGCGGATTGACGGTGCGCTTGCGGTCCACCGGCTGGTTGCAGGGGATGCGAAGCACCTTCTCGGTATAATACAGCTCGTTTTCCGGCGGCACGATCTGTTCGTCGGCGATCATGTACTGGTGATACGGGCTCGCCATCGTGCCGGGATAACCGCAGAAATTTACGATGACCGGTGCCGGCCGATAGGCGAAAATTTTCGTGCGGGCGTGCTTGGTATACCCGTTGACGTCGATCAGTACGTCGATCTCGTCGGCGACGATCTGGCGGGCCGCGTCGACGTCGCTCAACTTGGTGATGTCGCACCAATTGTCGACCGCCAGCTTGATTCGCGCCTGCGTCTGGTCGATGAGAACCGGCTCGCCGCAATAGTAGGCGAAGATCTCGACATTGGACTTGTCGTGCAGTTCGAGCAGTTCGCTCAGTGCAAAACCGACGGCGTGCTGGCGCAGGTCCGAGGAGACGTAGCCGACGCGCAGACGCTGCCCGGTTCCGCTCTTGTGGCGCACCGGCTTGCGCACGAAGCCCTTGAAATCGGCCGGCCGGCCGACGGTCGCCTGGCAGTAGCGGTGCGCCTTTGCCATGTGGAAGAGGGGATCGTCGGTGTAGCAGGCGATCGTCATGGACGACATCGCGTCCATGAACTGGCGCGACGTGATGTGGGTCGACGGTGCGACGACCGGCCACTTGCACTGGCGCATGCGGAGCGAAATCCAGTGCTGGGCCGCTTCAGTGCGCGTGGGTTGCAGTTCCATCGCCTGCCAGAGGGCGGCTTCCGCCTCTTCGAGCTTGCCGGTCGCTTCCAGAACGCGGCCGATATGCTGGAGGCTCAGCAGGCGGTTGTTGATCTTGTCGGGTGTTACGTCCGCTGTCGCATCCGCAAAGGTGCGCCATTGCTGGACGGCTTGTCCCGTCAGGCCGCAATCCTCCAGCGTCCGCCCGAGATTGATATGGGCCTGGCCGAATTGCGGGCTGATCCGGATCGCTGCGCGCAAGGCGTGGATCGTGGCTGCCGTGTCACCGGCCTTCGAAAGCGAAACCGCGAAGTTGAAATAGGCAAGGTGCAGCAGCGGATTGGTGTCGTTGAAGGCGATCCAGGTCTTGTAGAGCTCGATCGCCGGCAGGGTGGCGCCGCCAGCAGCCAGCGCTTCCGCGGTCTGGAACAGCTCGGCAAGCGAGAGCTGCTGGTTGCGGGCGCGTCCGAGCAGGTTGAGGAGCGGTGCGTTCGGATCGGGAACGATGGGGGTGCTGACAGTCATGGACATCCTGCGGCAAGAGGCCTGCTGGCCGGGCTGTTGAACGACTCGAAAAGGAGCTCGTTTGCCTTGCTATCGGAGTTGTCTTGCGTCGGGCTGATCGTTTTTCGCGGCAGGATGGCGTGTGGCGCGGGTTTGCAAGCCCCATCCCCAAAGAAAAAGCGGCGCGGTGTGAACCGCGCCGCCTGTTTTCGGGATCGACCGTCTGGATCAGACGTCGTTGTAGGCTGCGATGATCGCTTCGACCTGCGCGCTGTTCAGGGCGCCGATCTGCTGGCTCGTGAAGGCGCGAGCCTGTTCCGAGCTCAGGGCGCCGATGTCCTCGGTGGAGAGGCCCGGCAGTGCCTTGACGTTGATCGCGGCGATCTCGTCCGACGTGAAGGTCGCGATCTCATCCGAAGCCAGCGCGTCGAGTGCAGCGGAGCTGAGGGCTGCGATCTGCGTGCTCGTCAGGGCGTCGACCTGGTCGGAAGTGAGCGTCGTGATCTGAGCCGTGCTGAGGGCTGCGATCTGGGTGCTCGTCAGGGCTGCCATCTGGTCGCTGTCGAGCGACGAGATTGCGTCGGTCGTGAGCGCTTCGATCTGCTTGGCCGTCAGGGCGACGATGTTGTCGCTCGACAGACCGTCAACCTGGTCGGAGGAGAGAACGCCGATCTGTGCCGTTGTCAGGGAGGCAAGCTGAGCGGTGTTCAGTGCACCGATCTGCTCGCTGCTGAGGAAGGACACGATGTCGGTCGACAGGCCGGCCAGAACCTTGGTGCTGATGGCGGCGATTTCGTCGGACGAGAAGGTACCGATCTCGTCAGAGCTCATCGTGCCGAGCGCTGCGGCGCTGAGGGCTGCGATCTGCGTGCTCGTCAGGGCGTCGACCTGGTCTGAAGTCAGGGTTGCGACCTGTGCGGTGGTCAGGGCGGCAACCTGCTTGGAGGTCAGGGCTGCGACCTGGTCACTTTCCAGCGATGCGATCGCATCGGTGGTCAGAACTGCGACCTGGTTGGCCGTGAGGGCCTTGACCTGGTCGGAGCTGAGGCCGTCGAGCTGATCGGAGGTCAGGGTAGCGACCTGTGCGGTGGTGAGCGCGGCTACCTGGGCAGAGCTCAGGGCTGCGATCTGATCGCTTGCGAAGTTCCCGATGGCAGCGGTGGACAGGGCAGCCAGGACCTTGGTGCTGATGGCGGCGATTTCATCCGATGTGAACTTACCCAGTTCTTCGGAGGTCATCGTGCCCAGTGCCGAGGCGCTGAGGGCTGCGATCTGTGCGCTGTCGAGGGCTTCGACCTGGTCGGAAGTCAGCGAGTCGATCTGAGCAGAGGTGAAGGATGCGACCTGCTTGGACGAGAGGGCGGCGATCTGGTCACTGTCGAGCGATGAGATGGCATCGGTCGTAAGCGCTTCGATCTGCTTGGCCGTCAGGGCGACGATGTTGGTGCTGGTCAGACCATCGACCTGATCGGACGTCAGGACGCCGATCTGGGCTGCGGTCAGGGCTGCTACCTGCTTGCTGCTGAGAGCGGCAATCTTGTCGCTGTCGAGGTTGGCGATGGCAGCGGTCGAGAGGGCAGACAGAACCTTGGTGGAGATGGCTGCGACTTCATCGGACGTGAACGTCGTGATCTCGTCGGAGGACATCGTGTTCAGCGCGGCGGCGCTGAGGGCTGCGATCTGCGTGCTCGTCAGAGCCTGGACCTGGTCAGAGGTCAGGGCGTCGACCTGGGCAGTGGTGAGGGCTGCGACCTGCTTGGACGTCAGGGCGGCAACCTGGTCGCTTTCGAGCGATGCGACGGCATCGGTCGTGAGCGCCGTGATCTGCTTGGCGGTCAGGGCAACGATGTTGTCGGTCGACAGGCCGTCCAGCTGATCGGAGGTCAGAACACCGAGCTGAGCGTTGGTAAGGGCAGCAACCTGCTTGGAGGTCAGGGCTGCGATCTTGTCGCTGTCGAAGTTGGCGATCGTGTCCGTGGAGAGGCTGGACAGAACCTTGGTGGAGATAGCGGCGACTTCGTCAGACGTGAACGTTGCGATCTCGTCGGAGGACATCGTGTCGAGCGCCACGGCACCGAGGGCCGCGATCTGCGTGCTGGTCAGAGCCTGGACCTGATCCGAAGTCAGGGCGTCGACCTGGCCGGTCGTCATTGCAGCAACCTGCTTGGCCGACAGGGCAGCAACCTGGTCGCTTTCGAGCGAAGCGACAGCCTCGGTCGTCAGCGCCGTGATCTGCTTGGCAGTCAGGGCAGTGATGTTGTCGGAGGACAGGCCGTCCAGCTGGTCGGAGGTCAGAACGCCGATCTGGGCGGTGGTGAGCGCTGCGAGCTGCTTGCTGTTCAGGGCACCGATCTGTGCGCTGTCGAAGTTTGCGATCGTTGCGGTGGACAGGCTCGACAGAACCTTGGTGGAGATTGCGGCAACTTCGTCAGACGTGAAGGTTGCGATCTCGTCGGAGGACATCGTGCCGAGCGCTGCTGCGCTGAGGGCTGCGATCTGGACGCTGTCGAGGGCGTCGATCTGGTCGGAGGTCAGGACGTCGACCTGGGCAGAGGAGAGGGCGGCGACCTGCTTGGCCGTCAGAGCAGCGATCTGGTCGCTGTCGAACGAGGTAAGCGCGTCGGTCGTGAGTGCCGTGATCTGCTTGGCGGTCAGGGCGGCGACGTTGTCGGAGGACAGGCCGTCGATCTGGTCGGACGTCAGGACACCGATCTGGGCGTTGGTGAGAGCAGCAACCTGCTTGGAGGTCAGGGCAGCAATCTTGTCGCTGTCGAGGTTGGCAATGGTTGCCGTCGAGAGGCTCGAGAGAACCTTGGTGGAGATGGCGGCAATTTCATCGGAGGAGAAGGTTGCGATCTCTTCCGAGGTCATCGTGCCGAGTGCGTCGGCGCTCAGTGCTGCGATCTGGGTGCTGCTCAGAGCGGCAACCTGATCGGAGTCGAGGATGGCGACCTGCGCGGTCGAGAAGGCTGCGATCTGCTTGGCGTTCAGGGCGCCGATCTGGTCGCTGTCGAGTGATGCGATGGCATCGGTCGTGAGCGCCGTGATCTGCTTGGCGGTGAGGGCAGCAACCTGGTCGCTCTTGAGGCCATCGACCTGGTCGGAGGTCAGAACGGCGATCTGGGCGTTGGTCAGCGAAGAAACCTGCTTGGCGCTGAGGGCACCGATCTGGTCGCTGTTGAAGTTTGCGATGGCGGCGGTGGAGAGGCTTGCCAGAACCTTGGAAGAGATGGCAGCGACTTCATCCGAGGTGAAGGTCCCGATTTCGTCCGAGGTCATCGTGCCGAGTGCGGCAGCGCTGAGGGCTGCGATCTGCGTGCTCGACAGAGCCTCGACCTGATCGGAATTCAGCTGGCTGATCTGCGCCGTGCTGAGCGCGTTCATCTGCGACGAGGTGAGGCCGGCGATGTTAGTGGAGCCCAGCGCATCCATCTGCGAAAGGGTGAGGCCGGTGATGGCGGCGGCCGTGACGGCGCTGATCTGGGTCGAGGAGAAGGCCGCAAGGTCTTCGGTCTCGAAAGCAGAGATCTGCGTGGAGCTCAGCGCCTTGATCTGCGTGCTAGTGAGAGCTGCGACGTCGGTTGTGGTGAGGTTTGCGATCGCGGTCGACGAGAGCGCCCGGATCTGGTTGATCGAAAGAGATGTGACGATTGAAGTCATGAACGCGCCCTTGATGGTTGGCTGACCACAAACGTCATTGCCCTGCGAGTCGCAGCGCAAAGGGCCGGTTCGGCGCCTCTACGGCATACTCAGCATGTCCTGCGCTTGCTGCAGCGTTGGACGTCCCCCGGACCCCTCATTGACTTCGCAATTCGGGTGTCCTTGCGGACGATAACTTGTTTTCATGGAACATGACTCGAACGAGCCAGCGTATCGGAAGGGCATCATGCTTACAGAGCCAGAAGGCGGCTCCGATCCCCACGCCAGTGGTTGCAAGCTCTACACATGTAGAATTCTTACAACTAAGCAAAGTTCTAAGCAGGAACTTCTAATAATGAGTTAATGAGATGCAACACATCCTTGCAATTCCAAATTCGGCCTGACTCGAAACGGAACGCTTGTTTTCCAAAATCGCACGGTATCGTGCCACTTGCAGGCAGTGCTCGTCGCATTTTTGGCGCGGAAAGGTTGAAAACCGTAAAAACCTGCCATCGCCCGTTTACGCTTTTTTCATTTTCCTTTCCAAATCCTTAACGGCGTTAACCATTTGTTAACCATTGGCCGTTAACCAATCATTAAGAACGATGGACTGACGCCCAGGGCAAACGAGCGGCGTCGGTTGCATGAAGCCTCCCATCGTTACCGGTCCCCCGCCTTTACTCCGGCATGTCCCCGACAATCACTTATTCAGGGCAAATGCCAATGACCAGCATCTTGACCAACTCCGCCGCTATGGCCGCGTTGCAGACTCTCCGTTCGATCGACAACAGCCTCGAGACGACGCAGGCGCGCGTCTCCTCCGGCATGCGCGTCGAAACTGCCGCCGACAACGCAGCCTACTGGTCGATCGCGACCACCATGCGCTCCGACAACCGCGCCATCTCCACCGTCGCCGACGCACTTGGCCTCGGTGCCGCCAAGGTCGATACCGCCTATACCTCCTTGGAAAGCGTCATCGACGTGATGAGCGAGATCAAGGCGAAGCTGGTCGCCGCGCGTGAGCCGGGCGTCGACAAGACCAAGATCAATGATGAAATCAAGGAGCTGAAGAACCAGCTCATCTCGGCTGCCCAGTCGGCCTCGTTCTCCGGCGAGAACTGGCTTTACAATACGGGCGACGAAGCACTCGGCATAAAATCCGTCGTCGCCTCCTTCGTGCGCAGCGCCGACGGCAACGTCAAGGTGACCACGCTCGACTTCAATACAGAGAACTCCGTCTTGATCGACATTGAGACGCCGGAGCAGGGTTACCTCACCAAGCCTATCGATCTTGCCGACGTCATGCCGGATCCGCCGGCCTTTGGTCCGTACTCCATCATCGACATGGACGATCCCGAAGCCGATGGCGTCGTCCAGCTCAAGGCGGATACGACCTACGAAGAAATCGACGGCATGATCAGCGTCACGGATTTCATCCTCAAGGACCTGACGAACGCCGCCTCCACGCTCGGCGCCATCACCAAGCGCATCGAGATGCAGGAGAGCTTCGTCGCATCGCTTGGCGACGTGATCGACAAGGGCATCGGGCGTCTCGTCGATGCCGACATGAACGAGGAATCGACGCGGTTGAAGGCGCTGCAGACCCAGCAGCAACTGGGCATCCAGTCGCTCTCGATCGCCAATTCGAGCGCAGAAAACATCCTCCAGCTCTTCCGTCAGTAAGGGCAGGACGATCTTGCTTCCGCCCGGCCGGGGTCATCGGCCGAGGCGGGCGGTTGGGCCGCGCGATTTGCCCTGGCGCGGCCCAACACCCTTCATCTTCATCCTCGCACAAGTTTGAACCCCTAGGCTCAATGGCACGATCAGGAAGATTGTGTGCCTTTCGCCTTCCGGAAGGCTCGGTGTCGAGGAGACAGGTCAGCGGTGTTGTCAGCTTCCAGTGTTTACGAGAGCGAGCGTCGAAACGGTCCGCGGGGTTCCCGACGGGCGCTGTTTGCGTTTGTCGGGCACGCGGCAGGGCTGGAGGGCATGGCATGAGCGTGCAACTCGCCCGCTACCTCAAGGATTTCGGCGCGCCGCCGCGCGCGAAGACGCCGACCTTCGCCTCCCCGTCGTTCATGCAGAATGACGGCGGCGCCAAGGCCGAACCCTTCGCAATGCCGCTCGCAGAGCCGCAAGTCGATGTTGCGGCGGAGCGGGCCGAGGCGTTTGCCGATGGCCGCGCCGAAGCCGAGGCGGAGCTTGCCGCAAAACACGAAGCGGACATGGCCGCTTTGAAGGAAGCGCATCAGGCCGAGCTTGACGGGCTCAAGGCGCGATACGAGCAGGACTACGCGGACGCACTGGCCAAACGGTTCTCCGGGCTGACCGCCGAGGTTGCCGATCTCGTCGCAGCCCAGGCCGCGCAGGTGCTGGCGCCCATCATGAGCCTTGTGCTCACCAAGGGCGCAGTTGCCGATCTCGCGCGCATGATCACGGAAGGTCTTGCGGGTGGCGAAGGTATTACGGTTACGGTGAAGGGGCCGGCAAACCTCTTCGAACAGTTAAAATCGCATTTCGAGGATAACATGCCGGTCTTCAAGCATGTCGAAATGCAGGATGTCGATTTGACGGTGGAGTTCAGCGAAACCGTCCTGGTAACGCGGATGGCGGCCTGGGCTGACACCGTACGCAAGGTGCTTGCATGAGCGAAGGCGAAAATCATCACCACGGCAAGAACGAGATCATCATCGTCAAGCGACATGCCGATCATGAGGGGGACCATCATTCGGCCGCCTGGAAGATCGCCTATGCCGACTTCATGACAGCCATGATGGCGTTCTTCCTCGTGATGTGGCTTGTCAATGCCGCCAACGAGAAGACGCAGGCTTCCGTCGCGTCCTACTTCAACCCGATCAAGCTGACCGACGACAAGCCGGCCGACAAATCGGTGAAGAAGCCGGCCAACAGTGCCGAAGGTGAGGCGACGCAGGACAAATCCAAGGAACAGGGCCAGCAGCAGGCGAGCGGCAACGGCGCGGAAAGCGGCAAGGACGAGAAGACCACGGCCGGCGAGGAAACCCAGTATTCCGAGGCCAATTTCTTCGAGAACCCCTATTCCGTGCTTTCTGAAATTGCGCAGGAAGTCGGCCAGCAGGCGAATGTGAGCGCCAAGGGCGAGGGCGGTGCTGCCAATTCCGGCCCGTCCACCGGTGCCAGCGGCGGCGAAGCCTATCGCGATCCGTTCGACCCCGACTTCTGGACGCAGCAGGTTGATATCTCGCAGGCGACGAGCGCCGGCAGCGAGGGCAAGACCGTTCAAGAGGCGCTTGCCAAGGACGAGGCGGAAAAGGCCGAAGCCGCAAAGGCCGAAGCGGAGCAGGCTGCGACCGAGGACGCCAAGGCCAAGGAAGACAAGGAAGCCGACGAGCTGAAGAAGCAGATTAACAAGGAAATCGGTACCCTCGGCAAGCTCGCGGAAGGCCTGACGGTCACGCCGGCCGAAGGCGGCTTGCTCGTCAGCCTGACCGACCAGCTCGATACGCCCATGTTCAACATCGGTTCGGCTGTGCCCCAGCGCGACATGGTGCTGGCGATGGAGAAGATCGGCAAGATCCTCGGAAGCCGTCCGGGCGCCATCGCGATCCGTGGCCATACGGACGCCCGTCCATTCGCCGGTGGCAAGAACGACAACTGGCGGCTCTCGATGGACCGTGCGCAGAGCGCCTATTACATGCTGGTGCGCGGCGGCCTTGAAGAAAAGCGCGTGAGCCAGGTAACGGGCTTTGCTGACCGGCGCCTCAAGGTCCAGGACGATCCGATGGCCGACGCCAACCGTCGCATCGAAATCCTCATTCAGACGGAAGGTGGCTGACGCCATGGGTCTGTTGCGGCGCCTGCTTATGATGGGTACGGTCTTTTGCGGCATCGCGTCTGCCGTGGTGCCCGCCTGCGCGGAGAATCTCGACGATCTCGCGCCCTACAAGATGATCCGTTCGCTGCAATATGTGCAGGACACGGTGGCGCTCGGCGACCATTCCGCAATGGAGATGCAGCGCTTTCTGCTGTCCACCATCGACGAGCGGTTTCGTACAGCGGACGCCGCGATTTTCGATGACCCGCGCAATGTCGATGCAGCACTCATCTATGCCATGAGCGGCGGCAATCCGGAGACGCTGGAACTCCTCATAAAAAGGGATGTCGGCGGCCATTTCGATTCCCGCATCACCGACGCCCTGCGCAGCTATCTGGGTGGCCGCGGCAGCCAGAGCGTGAAGTCGCTGGCCGAAATCTTTCCGGAATACAAGCGTGCGCGCGTTGGTCCCTACCTGGCGCTGGTTTCCGCCAATTCGGTCATCCGCAAGGATCCCGCCTTGGCGCTGACCTATTTCGACTGGGCGCGGCTGGTGGCGCCCGGCACGATCGTCGAAGAGGCGGCGCTGCGCCGCTCCGTCTATGTGACGAGTGAGGCCGGCTGGATCGACAAGAGCATGGTCTATGCGAACCGCTACGCGCGGCGCTACCTGCGCTCGCCCTATGCCAGCCAGTTCGCCGACCTCTTCGTCAAGCTCGCCGTCGATCATTTCGAGGCGATCAAGGAAGAGGATATTCTCGAGGTCCTGTCCTTCATGGATGTGCCGCGGCAGCGGGAAGTCTATCTGCGCATGGCGCGGCTCGCCGCGATCTCGGGCAAGAACAAGCTCGCTTCGCTTGCCGCCGAACGCGCCCAGATGCTGTCCGAGGACGGCGAAAGCGTGCCGCGGGTGCTGGCCGATCTCTATTCCGGACTGGCCTCGGTTCCTTCAGGCGATGTCTCGTCTGCGATGGAATCCATCATCGCCATTCCGGATGACAAGCTTTCGGAGAAGGATCGCGCCTTGAAGGCTGCGGCCAAGGCGGTGGCTGAGGAAGTCCTGCGCGCACCACAGGCGTCGCTGGCCGAAACGGAGGCCGTTGCCGTACCGGAACAGCCCGAGGATGCGTCCTATGCAGGCCTGAATGAGGCGGAAACGACGGAGCGGTCGATGGATCCGCAGGCAGGCGCGGAGGAGACCCCGGTCGCTACCGCCGCCGAGCCGGACAAGAAGAAGAAAGAGCAGGCGGCAGAAGCGGGCATCGATCCGACGTTCGATACATTCGTATCGAGTGGTCGGTCCAAGCTCGACGAGATCGACGCGCTCTTGAAAGGAGAAGGCAGTTGAGCAACACCGCGAACGGAATTTTGGGCGCCGCGCCGCACCTGGCGTCGGCAAAGAACAAGGCAGGACACGCGAAGACCGCGGAAACCGCCCCCAAAAGTGGCGATTTCGCCAGCACCGTGGCAAACCTTGCCGGACGGGGAGGCGAGGGCGGCCGCAAGGGCGCAAACCTCTCGATCCCCGTCAGTGCCACTGCGGCGCGCTCCATATCGACCGAGCAGGCCGGCGACACGCGGATCAGGACGTCGAATTCGAGCCTGCCGGCTATTGCCGAAGTGCTGCGCCGGGCCGGCGCCGAAAAGGCTGCCGATAAGGCTGCTGCCACGTCCGATGAGCTGGCCGGCTTAAAGGCCGAACCCGGTGAGACCGTGCGTGGGAATGCTGTACCCGGCGAAAAGGCTGTGGCCGAAAACGGCGGGAAAGCAACCGGTGGTCAAGCGGATGCAGACAGCGGGACGAAGACCGCCGCGCAGGTTTCCGCGAGACCTGATGCCGACCCAATCGCGAAAACGGACAGGGCCTTTGACGAGAAGCCTGTCGCATTCCACGATCTTGCGGACAAGCCGGGTGAGAAACCGCGTACCGAGACACAGGGCAGGACCAAGGCCGAGTCCACTGACCTCAAATCCGACAAGGTACCCGATGCCGATGCCGAAGCCGGCGCTGTACCAAGCACCGGCAGCACGGCCGACGTCGGCAATCTGTTGGCACTTCTAACCGCTCCGAATGCCGTCGCGCAGGTCATGGCCAACGGCCAGGCGGCCGCGGCAGCGGTTGCGGCAGGTGAGCAGAATGGCGACGAGCAGCCGGATGGCGACGTGAAGGGCGGGATCAATGCCCACGCCGATGCCTCCTCGGCATTGGCGGATGGAGCGCATGCCGATGCTGCCGCCGTCGAGACGGCCGCAGCCAAGTCAGAATCCGATACCGATCAGCTCTTCCGGCTTATCCGGGCCGACGGCAAGGGCCGCGACGTCGACATGAGCATTTCCGCCGATGGTGAACGCGCGGCCGTTCGTGACGCCAATCCGACCGGCGCGAAGGGCGAGACGGTCACGGTGGTCGATGCACGCCGGTATATCGGCCTTGCGTCGACGGGCAACTCGGCGGCCGTGACGACGGCGCTCACGCAGGATCCGTCCTGGGCGGCGTCGCTCAGCTCGACCGGCAGCCTCCTCCAACCGCATGAGGCCATGACCGGCAAGGTCGTCAACACGCTGAAGATCCAGATGCACCCGATCGAGCTTGGCCTCGTCACGGCGACGCTGAGACTGCATGGCGACGAACTGACCGTCTCGCTGCAGGTGCAAACGGCTGAGGCCTACCGCCAGCTCAGCGACGATCAGGATGCCATGGTCAAGGCGCTGCGCGACCAGGGCTTCGCCGTCGACCAGGTCAGCGTTCAGTTTACCCCGGCCGACAGAAACTCAGGCACGCAGCAGGGCGACGGGCAGAGCCAGCAACAGCAACAACAGCCGCAGTTCTCTAGCCAGCCGCAGGCTCGCGAAGGCGGCAATGGCCGCCAGAGCGCCGAGGGGCAGGCAGCACGCAGTTTCGCACGCGAGGAAGCATCCCATGAAGGCACCACGTCCGACAACGCTGCTGGCCTCGCTGGCGGCCAGTCTCTGCGTTCTGGCGGCGTCTACCTCTGACGCGAAAGCCGCCGTCGGCAGCTGCGAGCGGGAGATTCTCGCTGCCGCGGCCAAATACGATATCCCCGCCGGGATCCTCTATTCGGTCGGTCTCACCGAGACCGGCCGCAAGGGCTCGTTGCAGCCCTATGCCATGAATATCGAGGGCAAGGCCTTCTTCGGCCAGGACCGGCAGGATGCCCTGCAGGCCTTCGAGGCGGCGCGTGCCCGCGGTGCCAAGCTGATCGATCTCGGCTGCATGCAGATCAATCACCACTTCCACGGCGACCAGTTCACCTCGCCGGCGGAGATGTTCGACCCCCGCAAGAACGTCGAATATGCGGCGGCGTTCCTGGCGCGCCTTCATGCCCGGCACGAGACCTGGACGATGGCTGTTGCAAGGTATCATGCCGGGCCAAATAACGATCCGGCGCAAAAGCGATATGTCTGCCGGGTGATCGCCAACCTGGTCGCAACCGGCTATGGAAGCTGGACTCAGAACGCGAAGCAGTTCTGTCAATAATTCGACTAAAAGTTGAATTTTTTCCTTCCGGAATCTGTGCCGCAATGTGGCAAAAATGCGCCATGTTTCGGAACGGCAAGGCGGGTCGTTAACCTTTGTTAACTTTTCCACCATAAAATTGTGGCCGAAGTCGATAAGTCCTACTATATGTAGACCAAATCGGCACGCAATTCTTAATCAATTATTAAATTCCCCCAGTCACTTCCTCTAGTTGCCCGGGAATCGCCCGATTCGTACCACTGCCCGAACGAAGCACCACACTGATTCGGAGGCGGACGAATGATCGTAGTGGTTGATGAGCGCGAGCTCGTGAAAGACGGCTATACTTCTCTTTTTGGTCGCGAGGGCGTGCCCTCGACGGGGTTCGATCCCCGTGAATTCGGCGAGTGGGTCAACACCGCTGCCGATTCGGACATCGATGCGGTCGAGGCGTTCCTGATCGGTCAGGGCCAGCTCGGCATGGAGCTGCCCCGGGCCATCCGGGATCGCTCCCAGGCCCCGGTGATCGCGGTCAGCGATACACATTCTCTCGAAAACACCCTTGCGCTGTTTGACAGCGGCGTCGATGACGTCGTGCGCAAGCCGGTGCATCCCCGGGAAATTCTGGCCCGTGCGGCGGCCATCCGGCGGCGCCTGAAAGCGCTCACCAATTTCACCGAAATCGGCCCGATCCGCGTCTTCTCGGATGGTCGTGATCCGGAAATCAACGACGACGTCTTCCCGCTGCCGCGCCGCGAGCGACGCATCCTGGAATACTTGGTCGCCAACCGCGGCCGCCGGCTTTCCAAGACCCAGATCTTCAACGCGATCTACGGAATCTTCGACGAGGACGTCGAGGAAAACGTCGTCGAAAGCCACATCAGCAAGCTGCGCAAGAAACTGCGCAAGAAGCTCGGTTTCGATCCGATCGATTCCAAGCGTTTCCTTGGCTACTGCATCGACTGGCAGAACTGAGATCAGGATCGCCGGCTGGCGGGGAAGGCGGACCCCGGCAGCCAGCTTCACGCAAGGCCCGTCCCATAGGGTCGAAGTACGAGACGAACGGGGATATGACATGAGTCTTTACGGCACGATGAGAACGGGTGTTTCCGGCATGAACGCACAGGCAAATCGCCTGAGCACCGTTGCCGACAACATCGCCAACGCGAATACGACGGGCTACAAGAAGGCCTCGACCCAGTTCTCCTCCCTGATTCTGCCTTCGACGGGCGGCGCCTACAATTCGGGTGGCGTCACCACGGATGTGCGTTACTCCATCTCGGCGCAGGGCACCTTCACCTACACGACCTCTTCGACCGATCTTGCCATCAACGGCAAGGGCTTCTTCATTGTCGAAGGCACGGACGGCCAGGAATACATGACCCGCGCCGGCGCCTTCACCATGATGGATGACGGCTCGCTGCAGAACTCCGCCGGCTACACGCTGATGGGCTACGAATATTCCTCGACCGAGGACCCGACGATCGTCGTCAACGGCTTCGACGGCCTGCAGCAGATCAACCTGTCGTCCAGCGCGCTGAACGCCAAGGGTTCGACCGCCGGTGCGCTCGACGTCAACCTGCCGTCCAACGAACCGGATGGCTACGAGAAGAAGACCTCGCTCGTCGCCTATGACAGCCAAGGCAACAAGCGCCTGATCGAATTCACCTACACGAAAACCGGCGACAATGCCTGGTCGGTCGACGCGACCTATGACGGCACCTCGGTGTTGGCAGGTGGCACCCCCATTGCAATGACCTTCGATTCGCAGGGCAAGCTTCTGACGCCGTCACCGGCGACGATCACCACGACGGCGCAAACCCTCGATGGGGCAAACCTCAATGCACTCTCCATCAGCATTGGTGGTTCGAGCCAGCTCGCCTCCGCCTTCGACGTGTCCAACGGTAAGATCGACGGCAACGGCGCCAGCAAGGTAACCGGCTACGAAATCAGCGACGACGGCGTCGTCTCGCTGAAGTACAGCAACGGTGAACTGACGCCGAAGTACCGCATCGCCATGGCTTCGGTACAGAGCCCCGACAACCTGAAGCCGCTGCCCGGCAACGTCTATTCGCAGAGCAACGAATCCGGCGTCGTCGTCATGGGTTATGCCGGCACCAACGGTTACGGCAGCATCATCTCCGGCGCGCTGGAAGACTCCAATGTCGACATCGCCGAAGAGCTGACAAGCATGATCGAGTCGCAGCGTAACTACACGGCGAACTCGAAGGTCTTCCAGACCGGCTCGGAACTCATGGAAGTCCTCGTCAACCTCAAGAGATAAGGCGGTTTAAACCCGCGCGCATTCCAGAGTTAGGTAGCAACGATGTCGCTTTCAGCAGCAATGAAGACTGCTCAGTCCAGTTTCTCCAACGTCGGCTTGCAATCCGCCGTCGCGTCGAAGAACATTGCCAATGCAAGCGACACGGCCTACGCCCGCCGCTCGGCGATCCTCGCCACGGCGGCGACCGGCGCCTCGGTTGTCGAAACGCAGCGTGCCCAGAACGAGGCGTTGCTGAAGCAGAATCTGCTCAGCATCTCCAAGTCCGCCGGGCAGGATACGCTGCTTTCCGGCCTGACGCGAATGAAGACGATGCTCGGCGGCGAGGATTACGAACTCGCCCCGTCCACCTATCTCGCTAAGCTGCGCGACAATCTCCAGACCTTCGCCGACAAGCCGAACGAAGTCTCGCTCGCCGAGACGGTGGTGGCGGATGCGATCGACGTCGCCAATGCGCTGAACACCACGTCTCAGGCGTTGCAGAAGCTGCGCGCCGAGGCGGATTCGGACATCGCGACTTCGGTCACGGAGCTCAACCGCCTGCTCGGGGAATTCAAGACCTACAACGATCAGGTCAAGCAGGGCACCGCTGCCGGTACGGACGTCAACGATGCGCTCGACCAGCGCGACAAGCTGCTGACCCAGATCTCATCGATCGTCGGCGTCAGCACCATGAGGCGGTCGAACAACGATCTCGCGCTCTACACGAGCGACGGCACCGTGCTCTTCGAAACCGTTGCACGCACGGTGACCTTCGCACCGACGCCGACTTATACGGCGGCCGTGACGGGCAACCAGGTCTATATCGACGGCGTCGCCGTCCAGGCGGGTACTGGCGGCAACACAAGCGCCCAGGGCTCGATAGCGGCACTCCTGCAGATCCGCGACCACGCAGCACCGACCTTCCAGAAGCAGCTCGATGAAATCGCCCGCGGCGTCATCACGATGTTCTCCGAGGGCACTGACGAAGGCCTGTTCATCAGCAACGGCCTGCCGGCGCTGACGGATCCGGGCCTCTCGACCGTCATCCGCGTGAACCCCGATGTCATTTCGAACGAGGGCGGCAATCCGATGCTGCTCCGCGACGGCATCAACACCAACTACAACGTCGACAACAATGCGAGCTTTTCGGAGCTGCTGAACGGGTATGCCTCCGCCTTCGAGGCGCCGATGACCTTCGATCCGGCGGCCGCGATCGACGCGTCGGCAACCATCCTCGCCTTCGGCACGTCGTCGGTCGGCTGGGTGGAGCAGCTTCGCAGTGCGGCGACGACGGCGGGCGACGACAAGTCGGCGCTTCTCGGCCGCACCCAGGAAGCCCTCCTCAATGTGACCGCCGTCAGCCTCGACGAGGAGCTGGCGCTGCTTCTCGACCTCGAGCAGTCCTACAAAGCGTCAGCGAAACTCGTGGCAGCGGTCGATGAGATGATCGCGGCGCTTCTCCAAGCGGCGGGCTAAGGTATGAAGGCTTCTTTCGTTTCGAACATGTCCCTTCAGAATGCGATGCGGCTCACCGTGGCCACAGCGCAGAAGGAGATGCTGAAAGTCCAGGAGGAAAGCGTCACCGGGCGTCATTCGGACGTCGGTGCTGTCCTCGGCGCCAAGACCGCACGCACGCTCAACCTGCACCGCGATCTCCAGCGCATGGAATCGCTGAAAAGCACGAACGCGCTTACCACGCAGCGCCTCTCCGCCTCGCAGGAATCCCTGGGCACGATGTCGACGGCGGCGAACGACGCCATGGGCGTGTTGATCGCGCTCTCCGGCATCACCTCCGCCGATCAGCTGCAGTTGGCGCAGAAGAACCTCGGCAGCGCCCTCCAGACGTTCACTGCTGCTGCAAACACCTCCTTCAGCGGCGAATATCTCTTCGCCGGCATCAATTCCGACGTGATGCCGCTCAACGACTATTTCCAGGAATCGCCGGTTTCCGACGCCAAGGCTGAATTCGACGCGGCCTTCCTCGCGCATTTCGGCTTCGACCAGGATGACAACGCCGTCGCCACCATCGATCCGGCGGACATGCAGTCCTTCATCGACACCCTCGAAGCGAGCTTCACGAGCGTGGATTGGCAGAACGACTGGTCGAACGCTTCCAGCGAGAACATGGAAAGCCGCGTCAGCACATCGGAGACCGTGCAGAGTTCGACCAACACCAACGCGGACGGCATGCGCTACATGGCACTCGGCCTCGTGCTGGGGCAGGAACTGCTGGCGCTCAACATCAGCGAAAGCGCGCGCAAGGTCGTCAGCGACGCGTCGATCGATTACATGGGCCGGGCGATTTCCGGCATTGACGGCGAGCGCAGCAAGCTCGGCATCTCCGAAGCGCGCGTTGCGCAGGCCAACACCTCGCTCAGTGCTCAGATCACCATTCTGAGCAACAGCATCAAGGACATGGAAGGTATCGATACCTACGAGGCGGCCACGCGTGTCACCACGCTCGAATCGCAGCTTTCGCTCGCCTACACGCTGACGTCGAGGATCCAGAACCTGAGCCTGCTGAATTACCTCTGATGAACCAGAGGGTACGGACACACATGAAGGATGTCTGAATGTACCAGTTTTCATATGCCGAGATCATGGAGGAGGGCGTCGCCGTCTCGAAAGATCGGGAACGACAGGTTCTCGACCGTTCGATCGCGCTCCTCAAGACGGCAATGGCGTCCGATGGCGGCAACTACGGCAAGGAGGCGGTGGAGGCCATTTACTTCACACGCCGCGTCTGGATCCGCTTCATCGAAGACCTCGGAAACCCGGAGAACCAGCTCGAAGACGAGCTGAGGGCCAATCTTATCTCCATTGCAATCTGGATTCTCAAGGAAATCGAAAAGATCCGCAAACGCGAATCGACGAACTTCCAGGGCATCATCGACATCACCACCATCATCAAGGATGGCATCAAATGAAAAGTACCCTGCGTATATCCCTGAAGTCCGGTGAGCGCATTTTCGTCAACGGCGCTGTTTTGAGGGTCGACCGCAAGGTAGCGGTCGAGTTCCTGAACGATGTCACATTCCTCCTGGAGAACCACGTTCTCCAGCCGGAACAGGCGACGACGCCGCTTCGCCAGCTCTACTTCATCGCGCAGATGGCATTGATCAACCCGGAGGGCGCCGAACAGTCGATCGCCATGTTCCGCAAGTCGGTCATCATGCTGCTCTCCTGCTTCAAGAACGAAGAGGTTCTGGCCGAACTGAAGCGCGTCGATGCGCTCGTCACCCAGGACCGCGTCTTCGAAGCGCTGAAGGCTATCCGCGGGCTCTACCCGCTCGAGGATCGCATCCTTAACAACCACGAAATGGCGCCGGCCACGATCGAGCAGATCCGCAGGGAGATCGCACCATGGTAACGCCCGTCGGCGCCGCATCGAGCGCCAACACGCCCTATACGCCCTCGGTCTCCGGCGCCGATTCCGGCACGGACGAGAAGACCGCGACGCTGAACTACGAGAGCTTCCTGAAGCTGCTCGTCGCGCAGATGAAGAACCAGGATCCGACGGAGCCGATGGACGCGACCCAGCAGATGGCGCAGCTTGCGACCTTCTCGCAGGTCGAGCAGACCATCAAGACGAACAAGAACCTGGAAAGCCTGCTCCAGCGCACGTCGCTGCAGGAAGCCAACTCCGTGATCGGCCGCACCGTGACCAGCGAAGACGGCAAGATCACTGGTGTGGTGAAGGAAGTCACACTATACAATGACGGCATTGTCGCGAAGCTTGATTCGGGCAAGACGCTCGTCATCGGGCCGGGCGTGAAGATCAGCGACGGAAAAAGCGATACCAAGACGTGAATGAGGCAGACGCCCTCGATATAGCGCAGGCAGCCATCTGGACGGTCATCGCGGCCTCCGGCCCGGCCGTGCTCGCCGCCATGATCGTGGGCGTCGCCATTGCCTTTGTGCAGGCGCTGACCCAGGTGCAGGAAATGACCCTCACCTTCGTGCCGAAAATCCTCGCGATCTTCGTGACGATCGCCATCTCGGCCCCCTTCATCGGCGCCCAGATCTCCATTTTTACCGATCTCGTCTTTTCCCGGATAGAAAGCGGCTTCTAGCCGGTTTTCCCAACCTTCGCGCAAGCTTCGGCCTGTAGGTCATGGGGTGAAATGGGCGGTGCGTGTGACGCGCCGCAGCCTCTCATGACGAGACGGGAAGCATTCAGATGGCGCAAGTACCGGCAATCAATATTCCGAAGGTCAGCCCAAATGGCCGCGATATCGCGTTCGCCATCGGCATCCTGACGATCCTGTCGATCCTCTTCCTGCCGATTCCGCCCTTCCTGATCGATATCGGCCTGGCGTTTTCCATTGCTTTCTCCGTGCTGATCCTGATGGTTTCGCTGTGGATCCAGCGACCGCTCGAATTCTCGTCCTTCCCGACCGTGTTGCTGATCGCGACCATGATACGCCTCGCGCTCAACATCGCGACGACGCGCGTCATCCTTTCGCACGGCAACGAGGGGCATGACGCGGCGGGTGGCGTGATCGCCGGTTTTGCCAGCCTCGTCATGTCCGGTGACTTCGTCATCGGTATCATCGTCTTCATGATCCTCATCGTGGTGAACTTCATCGTCATCACCAAGGGTGCGACGCGTATCGCGGAAGTCGGCGCGCGTTTCACCCTTGACGCCATCCCCGGCAAGCAGATGTCGATCGACGCCGACCTCTCCGCCGGCCTCATCGACGAGAAGCAGGCGCAGCTGCGCCGCCGCGAGCTGGAAGAGGAAAGCTCCTTCTTCGGTTCGATGGACGGTGCGTCGAAGTTCGTGCGCGGCGATGCGATCGCCGGCCTGCTCATCACCGCCATCAACGTCTTCGGCGGCATCATCATCGGTTATTTCCGCCACGGCATGGAGCTCGGCGAGGCGGCTGACGTCTTCGTCAAGCTGTCCGTCGGCGACGGTCTGGTTTCGCAGATTCCGGCCCTCATCGTTTCGCTTGCCGCCGGCCTTATCGTTTCGCGCGGCGGCACCGCCGGCTCCACAGACCAGGCCGTCGTCAACCAGCTCTCTGGCTACCCGCGCGCGCTGTTCGTTGCGTCCGGCCTGATGATGCTGCTGGCCGTCATTCCAGGTCTGCCGTTCTTCCCCTTCATGGCGCTGGGCGGCCTCATGGCCTTCGGCGCCTGGGTCATCCCGCGCCGTATCGAAGCGGAAAACCGCATCAAGCGTGATCAGGAGGCCCAGCAGGTCCAGCAGACGCGCGATCAGGAGAAGGATTCGGTCAAGTCGGTGCTGAAGACCGCTGAAATAGAGCTCCTGCTCGGCAAGCAGGTCTCCACGCGCCTGCTCGGCGCCCACCAGGAGCTTGCCTTCCGCGTCGGCAAGATGCGCAAGAAGTTCGCCGGGCAATACGGCTTCGTCGTGCCGGAAATCAAGGTCTCCGACGACATCTCGATCCCCGACAAGTCTTACCAGATCCGCATTCACGGCACGACGATCGCATCGAACATCGTGCGTGTCGGTGAAGTGCTGGTCGTCACCGGCGGCGGCCGCAAGCCGAGCGTACCGGGCGACGATATCCGCGAACCCGCTTTCGGCATGCCGGCCGTCTCGATCCTCGAAACCTTTGCCGACGACCTGCGCCGCGAAGGCTTCCACCCGATCGACAACGTGTCGGTGGTGCTGACGCATCTGTCCGAAGTCATCCGCAACAACCTGCCGCAGCTTCTGTCCTACAAGGACGTCAAGGTGCTGATCGAGCGTCTCGATCCGGAATACCGCAAGCTTGCCGACGAGATCTGCTCGTCGCACATGTCCTATTCCGGCCTGCAGGCCGTGCTGAAGCTGCTGCTCGCCGAGCGCGTCTCCATCCGCAACCTGCATCTCATTCTGGAAGCGGTTGCCGAACTGGCGCCGCATGTCCGCAAGACCGAGCAGATCGTCGAACATGTCCGTATCCGCATGGCGCAGCAGATCTGCGGCGACCTCACGGACAATGGCGTGCTGCCTGTGCTGCGCCTCGGCAACAAGTGGGACATGGTCTTCCACCAGGCGCTGAAGCGCGATTCGAAGGGCGAAATCGTCGAGTTCGATATCGATCCGCGCCAACTCGAAGAGTTTTCCGAGCAGGCGACCCGGGTTATCCGCGAGTTTCTCGACCGCGGCACCCCGTTTGTACTGGTCACGTCGCCCGAATCCCGCTCTTATGTACGCATGATCATCGAGCGCCTCTTCGCCACATTGCCGGTTCTCTCGCATGTCGAGCTCGCCAAGGGCATCGAGATCAAGATCCTCGGCTCCATTTCATGATAACGGATCCGCAGGGCACGGTATTGGCGCTGTTCGCCGCCTTTTGCCGTGTCGGCGGGTGTTTCATGCTGCTGCCGGGTTTTTCCTCGGCGCGCCTTTCCGTGCAGATCCGGCTTCTCCTGGCGGTGGCGATCTCCATGGGCGTGCTGCCGATCCTGTGGGATACGATCTATCCGCGTGCATCATCGGGCTCGATTGCCAGCTACCTGACGCTGATCGTCTTCGAGACGCTGACCGGCGCGGTCATCGGCCTCATCGCCCGCTACTACGTGCTCGGCCTGCAATTCGCCGGCACGGTGCTGACCATGATGATGGGCTTCAACGCGCCGCCGACGCCGGACGTGCTGGAAGACACCGCCGAAAACCAGCTGACGAACCTGCTGTCTTTTGCCGGCCTGCTGGTGCTCTTCATGCTGGATTTCCACCACGTCGTTCTCAGGGCGCTGATCGAATCCTACAACGTCATGCCGCTCGGTGCGGGCTTCAATCCGCAGAGCGCGCTGATCACACTCACCGATACGCTGAGCCAGACCTTCATGATCATGCTCAGGCTGGCGAGCCCCTTCATTCTCTACGGTCTGGTGTTCAACGTCTCCGTTGGCCTCGTCAACAAGCTGGCGCCGCAGATCCCGATCTACTTCGTCTCGCTGCCCTTCATCATCATGGGCGGCCTGTTCCTGCTCTATTTCGGCGTTTCCTCGCTGCTCGAGATTTTCGCGGCAGGCTTCATTCCGGTCTTCAGGGGAGAGTGACGATGGCGCAAAGCCGTTCCGAAAAGCTGAAACGCCTCGTCAACGTGCAGCGCCATCTCGAGAAGATGGCGGAGATTGATCTGGCCAGCACCACCCGCCAGCGCGAGGAGGTGGCCCAGACCATGGATGCCGTCGCCGAGGCGATCAATTCGCTCAATCCGGTGCACAGAAGCTTTTCCAAGCACTATTCCAGCCAGCACAGCAAACTGCAGCAACAGGACCAGATGCTGGCCAACGTGCAGCAGATGCACGAGATGCGCGTGGTGCGTGAACGCACCAAGGGCGACCGCATGGACGAGCACAGGAAAGAAGCCCGCAGCGCCGAGGATCGCGAGGCTGCGGACGACGCGATCTACGATCTCATCGATCAGCACATCGCTTACAAGGGCAACGCTGAATAAGGTTTTCTGCAAGCTCCTGTAAGACAAGGCGATTTACCGACGCCTTATCAAGCTTGCGTCAAAATGGATTTCGCTGCTGCCCTCGTCACGGCATCGTCATTTGCCACCAGCCTCCCGTAAGGTTGAGCAGCGATAGTCGCATCCGGACGATGAAGAGGTTTACCGAAGCGGCCGCTTGTGTGGCGCGGGCAAACCGGATGTCCAAACAGTCAGAAGCCGGCGAACCGCCATGAGGACGGGTCCGGCGCGCAGGATTCACCTGAAAGGCTCTAGACGTGGCAATTTCTCCCCCCAGTGATCTGGTGCTCGATGTCGTGCGCGCTGCCGATCCGACCCTGGTTCAGGAAGCGCAGGCGAAGCTGAAATCGAACAAGGCCGCCTTCGAGGCGACGAGCCTTGCCGAAGCGGGCGCCGGTTTCCAGGCCGCCGTCGGCATTCTCAACCGGGATTCGGCGAGTAGCCATGCGTCTGCCGGCGTTTCCGCCGTGGGCGGCAAGGTCGTGCCGGAACATATGCGCAAGTTCGAAACCATGGTTTTGCAGAATTTCGTGAAATCCATGATGCCGGCCGAAAGCGAAGAGATTTACGGCAAGGGCACAGCCGGCGAGATGTGGCGCGGCATGATGGCCGACCAGCTCGGCGAAGCGCTATCCAAGGGCGGCGGCATCGGCATTGCCGAAAGCCTTGCCAAGAGCAGCGGCCTCGGCGCCGCTTCTCCCGAAAAGGACAAGAATACCGACCGTGTCGCCACCGGCATGGTTGATGCTCTGCAGCGCAAGGTCTTCGCCGATCTGACGCCGGGCATCAACGAACAAGACACCAAAGCGTAAGCGGAGAACAACAAAATGGAACAGGCTAGCAACGAAATCCGAATCCGCACCGTCCTTGGCCGGCTTGAGACGATCATCGACAACGAGAACGACAATATAGGCAACGATCCCGAATTCGACCTGCCGACCTCGAACGCCCACAAGAGCCGCTGCCTCTATGAACTCTCCATGCTGACGCGCGACGTGCGTCCTGACGAGGTTCCGGCCAGCTTCTCGCCGCAGCTCGGCCGCGTGCGTGAAAAGCTCGCCACCAATGCGCAGCGCGTGTCCGCCCATCTGGACGCCGTGCGTGAAGTGGTCACCATCCTGAAGAATGCGGTGCAGGACCTCGAGGCTGACGGCACCTACTCGCAGGAACAGTTCCGGCTGGGCTACGGCACATGATCAAGCTCATCGGCACCGGCGTCTGGATCCTCGTCATCACGCTTGCCTCGGTCTATTTCTCATTGAAGATGGCCTCGGCACCCAAGGTGGATACGGAAGCCGCCGCGCGCGAGGCCGCGATGGAGTTCGTGACGGGCTATACGACGACCGTGCCGGTGATCGGCGAGGGTGGCGTCCATGGCTACCTGCTGACCAAACTCGCCTACAAGGCCAACAAGGAGCTTGCCGCAAAGCAGGTCGTGCCTTTGCCACAGATGATCACCGACGAGCTTTACACGCTGCTCGTCGGCAAGAAGATGATCGACGTGGCGGACACCGGAAGTTTCGATCTCGACGCTTTTCGCGGCGTTGTGAAAGAAGGGTTGAACCGTCGGTTTGGCGCCGAAGTCATCGCCGAGGTCTATGTCGAGCAGATCGACTACATTACCACCGCTTCGGTGCAGGATCCGGCGCCCAAGAAAGGCGTGAACCTCCTCAAGGGCGAGGTTCCGGCCGGCCAGCAGACGGAAAAAAGCGGCGGGCACTGAAGCCCGCCGTTCTTATGACGCATGACTATCTTCGGGAAAGCCGGCTGCTTCAGAGCAGGCCGGCTTTTGCCGTATCGTCCTGGCGACGCTTCACCACCATCCCCGACAGTTTGTAGCGCATGACGTGATACAGGAAGACCGGGTTGCCGAGAATGTAGCGCCGCCACAGCCGTGTCGGCTCCTGGAGGAGCCGGTAGAGCCATTCGAGCCGGAGCCGGCGGATGCCGAGCGGTGCCCGCCGTACGTCGCCGGCAACGAAATCGAAAAGCGCGCCGACGCTGAGAACCAGCCGTGCATGGCCGGGGCCGACATGCCGGTCGATCCATTTTTCCTGCGCAGGACTGCCCATGGCAACCAGCAGGATGTCTACCTTGGCGTCGCGAACCTGCTCCATGATCTCGTCGGACTTTTCCCGGTCGAAGAAGCCGTCGGAAATCGGGATGAATTCGTGCCAGGGGGCGTGTTGGCGGAAGTTTTCTGCAGCGCGCATCAACGTCGACTTGCGGGTGCCGATCAGGGCGACGCGCATCGGGCGGGTGATATAGGTCAGCAGTGCCGGCACGAAATCCGTGCCGTTGAGGTTTGCCGGAAACTTGCGGCCATGGAACACCATGGAGGCGATGTCGACGCCGTGGCCGTCCGGGAAGACGACCTGCCGTTCGAGCACGGCGCGGTAGTCCGGGTCGCGCATCATCAGGTTGGCATTGTTGGCGTTGATGAAGGCGATGACGGTCTGGCCGAAGGGCATGGTCGCGACCTCTTCGGCAAAGGCGAAGGCGTCGGCCCAATCCAGTTCGCAGACCGGCAGACCCAGAATGTCACGCTGCGAGGCGACGATGTTACCTGACGCGAGGTTCATGGCAGAGTTCCTTGTACCGCGACCGCAAGCGCAGGAAGGCCAGCCCCGACGACCATCATGGTCTGCCGGGCAGTGCATTCGATGAATAGAGTGGGAAAGGGCTTCATGCTGCTCCCGCAATGCTTGTGCTGCTGTCAGCGGATTTAGCAATTCCCCCTGAAAGGGCTTTTAAGGAATTCTTTAAAAGGTCGGCGACCCCATTCACGGTGTGCTAACCATGCGGGTTTTCAGATATGTAAACCATTGATATATATTGAAATTATAGGGGCGCCATGGACGTCAATCACCTATCTAGGCGCGAAAATATTTGCACGCCGTGCTTCAAAAAAGGACTCTTTCTTCGCCTTGAAAGGTTCCTTCATGCCACCGCAGTGCCCTGTCATGGCTGACAGGAAAGCGGGTGTTAATAAATTGGGCAGGTTGTTTCCGGCGGGAGGCGCTTGAAATTATCCGTTTTGGACAGCATAGGGCGTTAAAAGGCCATTCCGTCGCGCGGCCGCTCCGATAGAGTGGTCGCACCGCATTCAGGGAGAGAAATGTGACCACCATTATCGATGGGAAGCAGGTTGCCGCTTCCGTGATTGACACTGTGAAGTCCGCAACCGCCACCCTGGAGAAGGAGACGGGGGTAAAACCCGGTCTCGCCGTCGTCATCGTCGGTGATGATCCGGCAAGCCACGCCTATGTCTCTTCCAAGAGCCGCATGGCCAAGGAATGCGGCTTCACCTCCATCCAGCACACGCTGCCGGAGGAGACGACACAGGAAGAACTCGCCCAACTCGTCGAGACGCTGAATGCCGACGAGACCGTTCACGGCATCCTCGTTCAGCTGCCTTTGCCGAAACATCTGAATTCCGATCCGATCATCCAGTCGATCAAGCCGGAGAAGGACGTCGACGGCCTGCATGTCGTCAATGCCGGCAAGCTGGCGACTGGTGATCTCGATGGCGGCCTCGTCTCCTGCACGCCGGCCGGTGCCATGGTCTTCGTGCGCCGCACACACGGCAACGATCTTTCCGGCCTGAATGCCGTGGTGGTCGGCCGTTCCAATCTCTTCGGCAAGCCGATGTCTGCATTGCTGCTTGCGGCGAACGCGACCGTCACGACCGCCCATTCGCGCACCAAGGACCTCGCCGCCGTCTGCCGCACTGCCGATATCCTGGTCGCTGCCGTCGGTCGCCCGGAAATGGTGAAGGTCGATTGGGTAAAGCCAGGCGCGACCGTTATCGACGTCGGCATCAACCGCATTCCGGCACCGGAGAAGGGCGAGGGCAAGTCGCGCATGGTGGGCGACGTCGCCTTCGACGAATGCGCCAAGGTTGCCGGTGCCATCACGCCCGTCCCTGGTGGTGTCGGCCCGATGACCATCGCCATGCTGATGGCCAACACCGTGATCGCCGCTTACCGCAAGGCCGGCAACGCGCCGCCGAAGTTCTGAGGAGAACAGGTCCCGCTAGAGGTTTGCAAACCTCGAATGCAGTTCCGAGGCGCCCGACGGGCACCTTTTTCATTTCCCGGCCGGCGCTGGCCCGGTCGAGGCGCGCACGATCAGGTCGGTCTTCCACAATTCCTGCTGCGGCAGCGTCTCGATCTGGAGGATGCCGGCGATCAGGCGGCGGGCGATGCGCTGGCCGGCGGCGCGTAGCGACGAGCGGGTCGTCGTCAGCGGCACCATGAAGTTCTCCGGCTTCAGCATCGGCAGGACGTCGTCGTGGGCGATCAGGGAAATGTCCTCGCCGAGCTTCAGCCCCGCCTGGTTGATTGCCCGCACGGCGCCGAGCGCCAGAACCGTACTGGAACAGAGCACGGCCGTCGGCGGTGTTTCGAGCCGCAGAAAGCGCTCCATGGCGTGAAAACCGTGTTCGTCCGTCATCTGCGAATGCTGTACGCAGTCCTCGCGCAGCACGAGGCCCTGCTCGGCAAGCGCCAGCGCGGTGCCTTTCTTGCGGCGGATCGAGAAGGCGAGATAGTCCGGGCCGTTGAGCAGCGCGAAATGCCGGTGGCCGAGTTGCACGAGCAGACGCGCGGCATCGTAGAAGGCGCCGGTATTGTCGATGTCGAGGAACGGATAGTCGTTCGGCACGCCGATCGAGCGGCCATGCACGACGAACGGTGTCTTCAGCGTCTTCATCATCGCGATGCGCGGATCCTTCTCGCGCATATAGGCGAGGAAGAGGGCGTCCACATTGCCGCTTGCGACCAGCCGCCGGCAGGTCGCCACCTCTTCGTCCGGATGGCTCGGATTGATGACGAAATGAAAGTCGTGCTTGACCGCCTCGTCGCCGAGGCCCGCCAGGAATTCACCGAAATGCACGTCTGACTCGATGCCATCCGCTGTCGGCATGACGAGGCCGATCGAGCCCGCACGACCCGTTGCAAGCCTCTGGGCAGCACGGTTCGGCCGGTATCCGGTCTCCCGGACGGCATCGAGCACGCGCTGGCGCGTTTCCGCGTTGACTTCCGGATATCCGTTCAGTGCCCTGCTCACGGTTGTCTGAGACAGGCCCAGCAACTGCGATAATTGCTTGAGATTCACATGCTTAGCTTTCTTGAAACAGCCGAAGCGCTTTGAATGTCGAGGTTTATTTTTGTCCAAAGCGTTTTGGCATCTAGCATCAGCAAATCCTTGAGGAAAAGCGGATTTGACCGTTTTGCGCCGCAAAACTACGCTGCACCGCGTCATGATTGGCGATTTCGCACCGAATCGATTCGGGGGACTTGACGAGGGCGAGGGGGAAATGGGATGAAAGGAAATCCAAAGCGCTTTGAATTTTGGGGTATTTTAGAGAATGCCTGCCCCGGGAGAGGGCGGGTTTGCTATGGGAGGCAAATCAGGTGAAAAAGACGTTTTTGATGACGGCTGCCCTCGCACTTTTGATGGCGGGTGGCGCTGCTGCGGCTGATCTGAAGTTCAAGCCCGGCGAAGATTCCAAGTTCAACTGGCAAAGTTTTGAAGATTTCAAGAAGGGCCATGACCTCAAGGGCCAGACGCTGACCATTTTCGGCCCCTGGCGCGGTGAGGACGAGGCGCTCTTCAAGATCGTCTACGCCTATTTCACCGAGGCGACGGGCGTCGAGATCAAGTACTCCTCCTCGGAAAACTACGAACAGCAGATCGTCATCGACACGCAGGCCGGCAGCCCGCCGGATGTCGCCATCCTCCCGCAGCCCGGCCTGATCGCCGACCTCGCCTCCAAGGGTTATCTCTCGCCGCTCGGTGACGAGACCCAGAAATGGCTGCTCGACAATTACGCCGCCGGCCAGTCCTGGGTCGATCTTTCGACCTACAAGGGCAAGGACGGCAACGCAGCGCTTTTCGCCTTCCCCTACAAGATCGACGTAAAGTCGCTCGTCTGGTACGTGCCGGAAAACTTTGAAGACGCCGGCTACGAAGTGCCGAAGACCATGGAAGACCTGAAGGCGCTGACCGAGCAGATCGTCGCCGATGGCGGCACGCCCTGGTGTATTGGCCTGGGCTCCGGCGGTGCCACCGGCTGGCCGGCGACCGACTGGGTCGAAGACCTGATGTTGCGCACGGCAACACCGGAAACCTACGACAAGTGGGTCACCAACCAGATCCCGTTCACCGATGCCGCCGTGACCGGTGCACTCGATGAATTCGGCTGGTTCGCCAAGAACGACAAGTTTGTCGATGGCGGGGCGGCGGCCGTTGCCTCCACGGACTTCCGCGACAGCCCGAAGGGTCTCTTCGCTTCTCCGCCGAAGTGCTACCTGCACCACCAGGCGTCGTTCATCCCGTCCTTCTTCCCGGAAGGCACGGTCGTCGGCGAGGATGCGGACTTCTTCTACATGCCGCCCTATGCCAGCAAGCCGGAACTCGGCAACCCGGTTCTCGGTGCCGGCACGCTCGCCATGATCACCAAGGACACGCCGGCCGCCCGCGCCTTCATCGAGTTCCTCAAGACGCCGATCGCGCATGAGGTCTGGATGGCGCAGACGAGCTTCCTGACGCCGTACAAGAGCGCCAATCCGGAAGCCTATGCCAACGCGCCGATGAAGAAGCAGGGCGAAATCCTGCTCAATTCAACGACGTTCCGCTTCGACGGTTCGGACCTGATGCCGGGCAAGATCGGTGCGGGCGCGTTCTGGACCGGCATGATCGACTTCGTTGGCGGCAAGTCCGCGGCCGATGTCGCAGCCGGTGTCCAGAAGTCTTGGGACGCAATCAAGTAAAATCTGGCGAACCGGCCGGTATTTGCCGGCCGGTTTTCCTGAAGCATGCCGAAGTGCAGCCGGACCACGCGGTGCAACGCCGCGTGAATGATCGACTGACCCCTGAAGGTCCATCGGGGGAAGCATTCCTGGGGAGGAACTTCCGTGCAGCAACTGTTATTCGCCATTTTCACGATGGTGGGCGGCGTACTCGCCTGCGTCGTCTATTTCTTCGGAACGAACTGGCTGCTCGACAAGCTGTTCCCCTCCAAGGGGCTGACCGGCGCCAAGGCCTCGAAGAACCTGCGCATCACCAATGCGATCCGGCCCTGGCTGTTCATGGCGCCTGCGCTTTTCGCGCTGACGATCTATCTCGTCTACCCCGTCTTCGAATCCGTGCGGCTCGCCTTCCATGACCGCACCGGCCAGCAATTTGTCGGTTTCAGCAACTTTGCCTGGATGATCAACGACGGCGAATTCCGCCAGTCGATCTTCAACAACTTCCTCTGGCTGCTCGTCGTGCCGGCGCTCGCCACCTTCTTCGGTCTCGTCATCGCAGCGCTGACGGACCGTATCTGGTGGGGCAATATTGCGAAAACCCTGATCTTCATGCCGATGGCGATCTCCTTCGTCGGCGCCGCCGTCATCTGGAAATTCGTCTATGACTACCGCGCCGAAGGGTCCGAGCAGATCGGCATCCTGAACGCCATCGTCGTCGCCTTCGGCGGTGCGCCGGAAGCCTGGATGACCATTCCGTTCTGGAACAACTTCTTCCTCATGGTCATCCTGATCTGGATCCAGACCGGTTTCGCCATGGTGATCCTCTCGGCCGCACTGCGCGGCATTCCGGAGGAGACCATCGAGGCCGCCGTCATCGATGGTGCCAACGGCTTCCAGATATTCTTCAAGATCATGGTGCCGCAGATCTGGGGCACGATCGCCGTGGTCTGGACGACGATCACCATTCTGGTGCTCAAGGTCTTCGACATCGTGCTCGCCATGACGAACGGACAGTGGCAGACGCAGGTTCTGGCGAACCTGATGTTCGACTGGATGTTCCGCGGCGGCGGTGATTTCGGGCGCGGCGCGGCCATTGCCGTGGTCATCATGATCCTCGTCATCCCGATCATGATCTGGAACATCCGCAACGCCACCAAGGAAATGGAGGGCCATTGAGATGATTGCTTCGTCCCGTTCGCCGCTCATCTTCGTCGTCCATCTTTCCGTCCTCCTTCTGGTGGCGCTCTGGACGCTGCCCACGGCCGGCCTGCTGATCTCGTCGCTGCGCGACAAGGACCAGCTCGCCGTCTCCGGCTGGTGGACAGCGCTCTCCACCTCCTCGCAGAACATGACTGGCCGCGCTGCCTCGCCGGAGGCGCAGGTCGAGCGTGACGGCAAGTTCGTCATCAGCGGCAATCTGGTGGAAGGCGACACGGCGAAAGTCTCCGCCTTCGGCTTCCGTCCGATGCAGCCGGCAGCCTTCGAGCCCGGCAAGCCGGCCGATATCGGCGACGGCCAGACTTTGACCGTCAACGAGGACGGCAGCTATGAAATCGTCTCGCCGACGAAGATGGAAGGCACGCGCGGCCAGCGTATCTTCTATACGGCCTCCGTGCCGCCGCGCTTCACGCTCGACAACTACCGTGAAGTGCTGAACGCCGAAGGCATCGGCGCCTCCTTCATCAACTCGCTGACGGTGGCGATCCCCGCCACGATCATCCCGATCCTCGTCGCCGCCTTCTGCGCCTATGCGCTCGCCTGGATGCCGTTCCCGGGCCGGGCGATCCTGATCGCGGTCATCGTCGGCCTGCTCGTCGTGCCGTTGCAAATGTCGCTGATCCCGCTGCTCCGGCTCTATAACGGTGTCGGCGCCTTCTTCGGCGTACCCGCAAAAACCTATGTCGGCATCTGGCTCGCCCATATGGGCTTCGGCCTGCCGCTCGCCGTCTACCTGCTGCGCAACTACATGGCCGGCCTGCCGCGCGAAATCATGGAATCCGCCCGCGTCGATGGCGCCAGCGATTTCGACATCTTCGTGAAGATCATCCTGCCGTTGTCCTTCCCGGCACTCGCCTCCTTCGCCATCTTCCAGTTCCTGTGGACCTGGAACGACCTGCTCGTCGCCATGGTCTTCCTGGGTGCCGGCAATGAGGAACTGGTGCTGACCGGGCGTCTCGTGAACCTGCTCGGCTCGCGTGGTGGCAATTGGGAAATCCTCACGGCCTCCGCCTTCATCACCATTATCGTCCCCCTCATCGTCTTCTTCAGCCTGCAGCGCTTCCTCGTGCGCGGCCTGCTGGCGGGGTCGGTCAAGGGTGGCTGACAAAGCAATTCCAGCAAAAGTGCGAAGCGGTTTTGCGTCCGGGATTGTGCAAAGAAAAGACTTTCGCAACAGGAAAATCGAGAATGACGACGTTGGATTCCACTCTTCTCCAGCCGGACAAGGACTGGTGGCGCGGCGCGGTGATCTACCAGATCTACCCACGCTCCTTCCAGGACACCAACGGCGACGGGATCGGCGATCTGCGGGGCATCACCGAGCGCCTCGCCCATGTCGCCTCCCTCGGGGCGGATGCGATCTGGATCTCGCCGTTCTTCACATCGCCGATGAAGGATTTCGGCTACGACGTCTCGGACTATCAGGACGTCGACCCGATCTTCGGCGTGCTGGCCGATTTCGACGCGCTGATTGCCGAGGCCCATCGCCTCAACATCCGCGTGATGATCGACCTCGTCCTGTCGCACACGTCCGACAAACACCCCTGGTTCGTGGAAAGTCGCTCCCGGCGCACCAACCCGCGGGCGGAGTGGTATGTCTGGGCGGATTCCAAGCCGGATGGCACGCCGCCGAACAACTGGCTGTCGATCTTCGGCGGCTCCGCCTGGCAGTGGGATCCGACCCGCCTGCAATATTACATGCACAATTTCCTGACCTCCCAGCCGGACCTCAACCTGCACAATCCGGAGGTTCAGGACGCGCTGCTCTCGGTCGCCCGCTTCTGGCTGGAGCGCGGCGTCGATGGCTTCCGCCTCGACACGATCAATTTCTACTTCCACGACAAGGAACTGCGCGACAACCCGTCGCTCGCTCCCGAGCGCCGCAATGCGCAGACCGCACCGGCCGTGAACCCCTATAACTACCAGGAACATCTCTACGACAAGAACCAGCCGGAGAACCTCGACTTCCTCAAGCGTTTCCGCGCGGTCATGGAAGAGTTCCCGGCGATTGCCGCCGTCGGCGAAGTCGGCGACAGCCAGCGTGGCCTGGAGATCGCCGGCGAGTACACTTCCGGCGGCGACAAGATGCACATGTGTTATGCCTTCGAATTCCTCGCGCCCGATCCGCTGACGCCGGCCTTCGTCGCCGAAACGCAGCATGCGCTGGAAAAGGCGGCACCCGAGGGCTGGGTCTGCTGGGCTTTCTCGAACCACGACGTGATGCGCCATGTCAGCCGTTGGGGCAACGCGGTTACCGATCATGAAGCCCATGCCAAGCTGCTCGCCAGCCTGCTCATGTCATTGCGCGGCTCGGTCTGCATCTACCAGGGTGAGGAACTTGCCCTGCCGGAAGCCGAGCTCGCCTATGAGGATCTTCAGGATCCCTACGGAATCCAGTTCTGGCCGGACTTCAAGGGACGCGACGGCTGCCGCACGCCAATGGTCTGGGACGGTCGCCAGCAATCCGGCGGTTTCAGCCTTGGTAAGCCTTGGCTTCCGGTTTCGCCGGCCCATCTGGAGCGTGCCGTCAACGTGCAGGACGGCGATGACGCCTCGGTGCTGGCGCATTACCGGCGTTTCCTCGCCTTCCGCAAGGAGCACGTGGCGCTCGTCAAGGGCGAGATCCAGTTCCATTCGGCAGAGGGCGCGATCCTCTCCTTCGTGCGCACGCACGGCAATGAAAAGGTGTTCTGCGCCTTCAACATGAGCCCGATCGCCCGCCTCGCCGATCTGCCTGCCGGCACGTTGGAAGCGCTGGAAGGTCATGGCTTCGACAGCATCATGCATGAGGAAAATATAGAACTTCCGGCCTGGAGCGGGTTTTTCGCCCGCTTCGCTTGATCGGTCAAAACGTAAAAAGGGGAGAGAGACATGACAGGGCTGGTGCTCAAGGATATCCGCAAATCCTACGGCGCAGTGGACGTGATCCACGGCATCGATCTCGATATCAAGCAGGGTGAGTTCATCGTCTTCGTCGGCCCGTCCGGCTGCGGCAAGTCGACTCTCCTGCGCATGATCGCCGGTCTGGAGGAGATCAGCGGCGGTGACATGATGATCGATGGCGAGCGCGTCAACGACGTGCCGCCGTCGAAGCGCGGCATCGCCATGGTGTTCCAGTCCTATGCGCTCTACCCGCACATGACCGTCTACGACAACATGGCCTTCGGCATGCGCATCGCGGGAGAAGCCAAGGAAGAGATCGACCGGCGCGTGCGCGCGGCGGGCGAGGTCCTCCAGCTCACCAAATATCTCGACCGCCTGCCCAAGGCGCTTTCCGGTGGCCAGCGCCAGCGCGTGGCGATCGGCCGTGCCATCTGCCGCGATCCCAAGGTCTTCCTGTTCGACGAGCCGTTGTCGAACCTCGACGCGGCGCTGCGCGTCGCGACCCGTATCGAGATCGCCAAGCTTTCCGAGCAGATGGCAGACACGACGATGATCTACGTGACGCACGACCAAGTGGAGGCGATGACGCTTGCCGACCGCATCGTCGTGCTGTCGGCCGGCCATATCGAGCAGGTCGGCCCGCCGCTCGAACTCTATGAGCGTCCGGCAAACCTCTTCGTCGCCCGCTTCATCGGCTCGCCGGCCATGAACATCATTCCAGCCAAGATCACTGCGGCAGGGACAACGACCACGCTGGAACTGACCGGTGGGCGGACTTCGAGCGTCGATATCGCGACGAGCGCCTCCGAGGTGGGCAAGCCGGCAAGTTTTGGCGTGCGCCCGGAGGATCTCCAGATCTCGACCGGCGACGACTTCCTCTTCGAGGGCACGGTGGCGATCGTCGAGGCGCTCGGCGAAGTGACGCTTCTCTATATCGAGGGCCTCGTGCAGGGCGAGCCGATCATCGCCAAGATCCCCGGCATCCTCGACGTCAAGCGTGGCGCCAAGGTCCGCTTCACGGCGGACAGGGCGAAGCTGCATCTCTTCGATGCCGCCGGCCAGAGCTATCGCGCGTCCTGAAGCAAATCGGCTGAGCGGCAGGATTTTGCCTTGCCGCTCAACCCGATGTTAAGCGTTGCTCGCCTAGGTTTTCCTAGAAAGAGGCAGCGCCGGGGACAGCAGGCAGATGGGCATTCAGGGATCGGTACCGCGTAACAACTACCTGAGCAAGGAAGAGTCTTTCATGTACGATCGGGAGAAGAGTTTCCCGATGGAGGACACCTGCAACGAGGCCCGTATCGAGTTCACCGAGAATGGCGGCCTCGTCAATCTTGTCTCCCGTCGCGGCCTGATCATTAAGTTGTCGAGGAGCGGCGCCGTCATCACCATGACGACGAAGTTCCAGCTGCCGCGCAACTTCTACCTCGACATCGTCAGCGCCCGCCTGCCGATGATCGGCTGCCTGACGCAGCGCGTCTATCCCAACGACGTCGTCGAAGCCCGCTTCCTGCGCCTGCTCTCCGACAAGGACCTGCAACGGATCTTCGTCTACTCATCGCACCGCAACCATCAGGGCCGGACGCTGGATATCTATAGCTGAGACGAAAAGAGGGGCTTGCAACAGCGCCGCCTGATCTGGCGACCCTAAATCACCAACGTTCGTCCCCGGGCTTGACCCGAGGATCCATCAGCACCCGTGGCGTGGATGGTCGGGTCAAGCCCGACCATGACGATGGAGATGCTTGAGAGCCGATGGCATTGAAAGGGTTCGGCCCTCTCTTAGCCCTCACGCAAACAGCACGCTCGCGCCGTGATCCGCCGGTCCCGCGATCGCGCGGAACGGCGCGAAGAGCTCGCGGCCCATGCCGAATTCGTTGCCGGAGAGATCGGCCGTTGCCTGCGGGCGGGCGGCGAATTCGGCGGCATTCACCAGAACCTCGATCGTACCATGCGTGGCATCGAGCCGGATGATGTCACCGTTCTTGATGCGGCCGATCGGGCCGTTGTCGACAGCCTCTGGCGTGATGTGGATTGCCGCCGGGACCTTGCCGGAAGCGCCGGACATGCGGCCGTCAGTGAGCAGTGCCACGCGCTGGCCACGGTCCTGAAGGATGCCGAGCACGGTGGTCAGCTTGTGCAGTTCCGGCATGCCGTTCGCCTTGGGGCCCTGGAAGCGCACGACGGCGATGAAATCGCCCGTCAGTTCGCCAGCTTTGAAGGCGACGTTGAGTTCCTGCTGGTCGTGGAACACCTTTGCCGGTGCTTCGATGACATGACGCTCCGGCTTGACGGCGGAAATCTTGATGACGGCATTGCCGATATTGCCGGTCAGCATCTTCAACCCGCCCGACGCCTGGAAGGGCGTTTCGATATTGGCGAGCACCTTCGGATCATGGCTGACCTTCGGCGACGGTTCGCGCACCACGACGCCCCGGTCGCCAAGCTTCGGGTCGATCGCATAGGCGCTGAGGCCCTGGCCGAAGACGGTGCGCACGTCGTCGTGCAGCATGCCCTGCTTCAGCAGTTCCTGGATCAGGAAGCCCATGCCGCCCGCCGCGTGGAAATGGTTCACGTCGGCAAGGCCGTTCGGATAGACGCGGGCGAGCAGCGGCACGGTGTCGGACAGGTCGGAAATATCCTTCCAGGTCAGCAGGATGCCGGCCGCGCGCGCCATGGCGATCAGATGCAGCGTGTGGTTCGTCGAACCACCGGTGGCGTGCAGGCCGACCACGCCGTTGACGATCGAGCGTTCGTCGATCATTTCGCCGGCCGGGGTGAATTCGTTGCCCTGCGCCGTGATGGCGAGCGCCCGCTTGGTGGCTTCCTTGGTCAAGGCGTCGCGCAGCGGCGTGCCTGGATTGATGAAGGAAGCGCCGGGCATATGGAAGCCCATGATCTCCATCAGCATCTGGTTGGAGTTCGCGGTGCCGTAGAACGTACAGGTGCCGGGGCCGTGGTAGGATTTCGACTCGGCTTCGAGCAGTTCCGCACGGCCGGCCTTGCCTTCGGCAAAGAGCTGGCGCACGCGGGCCTTCTCGTCGTTCGGCAGGCCGGAGGTCATCGGGCCGGCTGGAATGAAGACGGCGGGAAGGTGACCGAAGGTCAGCGCCGCGATCGTCAGGCCCGGCACGATCTTGTCGCAGACGCCGAGATAGACGACCGAATCGAACATGTTGTGCGACAGGCCGATGCCGGCGGCCATGGCGATCAGGTCGCGCGAAAACAGCGACAGTTCCATGCCCGGCTGGCCCTGCGTGACGCCGTCACACATGGCCGGAACGCCGCCGGCGACCTGCGCCACGCCGCCGGCTTCCCGGGCCGCCTGGCGGATCAGCTCCGGGTAGGTCTCGAACGGCTGGTGGGCCGAGAGCATGTCGTTGTAGGAGGTGATGATGCCGAGGTTTTGGATGCGGTCGCCGGCGAGCGCGTCCTTCTCGGCGGGGGAACAGACGGCAAAGCCGTGCGCGAGGTTGCCGCAGGAAAGCACGCCGCGATGCACGCCCTTGGACATGGCCGCGCGCACGCGGTCGAGATAGGGTCCGCGATGCGGCTTCGAGCGTTCGACGATGCGGGCTGTAATGGCTTCGATGCGTTTGTCGGCGGACATGGGAGCTATCCTGACTTCTCTCGATTGCATTTTCGCGCGGCAAAGCGGGCGGGAACGCTGCGCTGTCCGCTGTTCATTGGCGCCATGCGCCGGGCATGTTCGGCTTCAGCCGGCTGAACGCGCTATGGCGCCCAGTAGATATCGACCGGCGTTGCTGCGCGCCGGAGAACGGCACGGATCGGCATGTCGGTCTCCGGGCCGTCGCTTTCCGCGGCGGCCAGAACGTCCTTCTTGCCCTGGCCTTCGATATGCAGCACCAGCAGGCGTGCATCCTGAAGGCTGGTGAAGGTGAAGGTGAGGCGGGTCTCGCCGGCACCTTCCGCTTCCATGGTGATTACGCCGCGCGGCGTGTCGGGCGAAATCGCCTCGGCAAGCTTGCTGCCGCCTGGAAAGAACGAGGCCGTGTGGCCGTCCGTTCCCATGCCGAGAATGGCAACATCGAAGGGATTTCCGAGCGCAGCGGCATCGGCCGTCACAATTACTGCGGCTTCTTCCGCGCTGCCGGCATCCTTGTAGAGCGGCAGGAAGTTCGCGGCTTTCGCCTTGCCCTGAAGCAGGTTTTCCGCAACGAGCAGATGGTTCGAGCGCGGGTTGTCAGCCGGCACGAAACGCTCGTCGATCAGCGTGACGGTCACCTTTGCCCAGTCGATGTCGCGGGTCGACAGCGCCTTGAAGAAAGCCTTCGGCGTGGAGCCGCCGGAAACTGCGATGGTCGCCTTGCCGCGGGCTACGATGGCATCCGCAAGCGCGGCGGACACCCGGTCTGCCAAGCCTTCGGCCAGCGCCGCACCATCCTTGAATTCATGCAGTCTCGCGCTCATCGGTCTTCCTTACGTCTCATGCCAGGTGCGGCCGTCACGCTCGATGAGGGCGATGGCCTGGCTCGGCCCCCAGGTGCCGGCGGTGTAGCCCTGGACCTGCTGGCCGGTCGCTTCCCAGGCCTTGAGGATCGGGTCGACCCAGCGCCATGCCGCCTCGACTTCGTCGCGGCGCATGAAAAGCGTCTGGTTGTTGCGCACGACGTCGAGCAGCAGGCGTTCGTAGGCGTCCGCATTGCGCGCGTCGAACGCTTCGGCGAAGCTCATGTCGAGCGAGACGTTGCGCAGTCGCATGCCGCCCGGACCGGGGTCCTTGATCATCAGAGACTGCTTGACGCCTTCGTCCGGCTGGAGACGGATGATCAGCTGGTTGGCTTCGATGCGGCCCGCGGAGGGGTCGAAGATCGAATGCGGGATCGGCTTGAAGGTGATGACGATTTCCGACATGCGCGCGGCAAGGCGTTTGCCGGTGCGGATGTAGAAGGGCACGCCCGCCCAGCGCCAGTTGCCGATTTCGGCCTTGATGCCGACGAAGGTTTCGGTGCTGGAAACACCGCCTTCGAGTTCTTCGAGGTAACCCTTGACCGGGCCGCCGGACGAGGCACCCGCGCGGTACTGGCCGCGCACGGTGAGACGTTCGACATTGTACTGGTCGATCGGCTTCAGGGCGCGCAGCACCTTGAGCTTTTCGTCGCGCACGGCCTCGGCGTCCATGGAGGAGGGCACTTCCATCGCGACAAGGCAGAGCAGCTGGAGAATGTGGTTCTGCACCATGTCGCGCAGCGCGCCGGCCTTGTCGTAGTAGCCGGCACGGCTTTCGAGGCCGACGGATTCGGCCACCGTGATCTGCACATGGTCGATATGGGCGGAATTCCACAGCGGCTCGTAGAGCGCATTGGCAAAGCGCAGCGCCATCAGGTTCTGCACCGTCTCCTTGCCGAGATAGTGGTCGATGCGGAAGATCTGCTCTTCGCGGAAAACCTTACCGATCGTGTTGTTGAGCTCGTTGGCGGACGCGAGGTCCCGGCCGATCGGCTTTTCGACGACGATGCGGGTATGCTTGGTGATCAGCTTGTGATCGCGGATTTTCTCCGAAATGTCGCCGAAGATCCCCGGCGCTACGGCGAGGTAGAAGGCGCGCACGCGCTCCTTGCCCTCGTCGAGCAGGTCCTTCAGCTTGTCCCAGCCCTGATCGGACTTGGCATCGACGGCGACGTAGAACAGACGGTCGCAGAAGGTCTTGATCTGCGCGTCGTCGAATTCGCCCGGCTTCAGGTGCTCCTTCAGCGCGTCGACGGCGAACTTGCGGTATTCGGCGTCCGTCAGTGCTGTGCGCGACGCGCCGATGATGCGCGTCGGATCGGAGAGCTGGCCGGCAAGCTGCCGGTGGTAAAGGGCCGGAAGGAGCTTGCGTTCCGCAAGATCGCCGGTTCCGCCGAACACGACATAGTCGAAAGGCTCAACGGGAATGATCTGGCTGCTCATCGGATATCTCGATCTCGTTCTGTTGGCGGATGTTATAATCTAATCGATTTAAAAACACCAGCGTGCAACGCAACAAAATCGGTGTTTCCGACTCGATCAGAGCTTGTCGCGTAGCGCGTACCACGTCATGGCGAGGAACAGAAGCGGCGAGCGGAACCGCGGGCCACCGGGAAAGGCCGGGATTTTCAGGGCCTTCAGGTGGTGGAGTTCAGCACTGCCGCCGATCACGTCCTCGGCATAGAGCTTGCCACAGTAGTTTGACAGCATGACGCCATGGCCGGAATAGCCGCCGATCGTCGTGATGCCGGGCATGACCTCGCGCACATAGGGCTTGCGCGGCATGGTGATGCCTACCGAGCCGCCCCAGGCATGGGTGATCTCGATGCCCTTCAGTTCCGGATAGACTTCCTCGATCTGCCGGCGGATCGGCGGGGTGATGTCATCAGGATTGTCGGATGTGTAGGCTTCGCGCCCGCCGAAGAGCAGCCGCCCGTCGCGGGTCTTGCGGAAGTAGCGCACGACGAAGCGTGTGTCGGCGATCGCCTCGCCGCCGGGAATGACCGACGGAAACTTGTCGAGCGGCGGTGTTGCGCCGATGAAGGAGCGGATCGGCATGACGTGCGCCGCCGTCTTCGGCTCCAGATTGCCGATATAGGCGTTGCAGGCGATCAGCGCCTTGTCCGCGCGGATGGTGCCTCTCGCAGTGGTGATGACGGCCTTGCCGCCGGTCCGCTCGATCTTGAGGGCAGGGGTCTTTTCATGCAGGCTGGCACCCGCCGCTTGTGCTGCCCGGGCGATGCCGACCAAAAGCTTCATCGGATGAATATGACCGGTGCCGGTGTCGCGCAGGCCGAAGAAGAAGCGCTTGGAGCCGACGCGTTCTTCCGTCTCCGCCCGGTCCATATAGCTCATATGCTTGTAGCCGAATCGGGTCGCGGCGATCTCGATGTGATCGCGAAACTCCTTCTCGTAGCTCGCCTTGTGGCTCACATTGAGCTGGCCCGGCATATATTCGATGTCGAGGTTCTGGGCGCTCGCAAAATCGTGGATATGCTGCTTGGCGTTTTCGGCAAGGTCGAACAGCGCCTTGGCGCGCTCGAAGCCGAGTTCCGCCTCGAGGCTTTCCGCCTCGGCGCGCTGGCCGGTGCCGAGCTGGCCGCCGTTGCGGCCGGAGGCGCCGTCGCCGAAGCGGTGTGCTTCGATCAGCACGACGCGAACACCTTTTTGAGCAAGATTGTAGGCGGCCTGCAGGCCGGTGAAGCCGCCGCCGACAATGGCGACATCAGCATCGACGGAGCCGTCGAGGGGGGCATATTCGGGGCGGTCTCCGACGGTCGCCTCATACCAGGAGATGCCGGGAGAAATCGGGCTTTGCCAGGGCATTGCACACACTCATAGGTCAAGAGGGTGCGGCGGCGCTCCGGGACGCCGGCCGCTCTGGTTTGACCCGAAGGGGTCTGATCCTTTTAGGCGGCCCGGACCGCCGGGCCACTCAGACGTTGAGCAGCAGGAACTCGCGTTCCCAGGGGCTGATCACCTGCATGAAGGTCTCGAACTCGCCGCGCTTGACGCCGGCATAGAGCCCGATGAACTCCGCGCTCAACACCTCGGCAAGGGCGGGATCCGATTCAAGCAGCGACACTGCTTCGAGAAGCCCGCGCGGCAGGTCGATCGACCCTTCGTTGGCGGTGTCTTCCGTCGGTGCACTCGGCTCGACCTGGTTCCTTATGCCGAGCAGGCCGCAGCCGAGCGAGGCGGCGAGCGCCAGATACGGATTGGCGTCCGAGCCGGGTAGGCGGTTTTCGATACGCCGCGCATTGGCGTCCGACACCGGTACGCGGAAGGCCGTCGTGCGGTTGTCGTAGCCCCAGGCATTGTTCACCGGCGCCGACATTTCTGGCATCAGCCGGCGATAGGAATTCACATAGGGCGCCATCATCACCAGCGTCTTCGGCACATAGGTCTGCATGCCGCCGATGAAATGGAAGAACTCCTTCGACGCCGATCCATCGGGATTGGAGAAGACGTTCCTGCCGGTGTCGATCTCCACGACTGACTGGTGGATATGCATGGCCGATCCCGCCTGGCCCTGCATGGGCTTTGCCATGAAGGTGGCATAGATGCCGTGTTTCAGCGCTGCCTCGCGGATCGTGCGCTTGAACATGAACACCTGGTCGGCAAGCTCGACCGGATCGCCATGGCGCAGGTTGATTTCGAGCTGCGCCGGACCATCCTCGTGGATCAGGGTGTCGATCTCGAGACCCTGCTTTTCGGAGAAGTGGTAGATATCGTCGATCAGTTCGTCGAACTCGTTGATGCCGGCGATGGAGTAGCCCTGGCCACCCTGGATGGAGCGACCGGAACGGCCCTTCGGCGGATGCAGCGGATAGTCCGGATCTTCGTTCATCGCGACGAGATAGAACTCGATTTCCGGTGCGACGACCGGTTTCCAGCCGCGCTCGTTATACATCCTGACGACGTTCTTGAGAACGTTGCGCGGCGTATAGGGCACGTTCTCGCCGGTCGAGCCGACGATGTCGCAGATGACCTGCGCGGTCGGGTCGGTTTCCCACGGCACGACGGAGAGTGTGGAGAGATCCGGAACCAGCTTCAGGTCGCTGTCGCGCGGCTCATAGCGGAAGTTGCCGGTTTCCTCCGGGTATTCACCGGAAATCGTGTGGCGGTAGAGGGCGGAGGGCAACGCCAGCGAGGTGTTCGAGGTGAACTTCGACGACGGCATCATTTTCCCGCGCGGTACCCCTGCGAGGTCCGGCGTGATGCATTCGATATCCTCGATACCGCGGGCCCGAAGCCAGTCTGCGGCGTCCTTCCAGGTCTTTACCCCACGTGGCACGCTGATGGAGGGAGGTACTTTTCCAGAGCGTACGGCTTTCTCGATTGTAGGGGTAACGACTTTCTTTTTGGACGGCATGACACACCGGGGTTGTTGACGATGGCGCCATCATAGCCGGAGTTAAACCCTTTACTAGCTCCCCCCCGGGGGTAGAAATGCCGAATTCTTCGGGAAAATCTGTTTTTCTTGCCCGATTGACTTTCCGCCCCGATGGCCGAAAGGAGAACGCGAACAAGGATCGAAGACGTGGCAGAGCGGCGGGACGTCGTCATTATCGGGGCAGGCGCAGCGGGCATGATGTGCGCCATCGAGGCGGGCAGGCGTGGCCGCCGCGTGCTCGTGCTCGACCATGCGCGTGCGCCGGGCGAAAAAATCCGCATCTCCGGCGGCGGCCGCTGCAACTTCACCAATATCCATGCCGGGCCGAAGAATTTCCTCTCCGCCAATCCGCATTTCGCAAAGTCGGCGCTTGCGCGCTACACGCCGCGCGATTTTCTCGACCTTGTCGAACGCCATCGTATTGCCTGGCACGAGAAGACGCTCGGCCAGCTGTTTTGCGACAACTCGGCGAAAGACATCATCGCCATGCTGCTCGCGGAAATGAAGGCGGTCGGCGCGGAGCTTCGCCTGTCCACGACGATCAGTGCCGTCGAACATGACGGCCACTCCTTCCGCGTCGTGACGGAGAACGGTGTGGTGGAAGCGGCGTCGTTGGTAATTGCCACCGGCGGCAAGTCGATCCCGAAGATGGGCGCGACCGGCTTCGCCTACCGCATCGCTGAACAGTTCGGCCTGCCGCTCGTTGAAACCCGCGCCGGCCTCGTGCCGTTGACGCTCGACCCGACGACGCTTGCTGCGCATGACGGCCTCCCCGGCGTTGCCGTGGATGTCATCGCCCGGCACGGCAAGACCGAGTTCCGCGAAGCTGCGCTCTTCACGCACCGAGGCCTGAGCGGCCCCGCCATCCTGCAAATCTCCTCCTACTGGCGCGAGGGAGAAGAGATCGCCTTGCATATCTGCCCCGACGTGGATTTTGCCTCAGTGATTGCCACCGCCCGGCGCCAGAACGGTCGTCAGGCGGTGCAGACCGTGCTTGCGGAGCACATGCCGAAAAAGCTCGCCCAGCTTGTCGTTACCGATCTCGGCATCGATGGCTCGCTGGCGGAACAGTCGGGCCGCAGCATCGAGGCGCTTGTCCAGAAGCTGCGCGACTGGCGCATGCGCCCACCGGGCTCCGAGGGTTATCGCACGGCGGAAGTCACGCTCGGCGGCGTCGATACCGCGGCGCTCGATTCCCGCAGCATGGCGGCGAAGGCGGTGCCGGGCCTCTATTTCATCGGCGAGGCGGTCGACGTGACCGGCTGGCTCGGCGGCTATAACTTCCAGTGGGCCTGGGCCTCCGGCCATGCGGCAGGCCAGGACGCCTGATCGCGAAGTCTGCGCGCCGCTGTTTACCGTCCGTTAAGACCTCGGGGCGGATGCTCTCGGAATGTCGGCATGCCCCCATTCTGCCGCGTGGCAAGCGTGTGGGGACAACATGATGTGGGCCGGCTGGCCGGATCATCCGGGTTGTCTGTATCTCGTAACGGAGTATTGCCGCATGCCTGCAAAAGACCGCCCCGCCCGCGCCATCGCCATCGCTGCTGCCGAAGAAAGCCGTCGCCGCCTCATCGCTGTCGGCATTAACTGCGCGCTTGCCGCCCTGCTCGTCGCCGGCCTTGCCATTGTCGCCCTTTGAGGCTTTTTGAACCGTCATAAATCGGTTTAAAAAGTGATGGAATTTTAAAGATTGCCGCTGATGATCGCCGGATAGGGTTCCGGAAGTCGCGTCCCGTGACGGATGCATGCGGCTGGCAATGACTGCTCCCCCGGATGCGCGGCATTGCTGCCGCATGAAGGTCGGTAATCCGGCGTCCGAATCCTGGGGAGGCTCTTAAAAAGGGCAGGGGTGGAGCACGCCGACAACGGATGTTCCGCTATGTTCATTGACAAGATTCTTGCCCGCTTCAAGATCCAGACGAAGGTTCTGGTCTTCATTTTACCCTTCGTGCTTTCGATCTGCGCCGTGGGCTTTACCGGGCTGTACGCCTCCGGCCTGTTGCAGGGCCGCATGGAGATTTCCAACAGCGTTCTCCAGTCGCTGAGCGGCTTCAAGGATGTCTATGCCGGCATGAACCGCTTCCTCCAGAACACCAGCGAGGAAAGCCGCAACGCCGTGCAGGAGCGCCTGACGGCACAGGGTGCCGTCCTTCAGGACACGATGGATGGCCTGGCACCAGACGCCGACAAGTCCAAGCTCCTGGACGCGCAGGCCCAGACCAAGGACATCGAGACGCGCATGGAGGGGCTCTGGTCGCTCTACGTGAACGAGCTTGCCTTGCACGACACGATGTCCAAGAACCTCAACACGCTGTCCAGCGAGCAGATGAAGATCCTCGACGAGGCGACAAAGCTCCAGCGCGAGGTACGGCAGAACGAGAATGCGGCCAAGAGCATGCTGCGTGAGGCCGAGCGCCTGACCGCGGCCAGCAAGTTTTTTGGCGACCTGCTCTCCGAATTCAGCCGCGGTGCGACGCCTGACGATCAGCTGAAGCTCGTCAAGGAACGCTATCCGTTCATTTCCAAGACCGAACGCTCGATCGCGATGATCCTGCCGAAGAACCAGAAGGTCGTCTCGATCACCATTCGCAACACGATCGACGAACTCGGAGGTTTCCTCTCCTCGACGGATCCGGCGAGCGTCACGGTGCCGGAGATCGGGCGCCGGGTGAACCGATTCCGCCAGGTCACCATCCAGCTCCAGGGCGCTGCATCCGAAAAGATGCGCGAAGCAACCCGGATCTTCAGCGAGCTCGACGCGCCGATCATCAAGTCCGAGGCAGTGCTCGGCTCGACGCGCAAGCTGGTGTCGTCGATCGACGATATCGAAGTCGCCGCGGCGCGCTTCCTCGGCCAGACGTCGCAGGAAAACCGTGTCAAATTGCTCGGCAACATGTCCATCCTGCGCATCGACATGAACAGCCTGCGCGGCAGTGCCAGTGGCCTGCCTTTCTTCGACAAGGTCGATGAAACGCTGAAGCCGGTTCTCGAGCGGATCGAGGCGGACAGTGCCGCGCTCGTCAAGATCAGCACCGAGCGCGCCGCCGATTTCGAGGCCGCCGGCCAGTCGATCGACACGATCTGGAACCTCTTGAGCCAGTTCGCCGAAGAGCAGAAGGTCAGCGCCGGCACCGAACGCGAAAAGGCCAACCAGGTCTCTGTCCTCGCGACCGTCGGCGGTGCCGCCATCGCCATCCTCGCCGGCATCGCGCTGGTGCTGACGCTGAAGGGCCCGATCGGCCAGATCACCGGCGCCATGCGCCGCCTGGCGGATGGTTTCCTCGACACCGGCATTTCCGGCGAAGGCCGTCGTGACGAGATTGGCGACATGGCCCGTGCACTCGGCGTCTTTAAGGAAAATGCCCTGTCGAAGATCCGCGTGGAAGCCGAAAGCGAACAGCAGCGTGCCGCGGCGGAAGCCGACCGTGCCCGCAACGACGCGGAAAAACAGGCCTTTGACCGGCAGATCGACTTTGCCGTCAACGCGCTCGCTGCCGGCCTCGGCCGTCTGGCGCAGGGCGACCTGTCGCGCCAGATCGACACGCCTTTCACCGGCCGCCTCGAACAGCTTCGCCAGGACTTCAATGTCTCGCTCGAACGTCTTCAGGACACGCTTGGCCAGATCCGCAGCAACGCGCTGTCGATCCAGCGCAGCGGCGCGGAAATGCTGGATTCCGGCGATGCTTTGGCCAAGCGCACGGAATCCCAGGCCTCGTCGCTGGAGGAAACCGCTGCCGCCGTCGAGCAGATCACCGCGACCGTCCGCTCCTCCGCCGAGCGGGCACATGAAGCGAACCTCGTCGTCGGTGCCACGAAGCGCAGCGCCGATAGTTCTGCCGCGGTCGTCAGCAATGCAATCGCCGCGATGGGCCGCATCGAGGGCGCTTCGCGCCAGATCGAGCAGATCATCGAAGTTATCGACGATATCGCCTTCCAGACCAACCTGCTGGCGCTGAACGCCGGCATCGAGGCCGCCCGCGCCGGCGACGCCGGCAAGGGCTTTGCCGTCGTGGCGCAGGAAGTTCGCGAACTTGCCCAGCGTTCGGCCAGTGCCGCCCGCGAGATCAAGGGCCTCATCGAGAAGTCGACGAGCGAGGTCAGTGCCGGTTCGCATCTCGTTCAGGAAACCGGTTCGGTGCTTGCCTCGATCAGCCAGCAGATCGTCACCGTCAGCCAGCATGTCGACATGATGGCGACGGCGAGCCGCGACCAGGCGGCAGCACTCGCCGAGGTCAACGGCTCCGTCAACCAGATGGACCAGATGACCCAGCAGAACGCCTCGATGGTGGACCTGACGACGGCCGCCAGCCGCAAGCTTGCGGGCGACGCCGACACGCTGATGATGCTGGTCGAGCAGTTCCGCCTGGAGGCGGACGAGCCGGCGATCTATCGCGCAGCCTGACAGACGCTATCGCATTTCGGCCGCGGCAGCTCTGGCAGCCGCGGCCGAAATGCGTAATCTGACCTGCCGCGACTTTGATGTTGCGACAGGTCAAGACAGCCGGGAGGAATGCAGGTGCTGAAGCGTGGTACATATGTCGCCTTTCCAGAGGCTCATCCGACCGCGATCGAAACGATCCAGAGGATCGAGGTTCCGCTGGGGCAGCCCGTAGAGGTAACGGGCCGGATCAAGGCCGCGGACACTGTGAACTACCTCTTCCAGGCGCAATCCTATGATATATTGGCCGTTTCGCTCTCGGCCAGCAGCAAGTGCTGCGCCTTCAATGTCTATAGCCCGAATGAGAGCGATCCCATCTATGATGGCTGGGCGGACGGGCCGGATTGGGGTGACACCCTTCATCGCGACGGCGAATTTCGCATTGAGCTCTATATGGGGTTCAAGGCTGAGCGCGGAGAAGAAGCATCTTTCACCTTGCGGATCGAACGGCCGATTGATTGAGCGGATGCCGGGTTTGGTCATGCAAAACCGCGCTATGCCGGCCCGGTGGTTGAAATGACGCACAACACGATATTGGCCAGGCTGCGACGCTGCGCGAGCCGGCACAGCCGCGTCGATCACGAAGCAGACGATCTGGTGCAGGACGTGCTGTTACAGGCGGTTGCAGGCGGGCGGAGGATCACGGATCCGGGTTTCGTGGCCTGGGCGAAGGGTGCCATCCGCAACCATGCGCGTTTCGTCGCGCGAACCGCGGCACGGCGGCGGGCGCGCGAAACCGCCTGGGACACCCCGAACGTGGTGCCGAATGCGCCGCCCCGATTCTCTCAGGCATTCACGTCGTCGCTGCCACCTGCGCAGCGTGTCGTGGCGCTTCTGGTCAACCTTGGCCTTGATCGGGCGGAAATCACGCACCTGCTCGGCCTAAGCGATGTGGCGTTCCGTCAGCGTCTCAGCGGGTTGCGCAAGGCCTTCGATGTCTTTGGTGGGGAGGCCGCTCTTTTTGAGGAGTTTCTGCCGGCGGCGGGAGATGGTCCCGCGCGCCGCTCCCTGAAATCGGTGCTTCATCCCCACGCGTCGCGTGCCTTTGCCATTCGCGATCCGGACGGCATTCCGATTTTCTTTTCAAAGCGCGATCACGTTTTGCCCGGCGACGGCAACTAGCCTGTGCAACAGAAGGAGAATTTCATGAACCTGAACTTCAACGGCGTAACGATCATCTTCAACGTCGCCGATATCGAGCGCACACGCGCATTCTACCGCGACCATCTCGGCATCCAGTTCGAACGCTACGATGAGGAGGACGGCAGCGCCTATCTCATGACCAAGATCGGCCAGGAGGTCGACCTTATGGTCTTCAAGGGCGACCCGAAACCCGGCAACACGCCCAACGTGGTCTTCGGCCTGGCCGATGGCGGCATCGACACGCTGATCGAGCGGCTGGCTTCCGCCGGCGTCGAAATCGTCACGCCAGTCTCGGAGGCGCCGGGCGGCTGGTTCGCCGACTTTCGCGATCCCGACGGCCAGATCGTTTCATTCTACCAGGCCGGGGAAATGCCGAGAGCGCTGAAATAGGCTGCCGGCGATCCTGAATGCTTACCAAGGGTCCGGTCATTCCGGGCCCTTGGCTGTTTTCGATAGGCGCAAGGTCCGCAGGAGCCGGAAGAAACGTGTCCGCAGCGACGGTATTTCGCGCAGATGATCGAATTCGTGTTTGTTCCGGCCGTCTTTTTGAGAAAGCTCGAAAAGGATGGCAAGGCCGTACATGTCCTGCATCTCTGTCTCCTTTGATCAGCCAACAGCAAACCGTGGCGCCGGGAGGGCGCTTCATGGCTGCGGTTTGGGTTGGACGGCATCGTTTGCGCCGTGTTGGACGCCGTAAAGCTACCCTTCAAATGTGCATTCACGAACAGCAAAAACCGGGTTATGTTTTTCATTGATGAAAGACATGTCGTGGGATTCCTATCGCATCTTCCTGGAGGTTGCCCGCCACGGCGGGCTGACCGGTGCCGCGCAGGTTTCGGGCCTCAGCCCCGCGACGGTGGGCCGGCGCGTGCTGCAATTGGAAGAGGCGATGGGGCGGCCGCTCTTTTTGCGCAGCCAGACCGGCTACCGGCTGACAGGCGAAGGGCAGGCATTGTTCGAGCGATTGCAAGCGATGGAGTCCATCGCCCGTGGCGTGGAGAGCTGGCGGCAGGAGGGGCAGGGCGCGAGCACCGTGCGGCTGATGGCCGGCACCTGGGTGACCTGGCTTATCTGCGAGAACATCTCGGCGATCTGCACCGAGCGCGATCCCTTCCGCCTCGACCTGTCGGTTTCCGAGCGCCGGGCGACGCTCGCGCACCGCGAGGTGGATGTCGGCATCCGGGCCGTCGAACCGACGGAGCCGACGCTGATCAGCCGGCCCGCCGGCGATGTCGCCTATGCGGCTTACCAGCGGAAGAATTCAGGCGAAACCCTTGCCGGCCGCTGGCTCGCGGTGTCGGAAGACGATGCGGTCTCCGCCTATCTGCGCTGGCCGCATGACCGCATGTGCGGCGCGATCGCCGTGCTCGTCAGCCGCCCGCGCTCGCTGCTCGATCTCGTGCGTGCCGGGGCAGGGCAGGCGGTGCTGCCGTGTTTCGTCGGTGATTTGGATCCAGGCCTGGAAAGGGCAGGGGAGGAAATCCGGGAGTTGCGCCACCAGCAATGGGTCGTCGCCAACAGCGAGGACCGGCACCGGCGCGATATCCGTACGGTCTCCGACCGGCTGTTTCGGCTCCTGAAAAGCCACGCTGACCTCTTCGCCGGCAAGCGGCCGAGCCGCACATAAGAGAAATCCTCAGCGTTGAAGGAGGTCCTCGTGGTGGTCGGATTTGTCTTTGCCAACCGCGACCGGGCCTATTCCAAGTCACGAATATGACATTTGCTAACCCCTCCACCGAGTGCAATAAAATTGGCTTGGGATGGTGCGACGATCACTCGGTGGAATGCCGCGCGTCTCGGAGAAAAATGCAATCGAGACAGCAATTTAGGAGGTCTCAGCAATGAGTGCTAAACCAACGGTCGTTCTCGTTCATGGATTCTGGGGCGGGGCAGCGCATTGGAGCAAGGTGATCATTGAGCTTTCACGCAAGGGATATGACAAGGTTCGTGCAGTCGAGATGCCGCTGACCTCGCTCAAGGACGATGCCGAGCGCACGCGCAAGATGGTCAAACAGCAGGAGGGGCCTGTTCTTCTGGTTGGTCATTCCTACGGTGGCGCCGTCATCACCGAGGCCGGCGATCTGCCGAATGTCGTGGGCCTCGTCTACATTGCAGCTTTCGCGCCCGATGCTGGCGAAAGCCCCGGCGCGATCAGCCAGGTGTTTCCGCCGGCCGCGATCGCCAATCTCGCACCGGACAGCGACGGATATCTCTGGATCAAATACGACAAGTTTCACGAGAGCTTCTGCCAGGATTTGACGGCAGATGAGAGCCTCGTGATGGCGGCGTCCCAAAAGGCGCCGATCGCCAACACTTTCGGTGACACCGTGACGGATCCTGCCTGGAAAAAGAAGCCGGTCTGGTACCAGCTTTCCAGCGAGGACCGCATGATCAATCCCGAGAACCAGAAGCGCATGGCCGAGCGGATGAACCCGCGCAAGATCATCACATTGCAGGCCAGCCACGCCTCGCTTGCCTCGCATCCGGCCGAAGTCGCAGCCCTGATCGACGAAGCGGCGGCGGCTGCCGTGTAACGTCGAATACACGCCTCCTTGTGGCTCACGGCACGGAGGGCTTGGACACGAAAAATCCCCGGCGCAGGGAACGCCGGGGATTTTCTTTGACTGGATATGCCTTGTCAGCCGCGACCCTGCGTCACGATGACCGGGATCAGCAGGTCGCCCCAGTTGCCTTCGCCACCATGGTGGCGGGCGGAGCGGACGAGCTCCACCGAAACACCGGCCTCGACCGCCTTCATGACGGACTGGTTGAGGCGGTGCAGGTCGTTGGCGACCATGCGGATCATGGCCTGCTGGTCGGAGGTCATGGCGGAAGCCTGCTCTTCGGCTCGTTCCTTGACGCGGGTCTGGACTGTCATGGCATTTCTCCTCTTATACGGGGTTCTTGAAGGTTGACGTTCGGGGTTATTCGGCGGCCGGGCGGAACTGTTCGTGCTCGGTCGATTCATGCATGGCGGTGGTCGAGGACTGGCCGCCGGTGATGGCCATGGAGACGGCATCGAAATAGCCGGTGCCGACTTCGCGCTGGTGCTTGGTCGCGGTGTAGCCGTTGACCTCGGCGGCGAATTCCGCCTCCTGCAGCTCCGAATAGGCCGCCATCTGGCGATCCTTGTAGCCGCGGGCCAGTTCGAACATGCCGAAGTTCAGCTGGTGGAAGCCGGCGAGCGTGATGAACTGGAACTTGTAGCCCATCGCGCCCAGCTCGCGCTGGAACTTGGCGATCGTCGCGTCGTCCAGGTTCTTCTTCCAGTTGAACGAGGGCGAGCAATTGTAGGCGAGCAGCTTGCCCGGATGGGCCTTGTGCACCGCTTCGGCGAATTTGCGGGCCTGTTCGAGGTCGGGCTTGCCGGTTTCCATCCAGATCAGGTCGCAATGCGGTGCATAGGCGATGGCACGGGCAATGCACGGCTCGATGCCGTTCTTGACCTGGTAGAAACCCTCGACCGTGCGGCCCTTGTCCCTGTCGACGAAGGGCTGGTCGCGCTCGTCGATGTCGGAGGTGAGCAGTTTTGCGGCCTCGGCATCGGTGCGGGCGACGACCAGCGTGGAGGTGCCCATGACGTCGGCGGCAAGGCGCGCGGCATCAAGGTTGCGGATATGCGCCGCGGTCGGGATCAGAACCTTGCCGCCGAGATGGCCGCACTTCTTTTCCGATGCGAGCTGGTCCTCGAAGTGGACGCCGGCAACGCCTGCCTCGATGAAGGCCTTCATGATCTCGAAGGCGTTGAGCGGACCACCGAAGCCGGCTTCCGCATCGGCAACGATCGGCGCGAACCAGGTGTCGACCGAAAGGCCGTTGCCTTCCGCCGTCTCGATCTGGTCGGCGCGCTGGAGCGTGCGGTTGATGCGCTTGGCAAGCTCCGGCGCGGCATTGGCCGGATAGAGCGATTGGTCAGGATACATGGCGGACGCCGTGTTGGCGTCGGCGGCAACCTGCCAGCCGGAGAGGTAGATCGCCTTCAGGCCGGCGCGGACCATCTGCATGGCCTGGTTGCCGGAGAGCGCGCCGAGCGCGTTGACGAAGTCTTCCTCGTGAATGAGCTTCCACAGCCGGTTCGCGCCGTTTTCGGCCAGCGTGTGCCGGATCTGGACAGAGCCGCGCAGCTTTTCGACCGTCTCGGCCGTATAGGGGCGCTCAATGCCATCGAACCGGCCTTTTGGCGCGCTCGGAACGAGATTGTAAAAATCAGTCATAATGTCCTCCGGTATGGTGTCTCAGGATCGGGTGTCCGTTTCTTTTTCGCCCGATTTCATGTGACAGTATTTACATCGCACCGCACAATTCGGCGAGAGAAAACCGGAAAATCAAGGCGATAATCGAGTAACGATGTCTTGCCTTTGACAAGTGCACTCTGTAAAAAAGTAAATCTTGTAAATTCTCTCGGTGGCTCGCCGGTGTAAAGGATTTGACATATGGCGGAGAACAAGATTTTTGCCGGCCCGAAAGTCCGGCGCATCCGCAACACGCTCGGCCTGACCCAGACGGCCATGGCCGAGGGCCTGTCGATCTCGCCGTCCTACCTGAACCTCATCGAACGCAACCAGCGACCGCTGACGGTGCAGCTGCTGCTGCGGCTTGCCTCCGTCTACAAGGTGGACCTCGACGAGCTTCAGGGCGAAAGCGCCGGCAATGCCCGCCAGCTGCGCGAGGTCTTTGCCGATCCACTGCTCGCCGGCGAGCTGCCGGGCGACCATGAGCTGGTGGAAATCGCCGATGCCGCGCCGAATGTCGCGAGCGGCATTTTAAAACTCTACCGCGCCTATCGCGAGCAGGCCGCGCGCCTCACCGATCTCGCCGACCTGCTTGCCCGCGAAGGCCATGCAACGACGCTGTCCGGCACTCTGCTGCCGATGGACGAGGTGCGTGACAAGCTGGAGGGGCGCCCCAACTATTTCGGCGCGATCGACGAGGCGGCCGAGCGGTTTCATGCTGCCCTTGCGCCGGGCGACGATCTGGCATCGGCGTTGAAGGGGTGGCTGCGCAAGGAGCACGGCGTCGTGGTGCGCCTGCTGCCGGTCCACACCATGCCGAACCTGCGCCGCCGCTTCGACCGGCACTCCATGCGCCTCTTCCTGTCGGAGCGCCTGTCGCCCTTCGACCAGATGCGCGAGATCGCCATGGAGACCGTGCAGCTCGCCCTGCAGGACGAGATTTTCGCCGAACTCAATCTTCTCGCCTTCTCGACAGCGGAGGCCAAGCGCATCGCCCGCTTCGAGCTGGCGCGCTACGCCGCGCATGCGCTGATGATGCCCTACGAGGCCTTTCATACGGCGGCGCAGCGTGCCCGTTATGATGTCGACGTGCTGCGGTCGCGTTTCGGCGTCTCCTATGAGCAGGCGGCGAACCGGCTCACCATGCTGCAAAGGCCCGGCAAGGCGGGTGTGCCCTTCTTCATGCTGGAGATCGACAATGCCGGCCATCGGTTTCGCCGCGCCGGCGCGCAAGGGTTTCCGCAGGCCCGCTTCGGCGGTGGCTGTCCGAAGCTCGGCGTGCATTCCGCCTTTTCCCAGCCGGGCCAGATCCTCGTCGATCGCGTCGAGATGCCGGACGGCGGCGCCTTCCTGACGGTGTCGCGGACGCTGGAAGGACCGCAGGGCGCCTTTGCTGAGCGGGTGCGCCGTACCGCACTTCTTCTCGGCTGCGACGCGGCCCATGCGGAGGAGACGGTCTATGCCGAGGCGGTGCGGCGGGACGGTGCCGTCGCGGTCGGTACGGCCTGTCGGCTATGCGAGCGTCAGGGCTGTCTCGCCCGTGCCGAACCGCCAGTCACACGGCCGGTGGGGCTTGATGAAATGGTCGCGGGCCTGAGCCTTTTCGACTTCCAGTAAATTTCTACTTGCTTTCCTTCGCCGATAGGGCTTCAAATATGATAGGAATGGGAACAATGTGATATCAAAATTCAGCCTTTGTTTGAGTAGAATGCAGCTTGTCGCCTCTCGAAAAACATCCATAATCGGTGACTGTTCTTCATACGAACTTATAGGCCCGCGAAAAAACTGGGAGATAAATCAATGATAAGGCGTACTCTTTTAGCGACTGCCGCCGTTGTCGCACTGTTTGGTGCCGGCGGTGCGCTGGCGCAGGAAAAAGTCGTTAACGTCTACAACTGGTCGGATTATATCGACTCCTCGATTATTGACGATTTCACCAAGGAAACCGGCATCAAGGTCGTCTACGACGTCTATGATTCGAACGAGATCCTTGAAACGAAGCTTCTCGCCGGCGGTACGGGCTACGACGTCGTGGTGCCGACCAACACCTTCCTGCAGCGCCAGATTTCGGCCGGCGTCTACCAGAAGCTCGACAAGTCGAAGCTGCCGAACCTCAAGAACATGTGGGACATGGTTGCGACCCGCATGCAGCCGTTCGACCCCGGCAATGAATATTCGATCAACTACATGTGGGGCACGATCGGCATCGGCTATAACAAGGCCAAGATCAAGGAAGCCCTCGGCACGGACACGATCGACAGCTGGAACGTCATCTTCGATCCGGCAAACGCCGAAAAGCTCAAGGATTGCGGCATCAACCTGCTTGATTCGCCGACAGATATTATCCCGGTCACGCTCGCCTATCTGGGCCTGAACCCGGACAGCCATGACCCGGCCGATCTCGCCAAGGCCGAGGAAGCACTCCAGAAGATCAGACCCTTCGTGCGCAAGTTCCACTCCTCCGAGTTCATCAACGGTCTCGCGAACGGCGACATCTGCATCGCCGTCGGCTGGTCTGGTGATATCTTCCAGGGCCGCGACCGTGCCGAAGAAGCCAAGAATGGCGTCGAGGTCGGCTACGTGATCCCGAAGGAAGGCACACAGATGTGGTTCGACCAGATGGCGATCCCTGCTGATGCACCGCATGTCGATGAGGCCCACGCCTTCCTCGACTACATCATGCGCCCGGAAGTCATCGCCAAGGCATCGACCTACATCCACTATGCCAACGGCAACAAGGCTGCTCAGGCCGTCATGCCGGAAGAGATCATCAAGGACACGACGATCTATCCGGATGAGGCGACGCTGGCGAAGCTCTTCACCAACACCACGCTGGATGCCAAAACGCAGCGCCTGTTCACACGGGCGTGGACCAAAATCGTGACCGGCCAATAACCGGTCTAGGATGAATTGCCCGGAAGATGCTTCCGGGCAATTTCATTTTGACTGCCAATAAAAGAGATGGGGACAGGCAATGAAATCTCTCGGCAATATCCGTCGTTCCTTCGCACCGTGGACGGATCCGGACGCAAAACCATACATCACGTTCCGCAATGTCACGAAGAGGTTCGGCGATTTCACTGCCGTCGATGATCTCACCCTCAACATCTATCACCGCGAGTTCTTTGCGCTCCTCGGTGCCTCCGGCTGCGGCAAGTCTACGCTTCTGCGCATGCTCGCCGGCTTCGAGCGGCCGACGTCGGGCGAAATCATCCTCGACGGCCAGGACATTGCCGGCATTCCGCCCTACAAGCGGCCGGTCAACATGATGTTCCAGTCCTACGCGCTCTTCCCGCACATGACGGTGGAAAGCAATATCGGCTTCGGCCTGCGCCAGGACGGCATGCCGAAGAACGAGATTGCCGAACGCGTCACGCAGATGCTGAAGCTGGTGAAACTCGAGCAGTTCGCCAAGCGCAAGCCGCACCAGCTCTCCGGCGGCCAGCGCCAGCGCGTGGCGCTCGCCCGCTCGCTTGCCAAGCGCCCCAAAGTGCTGCTGCTCGACGAGCCGCTCGGCGCGCTCGACAAGAAGCTGCGTGAGGAAACCCAGTTCGAGCTGATGGACCTGCAGCAGGAACTCGGCCTTACCTTCGTCGTCGTGACACACGACCAGGAGGAGGCGATGACCATGGCCGACCGTATCGCGGTGATGAGCCACGGCAAGGTCGTTCAGGTGGCGACGCCGGCGGAAATCTACGAGGCGCCGAATTCGCGCTTCGTCGCGGACTTCATCGGCGACGTCAACATCCTCGACGGCAAGGTCTCTGCCAACGGCAATGGCAAGGTCGAGCTTGCCGTCAACGAGGGCTTCACCATCCGCACCGCAACGGCGAACGGTCCGACGACGGGCAGTGCCGCAGGCTTTGCCATCCGGCCGGAAAAGATGAAGGTCACGCGGGCAGCCCCGGCCGACGCTTCCGTCAATGCGGCCCAGGGCGAGATCTGGGACATCGGCTATCTCGGCGATATGACGGTCTTCTACGTCAAGCTCGGCAGCGGCAAGGTGGTGAAGGCCTCCATGCTGAATGCCCAGCGCGAGGTGGAGGATCCGATCGCCTATGACGAGAAGGTCTGGGTTTCCTTCGGCGAAACCGCCGGCGTCGTCTTGAAGGATTGACCGATGAACAAGCTCGGCTCCGCCATCTTCAGCCGCCTTGTCATTATCCTTCCCTATGCGTGGCTGCTGTTCTTCTTCCTCATTCCGTTCTTCATCGTCTTCCGCATCTCGCTCTCGACCACCGCAATCGCCCAGCCACCGTATGAGCCGGTCTTCGCGCTGGCGGATGGTCTTTCCGGCTTCTTCGGCAAGATCGGGCAGTTCAGTTTCGCAAACTACGTCTGGCTGACCGAAGATGCGCTCTATATGAACGCCTATCTGTCGAGCCTGTGGATTGCGGGTGTCTCGACCCTCATCACGCTGCTCATCGGCTACCCCATCGCTTACGGCATGGCACAGGCGCCGCGCACCTTGCGCCCGACGCTGTTGATGCTCGTCATCCTGCCGTTCTGGACGAGCTTCCTGATCCGCGTGTATGCCTGGATTGCGATCCTGAAACCCGAAGGCTTGCTCAACCAGTTCCTGCTGAGCATCGGCGTCATCGACCAGCCGCTGATCATTCTCGGCACCAACTGGGCGATCTATATCGGCATCGTCTATTCCTACCTGCCCTTCATGGTGTTGCCGCTCTATTCCGCGCTGGAAAAGATGGACAACACGCTGATCGAGGCTGCGCAGGATCTCGGGTGCCCGCAGATCTCGGCGTTCTGGAAGATAACCTTCCCGCTCTCCATTCCGGGTGTCGTCGCGGGCTGCATGCTCGTCTTCATCCCGGCCGTCGGCGAGTTCGTTATCCCCGACCTGCTCGGCGGGTCACAGACGCTGATGATCGGCAAGACGCTGTGGAACGAATTCAACGCAAACCGTGACTGGCCGGTCTCGGCCGCCGTTGCCACCATCCTGCTCCTCATTCTGGTCGTGCCCATCGTGTTCTTCCAGAATGCGCAGGCCAAGGCCGAAGAGCAGGGGAGGTAGAACCATGAACAGCTGGTCCCGTTTCAACATCGTTTCCGTCGTTCTCGGCTTTGCCTTCCTCTACCTGCCGATCGTGCTTCTGGTCGTCTTCTCGTTCAACGAATCGAAGCTCGTGACGGTCTGGGGCGGTTTCTCGACAAAATGGTATGTTGCACTCTTCCATAACCAGGGCCTCATGGATGCGGCCTGGGTGACCATCCGCGTGGCGTTGCTGTCCGCCACCATCGCGACGGCCCTTGGAACCATGGCGGCGCTGGCGCTCACCCGCTACACGCGCTTTCGCGGTCGTCTGCTGTTCTCCGGCATGGTCTATGCGCCGCTCGTCATGCCGGAAGTGATCACCGGCCTGTCACTGCTGCTGCTTTTCGTCGCCATCGGCTTCGACCGCGGCTTCGTGACGGTGACGCTCGCGCATATCACCTTCTCGATGTGTTTCGTGACGGTCGTGGTGCAGTCGCGCCTGCTCTCCTTCGATCGCTCGGTCGAGGAGGCGGCGATGGATCTCGGTGCTACGCCGGTGAAGACGTTCCTCGAGGTGACGCTGCCGATCATCGCGCCGGCCGTGCTGTCGGGCTGGATGCTGGCACTGACGCTGTCGCTCGACGACCTCGTCATCTCGAGCTTCACCTCCGGCCCCGGTGCCACGACGCTGCCCATGAAGATCTACAGCCAGGTGCGCCTCGGTGTGACGCCGGAGATCAACGCGGCCTGCACGCTGCTCATCGGCTTCGTCGCCATCGGCGTCATCATTGCTTCGATCATGACGAAGCGGCGCGAAGTCCAGCGCGTCAGGGATGAGCAGGCGGCCTTCGCCGGCCGCTGATATCTGTCAAAGAATTACTGGCGGGGCTGCTGCCCCGTCAGGATGGAAATCGGCGAGATCACCGGTTCCGGCCAGGAGCCGCCGACGAAGAAGCTGATCGTCGGATTGACGACGGCGGTCGCATCCGCCTGCGGCCGGTCGGCGAGCGAGCCTGCCAGCGCCACGCTGCCGCTGCGATAGGGGATCATGCCCGAGAGCGCCAGTATCTTCTCGTTGCCCTCGATCTCCGCTTTCGTCAGTTCCGCAAGACCGCGATCGAGCTTGGCCTCGACATCGGCCCGCACAAAATCGAACGATCCGTCCGCCGCTTCGGAGAAGTTGAAGAAGGCATTTTGCCCCGCGCGTTCCTCGAAGGCCTGCCGGTTGAAATGGGTGAGCGTGCCCGCTCCCATGCGCAGGCGGAACTGGCCGGACACATCCGAGAGCGTCGTCGCCCAGAGCGGCCGTTCCGTCGAAAGCTCGAAATCCGCCGAACCGCGTCCTGACGGCAGGGGCCCCGGCAAGGCGAGCGTGCTGACGATCGCGCCGATATCCACATCGCCGAGCGACATCTGCAAGCGGCCACCGCCACGGATGCCCTGTTCGGAAAGCGAGATTCGCCCGGTTGCGCGCCCGCCCAGCAATGTGCTGTCGCCGACATCGAAGGAGGCGCGGCCGTTCTCGATGCGCATGCCGGCCGCAAGGTCCTGCAGGGAGAAGGGCGCAAAATCCGCCGTCTTGGCCGATAGCCTGAGATCCATGCCGAACTGGTGAACGAAGGCGGTGTCGATGCTTGCGGTATTCTGCTCGGCACCCGGTGCGAAGGCGGTCAGGACGGCGCGCAGATCGATGTGATCGAAGGCGAGGGTGCCGCCCAGCTGCGGCACGCCATCGGGCGGCATGTTGATGTCGAGCACGCCGGTCGCCTGCGCGTTGGCAAGTGTCAGCTTGAGCTGTTCGAGCTTTGCCGAATACCCGGCCGTCGCCACTTTCGCCTCTACCGTCACCTGGCCCATGCTGCCGACCGAGGGGATCTCCTTGCCCTGCCAGGCCAGTAGGTGGCCGAGCGATGGCGTGGAGAGCAACAGGTTGCCGGAGACGAAGGCGTTCCTGGAAAGGTTGGCGAGGCCTTCGAAATTCACGGTGGTCGGATCGGCGGACAGATTGGTGCGCACCGTGGCATTGCGCCCGGCAAGGAGCGCCAGCGGCTGGTCGCAATAGAAGGTCCAGCGCGTCATTTCGCCATTGATGATGCCGGACAGCGTCAGGTCGAGCGGCCGCCGGAGGGCTGCCCAGTCGATATCGCCATTGATGTCGGAAATCCGGAACGGCGCGCTGCCGTTTTCGTGCTGCACTTCGATCGTGCCGTCGGTCACGTTGATCGTGCCGATGCGTTCTGCGGGCAGTTCGGGTGTCGCCTGCCCCTCGGCCACCGCGGCGGTAGCATCGATCGCCTGCATCAGCCAGCCGCTGTGGCGCCAGTTGAACGTGCCGTCGGCTTTCCAGCCGACGTGGATCGTCGGGCGCACGAGATCGAAATCGCCGAAGACGGGCTTGCCGCGCACCGCACCGAAGAGATCGAAGCTTGCCGAAAGGCTCTCGATGGAGGCGAGCTCCCGGTTGCCGGCTTGCGCCTGCGGATCGATGACGCGCACGTTGCCGATCGTCACCTGCGGATAGGGCCAGAAGGAAAACTCCGCCTCGCGCCCGATCTCGACATCGGCACCCGTCCAGGCTTCCAGCGTCTCCCCGATTTCCCGGCGCACCGTATCCGTCTGGACGAGGAACGGAAAACCGACGCGCACCGCCGCGACGAGGACGACGATCGCAAGGAAGCCCAGCACCAGATGCCGTGATTGGAAAAAACGGGAAAGGATCATTCGGATGCAGGTCCTTGGCCGGCAGCGTTCACATTTCGACAGGCGAACGGGGATAGGCGCTTGGGACCAAGAAATCAAATGGTGCCATGGCGGAATTGCGGTCGGCAACGGCGCGAACCGGCGTTCGCCGCTTTATACTGCGGCGCAACATGCTATACGAAGTGCGATGGAGTGGAGGACAGCATGACGTCAGAAACCCCCCTGTGGGAACCTTCGGCCGAAATCCTGACAAAAAGCCCGATGGCCCAATTCATGAAGACCGCCGGCCAGGCCGCCGGACGCGACTTCAGAACCTTTGACGATCTTCACGCCTGGTCGGTGGAAGATCGCGCTGCCTTCTGGACTGCGGTCTGGGACGAGTGTGGCGTCATCGGCGCAAAGGGGAATGTGGCGCTCGAAAACGGCGACCGCATGCTGGAAGCGCGCTTCTTCCCCGACGGCCAGCTGAATTTTGCCGAGAACCTCCTGAAAGCGACCGGCCCTGGCGATGCGATCGTTTTCCGCGGCGAAGACAAGGTCTCCTATCGCTGGTCCTGGGACGAGCTCCGCGCCCGCGTCTCGAAGCTGCAGCAGGCCTTTGCAGCACTCGGCATAGGCGAGGGCGACCGCGTTGCCGCGATGATGCCGAACATGCCGGAGACCATCGCCTGCATGCTCGCCACCGCCTCGCTGGGGGCTATCTGGTCCTCCTGTTCGCCCGATTTCGGCGAGCAGGGCGTGCTTGACCGCTTCGGCCAGATCGAGCCCAAGCTCTTTATCACCTGCGATGCCTACTGGTATGCCGGCAAGCTCCAGGATGTGTCCGCCAAGGTGCAGGCGGTGGCCGGCAAGCTCGGTGTGCCGGTTCTTGTGGTGCATTATGCCGGCGATGCCGAAGCGCTTGCCGCGTCGCTTGCCGATGGCCGCTCGCTCGAAGCGCTGACGGCGCCGTACGAGGCGAAGCCACTGACCTTCGCGCAGCTCCCCTTCCGTCATCCGCTCTATATCCTGTTCTCCTCCGGCACGACCGGCGTGCCGAAATGCATCGTGCATTCGGCCGGCGGCACGCTGCTGCAGCACCTGAAGGAGCACCGCCTGCATTGCGGGCTAGTCGAAGGTGATCGGCTGTTCTATTTCACCACCTGCGGCTGGATGATGTGGAACTGGCTGGTCTCCGGTCTTGCGGTCGGCGCCACGCTCTGCCTGTTCGATGGGTCTCCGTTCCATCCCGACGGCAATGTGCTGTTCGACTACGCGCAGGCCGAAAAATTCGCGGTCTTCGGCACGTCGGCCAAATATATCGACGCCGTGCGCAAGGGCGGCTTCACGCCGCACACGACGCACGACCTCTCCAGCCTGCGCCTGCTTACCTCGACAGGCTCGCCGCTCTCGCCGGAGGGCTTCACCTTCGTCTATGAGGGCATCAAGCCGGACGTGCAGCTCGCTTCCATCTCCGGTGGCACGGACATCGTCTCCTGCTTCGTGCTTGGCATTCCGCTCCGGCCGGTCTGGCGTGGCGAAATCCAGGGGCCGGGCCTTGGCCTTGCGATGGACGTCTGGGATGAGGACGGCTACACCGTGCGTGGTGAAAAGGGGGAACTCGTCTGCACCAGGGCCTTCCCTTCCATGCCGGTCATGTTCTGGAACGACCCGGACGGCGAAAAATATCGCGCCGCCTATTTCGAGCGCTTCGACAATATCTGGTGCCATGGCGATTTCGCCGAATGGACGAGCCATGACGGCATCATCATCCATGGCCGCTCGGACGCAACGCTGAATCCCGGCGGCGTGCGCATCGGTACCGCGGAAATCTACAACCAGGTCGAACAGCTGGACGAGGTCCTCGAGGCCCTCTGCATCGGCCAGGACTGGGACGACGACGTGCGTGTCGTGCTCTTCGTGCGCCTTGCGCCCGGCACGGTGCTGGACGCGGCGCTGGAAAAGACGATCAAGACCAAAATCCGCACCGGCGCCTCGCCGCGCCATGTGCCGGCCAAAATCATCCAGGTCGCGGATATACCCCGTACCAAATCCGGCAAGATCGTCGAGCTCGCGGTGCGCGAGGTCGTGCACGGCCGACCGGTCAAGAACAAGGAGGCGCTCGCCAATCCCGAGGCGCTGGACCTCTTCGCCGATCTGGAGGCGCTGAAATCGTGAACGCCACCGGCGTTAACGTCTCTCTAACCGACTGCATTAACCAAGCTCGCGAAGTTGTGAACAAAAGGTTTGTGCCGAAACCGGTCGGGTAAGGTTTTGTTAAGTCGGAACGGGGCAAAGTCGTATCAACTTGAGCACGCCCGATGGAGGGCTTCCGGTCGCACCCGACCCGATGGCATGAAGCCGTTCACCTTCGCTTTTGTTGGACAGCATTCACCTATCGGGGCGGCTTTTGCCGCCCTCTTTTTTTAACCGTTCTTCCGCTCGAGGGAGCGCGAGACGAGGAAGACGGGAATAAGCCCGACCGCCACGATGATGATGGCGGGCACACCCGCATCCTCCACCTTCGCCCGCGAAGCGTCCTCGTAGACGAGGGTGGCGAGCGTGTTGAAATTGAACGGCCGCAGCATGATCGTCGCCGACAGTTCCTTCATCGTCTCGATGAAGACGAGGAGAGCGGCCGTCAGCGTCGCCGGCCGCATCATCGGCAGCAGCACGCTCCAGAGCGTTTGTCCGCTGGTGCGCCCCAGGGTGCGGGCAGCCATGTCGAGATGCGGCGAGAGCTTGTGGAAGCCCGCATCGATCGTGCCCTCCGCCATCGTCAGGAAACGGACCGTGCAGGCATAGATGATGGCGAAGCCGGTGCCGGAAAGCAGCAGGCCGGTCGAGATGCCGACATGTGCGCGCAAAAAGCCGTCGAACGCATTGTCGAACGTGGCGAGGGGAATGAGCACCCCCATGGCCAGCACCGTGCCCGGAACACCGTAGCCGAAGGATGCGAAGCGCCCAGCGGCAGCGATCAGCCGGGAGCGCGTCGAGCGGGCGGCATAGGCAAGCAGGAAGGCGAGCAACACCGCGGCGAGGGCCGTCGAGCCCGAGACGAGCAGGCTTTGCCAGAGCGCGGAAAGCAGCCGCGTCGAGGCGAACTGGTCCAGCCGGCGCACGGCATAGCCGCCGAGGACGAAGACGGGAATGGCAAAGCCGATGACGGGCGGCAGCAGGCAGGCGACGCTTGCCGCCCATTTCTTCCAACCGTGAAGTCTGAGGCGTATGGAATCGTGCACCGCCGCCGTCGTCTTCTGGCTGGTGAAACGCTGCCGGCGGCGCGCGGCGCGCTCGATCACCATCAGGCAGATGACGAAAAGCAGCATAACGCAGGCGATTTGTGCTGCACCGGCCAGGCTGCCGCGGTTGAGCCAGGTATCGAAAATCGAGAAGGTCAGCGTCTGCACGCCGAGATATTCGACCGCGCCGATATCGTTCAGCGTTTCCATGGCGACGAGCGTCAATCCCACCATGATCGCCGGCCGCGCCATGGGGATCTGGATTCTTGCGAAGACCTTCAGCGGTCCGGCGCCCAGCGTGCGCGCTACATCCGCCGCCGCCCGGCCCTGCATCAGGAACATCGAGCGGGCGGCGAGGTAGATATAGGGATAGAGCACGCTGGACAGGACCAGCATGGCGCCGCCGGTGGTGCGCACCTCCGGAAACCAGTAGTCGCGGCTCGTCTGGAAACCCAAAAGCGCGCGATAGGCCGTCTGCACCGGCCCGGTGAAGGAAAAGAATTCCGCAAAGGCATAGGCGCCGAGATAGGCGGGAATGGCGAGCGGCAGCACGAGCAGGCCGGAGAGCAGCCGGCGGCCGGGAAAGTCGCAACTCGCCACCAGCCAGGCCGTCACGACGCCGACGATCGCCGTGATCGTGCCGACGCCGGCCAGCAGAATGAGTGTGCGCAGCGTGGCGCGCGGTATGACGTTGCTGAGGAGATGCGGCCATGTATCGGTGCCGCCTGTTGCCGCGATCACGACGATGGCGATGGCCGGCATCAGCACGATGACAGCCGCCAGCACGGCCGCGGCAGACAGCAGCGGGTGGCGGGCTGCACCAGAACGGCGCTGGACGCGCACCGGTGCGCTTTCGGACGAGACCTGCAAGGCATTACCTCGGCGATGCGGCAACCCCGCGCAAGGTCAGGGCACCGTAGGGCGTTTCGCCCGGTCTAGAACAATCGGCTCAGTCTGCCAACACGCGGGGCGAAGGAAAGATCACTTCCACAAGCGTGCCCTCGTTCGGCGTGGAGCTGATTGAGAAATTCGCCCGATTGGCATCGACCATCGCCTTGGTGAGCGGCAGGCCAAGGCCGGTGCCGTCGCCGCGCTTGCGCGACCCCGTCGTCACCTGCCGGAAAGGCTTCATCGCCTGCTCCAGCTCGCTGCGCGTCATGCCGACGCCGGTATCGCGAATGCGCAGCACGACGCTGCCGTTCGCCTCATAGGCGGTGGACACCACGATCTGTCCGCCGGCCGGCGTGAAGCGAATGGCATTCGACAGGATGTTGAGGGCGATCTGCTTGATCGAACGCAGGTCGGCCACGATCTGCGGCACGTTGTTCGACAGCGAGGTGCGGATGATGACGCGCTGCCCGTTCGCCTGCGGCTGGACCAGCGAGACGGCTTCCGCGATCGTCTCGTTGAGGCCGACGGCGGTGAACTCCAGATCCATCTCGCCCGCCTCGATCTTGGAAATGTCGAGCAGGTCGTTGACGATATCGAGAACATGACGGCCGGAACGGCCGATGTCATTGGCATATTCGATGTAGCGCGGATGGCCGATCGGCCCGAAGCGCTCCGTCGCCATCATGTCGGAAAAACCGATGATGGCATTGAGCGGCGTGCGGATCTCGTGGCTGACGCGCGCAAGAAAGTCGCTCTTGTGGGCGTTTGCCGTCTCGGCCGCCCGCTTGGCGTTGCGCAGTTCCTCTTCGGTGCGCTTCCACTGGGTGATGTCTCGGATGACCGCGCAATAGCCGGAGGACGAGGAGAGGCTGCCCATGGTCATGAACAGCGGGATGAAGCCGCCGCCGGCCTCGCGGCCGATGACCTCGCGCCCATCATTCAGCACGCTTGCAACGCCATGGCCGGCGAGGCCAGCGAGATAATCGAGCACCGCCTTCTGGCTTTCATGGGCGAACAGCATGGCAAACGGCCGGCCGCGCGTCTCATCTTCGTCATAGTTGAAGAGGGCGCTCGCCGAGCGGTTCATCGAGCGAATGTCGCCGTCATGGCCGACGACCACGACGCCGTCCGTCGCGGTTTCGAGGATGGAACGCAGCTCGCTGACCTCGACGCGAAGCGCGGCGGCTGCCGCCTGATCGGCCGAGCGCTCGTCGCTTTGAGCCGGAACCGGTGCCGTCTCGACCAGCGAAAGGGCAGGTTTTTCCTGAGCCGGTGTCAGCGCCAGCATCAGCGCCGTGCCATCCTCCCAGCGGATCGACTGGAGGCGGGCACGCACCCCGCTCGTGCTCTCGCCGTCGGCATGGCGCAGCGCCATCATGCCGTCACCGTCTTCCGCGTCCGGGCCGGCCAGGAGGATATCGAGGCCGCCCGAGGCTTCGAGGTCCTCGAGATTGCTGTAGCCGGTAAGGCGGAAGAATTCCGGATTGGCATGGATAAGCCGTTCGCCGACATGCACGAGCAGCGCAACCGGCAGCGCGTCGACCACGGCGGCGGTGAGGCCGTAGTCCATCTGCCGGCGCGATGGGGCAAATCCCGTGCGTTCGACAGCATGGTCGTTCGGCAGGAGGTCGTCGGCATGCGGGCCGACTTCGAGGCCCGGCACTTCCGTCTCGGAAACGCCAGCCACGGGTGCCGCGATCGGCTCTTCCGCGTTTTGGCCTTGCTCTTCGGTGACGCTGGTTGCAGCGTCTGTCTGTTCGTTTGAAGGTGTCTCCGGCACATCGCCGGACGGGAGGTCTTCCGCCTTGCGTTTGCCAAAGGTCTCGCCAAGCTGGCGGGCGATTTCGCGGAATGCCGCTTGTTCCCCGGTCGACAGGCCATCGAAAAGACCGCCGCGATTGCGCCGGGTTTCGAGCTGCACGACCTTGTCCGACTGGCGGCGGGTCGGGGTTTCGACAAGGCGCAGCGCCGGGCGTTCGCCGCGGAAGGCGTCCTGTTCGTCGCTCGTCGGCAATGTTGTATCGTCCGCCTCTGCGGCCGGAGCGGTGTCTTCCGTCTCCGCTGCCTCTTCCGATGGGCGTGCTTCGCCGGCTTCGACAACCGGTTCATCCGGCAGTGCGGAAACATCGTCTGCGGTGATCACCGCATCTTCATCCAGTTCGTCCGCAGCACTTTCCAGCAGAGTACCGGTTTCCTCGGCGAGGGTTTCTTCAACCTCTGCCTCTGCTGCGGCGACGGACCGGTCCAGCGTCAGCCCCCGCGCGTGAGTATCCTCAACCGCGTCGGCGATGCGCACGATGCCGAAGCCGCGGAAACCGTCGAATTCCCGATTGCGCGAATAGGTCGGCAGGGCGGCGAGATCCACCGGCACGACAAGGCTGGTGCCTTCAACAGGCCAGCGGATCGTCTTGCCCGACCAGGTGTCGCGGCGGCGCAGGAGGTCGCCGATCTTGCCTTCCGGATCGAGATCGAAGCGGGCGGCGACATCGGTGAAGCGTTCACCGGAAATCGTTGCGGCCTTTGGGCCGACGGCGGCGGCGAATTCTTCCGAAATCTCGCTGAACCGGCCCTCGGCATCGATCTTCCAGACAAAACGGATGGGCCGGCCTTGCGGATTGAAGGTAAAACCGGATTTTGCCTCGACAGCCTCGACAGCCTCGACAGCCTCGACAGCCTCGACAGCCTCGACAGCCTCGACAGCCTCGACAGCCTCGCTGGCGTCAGTGGCAGCTTCTTCCACTGCGGCGGCGTTTGCATCTTCCACAGATTCTGCGATGGGGTCTTCCTGCACCGCTTGTGACGTCTCGGCGGTCGGCTGTTCGCTTTCCGGCTGCACGTCCAGGACCGGCTCCGCGACCTCCTCCGGCAGAGGTTCCGTATCTTCGGCTGCGGTCTCCTCGGCAACGGATTCGTCTGCCGCAGGTTCTTCGGCCGAATCCATCACTGGCTCGTCGGAAACAGGGTCGACCGGATCAGCCCGTTCTTCTTCGACCAGCGGCTCGCTCTCCGGCGAGGGGACGATGGCGTCGACCGGCTCGGCCTCTGCCGCAATCCCGATGGCGGCGGCAGGCTGTGCCTCGTCCTCATCCGGGTCGAGGTGGCCGAGAATGGTTTCGACGGCAAAGAGCAAGTGAAGTGCCGGGTCGCTGGAAATGCGGCCGATGGCGGCGGGCAGGTGGCCGCGGCCGGTGGCGATGGGGCGCTTCACCAGATGCTCGGCGCCGCGTCCGGCGGCATCGACGAGGGCGCGGCGCGTCTCCGGGCTGACGGCAATCCGGTCAAAGCCCTCCGATGCAGCGATGACAGTGCCCTCGCCGTCGAGCACGGCCATATGCGTGTCCGGGTCGTCGAAACCGGTAAGCATGGCGGCCGCGGCGTCTTCCTGGCTCTGGCGGCCGAGGGCAACGGGTGCGCTGAACAGGATCGCCTCTTCGCCGGGGCGGATGGTGACACCCTCGACGACCGCATTTACCGGTACGCTGCGAAAGCCGCTGCCGATGCGCATGACGAAGCCGCGTCGCTCGCCCGGTGCCTGCACCTGCCGGGCCGTCGCCGCGAGCTGGCGGTAGGCGACATCCGCGCGATCCGGGCCGATATCGAGAAAATCGTAGATATTGTCCTGGCCGAACAGGGTCGCACCCCGACCGTTCGACCAGAGCACCCGGGCCATATCCCTGGAAAACAGCACGACGGCCTCGCCGCGGGAAAACGGCAGGCGCACCCGCTCGTGGACGGCGACGTCGATGAAGGGATACTGCTTTGCGGACATATTCAGGCCTGTATCTGACTCCGGCGTCCCGGTTTTCAATTAACGCTTTATTAATAGCCGTGCATAGGCGGAGGGTCCAGCGGCGAGGCCGGGGAGCCCCGGGCTTTCAGGCGAAAGGGTTAACGGCGCCACGATTTATTGTGCAGCGCACAATTTTGTTGCAATGCGAAATGAGATCGGCTATATAAAGCTCATCCAAAAACATGGCGCCTCTAGAGAGGGCCAAACCAAGGAGCGCAGACAATGGCTACCAAGAAGATCGACGACGTATTCTCCATCGCTTCCATCGACCCGAGCAAGCTTTCCGAAAGCTTCCGCGATTTCGCCGAAAAGGGCGCCGCGCAGTCCAAGGAAGCCTATGCCAAGATGAAGGAAGCCGCCGAAGACGCGACCAAGACCGTCGAAGCGACGCTTGAGAGCGCGCAGGCCGGCTCCGTCGAACTCGGCCTCAAGGCCATCGACGCGCTTCGCACCAATGCTGAAAACTCGCTTTCGCACCTGGAAGCCCTGCTCGGCGTAAAGTCGGTTTCCGAACTTTTCGAACTGCAGACCGCCTTCCTGCGCAAGCAGGCCGAAGTTGCCGTCGAACAGGCCAAGACCCTGCAGGAAACCTCCAAGAAGGTTGCCGAAAAGGTTTCGGCTCCGGGCAAGTCGGCTGCTGAAAAGGCCATGAAGTCCTTCAAGGCCGTCTGAAGCGCCACATAGCGCGGGTTTACGCGCCATGTTACAATGGCCGGGCAATCGTCCGGCCGTTTTCGTTTACGGGCTCTTGCAAAAAAACGCTTGAAAAATAGTGCGGTTGCCCGTATGTGACGCACCAAGCGCGCCAAAACGCGCCCGTGTGCGGTTGTAGCTCAGTTGGTTAGAGCGCAGGTTTGTGGCACCTGAGGTCGGTGGTTCGACCCCACTCAACCGTACCATTCCTCTCTCCCAGAAAGTCCAAAAGTCACAAGGACTTACTGGGAGAGAGCGAATTCTCTCTTCCCATCGGATAAGTCAATTTTAAATCTCGACTTGCCGCTGAAGTTTCCTCGGCGGTTTTGGATACGCCAAATGGCGCGATTTAAGCAATCGACGGAAACGTGAAGCTTCCACCTTCCGCAGCGTTGGAGCCGGTTGCGGCGATGATCCCGGCAGCATCTGCCGGAGTCTGATATCCGATCGATGAATGCGGCCGGAAATGGTTGTAGTCGTTGACCCATTCGGCGATAGCGCTGCGCGTATGATCGAGGCCGAAGAACAGGCTTTCGTTCAAAAGCTCATTGCCATCCAGACCAGGATCGCGTTCGACGTGAACTCCCTGCCGTGGTCCGAAACGATCATGCCGGGTTTGCCTCGTCGTTCGATCAGCGTCGTCAGGTCGCGAGCAACGCGACGTCGAGAGATCGGTGTGTCAGGGATCGCAGTCAGGGACCGGCGTGTGACGTCGTCCACGATATTGAGCACGCGGATGCGCCTGCCGCAGGCGAATTGGTCATGAACGAAATCCAGTGACCGTCGCGCATTGGCCTTCGCCTCCACCAGGATCAGTGCACGGGTGCCCAGGCACGCCGCTTCGCTTTGCGTTTGCGGACCGAAGGCCTTCCTCGCGACAAAGTCGGTAGATGCGGTTGACGCTGGACGGCTCTCCCACCCGCCGAAGCAGTATGGACAGCCGCCGATAGCCGAAGCGTCGTCGCTCGTTGGCAAGATCGCGCAGCTTCGTCCGCAGCTCGACCTCCCGCGGTCGGCAGGGACCATAGCGGATCGTCTTTCGCTCTGCGGATATGATCTGGCACGGCCGCCGTACCTAAAGGCCCATAACGGCCTTTAGGTACGCAACGGCGTCACGTTTGGCGGCAGGCCCTAGCATTTTTTGAAAGAAGCTCGCGAAGTGCGGCCCCATACAGCATCTGTTCGGCAGGCAGCTTCTTCATCTGGGCGTTCTCCTCCTCCAACGCTTCAGACGTTTCGCCTCGGACACGTCCATACCGCCGTATTCGGCCTTCCAGTTGTAAAAGGCCGCCCAGAAAATCCCTTGCTTACGGCAAAGATCGGCCGCTTTCGTTCCGGCCTCCTGCTCCTTCATACGTCCGTCCTCAGTGGGCCGGACTCGAATCCATTCTGGAGGAAATTCTCAGCGGCAGGTCAATGCGTAAAAGGTGTCATCATTCTTGTCGGTTGCTGTTATCTTTCCGCTTGTTTCAGATGCTGCGTTTCGGCAGCAGGCCGCGCCCCGCTGTATTGCTGCCCTCTTGAGAGATCACGCACTTTAATGCCCTCAACCTGTTTCATTGCATGCGCGACCTCATTGAGGCACAGCTGGTCAAAATACCAATTCTCACGCGAGTTCGGAGTGAACCTAGATTTAACATAATTTGCCAGAAGGCTGGCAAATTTTCGACCGTGTTTGGTGTTGTTGATGAAGACAGAGCCCGCGTTTGGCCCGAGCCATGGTAGCCATTCGCTCCAACCGTTGTGTCGGACGGCGAAATCGCGACGTAGGAGGTCATTTTGGGATTCCGGAGGATAGACCATCCTGTTGTCCATGTCTGTCAAATACATGGGCCGTTCAAATTTCTCGACTATCTGAATTGCCCTCAAGAAACGGCATGTAGCAAAATACGTATAGTCCTTGGAGAAGGGGTATACTTCGTGGCTAATTATGATGTTTCTAGAACTCATAGCTCGAAGTTTTGCGAGCGTATCCTCGCATCCCTCACCCCAATTAATGACATGAAAATGCATGTCAGCTAAACTGCCAGATGCATCTAAAGACGAGAGAAGATATTCTGCTAGGTTGATAAAATATAATCCGTCGCACGTTGCTGAAACGATCACCGGTCCTTGCGCAACAGTGTTTTCAAAGGTGATTGGCCCAAAGTAATGGGGTGATGGGATATCGCTCATCCATTCAGGGTGATCATTGTAAGGCCTGATCGAACGGGCTCCGGAGAATTTTTTCGGGCACGAAGTGACGTCCCCAACGCCAATTGAAGCGGCTATAAAAGAATCGTATGCGGGCTTCCTACTGTTCTTGAGCATCAGGCGGGCGCCATTAATCAGACTGTATGCCGGCAAATTGCTATAGCGAGCGCTCAAGCCTTCACGGAGGGTATCCAACGATGTGATAGCTGCTTCCTGCGTTGATCCTTTGCTCAAACCAAAAGTGGCCGTCAGCATAGAGAAAATGATGTAGTTCTTCTGGTCTTCATCAGCAAAGCTGCCCGCTTGAAGGATGTCGGTTGCAGCCGTAAGGAATTTTTGCGGGTCTGAATCGGCGACTTTGCCGGCGATCGCTCTGAATGCGGCGCCCTGTGCGGCCAGTTCCTGGCGAACGGCGTCATTGAATTTTAAAACGGAAGCCGAATTGAAGTTAGCTTTCATCTCGGCCGTTAGCGCCTTGGAATTCATTTTTGCCATACCTAATGGAATGTTCTGGACCGTTTCTGGCATACGCATCTCGCTGGCGGTTGCGCAAGAAATTCTCCTATCGTATCGATAGCGAGCAGCGCAACCAGATTTAGAAATGCGCGGAGATTATTGCTTGCCTCCGTGTGGGCCCGGAAGAGGGGAAGAGCGGAAGGGATACTAAATTATTGGACGCATAGGGTCCGTCAACGGAGTTGGGTCGAGTAATTTCGGAACCGCTGAGCTACGACCGCATCGGAAAGATCGGCGGTAAACAATGTGAAATAATATGGTAATCCTCCCGCGCACTAATCGGGTTCAAAAGTAGAATTTTCTCGGCAATATGCATGAGGAGATTTTGATGAAG